>DASRGT010000011.1:0-26328 GCA_035650895.1 Vicinamibacterales bacterium
GGACCGTCGAGAGCGCGAACGCAATCCAGAACGCGGCGAGCAGCACGCCGGCGACGATGAACGAGAAGTTGCGCAGCCGGCTCCGGATCTCGGTGGTGTCGCACTCGACGACGATGGTGCCGATGAACTCGGTGGCGAGGAACACGGGCCGCGTCACCTGCAGGCGCCCGCCGCTGAAGCGCGCGGTCGGCACGGGTGTGCCGAGCAGCGCCGCGTCGACGGCGAACGGCGTAGTCTCGCCGGCGCGCTGGTAGGCCGCGAGCACCCGCCGCGTGCTGGTGAAGACGCGCAGCGAGCGGATGTCGCGCAGACGCGACGCCGCGCGCGCCATCTCCTCGGCCGCGCGTTCGTCGCCGAACTCGATCGCCGCCGTGCTGTCGGCGCCGATCACGTCGGCGAGCATCGTCACTTCGTCGACCAGGCGGGCGCGCGCCGTGCGGTAGTCGTAGACGGCGAGGGCGGTGGCCGTGATGCCGAGCGCGATGCCGCTGGTCACCAGCACCGCCGCGGCGACCTTGCGCGTGATCGACTGCTTGCGGAACCAGCGCTGCAGGCTACTGCGCATGATCGTCCTTCACAATCTTCGCGAGGCCGAGCACGCGCGAGCTGATCTTCAGGTGCGCGCGCTGGACCGCGTCGACGTTGATCGCGAACCGCATGCGGCTGCTCTCGACGAAGAGCTGGATCATGCCGCCCGCCGCGGTGAAGCGGTCGCCGTCGCCGACGGTCAGAATCGGAAGCGCGCGGCGGAGATCGATGACCGCCGCGACGTCGTGCACGCGGCTGGACAGGAAGAGCAGGTGGCACGGCACCGGCGACGCGACGTCGCCGGTGCGGACGACCACCGGGTGCTGATCGATCGTCTGCCCGCGCGTCAGCTGCGCGAGCGCGGATCCGATCGGTTCGTCGCCGACCACGCACAGCTGGATCGGCGCGGCACCCGCGAGATCCGGCCAGTTGGTGAACTTGGCGAAGTTGAAGAGAAACGCCGCCTTGACGTCGACGTCCGACGCCTGCTCGCCGCCGACGGCGCCGAGCGGCGCGGCCGCGCCGGCGATGGCGACGCCGATGGCGACGAGGAGCGGCCCGATCCGTCTCACTTGATCCGCCATTCCAGATGCACGCCGATGGAACGGCGGACGTCTGTCGACGCGACGACGTACGGGTTCTCCGCGAATTCCTGGTGCGAGGAATCGAGCAGGTTCCGTCCGGTCGCGGCGATCGTCAGGCGCGGCGACACGGCGACCGCGACCCGGGCGTCGACGCGCGTGTAGCCGGGGACCTGCATCTGCTCGAGACGCGACGCGCCGTAGACGCTGCCGTCGACGTCGATCGGGCCGATCGAGCCCGACGACCGAACCTGCCACTGCCGCGCCGGGGCGTTGCCGTCGAACGACGCGGCGATCGCGTCGCGCGACGCGGGATCGACGCGCGGCGTGAACCGGAAGCCGGTATACGACGCGTCGACGCGCCAGTTCGCGACCGGCACCCAATGGGCGGCGAACTCCACCCCGGTCGCCGTCGCGGTCTGGAGATTCCGCAGCTCGTACCCCGCGAACAGGTGCAGCGGCGCGGGCGTCGGCTCGAGCGACGGCGCCATCGGCTCGGTGGTGGACAGGTTGGTGAACGCCGCGCGATATGCGTTGATGTCGATGGAGGCCGTCCGCCGCTCCAGCCGGTAGCCGGCCTCGATGTTGGTGACCTCTTCGTCGTGGAAATCGGAATTGCCGCGATACCCGACGAGCACCGGCAGCCCGCCCGGGCCGGGCGCGGTCGCGAAGTTGTAGCGGACGAACAGGTCGGTCGCGGAGGGTGTGCGATCCGCGTGCGAGACGGCGGCCCACGCGCGGTGATGCGGCGCGATGTCCCACATGGCGCGCACGCTCGGATCCAGCGCGTTGCCGGCTTTGTCGTCGTGTTCGAATCGGCTGCCGAGCGACACGCGCACGTCGCGGCCCAGCGTGATGTCGTCCTGCGCGAAGCCGCTGGCGGTGTCGAAGTCGACGTCCGACGGCGTGAGGCTGTACCCGATCGAGCCGCCCACGTTGACCTGACTGCGGCGGAAGCCGCCGCCGACCGCGATCGCGTGCCGCCCGCCGATCTTGGTGTTGAACTGCGCCTCGGCCTCGCCGAACCCTTCGTCCTGCGACGTGCCGTTGCCGATGCGGCGGCGGCGCAGGTCGGTGAAGAACTTCGTCTCGAACGAGGCGCCGCTCGCCAGCGCGTGCGTCCAGCCGAACATGGCCGTCGGCGTGACGAGGGAATCGGCGGAGGTCGGCGGCGCGAGCGAGAGGCTCGGCGCCGGTCCGGCGAACGACGCCCACAGCGGCCAGTCGCGCTCCGCCACGACCGACGCTTCGGTCACGATCTTGTCGGCACCGTTCGCCCAGTCGAGCCGCAGGCCGGCCGACCAGCGCTGCCACGACTCGTCGATCGGATTGCCGGACGCCGTCCCGGGCGACCCGCCGTCGCTCCACTGCGAGGAGATGCGGTACGCGGTGCGACCCGACGCGCTGCCGTAACGGACGCCGACCCGGTCGAGGTCGGCGGTGCCGGATTCGACGCCGACGACCGCGCCCTGCGTGTCGGCGGCCGACTTCGTGATGATGTTGATCACTCCGTTGACGGCGTTCGCGCCCCACACGCTGCCGCCGGGGCCGCGAATCACCTCGATCCGCTCGATGTCGCCGAGCGGCAGATCGAGCGAGCTCCAATCCACGCCCGAGAACGTCCGCGAGTAGACCGAACGGCCGTCGATCAGCACGAGAAGCTTGTTCGCCCACAGGTCGTTGAAGCCCCGCGCCGAGATGGCCCACCCGGTCGCGTTGATCCGCGCCACGAACATCCCCGGCACGCCGCGCAGCAGCTCGGGCACCAGCGTGGCGCCCGATCGCCGGATGTCGTCCGCGGTGATGACGAACACGGCGGCCGGCACGTCGCTGCGGCGCTGTTGGATGTGCGAGGCGGAGACGACCTCGATGTTCAGGAGGTCTTCGATCGACGTCGACGCCAGATCGCTGGAGCCTTGCGCCCGCAGATCGATCGGCGGGAGCATGCCGACGACGGCGAGGAGAGCGACGAATTGCCGGGAGGTCATTTGAGCCTCCATTCCAGGCGCACGGCGCCCGAGCGCGGGATCGCCGTCGCCGTCTGTCCCGTGCCGCCGTTCGCGAACTCGTAGTGCGCCGCCTCGGTCAGGTTCTGGCCCGTGAAGATGAGGGAGACGGCAGGCGACAGCGCGATCGCGCCGCGGAGATCGACGCGCGTGTACGCCGGCACCCCGAGCTGGCGCAGCGCGCCGACGCCGAAGACGGCCGCGTCCACCGACACCCGCCTGGTGAGCGAGACCGACGAGCGCAGCTGCCACTCGCGCGACGGCGCATTGCCGTCGAACGCGTCGGCCGTCTCGTCGCGGCTCGCCCGATCGCGATGCGGCCGCACCGCGAGGCCGGTGAAGGATCCGTCGACGCGCCACGCCGGGAGCAGTCGCAGATGCGCGGCCACCTCGACGCCCGTCGTGTCGACGGCGAGAAGATTCTCGAGCTGCGACGCGAGGAACAGGTGCGGCGGGCCAGGGACGATCTCGAAGATCGGCGGCCGCGGCTCACTCGACGAGACGTTCGCGAAGCTGCTGTGAAACACGTTGACGTCGACCGACGCGACGCGCGAGATCTCGAGGCGGTAGCCGCCCTCGGTCGTCCACGATTCCTCCGTCTGGTAGTCCGGATTGCCGACCTGGCCGATGATCATCGGCAGGCCGCCCGGCGTCGGCACCGCGGCGAAGTCGACCCGCATCGACGTGTCGGTCACCGACGGCAGCCGATGCGCGTGCGACCACGCGCCCCAGACGTGCTGCCCGTGCGCCGGCTCCCAGATCAGGCGCGTCGTCGGCTGCATGGAGAGGTCGGCGGCTTCGTCCTTGTCGAGGCGCAGACCGACGGTTGCGCGCAGCCGCGTCGAGAGCGCGATATCGTCCTGCGCGAAGGCGCCGACGCGCTCGAAGTCGGCACTGGCCGGCGACAGCGAGAAATTCAGGTTGCCCTGGACGCGCGTCTCGTCGTGCCGGTAGCCGAGCCCGACGACGACGTCGTGCCGGCGGCCGACGCTGGTGTGGAACTGGCTGTCGACGTCGAGCACGCCGTCGCGCTGTTCGACGCCGTTGCCGTCGATGCGCCGCCAGAATTCGCCCGACACCTGCACTTGGAAGCGGCTGCCGCCGGCGGACGCGTGCGTCCAGCGTGCGAGGCCGACCGGATTGGTGAACGTGGCCTCTGCGGACGCCGCAGGGGAGGAGAGGCTGGGCGTCGGTCCGACGTAGGACGTCCACAACGGCCACGCGCGGCCAGCCACCAGGGTCGCTTCGGCCGTGACGCTGTCGGCGCCGCGCGTCCAGTCGGATCGAAAGCCGGTCGAGAACCGGCTCCAGGTGTCGCCCGTCGACTGATGCCCGGCGTCGACGAAAGCGCTGCCGTCGGTCCACTGCGCGTAGGCGCGGTACGACGCGTGATCGGTTGCACCGCCGTAGCGCGCGGCCGCGGAACCCTGGTCGATTCGCCCGCTGCCGAGGCTGACGAACGTCCCCTGCGTGTCGGCCGCGGACTTGGTGATCACGTTGATCACGCCGTTGACGGCGTTTGCGCCCCACGTGCTGGCCGCCGGCCCCCGGATGACCTCGATCCGATCGATGTCGTCGACGGGCAGATCCTGCATGCTCCAGTCGACGCCCGCATAGGTGCGCGTGTAGATCGATCGCCCGTCGATCAGGACGAGCAGCTTGTTCGCCCATCGATCGTTGAAGCCGCGGATCGTCACCGCCCAGCTGTTCGAGTTGATCTGCGCGACGTCGACGCCCGGCGCCAGCCGCAGCAGCTCCGGCACCGTCGTCAGGCCCGACCGGCGGATCGCGTCGCTGGTGATCACGTACACCGCGGCGGGCACGGCGTTCGCGGGCTGCTCCTTGCGCGCCGCCGACGTGATCTCGATGTTCATGAGATCTTCGATCGCCGCGCCGGCGAGATCGCCGCGCGTCTGCGCGACGGCGGTCGCCGAGGCGGTCAGGGCGGCGGCTGCCGCCATCGCGATCGTGACGCGTCGTGAAGCCTTCATCGCGTGCGTGTCGTCTATGCCGCCGCGGCCTTCAGCCGCCGGAACACCGCCTGCACGCGCGAGAGCAGCACCGCCGGATCGAAGGGCTTGACGATGTAGTCGTCGGCGCCGAGCTGCAGGACGCGGTGCTCCACGCCCGGGCCGTCCTCGGAGGTGATGACGAGGATCGGCATCGTGCTCAACGAAAAGTCGCGGCGCAGGTGCGCGATTGCCTCGTAGCCGTCCATCTCCGGCATGTGCAGGTCGATCAGCACGAGGTCCGGCCGCTCGCGCGACGCGGTCTCCACGGCGCGCGCGCCGTTGTCGGCTTCCAGCACCTCGAACTTCTCCCGCTCGAGCAGGAGCTTCACCAGCATCCGCGTGATCGGTTCGTCGTCGGCCACGAGGACGCGCGGGCGCGTGCGGTCGTGGGCGCCGGCGGCGTCGGCCGCGAGGACGCGGTTGATCTCCTCGATCGACGTGATGCCCTTCTCGACGAGCCGCAGCGCCTGCTCGCGCATCGTCGGATAGCCGGCGGCGTGCATCGCGCCGCGGATCTCGTGTGCGGTCGCGCCGTGTGCGATGGCGTCGCGGAGCGCATCGGACGGCGTCAGCACTTCGGCGACCGGAATCCGCCCCATGTA
Source organism: Vicinamibacterales bacterium (assembly GCA_035650895.1). Lineage (GTDB taxonomy): Bacteria > Acidobacteriota > Vicinamibacteria > Vicinamibacterales > CAVVIG01 > Gp6-AA45. The sequence goes on from DASRGT010000011.1 coordinate 5,730, forward strand.
GCCGGTGTGCTTGCACTGCGGGCAGCCGGGGCCCGCCGACGCCGGCGCGGTGCGGATCTGATGTTCGGCGCCGCGGCGGCGCGCCTCGAGATCGTCGTGCAGGCGCTTGCAGTGCGGGCAGAGCGTCCGCACGAGCCGCTGCGACATCACGGCCGAGCGGCTCTCGGCGATCTTGAACGGCTCGAGGCCGAGGTTCTGGAGGCGCGTAATCGCGCTCGCGGTGTCGGCGGTGTGCATCGACGAGAGCACGAGATGCCCGGTGTACGCCGCCTGGCCGACGATCTGCGCCACTTCGCCGTCGCGGATCTCGCCGACCATGATGATGTTCGGGTCCTGGCGGAGCAGCGAGCGGAGGATCGCCGAGAAGGTGTTGCCGGCCTTCGCGGTGACCGGGATCTGGGTCGTGCCGGGCAGCGTGCGCTCGACCGGATCTTCCACGGTGACGATGTTGGTGCGCCCCGTCCGGAGGTGTGCGAGCGCGGCGTACAGCGCCGTCGTCTTGCCCGAACCGGTCGGCCCGGTCACGAGCACCAGACCGTCCGGCCGATCGAGCGCGCGCTTCAGCCGCGTGACCGTGTCGTCGTCGTATCCGAGCTTGTCGATCGCCTGCAGCGGGCTGATGCTGTCGATGACGCGCAGGACGATCTTCTCGCCGTCCACCGTCGGCAGCGTCGACAGCCGGATGTCGATCGGCCGGTTGTTCACCTTGATGCGGAACGCGCCGTCCTGCGGGCGATTCCGCACCGCGATGTCGGCGCGCCCCATGATCTTGTAGCGGTTGCGCACCGGATGCGACACGGCGGCGGGCAGCGTCAGCACCGGTTCGAGCACGCCGCAGATGCGATAGCGGACCGACACGCCGTCCTGGCCGCTCTCGATGTGGATGTCGCTCGCGCCCACTTCGACCGCGCGGCCGACGATGTGATTGCACAGCTCGACGACGGCCGACTCCGACGGCGCGCTTTCGTCGGCGTCGGCGTGCTCGACGGTGGGGCGCTCGGCGCGGATGCGGGCGGCGAGGAGATCCAGCTCGCGCATCTTCGGGTAGGCGCGGTCGATCGCTTCGAGCAGCATCGAGCGCGCCGCCACGCACACCGCGGTGTGGCGGCCCGATGCGAAGGCGACATCGCGCTCGCATTCGCTGTCGAACGGCCGGGCGGTCGCGTAGATCAGCGTGCGGTTGTCGACGCGGAGCGGCAGGATGCTGTACTTGCGGGCGAGGCGCTCCGGCACGAGCCGCACCGCCAGCTCGCTCGGCTCCTCGTCGTCCACGGATACGAAATCGGTGCTCGCCGCGAGCGCGAGGATCTGGTACGCCTGGACTTCGGGCACGACGCCGAGCCCCACCACCGAGTCGACGAGATCGACGTGCTCGCGCGCGGCGTGCTGTTCGGCGACGGCGAGATCCTGCCGGGTAATCGACGCGTGCTCGAGGAGCAGTGCCGGAAATCCGGCAGCGCCCACATGTCCAATCGATTCCCCTTGCGACCTGATCACTCCGATTCCTCCTTTTGCGACGCTCGCGCGTCCACAGTGAGCAATCGACCTGCCATCGGATGACACGAGCGTCGAGAACTGGCACACCGTTCGCTGTGGGGTCCTTCGTGACCGTCCGCAATCGCATTCCGCCGAAGGTTCTCGTGGTCGACGACGATCCGCGCGTGCTGGTATTGAGCCGCACGATCCTCGAGCGCTCGGGATACGACGTGGTGTGCGCGGCGACGTGCGAATCCGCCCTCGATGCCGTTTCCGCACACGCCGACATCGCGGTCGCGATCGTCGATGTCGTGATGCCCGGCATGAGCGGTTACGACCTGGCCGCGGAATTCCGCCGGCTGCGGCCGGCGACGGCGGTCGTCTTCATGTCGGGATTCCGGGCGCATGTCGTGCGGCAGCCGGTGACCGACCTCGTGGTGCCGAAGCCGTTCTCGGTCGATGCGCTGGTGTCGGCGGTGGCGGCGGCCCTGCGGTCCTGAACTACAGTTAGCGGATGCCGCACCTGTTCGACCCGCTGACCCTGCGCTCGGTCACCTTTCCGCACCGCGTGGTCGTCTCGCCGATGTGCCAGTACTCCAGCGTCGACGGGTTCGCCGACGAGTGGCACTTCGTGCATCTCGGCAGCCGCGCGGTCGGCGGTGCCGCGCTCGTCATGACCGAGGCCGCCGCCGTGTCGCCCGAAGGGCGGATCAGCCCGCAGGATCTCGGCGTGTACGACGAGGGGCACATCGCCGGCCTCGCGCGCATCGTCCGCTTCGTGCACGCGCAGCACTCGCTCGCGGGAATCCAGATCGCGCATGCGGGCCGCAAGGGCAGCACGCACCGGCCGTGGAGCGGCAGCGGCGCCCTCAGCCGCGAACAGGGCGGATGGCAGCCGGTCGCGCCGACCGCCGACGCGTTCGCGCCGAACTTCCCCGTGCCGTGCGCGCTGACGGCGCGCGAGATCGCGACCCTCGTCGCCGCATTCCGCCAGGCCGCGCAGCGCGCGCTGCGCGCCGGCTTCGACGTCGTCGAAATTCACGCGGCGCACGGGTACCTGCTGCACGAGTTCCTGTCGCCGCTCGTCAACACGCGCACCGACGAGTACGGCGGCTCGTACGACAATCGCGTGCGGTTCTGCCTGGAAGTCGCCAGCGCCGTGCGCGAGGTCTGGCCGGAGCGGCTGCCGCTCTTCGTGCGCCTGTCGTGCACCGACTGGAAAGCGGGCGGCTGGGACCTGGAGCAGACCGTCGAGCTCGCGCGCCGGCTCGAGGCGTGCGGAGTCGACCTCATCGACTGCTCGTCCGGTGGACTCGTCGTGGATCAGCAGATTGCGGTCGGGCCGGGATACCAGGTGCCGTTCGCGGAGCGCGTCAGGCGCGACGCGGCCATCGCCACCGGGGCCGTCGGCCTGATTACGGGGTCCGCGCAGGCCAACGCGATCGTGGAGCAGGGGCAGGCGGATCTCGTGCTGCTTGCGCGCGAGCTGCTGCGGGACCCGTACTTTCCGCTGCGCGCGGCGCGCGAGCTCGGTCGCGAGATCAAATGGCCCCCCCAGTACGTCCGCGCCGCGGCGCCGGGCACAGCGCACCGCTGACGCGGCCGTCTCGACGCGCCGCACGTGCCTCGCGTGCGCGCTTGTGCTAAACCGTAGACATGCGGGCGCTGCTCGTCGAAGACGACGCGACCATCGCCGAGTTCGTGGCCCGGGGGCTGCGCGAGGCGGGGTTTGCCGTGGATCACGCGCGCGACGGCGACGCCGGCCTCGACCTTGCGAGCGTCGAGCCGTACGACGTCGCGATCGTCGACGTGATGCTGCCGAAGCGCGACGGCCTCGCGCTGATCGAAGCGGTGCGCGCGCGCGGCATCACCACGCCCGTGCTGATCCTGAGCGCCAGGCGCTCGGTCGACGACCGGGTCCGCGGTCTCCAGACCGGCGGCGACGACTACCTGACGAAGCCGTTCGCGTTTTCCGAGCTGCTCGCCCGCGTCCAGGCTCTGGTGCGGCGTGCCTCGCGCGCGGTCGAGCCGGCGACGATGAGCGTCGAGGATCTCGTCGTCGATCTGCTGTCGCGCAAGGTGACGCGGGCGGGGGCGACGATCGAGCTGCGGCCGCGCGAGTTCGCGCTGCTCGAGTACCTGATGCGCAACGCCGGCAAAGTCGTTTCGAAGACGATGATCCTGTCGCACGTCTGGGACTACACGTTCGATCCGCAAACGAACATCGTCGACGTGCTCGTCAGCCGGCTGCGCGAGAAGATCGACCGGCCGTTCGAGAAGAAGCTCCTGCACACGGTGCGGGGCGTGGGTTATGTCCTCCGCGGATAGCCGCTATCCGTTCGGCCTGCGGATCGGCCTCTGGTACGCGACGCTGTTCGTCCTCGGATCGATTGCCATCGTGCTCCTCACGTACTACCTGACCGCCTCGTCGCTGGCGCAGCGCGATCAGGAGATCATCGCGGCGAAGCTCGGCGAGTACACGACCGCGTACGCGCGCGGCGGCATCGAGGGGCTGGCCGACACGGTCCGCGCGGAACAGCAGACCGCGCCGGAGCGCTTGTTCGTCCGCGTGGTGACGCGCCGTTCGGATGCGCTCGTGCTGAGCAGCCCCGACGGCTGGGATCCGTCGAAGCTCGAGACGGCGCAGCTCCGGTTCGCCGACGGCACGATCGTGCAGGTGGGGAAGAGCACCGAAGCGCGCGACGACCTGCTGGCCCGCTTTCGGGCCGCCCTCGGCCTGGTCACCCTGACGGTGGTGCTCGTCGCCTTGACCGGCGGCTGGCTGGTGACGCAGTCGGCGACCTCTCCGATCCGACGGCTGACGCGCGCGGTGCAGCGGATCATCCGGACCGGGCGCACCGACCAGCGCGTGCCGGCCGACGGCGCGGGCGACGCGCTCGACGAGCTCACGGTCCTGTTCAACGCGATGCTCGACAAGATCGAAGGTCTGGTCGCGGCAATGCGCGGATCCCTCGACAACGTGTCGCACGACCTCCGGACGCCGTTGACGCGGCTGCGCGGCACGGCGGAGATGGCGCTGGCGGGCACACCCGACGTGGAGCGCTACCGCGAAGCGCTCGCAGACTGCGTCGAGGAATCCGACCGGGTGCTCGTGATGCTCAACACGCTGATGGACATTTCCGAAGCGGAGAGCGGCGCGATGCACCTGCAGCGCGAGACGGTGGCGCTCGGCGCGATCGTCGACCGCGCGATCGATCTGTATCGCGACGTCGCCGAGGCGAAGGGCGTCGCGCTGAGCGTCGCCGCGATCGACGGCCCGGCTGGCGCCGGCGAAGTGGTCGTGAGCGGCGATCGGACGCGGCTCGAGCAGGTGGCCGCGAACCTGATCGACAACGCGGTGAAGTACACGCCCGCGGGCGGCCGTGTCGACGCCGCGGTGCGCCGCGAGGGCGAGTACGCCGTGCTGGAGGTTCGCGACACCGGCGCCGGCATCCCCGCGGACGAACTGCCGCGGATCTGGGATCGGCTCTTCCGCGGCGACACGAGCCGCGCCGAGCGCGGCCTCGGCCTGGGCCTCAGCCTCGTCAAGGCGATCGTCGAAGCGCACGGCGGGAGCGTCCGCGTCAGCAGCGAGGTGGGCCATGGGGCGACCTTCACCGTGTCGCTGCCCTTGAACCTTTCACCGATGTAATGTTCCTGTAACCGGCCGGCAAGGTGGTGTGCCGTCTAATTGGGATAGGAGATTCCAAAGGAGACACACCGCAATGACCGAGGGACCCATCACCATCAGCAAACGCGCCGCACGCGCCGGGTTGGCCGTGCTCGCTTCGATTCTGCTGATCAGCGGCGCCGCGTGGCGCGGTCTGGCCGCTGACGAACACCCCGCCGCGCACGCCGCGACCGTGTCCACTCCGATCCAGCACGCCGTCGCCGGCAGCCGCGACTCGTACGCCGATGTCGTGGACGTCGTCGCGCCGGCCGTCGTCACGATCCGCACCGAGGGGAAGGCGAAGGTGTCGCCGACGCAGTTCCAGGTGCCCGACGACGACTTCTTCGAGCAGTTCTTCGGCCCGAACTTCCGGGGCCAGCGCCGCGGGATGCAGCCGCGGACGTTCAAGCAGCGCGCGCTCGGCTCGGGCGTGATGGTCACGACCGACGGCTACCTGCTGACGAACTACCACGTCGTGGACGGCGCCGACGAAATCAAGGTGGATTTCACCGACGGCCGCACGTTCAACGCGAAGGTGATCGGCACCGACAAGCCGAGCGACCTCGCGCTGCTGAAAGTGAACGGGAGCAACTTCAAGGCGATCGCGCTCGGCAACTCCGACTCGGTCAAGGTCGGTGACGTCGTCCTCGCCGTCGGGAATCCGCTCGGCGTCGGCGAGACGGTGACGATGGGGATCATCAGCGCGAAGAACCGGTCGACGAGCGTCGACGGCAGCTACGAAGACTTCCTGCAGACCGACGCGCCGATCAACCACGGCAACTCCGGCGGCGCGCTGGTGAACACGAAGGGCGAGCTCGTCGGCATCAACTCGCAGATCCTCTCGAGCAACGACGGCAACATCGGGATCGGGTTCGCGATTCCGGCCAACATGGCGAAGAACGTCATGGAGCAGCTGCGGACGAAGGGCACGGTGACGCGCGCGCAGCTCGGCGTGACGGTGCAGACCGTGTCGTCCGACATGGCGCAGAGCCTCGGCCTCAAGCAGCCGGGCGGCGTGATCGTCAGCTCGGTGACGAGCGGCAGCGCGGCGGACCGCGCCGGCATCAGGCAGGGTGACGTGATCACCTCGTTCGACGGCCAGCCGGTGCATGACATGAACATGCTGCGCAACCGCGTCGCGGCGGCGGGTCCGGGCTCCAACGCGGATCTGACGATCGTGCGCGACGGCAGCGAGAAGCACATGACGGTGAAGCTCGACGAGCTGAGCGCCGACAAGCTGGCCCGCAACGGCGGCGACCGCGGCGACGACAGCGGCGACAAGAGCGCGCTCGGCGTCGCCGTTCAACCGAGCGACAAGGGTCTGGTCGTCCAGGACGTGGATCCGAACGGCCGCGCGGCCGACGCGGGCATCCAGCAGGGCGACATCATCAAGTCGGTCAACCGCCAGCCCGTGAAGTCGGTGGACGACCTGCGGGCGGCGCTGAAGAAGACCACCGACAAGCCGGCGCTCCTGCTGATCCAGCGGCAGGACGCGCAGGTCTTCGTGACGGTGAGGCCGGCGAACGGGTAAGTCGCGTCGACAGTCGGACGTCGCCGGCGGACGGACCTACCCGCCGGCGATCGCGCCGACGATCATCAACGGCTCCGCTCCCCGCGCCACGGCGTCGGGGAGCGGCGTTTCCGGCGGCTGGTGCGAGATATCGAGCTCGCAGGCGAAGAAGCGCAGAAATGCCCGGCGCTGCCGCGTCACGTGATCGCGAATCGTGCCGCGCAGCACCGGGTATTTGTCTTCGAGCGCGTCGAGCACCAGGCGAATCGTCGGCACGCCCTCCACGTCGACCACCACCTCGCGGCCGGTCTGCGCCAGCTTCTGCAGGTGCGCCGGCAGCTCCACGCGGATCATGTCAGCGTTTGCACTTCGACCGACAGGACGGCCGGCAGGTCGTGCACGATCGCCTTCCACGTGTCGCCGCCGTCAGCCGACGCGTAGACCTGGCCGCCGGTCGTGCCGAAGTAGATGCCGCAGTCGTCGAGCGCGTCGACCGCCATCGCATCGCGCAGCACGTTGACGTAGCAGTCTCTCTGGGGAAGACCGTTGGTCATCGGCTCCCACTCGTGGCCGCCGCTCTTGCTGCGATACACGCGCAGCGCGCCGTCGGGCGGGTAGTGTTCCGAATCGCTCTTGATCGGGACGACGTAGACGGTTTCCGGCTCGTGGGTGTGGACGTCGATGACGAAGCCGAAATCGGTCGGCAGGTTGCCGCTGATCTTGGTCCACTGGTCGCCGGCATCGTCGCTGCGCATGACGTCCCAGTGTTTCTGCATGAACAGCACGCCGGGGCGCGCGCGGTGGTGCGCGATGTGATGGACGCAGTGGCCAATCTCGGCGGTCGGCTCGGGGAGGTACTTCGAGTACAGCCCCTTCGTAATCGGCTTCCACGTCTTCGCGCCGTCGTCGGTGCGGAAGGCGCCGGCGGCGGAGATGGCGATGTAGATGCGATCGGGGTTGGTGGGGTCGAGGAGGATCGTGTGGAGGCAGAGGCCGCCGGCACCCGGCTGCCACTTCGAGCCCGTGCTGCTGTTGCGCAGGCCGGGCAGCTCGGACCACGTCTGCGCGCCGTCGGTGCTCTTGAAGATCGCGGCGTCTTCGACGCCGGCGTAGACGGTGTCGGGGTCGGTGAGCGAGGGTTCCAGGTGCCAGACGCGCTTGAAGTCCCACGGGTGCGGCGTGCCGTCGTACCACTGGTGCGTGCCGGTCGGGCCGTCGTAGGCGAACTTGTTGCCGACGGCTTCCCAGGTCTTGCCGCCGTCGCTCGACCGCTGGATCACCTGACCGAACCAGCCGCTCGACTGCGAGGCATAGATCCGGTTCGGGTCCGCCGGGGACCCCTTCAGGTGGTACAGCTCCCAGCCTCCAAAGTGGGGTCCCGAGACGTCCCAGTTCTCGCGTTTGCCGTCAGCGGACAGGACAAACGCGCCTTTTTTGGTCCCAACGAGCACACGGACACCGCTCATGTCACATCCTCCCGACGGGGTACCAGGTACGTACCTGGCACGTACCTGGTACCTACCTGGCACGTACCTGGTACTTACCAGGCACCGTTGTTCGATAGTCGAACGGGGCCGCGCCGGATCGACATCAGTACTCGGCGAACGCGTCGTCGGGGTAGCAGTAGAGCCACCGCTCCCCCGGCTCGGCCGACGCGATGACCGGATGCTGCGACGCGCGCGCGTGCTTGCTCGCGTGCTGGTTGGGCGACGAGTCGCAGCACAGCGTGACCCCGCAGCGCTGACACGTTCGCAAATGCACCCAGCGCGCGTGGATCTTGACGCATTCCGCGCACTCCCGCTTCTGGGCCGTCTTGACGTCGGTGATGCCGTCGATGTGATCGCATGTCGCCATAGGTCCAACCGCGCGCTGACAGCGGCCGCATCGACCGCCTGACGTGTCAGACTACCACCGATGGACCAGTGGCCTGCGCTGCCGTACGACGCGTGGAAGGACACCTACGCCACGCTGCACATGTGGTTGCAAATCGTCGGCAAGGTCGCGCTGGCGCAGGCGCCGCCGCTGAACCATTCATGGGGCGTGGCGATGCACCTGACGCCGCGCGGCGTCGCCACGCGGATGCTGCCGCACGGCGCGCGCTCCTTCGCGATCGAGTTCGACTTCATCGACCACGTGTTGCGCATCCGCACGACCGACGGCGACGAGCGCACCCTCGCGCTGGCGCCGCGCACGGTGGCCGAGTTCTATCGCCTGGTGATGGCCCTGCTGGCGCAGATGGGTTTGGCGGTGACGATCTGGCCGATGCCGGTGGAAGTCCCGTCTCCGATCCGGTTCGACGCCGATACCGTCCACGCCGCCTACGACGCGGAGGCCGCACACCGCTGCTGGCGCGTGTTCGTCAACGTCGGCCGCGTGCTCGCGGAGACGCGCTGCAGCTTCATCGGCAAGTGCAGCCCGCTGAATTTCTTCTGGGGCAGCTTCGACCTCGCCGTGACGCGATTTTCGGGACGCCCCGCGCCGCCGCGCGACGGCCCGGCGTTCATGCGCGACGCCTACTCGCACGAGGTGATCAGCCACGGCTTCTGGCCGGGCAGCGGGCCGCTGCTCGCACCGGCGTTCTACGCGTACGCCGTGCCCGAACCCGAGGGGTTGAAGGCGGCGCCGGTCCGCCCGGATGCCGCGTTCTACCACGGCGAACTCGGCGAATTCGTGCTGCCGTACGAGGCGGTCCGGACCTCCGCGTCGCCGGACGAGGCGATCCGCCAGTTCGTGGACAGCACGTACGGCGCCGCGGCGACGCTCGCGAAGTGGGATCGATCGACGCTCGAGCGCCGGACGTGAACACGGACCGCGTCAGAGGCCCAGCAGCTCGCCGATCGGCTGCAGCGGTTCGATGTGGTCGGCCGCTGCCTTGATCGCGACGGTGATCGGAATCGCGAGCAGCAGGCCCGCGATCCCCCACAGCCATCCCCAGAACAGCACCGACACGAACACCGCCACCGTGTTGATGTCGCCCGCGCGGCTCGTCAGCGTCGGCGTGATCAGATTGCCTTCGAGCGCTGCGACCACGGTGGCGACCGCGCCGGCGGCGAGCGTCGGCGCCAGCGTCTTGAACTGCAGAAACGCGGCGGCGGTGATGACGCCGACCGCGACGCTCGGTCCGATGAACGGCAGGACGTTCAGGACGCCGGCCACGACGCCCCAGACAATCGGATGCGAGAGGCCGGTCCACCACAAGCCGAGCGCCGTCGCCGCCGCCACGATGCCGCTGATCAGCACGCGCACGACCAGATACCGCTGGATCTGCCGATCGATCGCGTGGATGACCTCGACGGTCACGCGGCGCCGCTCGAACGTCGGCCCGCCGATCGCCACGAACTTGCGTTTGTACAGATCCCCCGCGCAGATCATCAGGAACGACAGCACGCCGACGACGGCGGTTTCGCCGGTCGTGATGACGACCGATGCGCCGGCAGACTTGATCAGATCGGTGACGTCGAAAGGTCGTGCCACGCTCTGCACGCGCGTCGCGTCGCCGGCGGCGGGCGGCGGCGGGGCGAGCGCGCCATCGAGCTCGCGGGCGGCGCGCTGCACGCGCGTCAGCGCCGACGGGTCGCCGGCGGAGCGCTGCGGCCACATCCGTGCCGCGTCGGCCACCGCGCGCGGCAGGTCCTCGAGAAACGCGTCGACTTCCGTCACGGTCCGGCGCGCCAGGCTGCCGACGACGATTGCGAGGATCACGTAGGTGAGGAGCGCGGCGCCGATACGCGGCACGTGCGCGCGCATGATCAGCTCGACGAGCGGTTCGAGCGCATACGCGACGAGCAGGCTGACGAAGATCGGCGCGACGATCGCCGAGCTCTCGCGCAGCACGTAGATCGCCAGGCTCGACAGCAGCACGGCGATCGCGGTCGCACGCGTCGTCATTCGCCGGTCGACTCTTCAATTCGTGTACCATGCTGAGGAAAATGGACCTCGGCCTGACGGACAAGGTGATCATGGTCGGCGGCGCCAGCAAGGGCCTCGGCTACGCCGTGGCGCGCGCGCTCGCCGCCGAAGGCGCGGCGGTGGCGATCGCGTCGCGCGACGAGGCCGCGGTCCAGGCCGCGGCGGCGACGCTCGTGCGCGAGACGGGAGCCAAGGTCTTGCCGGTCGCGGCGGACCTGAGCCAGGCCGCCGCGATCGAAACGTGGTATGCCGCGACGGAGCGGACCTTCGGCGGCGTGGACGGAGTGTTCTGCAACACCGGCGGGCCGCCGGCGGGCGCCGCGATGGCATTCGACGACGCGGCATGGCAGCAGGCGTTCGATCTCCTCTTGCTGAGCGTGGTGCGCACCGTGCGGCTGGCGGCGCCCTCCATGGCGGCGCGCGGGGGCGGCGCGGTCCTCGTCGGCACCTCCTCGTCGGTGAAGGAGCCGATTCCGCATCTGGCGCTCTCCAACGTGCTGCGCGCCGGCGTGACGTCGCTGGCCAAGACGTTGTCCCTCGAGCTCGCGCCGAAAAACATCCGCGTGAACACGCTCATCCCGGGCCGCATCGCCACCGATCGCCTGCGTCATCTCGACGAGGTGATGGCGGCGCGCGAGGGCGTGCCGGTCGAAGAGCATCAGCGGCACGCGCAGGCCGCCGTGCCGCTCGGGCGATACGGCCAGCCCGACGAGTTCGGACGCATGGGCGCGTTCCTGTTGTCCGACGCGGCGTCGTACATCACCGGCGCGTCCGTGCAGGTCGACGGAGGGTTGATCCGGGGCCTCCTGTAGGGCCGGCGCGCAGCCGGCCGGCAGACCCGCCTATCCACGATGGGAATCGCGCGTAACGCTTTGCTGGCGCTGTCGACCAACGCGTGGCTGCGCGAACGCGCGACCAAAACGGCGTTCGTCCGCCGCTCGGTGTCCACCTTCATGCCCGGCGAGCGGCTCGAGGACGCGATGGCCGCGGCGGCACAGCAGCAGCAGCGTGGCATCGGCACGATCTTCACCAAGCTCGGCGAGAACGTGACGCGGACCGAGGAGGCCGACGCCGTGGCCGCGCACTACCTGGACGTGCTCGATCGCGTCCAGCCGGCGGGTCTGCGCGCGCAGATCTCGGTCAAGCCGACGCAACTTGGGCTCGATCTCGACGCCGAGCTCTGCTTCCGCCACCTGCAGCGGCTCGTCGAGCGCGCGGAGCAACGCGACAATTTCGTCTGGATCGACATGGAGAGCTCGCCCTATGTCGATCCGACGCTCGATCTGTTCCGCCGCGCGCGCGCGCTGTCGCCCCGCATCGGCATCGCGCTGCAAGCCTACCTGTATCGCACCGCGAAGGACGTCGAGGCGCTGCTGCCGCTCGGGCCGGCGGTTCGCCTCGTCAAGGGCGCGTATCTCGAGCCGGCGGATGTCGCGTACCCGAAGAAAGCGGATGTCGACGAGAACTTCTACCGGCTGGCCGTTCGCCTGCTGAGCGACGAGGCGCAGCGCGCAGGCGCCTTTCTCCACATCGCGACGCACGATCCAAGGCTCGCCGACCGGCTCGCGTCGCATGTCGACGAGCGCTCGGTGCCGAACACGGCGTACGAGTACGCGATGCTGTACGGCATCCAGCGGCCGCTGCAGGAGCGTCTCGTCCGCGGCGGACGACCGCTGCGCGTGCTGATCGCGTACGGCGAGTACTGGTTCCCGTGGTACATGCGCCGGCTGGCGGAGCGGCCGGCGAACGTGTGGTTCGTCGTCAAGAACGTGTTTGCGGGGTGACGCACCCGGCGGAGAGCAACCGCCGAGAGACGCAGAATTCGCAGGCAGACCCGCCACCGTTCGCGCCGAGCGACAACGACAGACACCTGACACCACGACGCCCGTGCCAAACCGAATGAACCGACACCAGCCGGTAGAATGAACAGAGGACATCGAGCCCGCAGATTGACCGTGGCCGATCGGTGGCCGAATTGGAAGACGCGTGCGCATTCTGCGGTGAGAAAAGGTCTGGTATGAAGAGACTGGCAGTCGTCGTGTTTGCAGTGGTTGTCTTCGCCGTCGCGCTGACGGCGCAGCGCCGCGGCGGCGGCGCGCCGCCCGGCCTGGCGTTCCGCTTCGTCGGCCCCGCGGTCGGAAACCGGATCGCCTCGGTGGCGGGGGTGCCCGGCGATCCGTTCACGTACTACGCGGGCGCCGCGTCGGGCGGCGTGTGGAAAACGACCGACGGCGGCATCCGCTGGAACCCGGTGTCCGACGCGATGCCGGTCGCCGCGATCGGCGCGCTCGCGGTCGCGCCGTCCGACGCCAGCATCGTCTGGGCCGGCACCGGCGAAGCGTGGGCCATCCGCGACAGCGACGTGATCGGCGACGGCATCTACAGATCGCTCGACGCGGGGCGCACCTGGACCCACGCGGGCCTCGACGAGACCGGCCGCATCGGCCGCATCATCGTCAATCCGACCAACCCCGACATCGTCTTCGCGTGCGCGCTCGGCCGCGTCACCGGCAAGCAGCCCGAACGCGGCGTGTATCGCACGACCGACGGCGGCGCGCACTGGGATCGCGTGCTCTTCGTCGACGAGAACACCGGCTGCTCCGGCCTCTCGATGGATGCCAGGAACCCGCGGACGCTGTTCGCGGGCATGTGGCAGGTCGAAATGCATCCGTGGGCCGAACTGAGCGGCGGCCCCGGCAGCGGCGTGTACGTGTCGCACGACGCCGGCGCGACGTGGACGCGCGTCGAATCGCCCGGCCTGCCGAAGGCGCCCGTCGGCAAGATCGACGTGGCGATCGCGCCCACCGACTCGAACCGCGTCTACGCGCTCATCCAGACGGCGGACCAGGGATCGCTCTGGCGCAGCGACGACGGCGGCGGCGCCTGGCGCGTCGTCAACTGGCAGCGGGGGCTGATCGGCCGCGCCGGCTATTACATCCGCCTCGCCGTCTCGCCGGCCAACGAAGACGAAATCCTCGTGTCGAACAGCTCGTTCTGGCAGTCCACCGACGGCGGCCTCAACTTCGAGGAGCGCCAGTGGGGCGGCGACAACCACGACATCTGGTGGGATCCGAAGAACGCCGATCGGTTCGTGCTGACGCACGACGCCGGCCTGACGATCACGCAGCAGCACGGCCGCAGCACGCAGCGCGTGTCGCTCCCGATCGGCCAGATCTACCACGTGTATCTCGACAACCAGGTGCCGTACGAGGTCTACGCCAACATGCAGGACGACGGCACGATGCGCGGCCCGGCGTGGGCGGCCGAAGGCGCCGGCGCCGGCTACAACGGGCTCGGCAACCAGTGGGACCACGGCCTCGGCGGCTGCGAATCGGGCCACACGATTCCGGATCCCGTCGATCCGAACATCGTCTGGTCCACCTGCTACGGCAACAAGGTGACGCGCTACGACTACCGGACGAAGACGCCGCGCTCGGTCGCGCCGGCGATGATCACGCTCGACTCGCCGCCGTCGGACGCGAAGTACCGCTGCCACTGGACGGCGCCGCTCGCGATCGACCCCTTCGATCACAACAACGTGTTCTACGGCTGCAACGTCATCTTCAAGACGACCAACGGCGGCCAGAGCTGGACGATCGTCAGCCCCGATCTGTCGACGCAGGATCCCAAGTTCATCATGTCGTCGGGCGGCATCGTCGGCGACAATCTGGGTCAGTTCGCGGGAGAAGTCGTCTTCGCGATCGCGTTCTCGGAGGTGCAGAAGGGGCTGGTGTGGGCCGGCACGAACGACGGGAAGGTCTGGAACTCGCGCGACGGCGGCGCGAACTGGACCGACGTCACCAGGAACATCACGGGGATGCCGACCTGGGGCCTCGTGTCGAAGATCGAGCCGTCGCATTTCGACGCCGGCACCGCGTACGCGGCCGTCGACGCGCACCTGATGGACAGCCGCGAGCCGTACATCTTCAAGACGACCGACTTCGGCGCGACGTGGACGCGCGTCAACGGCGACCTGCCGGACAAGCATCCGCTGTCCTACGTGAAAGCCGTCGCCGAGAATCCGAACAAGAAGGGGATGCTCTTCGCGGGCACCGGCCGCGGCTTCTACTACTCGACCGACGACGGCGCGCACTGGACGGAGCTGGCGGCGGGCCTCCCGCACGCGCCCGTCAGCTGGGTCGCGGTCCAGAAGCACTTCCACGATGTCGTCGTCTCGACCTACGGGCGCGGCATCTACGTGCTCGACGACATCACGGCGCTCGAGCAGGGCGGGCCGACCGCGACGGCGGCGCTGCACCTGTACGCGCCGCGTCCGGCGTATCGCTGGTCCGAGCGCGCGCGCGGCATCATCGACTTCAGCGTCGGCGCCGCGCCCAAGACCGTGCAGGTGCAGATCCTCGACGCCGACGGTACGATCGTCCGCGATCTGAAGCCGCAGAACGCGCGCGCCGGCTTCAACCGCGTCAACTGGGATCTGCGCTGGGATCCGCCGCACCTCGTCCAGCTGCGGACCACGCCGCGCGAGAACCCGCACATCTGGGAGGAGCCGCGGTTCCGCGGGAAGGACACGCGGCCGGTGACGCACTGGGGGCTGGAGCCGGCGGAAGTCGGTCCGCTCGTGACGCCGGGGCGCTACACGGTGAAGCTGACCGTCGACGGCCAGACGCAGACGCAGCCGATCGAGATCGTGAAGGACCCCAAGGTGACGGCGTCGGAGAAAGATCTCGATCTCTCCGTGAAGCTGCAGCTGAAGCTGCGCGACGACATCAGCGCCTCGGCCGACATGGTCAACTCGATCGAGATCATGCGCAAGCAGCTCGAGGACATGCGCAAGGCGTTCACCGGCGACGCCAGCAAGGCCGCGCAGCTCCGCCAGATCGAGGACATGGACAGGAAGCTGTACGACACCGAAGCGCGGATCCTCGAGCCGGCGCAGATGACGAGCGACGACAAGTACTTCCAGCAGGCCTACCGCATCTACATGAATTTGATCTGGTTGAACGGCGAGGTCGGCCCGGGCGCCGGCGACGTGGCGGGCGGCGCGGACTTTCCGCCGACCGATACGTCGGTCGGCGTGATGGAAGGACTCGAAAAAGATCTGACGAATGCGAAATCGGACTATCGACGCCTGATGGATCAGGAGGTGCCGGCGTTCAACCGCGCGCTCGCGGCCGGCATGACGCCGCTGACGGGGAAGTGAGCCGGCCGGCCAGCCGGTCCCCCGTCGTCTGGTAGAATCAGGCCCTTCAGGAGACGGCCTATGCGTGTCTGCGTCGTGCGAAGTTTGGAGAGCCGGGAGCTGAAAAGGTGAGCCCGCGCACGTAGTCGTCCGCGCCGCTCTTCTCCCGCCCGCCCGGCCTCACCTCACCAACATCATTTTTCGGAGATCCGACGTGTCCTCACACGAACGTCCGGGGTGGGATCCGTGCGCATCACGGGTCGTCGAGGCGCAGCGCGGCAAGTACCGCGTCACGGGCTGCGCAGGCTGGGTCGAAGTCAGCGGCAGGTTCAGGCACGAGGCGCAGTCGGCGGCGGATTTTCCCGCCGTCGGCGACTGGGTCGACGTGCGCGACCACGTCATCCACGCGCGGCGCGAACGCCGCAGCGCGATCGCTCGCGCGGCGCCCGACGGCGGCCGGCAGATCATCGCCGCCAACATCGACACGGTCTTCATCGTCGCCTCGCTGACGAACGATCGCAACGCGCGACGCGTCGAGCGTTACGTGACGATGGTGTGGGATTCGGGCGCGACGCCGGTCGTGCTCCTGAACAAGGCCGACCTCGTCGCCGATCCGGGCGCGGCGGCGGACGAGATCCGGCAGCGCCTGTCGTTCGTCGACGTGCACGCGATCAGCGCGCTCGAGGAAGGCGCGCCCGCGTTGTCCGCGCTGCAGCAGTACCTCGCGGCCGGCAGGACGGTGGCGCTCGTCGGGCCGTCGGGCGCCGGCAAATCGACCATCGTCAACCGGCTGCTCGGGCGCGACGCCCAGAAGACGGGCGACGTGCGCGAGTCCGACAGCAAGGGTCGCCACACCACGACGGCGCGTCACCTCGTGGAGCTGCCGTCCGGCGCGTGTCTCGTCGACACGCCGGGCATGCGCGAACTGCAGCTGTGGGTCGACGAGGAGAGCGTCGACGCCGCGTTCGACGACGTGGCGGCGCTCGCGACGCAGTGCCGGTTCGTCGACTGCTCGCACGCGTCGGAGCCCGGCTGCGCCGTCCTCGCGGCGGTCGAGCGCGGCGCGCTCGACGCCGATCGCCTCGAGAGCTACCGCCGCCTGCTGCGCGAATCGGCATACGAAGAGCGGAAGCGCGATCCGGCCGCCGCGGCCGAGCACAAGCGACGCTGGAAGCAGGTGGACCGCGCGCAGAAGGCGCTCCACCGCAGTCGCGACCGGTCGTAGAATGTGCGGATGCGGCGAGTGCTCGTCGCGCTCTTCTGGAGCGCGAGCCTGCTGGGCGGGCGGGCCGCGATCGCCCAGCGCCCGGCCGACCGGGTCGCGCCCCCGGAGTTCCGCGTTCAACTCGACACGACGAAGGGCGCGATCGTCGTCGAGGTGCATCGCGACTGGGCGCCGAAGGGCGCCGATCGGTTCCACGAGCTCGCGGCCTCGGGCTACTTCGACGACACGCGGTTCTTCCGCGTCGTCAAGGGTCAATGGGCGCAGTTCGGGATCAGCGGCGATCCGAAGACGGCGTCGGCGTGGCGGTCGCGGACGATTCCCGACGATCCGCCGGCGGGGCACTCGGTCGTGCGCGGCGCCGTCGCGTTTGCGTTCGCGGTGCCGAACGGCCGGACGACGCAGATCTACATCAGCCTGCGCGACAACTCGTATCAGGACGCGCAGGGCTTCGTGCCGTTCGGGATGGTCGCCTCGGGCATGGACGTCGCCGACGCGCTCGACAGCGACTACGGCGAGACGTCGGGCGGCGGCATCCGCGCCGGCAAACAACAACCGCTGTTCGACGGCGGGAACGCGTATCTCGATCGCGAGTTCCCGCGGCTCGATCGCATCCTTCGCGCGAGAGTGCTGCCATGAACGTCCGCGATCTGCAGACGATGATCGATTACCACTACTGGGCGCGCAACCGGCTGTTCGAGGCGCTCGAGGCGCTGACGCCCGGGCAGTACAACCAGGACCTCGGCAGCAGCTTCAAGTCGATCCGCGACACCGCGACGCACACCTACGCGGCCGAATGGGCGTGGTACCAGCGGTGGCAGGGCGAGTCGCCGTCGGCACTGCTGCCGTCCGACCAGTTCGCCGACCTCGCGGCGCTGAAGGCGGCGTGGCTGGATCACGAGCGGAAGATGCGCGCGTTCGTCGACGGCCTCACCGACGCCGACGTCGATCGCGTCATCGAGTTCCGGATGCTGAACGGCACGACCGGCGCGTCGCCGATCGGCCAGATGGTGCAGCACGTCGTCAACCATGCGAGCTATCACCGCGGTCAAATCACCACGCTGCTGCGTCAGCTTGGCGCGGCGCCGGCGAAATCGATGGACATGATTGCGTATTTCAGGGTCGTCCAGGCGGGAGTCCGGTCGTGAAGAAGCTGCTGCTCGCGTCGCTGATCGCCTCCGGCGCCCTGCTGTCGGCCGCTCCGGCGGATTCACCGACCATCGCGGCGTTCCTGGCGCCAGGCTATCCGACGGCGATCGTGTCGGCGAAAACGGTGGACCGCATCGCGTGGACCGCGTACGAGCACGGCCTGCGCAACGTCTACGCGGCCGCCGCGCCGGCGTTTGCGCCCGTGCGCCTCACGCAGTTCACCGCCGACGACGGCGTGGAGCTGAGCGACGTCGCGATCTCCGACGACGGCAGCGTGGTGACGTTCGTGCGAGGGACGCCGCCGAACCGCGAAGGGTGGGTCGCCGATCCGACGAGCAACCCGGCCGGCGCGGATCGCACCGTGTGGGCGGTCCGCATCCGCGCCGATGGCGCGGCGGCGGGATCGCCGTGGAAGATCGGCGAGGTCACGACGCCGGTGCTGTCGCCCGACGGCCGGTCGGTGGTGTTCGCGCGCGACGGCCAGATCTACGCGTACCGAATCACGCAGCCGCCCGCTGCCGCGCCCCAGCCCCTGATCAAGGCGTGGGGCACGAACCGCGATCCGGTGTGGTCGCCGGACGGCACGAGGATCGCGTTCGTCAGCGACCGCGTCGATCACTCGTTCGTCGGCGTCTACGACGTGCGCGCGAAGTCGCTGACGTTCCTGTCGCCGAGCGTCGACCACGACACGAGCCCCGCGTGGTCGCCCGACGGCGCGCGCGTCGCATTCATCCGCCGCCCCGGCACGCCGTTCGGTCAACAGGCGCACCGTGGAACGGGGAGCATCGGCAACCCGGACGGCCCGGCGTACGACCCGCTCGCCACGCTGCGCGGGAGCGGCCGCCCCGGCGCGGGACGCGGCCGCGGCCAGCAGGAGACGCGGGGCGACGACACGCGCCCCGGTCTGTTCAACGCGACGTTCGCCGGCGGCTACACCCTGTCGTTCTGGGTCGCTGACGCGACGAGCGGCGACGCGAAGGAGTTCTGGCACAACGAGAAAGACGACAAGGAATTCGCCACCGTGAATGCGGGGCTCTCGTGGCCCGATGCCGATCACGTGATCTTCCAGGCCGAGCCGCACGAATGGGAGCACTGGTACTCGCTGAGCGTCTCGAGTCCGCCGCATCGGCCCGTGGACCTGACGCCTGGTGACGGCGCCGTCGAGGCGGTGTCGCTGTCCAGCGACGGCCGCACGCTGTTCTACGAAACGAATGCGGGCGACATCGAGCGGCGGCACATCTGGAAGGTGCCGGTCGCGGGCGGCGCGGCCGAACCGATCACGAAAGGCGAGACGATCGAGACGTGCCCGGCGGCGCTCGCGTCAGGCCGCTACGTCGCCGAGCTCGGCGGCGATGCGAAGCGGCCGTTCGGCGTCGGCATCGTGGCGGCCGACGGCGGAGCGCCGAAGTACGTCTATCCGTCGCTCGACGGCTTCCCGATGGCGGCGGAGGTGGAGCCGCAGCTCGTGACGACGAAGGCGGCCGACGGCCTCGAGATCCACAACCAGCTGTTCCTGCCCCGGGATCTGCGTCCCGGCGAACGACGGCCGGCGGTCGTGTTCGTCCACGGCGGGCCCGTGCGGCAGATGCTGCTCGGCTATCACTACATGCACTTCTACCACATCGCGTACGCCGTCAATCAGTGGCTCGCGTCGCAGGGCTACGTCGTGATGTCAATCAACTATCGCAGCGGCATCGGCTACGGCAAGTCGTTCCGCACGGCGCCGAACACCGGCGGCCGCGGCAACGCGGAATACCAGGACGTCCTCGCGGGCGGCGAGTACCTGAAGACGCGCCCGGACGTCGACCCGAACCGCATCGGGATCTGGGGGCTGTCGTACGGCGGCGTCCTGACGTCGCAGGCGCTCGCGCGCAACTCGGATCTCTTCAAGGTGGGCGTCGACATGGCCGGCGTGCACCTGTGGGGCGGCTCGATCGATCCGGAGAACACGTCGTACAAGTCGTCGACGATCGGCGCGATCGACGGCTGGAAGTCGCCCGTCCTCCTGATTCAGGGAGACGACGACCGCAACGTGCAGTTCTCGCAGATGACGGGGCTGGTGCAGCTGTTGCGCGCGCACGGCGTGCCCTTCGAGCTGATCGTCTATCCCGACGACACGCACGAGCCGCTGCTGCACTCGCGCTATCTCAACTCCTTCAACCGCATGAGCGAGTTCCTCGCGCGCTATCTGAAACCCGACGGGGCGCGATCGACGGCGTCGCCGCGGTGAGCCGCGGGTGCGCGGCCGTCGGTCCCGGAAGTGGGACACGCCTGTTCGGCGGCGGGCACCTCGAAGAATGCGTGTCGCCAAAATCCGCCTGACTCGGGCGGCAAGTCGCTTGCGTGTCCTGACGCGATGATCTCCGCATTCGTCCACGACCTGCGGCACGCCATCCGCCTGCTGCGCCGCTCGCCGCGCGACACCTCGATAGCGGTCGCGATTCTCGCGCTGGGGATCGGCGCGAACACGGCGATGTTCAGCGCGGTCAACCACGTGCTGCGGCGCCCGTTTCCGTTCCGCGA
>DASRGT010000012.1:0-90016 GCA_035650895.1 Vicinamibacterales bacterium
GTCGAGGAGCCGGCGACGGCGAGCCCGCTGTTCGCTTTGACCAACGTGGTGTGCACGCCACATCTCGGCGCCTCGACGACGGAGGCGCAGGAGAACGTCGGCATCGAGAGCGCGCGGCTCATCATGGACTTCATGGCGACGGGCACGATCAAGAACGCCGTCAACGCGCCCGCGCTCGACGCGCCCGCCATGGCGGCGATCGAGCCCTACCGCAACCTCGCCGCGAAGATCGGCAGCCTCCAGGCGCAGCTCCTCGACGGCAAGCTGAAGAAGTTCTCGATCACGTACGCCGGGCCCGCGTTCGGCAACGAGCGCTCGCGCTCGCGGCAGGTCCTCATGCTCGCGGCGCTCGAGGGCTTCTTTCGGCACTATCTCTCGAGCCCCGTCAATTACGTGAGCGTGCCGCATTTCGCGCGCGAGCACGGGATTCAGCTCGAGGAAGTGTCGTCGTCGGACACCGAGGGCTTCATCAACTTGCTCACGATCAAGGTCGAGACCTCGAAGGGGCAAAAGCGAGTCTCGGGCGCGATCTTCGGCGAGCGCTTGCCCCGGATCGTCTACATCGACTCGCACACGATGGACACGATCCCCGAGGGCCACATCGTCTTCTTCGCGAACGACGACCGCCCCGGCATGCTCGGCATGGTCGGCACGCTCCTCGGCGCGAACAAGGTCAACATCGGCAGCGTCTCGATGGGCCGCGACAAGACGGGCGGCACCGCGCTCGCGTGCCTCACCGTCGACGGGCCGGTGCCCGAGGGCGTCCTCAAGGAGCTCGAGGGCAAGAAGGGCATTCTCTGGGCCAAGCAGGTGAGCATCTGAGTCCCGCGGTGGCCGAGCTTCCTCGAGCGTTCAAGGAGCACTTCGACCGTCCGCGGCGCGCGGGGAAGCTTCCGGACGCGACCGGCTTCGCCCGCGTCGAGAACCCGGCCTGCGGCGACATCCTCGAGGTCGGCGTCAAGGTCGTCGCCGGCAAGCTCGAGGCCTACCGGTTCAAGTGCCACGGCTGCTCGAGCTCGGTCGCCGCGGCGTCGGCGCTCGGCGAGCTCGCCGAAGGCAAGCCCGTCGCCGACGTCTTGAGGATCGACACCACCGCGGTGGACGGCGCTCTCGGCGGCCTGCCGCAGCTGCGCCGCCACGGCGCCGACCTCGCCGTCGAGACTCTCGCGGCGGCGATCGCCGATCACGACCGGAAGAACAGCTCGAAGGAGAAACGCCCATGAGCATCAAGTCCGACCGCTGGATCCGGCGCATGGCGAAGGAGCACCGGATGATCGAGCCCTTCGAGGACCGCCAGGTCCGCGCGGGCGTGATCAGCTACGGCGTCTCGAGCTACGGCTACGACCTGCGCGTCGCCGACGACTGGAAGGTCTTCACGAACATCAACTCGACGTTGATCGACCCGAAGAACTTCGACGCGCGCTCGTTCGTCGACATCAAGGGCGACACCTGCATCGTCCCGCCGAACAGCTTCGCGCTCGCGCGGACGGTCGAGTACCTGCGGATCCCGCGCAACGTCCTCACGGTGTGCCTCGGCAAGTCGACCTACGCGCGCTGCGGGATCATCGTCAACGTCACGCCCTTCGAGCCCGAGTGGGAGGGGACGGCGACGCTGGAGATCTCCAACACGACCCCGCTGCCGGCGAAGATCTACGCCAACGAGGGGATCGCGCAGGTGCTGTTCTTCCAGAGCGACGAGCCGTGCGAGACGTCGTACAAGGACAAGAAGGGCAAGTACCAGGCGCAGCGCGGCGTGACGCTGCCGAGGCTGTGACGTGAGATCACCACATCGGACACACGGGCCGCTCCGCCGCGCCGGCGTCGGCCTGTGCGCGGCATCGGTCGTCGCGGGCATCGTGTCCCTGCTCGCGCAGCAGAGCGAGATCCCGCGCGCGTTCAAGCCCGTCGTCGACAGCTTCGACTACGAGCGGCGCGTCGAGATGATCCCGATGCGCGACGGCGTCAGGCTGCACACGGTGATCCTGGTGCCGAAGGGGGCGCGCCGCGCGCCGATTCTGCTGACGCGCACGCCCTACGACGCCGACGCCCTGACGTCGCACGCCGACAGCGCGCACCTCGCGCCGACGCTGCAGGGCTACGACAACGCCGTCGACGTCATCGTCGACGGCGGGTACATCCGCGTGGTCCAGGACGTGCGGGGGAAGCACGGGTCCGAGGGCGACTACGTGATGAACCGTCCGCTGCAGGGGCCGCTCAATCCGACCAGGGTCGACCACGCCACCGACACCTACGACACGATCGACTGGCTCGTGAAGCACGTCGCCGAGTCGAACGGCAAGGTCGGCATTCTCGGCATCTCGTACGACGGGTTCCTGCCGCTGATGGCGCTCGTCAACCCGCACCCGGCCCTGAAGGTCTCGGTGCCGATGAACCCGATGGTCGACGGCTGGCGCGGCGACGACTGGTTTCACAACGGCGCGTTCCGCCAGCAGATGATGCCCTACATCTACGACCAGGAAGCGACGCGCGGCAGCGACGTCCACTGGTGGGCGAGCCACTACGACGACTACGACACCTACCTCGAGGCCGGCTCGGCCGCCGAGCTGGGACGCCGGCACGGCATGGAGCAGCTCGGGTTCTGGCAGAAGCTGCTCGAGCACCCCGGCTACGACCGGTTCTGGAGCGAGCAGGCGATGGACCGGGTCCTCGCGGCGCAGCCGCTGACCGTCCCGGTGATGCTCGTGCACAGCCTCTGGGATCAGGAGGACATCTACGGCGCGCCCGCCGTGTACAAGGCGATCGAGCCGAAGGACACCGCGCACGACAAGGTGTTCATGGTGCTCGGGCCGTGGCACCACGGCCAGGAGATCGGCGACGGCAGCACGCTCGGCGCGCTCAATTTCCACACCGACACGGCGCTCTATTTCCGGCGCGAGATCCTCGCGCCGTTCCTCGCGCACTTCCTGCGCGACGATGCGCCGAAGATGGACGTCGCGCCGGTCACCGCATTCGAGACGGGCACCAATGTCTGGCGCCGGCTGCCGTCGTGGCCGGCCGGCTGCGAGGCGGGCTGCGCGCCGACGCCGACGCCGCTGTACCTTGCGGCGCGGATGAAGCTGTCCTTCAGCCCGCCGGTGGCCGCCGATCCAGCCTTCGACGAGTTCGTCTCCGATCCGGCCAAGCCGGTGCCGTACCGCGCGCGCCCGAACCAGCCGTCGAGCGGACCGTACTGGTCGCGCTGGCTCGTCGACGATCAGCGCGAGGCGTCCGGGCGGACCGACGTCCTCGCCTACTCCTCCGACGTGTTGACGGCGCCGGTGAAGATCAGCGGCGCGCCCGTCGCGCATCTCGCGGCCTCGACGACGGGGACGGACGCGGACTGGGTGGTGAAGCTGATCGACGTCTATCCCGACGAAGTGGCGGGGCAGCCGCAGATGGGCGGCTACCAGCTGATGGTCGCGGCCGACATCCTGCGCGGACGCTACCGCGAGGGTTTCGCCGACGCGAAGCCGATCGCGCCGAACACGCCGCTGCCGTTCGTCTTCGGGCTGCCCAACGCGAACCACGTGTTCCTGCCGGGCCATCGGCTGATGGTCCAGGTGCAGTCGAGCTGGTTCCCGCTCTACGATCGCAACCCGCAGACCTTCGTCCGCAACATCTTCTTCGCGCGCCCGGAGGATTTCCAGAAGGCGACCGAGCGCGTCTACCACGCGCCCAATCAGGCGAGCTACGTGGAACTGCCGATCGTCCGGTAGCCAGGGCCGCGGCGCGCGTCAGGCGAAGCCGATTGTGTTTGCTTATGATCCAGTAAAGATTATCAATTTGACTACTAGCGTCCCGGCGGTGTCTAATCTCGCCATCCCGATGATTGTCGCCGTCGTCGTTCCGGTCGCCTTTAGCCCCGGGTCTCGATGGGGATGATGCAGGCCGAAGAGCGCGACCGACCAGGGCCATCATCCTCGAGGGTGATGGCTCTTTTGACGTACGCCGCACGTCGACGACCGGGAGAGATGAGAAGCCGCTTATGAAGATCGCGTATCAGGGGGAACCGGGGGCGTTCAGCGAGGCGGCCGCCCGGCGCGTCGACGCCGAGGCGCCGCTGATTCCGTGCCGCAGCTTCGAAGAGGTGTTCGCCGCCGTCGACGCCGGGCCGGCGACGCACGGCGTGCTGCCGATCGAGAACTCGATCGGCGGCAGCATCCACCGCAACTACGACCTGCTCGTGCAGCACGAGCTGCCGATCGTCGCGGAGGTCGAGCTGCCGGTCGTGCACCATCTGCTGGCGCTGCCCGGCGCGACGCTCGGCGGGCTCAAGCGGGTCTACTCGCACCCGCAGGGCCTCGCGCAGTGCGAACGCTTCCTGCGGACGCTGTCGGGCGTCGAGATCATCGCCACGTACGACACGGCCGGCAGCGCGAAGATGGTCGCCGACTCGGGCGTCACCGACGCCGCGGCGATCGCCTCGGCGCGCGCGGGCGAGGTGTTCGGCCTCGCATCGCTCGCCGCGTCGATCCAGGACTACGACGACAACATCACGCGCTTCCTCGTCGTGTCGCGGCGGCCGCTCAAGAACGCCGTCCCCGACAAGACGACGATCGTCTTTTCGCTGCCGAACGAGCCGGGGTCGCTGTTCAAGGCGCTCAGCGTCTTCGCGCTGCGCGGCGTCGACCTGACGAAGCTGGAATCGCGGCCGATTCCGGGCCGGCCGTGGGAGTACCTCTTCTACGCGGACCTCGCCGCGGCGCGCGACGAGCTCGCGTGCGCGCGCGCGCTCGCGCATCTCGCCGAGTTCGCCCCGACGCTGCGGACGCTCGGCTCGTACGCCAGCTGGAAGTCGCACGAAGGCTGGCTGCCCGATCCGTTCGAGGTCGTTTCGTGAGCGATCGCGGCAATCCGCTGACCACCGGGTCGCATCGCGCGCCGGCGCGCGCGATGCTGAAGGCCGTCGGATTCACCGACGCCGATCTCTCGAAGCCGCTCATCGGCATCGCGAACACCTGGATCGAGATCGGG
The DNA here is from genome assembly GCA_035650895.1 of Vicinamibacterales bacterium. Taxonomy (GTDB): domain Bacteria; phylum Acidobacteriota; class Vicinamibacteria; order Vicinamibacterales; family CAVVIG01; genus Gp6-AA45. The sequence continues at coordinate 4,975 of DASRGT010000012.1, forward strand.
CCGTGCAACTACCACCTGCGCGAGCTGGCGGGCCACGTCAAGGACGGCGTCCGCTCCGCCGGCGGCACGCCGATGGAGTTCAACACGGTCTCGATCTCGGACGGCATCACGATGGGCACCGAGGGGATGCGTGCGTCGCTGGTCAGCCGCGAGGTGATCGCCGACTCGATCGAGCTGGTCGCGCGCGGCAACGGCTTCGACGGCCTGGTGATTCTGGTCGGCTGCGACAAGACCATCCCGGCCGCCGCGATGGCGCTGGCGCGGCTCAACGTTCCCGGCGTCGTGCTCTACGGCGGATCGATTGCGCCGGGGCGGTGGAACGGGAAGGAAGTGACGATCCAGGACGTCTTCGAAGCGGTCGGGGCGCACGCGGCCGGCGCGCTGACCGATGCGGACCTCTGCCGCCTCGAGGACCAGGCGTGCCCGGGCGCCGGCGCGTGCGGCGGCCAGTTCACGGCGAACACGATGGCGATCGCGTGCGAGTTCCTCGGCATCGCGGCGCTCGGCAGCGGCAGCGTCCCGGCGAACGATCCGACCAAGGCCGAAGTCGCGCGCGAGACGGGCGCGCGCGTGATGGATCTCGTGCGCCGCAACGTCCGTCCGCGCGACATCATCACCGCCGCCTCGATCGCCAACGCGATCGCGTCGGTGGCGACGACGGGCGGCTCGACCAACGCCGTGCTGCACCTGACGGCCATCGCGCGCGAAGCCGGCGTGGAGCTGTCGCTCGACGACTTCGATCGCATCAGCGACCGGACGCCGCTGCTCGCGGACCTCAAGCCGTCCGGGCGTTTCGTCGCGACGGATCTCCACGCCGCCGGCGGCAGCCGCCTCGTCGCGCAGCGTCTGGTCGAAGCGGGCGCCGTCGAGGGATCGTCGCCGACGGTGACCGGGAAGACGCTGACCGACGAAGCGCGCGGCGCGATCGAAACGCCGGGGCAGCAGGTGGTGCGGCCCGCGTCGGCGCCGCTCAAGGCGCACGGCGGCCTCGTCATCCTGCGCGGCTCGCTCGCGCCCGACGGCGCGGTGATGAAGATTTCCGGCGCGGATCGCGCGACCCACCGGGGGCCGGCGCGCGTGTTCGACAGCGAGGAAGCGGCGTTCGACGCCGTTCAGCACCAGCGGATCCGGCCCGGCGACGTCATCGTCATCCGCTACGAGGGCCCGAGCGGCGGACCCGGCATGCGCGAGATGCTCGCCGTCACCGGCGCGATCGTCGGCGCCGGCCTGGGCGAATCGGTCGCGCTCGTCACCGACGGCCGCTTCTCCGGCGCGACGCGGGGCTTCTGCATCGGCCACATCGCGCCCGAGGCGGCGCGCGGCGGGCCGATCGCGGCGGTCCGCGACGGCGACATCATCGCCATCGACGCGGCGGCGCGCACGCTGGACCTGGACGTGCCCCCGGCCGACATACAGCAACGGCTGTCGGCGTGGACCGCGCCGGCGCCCCGGTACGCGACCGGCGTGATGGCGAAGTACGCGCGAATGGTTTCCTCAGCAGCGAATGGAGCGGTGACCGGATGAAGCTCACTGGCGCGCAGATCCTCTGGGAAGCGCTCGTCCGCGAAGGCGTCACCGACGTGTTCGGCTATCCGGGCGGCGCCATCCTGCCGGCCTACGACGCGATGCTCTCCTATCCGATCCGCCACATCCTCGTGCGCCACGAGCAGGGCGCGACGCACATGGCCGACGGGTACGCGCGCGCCAGCGGCAAGGTCGGCGTCGCGATCGCCACGTCGGGGCCGGGCGCGACGAACATGGTGACCGGCATCGCCACCGCGATGATGGACAGCTCGCCGATCGTGTGCATCACCGGCCAGGTGGGCAGCAAGCTGATCGGCTCCGACGCGTTCCAGGAGTGCGACATCACCGGCATCACGCTGCCGGTCACGAAGCACAACTACCTCGTGACGAGCGCCGACGAGGTGGCGCCCGCGGTGCTCGAAGCGTTCGCCGTCGCGCGCGAGGGGCGTCCCGGCCCGGTCCTCGTCGACATCACCAAGGACGCGCAGCAGGGCACGGTCGACGCGGTCGACTGGGAGGCGGCGCGGCCGCACCTGACCGAGGCGTTCGACGACGATCTGCCGGGCGACGGAACGGTGGCCGAAGCGCTGGAACTGATCAACGCCGCCGAGCGGCCGCTGATTCTCGCCGGCCACGGCGTGATGCTGTCAGGCGCGGAGCGCGAAATCGTCATGCTCGCCGAGCGCGGGCGCATCCCGATCGCCGTCACGCTGCTCGGCATCGGCGGCGTCGCCGCCTCGCATCCGCTGAACCTCGGGATGATGGGGATGCACGGCGAGGCGTGGGTCAACCACGCGATTCAGGAAGCCGACCTCCTGATTGCGCTCGGCATGCGCTTCGACGATCGCGTGACCGGCAACCTCAAGACGTACGCGCCGACGGCGCGCAAGATCCACGTCGACATCGATCGCGCCGAGCTGAACAAGAACGTCAAGGTCGACGTCGCGATCGCCAAGGACCTCCGCGCCGCGCTGCTCGAGTGGATGCCCGCCGTGGCCGCGCGCGATCGGTCCGCGTGGCTCGCGCGCATCGACGCGCTGAAGGGCGATTCGGCGGTCCGCGACATCCAGAATCTCGGCGACAACGGGCATCTGTACGCCGCGCACGTCATCAACGATCTCTGGCGGCTGACCAACGGCGACGCGATCGTCGTCAGCGACGTCGGGCAGCACCAGATGTGGGAGGCGCAGTACTACAAGCACGATCGCCCGCGCTCGCTCATCACCTCGGGCGGCCTCGGGACGATGGGCTTCGCGCTGCCGGCGGCGATCGGCGCCAAGGTCGCGTGCCCCGACGCCGAAGTCTGGGTCGTCGTCGGCGACGGCGGCTTCCAGATGACGATGGCGGAGCTCGCGACGATCGCGCAGGAGAACCTCGACGTGAACGTCGCGATCATCAACAACGGATATCTCGGGATGGTGCGCCAGTGGCAGGAGTTCTTCTACGGCAAGCGGTACGCGGCGACGCCGCTCGTCAACCCGAACTTCGCGAAGCTCGCCGAGGCCTTCGGCATCGCGGCGACCACGGTGACGCGGCGCGGTGAAGTCGCCGAAGCGGTGCAGGCGGCGCGCCGGCAGGCGCGCGCGGCCGTGATCGATTTCCAGGTGGAGCAGGAAGACTCGGTGTACCCGATGGTGCCCGCCGGGGCCGATCTGCACAAGATGATTCGGAGACCGTCGCCGATCGTGGAGACCGCCGCCGACTAGGCGGCGTTTGCCGGGGCCCCGGAGCGGGGAGCAGGTGGCTGGATGGTGCACACATTTAGCGTTTACGTCGACGACAAGCCGGGCGTGCTGAACCGCGTCGCGTCGCTGTTTCGGCGGCGCGCCTTCAACATCGAATCGCTGACGGTCGGCCACACCGAAACCCGCGGCGTCTCGCGGATGACCGTCGTCGTCGATACCGACGAGTACGGGGCGCGGCGTCTCGAAGCGCACCTGTACAAGCTGGTGCCGGTGCGACGGGTGGAGGACATCACGTCGCACCCGTCGATTTCGCGCGACCTCGCGCTGATCAAGGTGGCCGCCACCGGCGAGGCGCGCACGCACGTGATGCAGCTGGTCGACGTCTACCGCGCGCGCATCGTGGACGTCAGCCCCGAGTCGCTCGTCATCGAGACGACCGGAACGGAAGACAAGATCGACAGCCTGCTCGAGGTGCTGCGGCCGTACGGCGTGGTGGAGATGGTGCGCACCGGGCGCGTGTCGATGGCGCGCGGCGCCGTGCCGGCCAGACGCGTGCCGAGGGCCGCCGGCCGCGCGGCGGAAGCGCGCGGAGACGTCAGCTCCTGCTCGGTGTAGGTCTCGATTCACCAATCGCCGATTCACCCACTCGTTCATTGTGAGGCTCGTCTGATGGCTACGATGTATTACGACAACGACGCCGACCTGTCGCTGATCCAGGGCAAGAAGGTCGCGATCATCGGCTACGGCTCGCAGGGGCACGCCCATGCGCTGAACCTGAAAGACAGCGGCGTTCGCGTGAAGGTCGGCCTGCCGCCGACGAGCCGCTCGCGCGCGAAGGCGCAGGCCGCCGGCCTCGACGTCGACGATGTCGCGGCGGCGACGGCGTGGGCGGAGGTCGTGATGATCCTCATCCCGGATCACGTGCAGGGCCGGATGTACCGCGAGCAGATCCAGCCGAACCTCGCGGCCGGCAGCATGCTGATGTTCGCGCACGGCTTCAACATCCGCTTCGGCGCGATCGCGCCGCGCGCCGACATTGACGTGTCGATGGTGGCGCCGAAGTCGCCGGGCCACCGCGTGCGCGAGCTGTTCGTCGAAGGCGCGGGGACGCCGGCGCTCTTCGCGATCGAGCAGGATGCGACCGGGGGCGCGCGGCAGCTGACGCTGTCCTACGCCAAGGGCATCGGCGTCACCCGGGCGGGCGTCATCGAGACGACGTTCAAGGAGGAGACCGAGACCGACCTGTTCGGCGAGCAGGCGGTGCTGTGCGGCGGCGTCAGCGCGCTGATCACGGCGGGGTTCCAGACGCTGGTCGACGCCGGGTATCAGCCCGAGATCGCGTATTTCGAGTGCCTCCACGAGCTGAAGCTGATCGTCGACCTGATCTACCAGGGCGGCCTGAACTACATGCGCTATTCGGTGTCAGACACCGCCGAGCACGGCGACTACACCGGCGGTCCCCGCATCGTCACCGACGCGACCCGGGCCGAAATGAAGAAGATGCTCGCCGAGATCCAGAACGGCACGTACGCGAAGCGCTGGATCGCCGAAAACGAAAACGGCCGGCCGACGTTCACCGCGCGGCGCCACATGGAGCAGACGCAGCTCATCGAGCAGGTCGGCGCGCGGCTGCGACAGCTGATGCCGTTCCTCAAGCCGGTGACGGTCGAGCCCGAAGCGGTCGCGCGCTGAAGCGCCGCACCTCAGGCGTTGCTTGACCGCAACCTCCCGTGGTGGTAAAACTTGCGCGGCTTCGGACTTTCCGGCGCCGCAACGTCTCCTTTAAATGGAAAAACTCGTCGAGCGCGAACCCGGGGCAGCTCGTCATCCTCTCGTCGCCGCGCCCGCTCTAGCCGTTCAGTTCTTTCTGATCCCGCTGGCTGTGGTTGGAATCGCGGTCAGCGTGTATGTCGGATTCCGCACGCTCCTGGCCGACGACCGCAAGCCGCAGGACTACCTGCAGGAAATCCGCTTCGGCGGATCGACGCGGCGCTGGCCGGCGGCGTACGAGCTCTCGCGCCTGATGGCCGACCCGAAGGTGCGCGCCGACAAAACGCTGGGTCCGGCGCTCGTCAAGGCCTTCCAGGAGTCGAAGGACGATACCCAGGTGCGCCGCTACCTCGCGCTCGCCATCGGCCGACTCGATCCGCCGTTGCCGGCCGACGCGATCACCGAGCTCACCGGCGCGCTCGCCGACCCGGACAGCGAGACGCGCATCACGGCGATCTGGGCGCTGGGATCGTCGGGCGATGCGGCGGTGGTCCCGCGGCTGATCGCCCTGTACACCGCCCCCGACGCCGACGCCGGCATCCGCAAGATGCTGGTGTACGCGCTCGGCGCGCTGCCCGGCGACGCGCAGTCGGCGACGTTGCGGACGGCGTTGAACGATTCGACGGCCGACGTGCGGTGGAATGCCGCCGTCGCGCTCGCGCGCCATGGCAGCCGCGAAGGCTCCGGCATCGTCAAGCAGATGCTCGACCGGCCGTACGTCGAGCAGGCGGTGAAGCGCGAAGTGCGCCAGGACTCGGATCAGGATCCGGTGGCCGACGTCATGATCAGCGGCCTGCGCGCCGCCGCGGTGCTGAAGGACGAAGAGCTGAAGCCGGCGGTCGCCGCCCTGAGCCAGCAGGACAAGTCGATGAAGGTTCGCGAAGCGGCGCTCGAGGCACTCAAACAGATTGGATAATCGGGCAACCGGGCAGTAGGGGAATTGTCGGTATTCGGGTAGTCGCGGCGACGTTTGTGAAAGAGTTCACCAACTGACTATGGCTGACGAGACCAAACCCAGCGCACCAGCGACCGGCGCCAATCCGGCGGCGACGCCGCACTCGGTCGCCAAACCCGATCCGGGCGAGCCCGCCGCGGCCGCGGCTGCCGCGGCGACCGGCGCGACGCCGGCCGCCGGCGCCCACGCCGCGCGACCCGCAGCGCCGCGCCCCGCGCCCGCCGCGATCCCCGATCTGCAGGGCAAGACGACGTCGGCCGCCGCGGCCGGCGCGAAGACGCCGGCGCCCGCCGCCGCCGCGGCCGCGACCCGCGATCCCGACGACACCTCGCCGCTCCTGACGCGCCGTGCGTGGATGGGCCTCGCGTGGGGCGCGTTCTCCGCCGCGTCGGCCGCCGCGCTCGCGGCCACCGGCCGCTTCATGTTCCCGAACGTGCTCAACGAGCCGCCGCAGCAGTTCAAGGCCGGCTTCCCGAACGAGTACGGCATGGGCGTCGACGAGCGGTGGAAGGAAAAGTTCGGCATCTGGATCGTGCGCGTCGCCGACGAGGACGTCGACCCGCACGGCAGCGGCTTCTACGCGCTCATCACCGTCTGCACGCACCTGGGCTGCACGCCGAACTACCTGTCGGCGGAGAACAAGTTCAAGTGCCCGTGCCACGGCAGCGGCTACCGCCTGACGGGCGTCAACTTCGAGGGGCCGGCGCCGCGTCCGCTCGAGCGCGCGCGCATCGTGCTCGCCGACGACGGGCAGATCCTCGTCGACAAGTCGCGGCACTTCCAGTACGAGCTGGGGCAGTGGACCGATCCGGAGGCGTTTCTCAAGGCGTAAGGCGAAGTCGACAGCCGACCGTTCACGTCGACAGGGGGTCGACCGCGTGTGAACAGTAGGCCGACCTGTTAACCAACCATGGCTGACACAAAAACCGTCGCACCGAAAGAGGGTCCGGGAACCCGGTTCTGGAACTGGCTGACCGAGACGCAGGTCTGGACGTCGGTGTTCCGCCACGAGCGGCCGAACACGGATCGCAACCGCGTCCTGGTGATGCTGTCGAACGTCTTCCTGCATCTGCATCCGGTGCGGATCCGGAAATCGGGCGTCAAGCTGCGCTACACGTGGTGCATGGGCGGATTGAGCTTCTTCCTCTTCCTCGTGCTCACGTTCACCGGGCTGCTGCTGATGTTCTACTACCGGCCGACCCTCGAGTACGCCTACACCGACATCGTCGGGCTGCGCGAGCACGTGCCGCTCGGCATCATGCGCGAGATGCACCGGTGGGGCGCGCACGCGATGGTCATCACGGTGTGGCTGCACATGTTCCGCGTCTTCATGACGGGCAGCTACAAGCCGCCGCGCGAGTTCAACTGGTCGGTCGGCGTCGTCATGCTCGTCCTGACGCTGCTGCTGTCGTTCACCGGCTACCTGCTGCCGTGGGATCAGCTGGCCATCTGGGCGATCACGGTCGGATCGAACATGGCGCGCGCGACGCCGTTCCTCGGGCACGAGGGGCCGGGCGCCGCCCTGCTGCGCCTCGGCGACGTCCCGCTGATCCACGCGGCCGACGATGCGCGGTTCGCGCTGCTGGGCGGCACGTTCGTCGGCGAGGGCGCGCTGCTGCGCTTCTACGTGCTGCACTGCGTCGGGCTGCCGCTCGGCATCGCCGTGCTGATGGCGGTGCACTTCTGGCGCGTCCGCAAGGACGGTGGCATTTCGGGTCCTCTCTAGAGCGAGGAGCGCATGGGCTTACTCAAAGGTCTCATAAACGCCGTCGCCGACCCGCGGCTGTTCTTCCTGCTCGCGTGCGCGCTGCTGGTCGTCGTGCTGTGGAAACGCGAGGCGATCGCGTCGAACGCCGTCGGCTACGGCGGCCTCGGCATCCTCGGCGCGTTTTTCCTGTTCGGCACGTTCGATCCGAATTTCCGCCTGATCGTCACCAAGCCGGACAACGTGCCGATCGTCGGGCTGATCTTCCTGCTCGTGTTCTTCGTGTGGTACTCGATTCGCGAAGGCGTGCTGAACGATCGGCGCATCGCGGCGGGGCAGGGGCCGATCGAGAAGGCGGAGTCCGACCGCGTGTGGGTGTGGCCGGATCTCGTCTACACCGAGCTCATCGCGCTCATCGCGTGCTCGGTCATCCTCATCGTCTGGTCGATCTTCCTGAAGGCGCCGCTCGAGCAGCCGGCGAACCCGGCGAACACGCCGAACCCGTCGAAGGCGCCGTGGTACTTCCTCGGGCTGCAGGAGATGCTCGTCTACTTCGACCCATGGCTCGCCGGCGTCGTCCTGCCGGGGCTGATCATCGTCGGGTTGATCTGCATTCCGTACGTCGACAAGAACCCGAAGGGCAACGGCTACTACACCATCGCCGAGCGGAAAGCGGAGATCGCGCTCTTCCTGTTCGGGTTCGTCGTGCTGTGGTGCTCGCTCATCGTCCTGGGGACGTTCCTGCGCGGTCCGAACTGGAATTTCTTCGGTCCGTTCGAGTTCTGGGACATCCACAAGCTCGCGGCGCTGACCAACGTGAACCTGTCGGAGTACATCTGGGTGCGCGGCCTGAAGACCGGCTATCCGTCCGCCTGGATCGTCCGCGAACTGCCCGGCATCCTGCTCGTGCTGTTCTACGTCTTCGCGCTGCCGGTGATTCTCGCGAAGGCGACGTTCAAGGCGTATTACGACAAGCTGGGCGCGCCGCGCTATTACGTGACGGCGTTCCTCTTCCTGATGATGATGTCGCTGCCGATCAAGATGCTGGCGCGCTGGATCTTCAACCTGAAGTACATCGTCGCGATCCCTGAGATCTTTTTCAACATCTGACGACCATGGCTGAAAAAAAAGGTGTCGGGCACGCGTACAACGTCGACTTCCTGAACGTCGTGTTCGCGGCGTCCAGCCTGTTCCTCCTCCTGTCGGTCGTGTGGATGGTGTGGGACGACTACGACCGCGAATGGAAGAACACGCAGCGGCGCTTCGCGCAGCTCGAATATCAGGTGACGCAGGCGCAGCTGCGCCAGGCGGCGGGCGCGGTCGACAAGAACAAGATCGCGCAGCTGCGCGCGCAGGAGCAGGCGGCGCAGAAGAACGTGGCCGCGAACCAGAAGAAGGTCGACGAGCTGCAGGACAAGCTGAAAGAGGCGCTGAACAAGGAATACCGCGCCACGCTCGACATGCAGTACATGAAGGCGACCTACGATCAGGATCGCTACGACTTCGAGGCGACGCGCGCCTCCGATCCCAAGTCGTCGTCGGTGGCCAGGAAGCAGCAGACGACGGACGAAGAGGCGAAGAAGCTGAACGACCTGACGCTCGCCGACGAGCGCGCCATCGCCGAGCGCAAGGCGATCCAGGCGCAGCTCGGGCAGTACACGGGCCAGGTCGCCGCCGCGCAGAAGCAGATCGAGGAGCTGCAGGCCGAGCAGAACCGCCTCGCCAAGCGGCTCGACGCGATCGCGCCCAGCTTCAAGGACTACATCCGCAACGCGCCGCTGATGGACTTCATGGCGCCGACGATCAAGATCCAGCAGGTCGTCCTGCCGAACGTCATGGACGACGTCAACTTCATCCGCGTGCCGAAGCAGGATCGCTGTCAGACGTGCCACCTCGCGATCGACAAGAAGGGATACGAAAAGTACCCGCAGCCCTTCACCACGCATCCCGACCTGGACACCTTCCTCGGCGGCAGCTCCCCGCACCCGATCGACCGCGTCGGCTGCACCGTGTGCCACGAGGGGATGGGGCAGTCGGTCAGCTTCCGCGACGCGTCGCACATGCCGTCGAACGCGAAGCAGAAGGAAGACTGGGAGAAGAAGTACGGGTGGGAAGAGCCGCACGAGTGGGACTACCCGATGCTGCCGACCAAGATGACCGACGCGTCGTGCGCCAAGTGTCATCAGCAGCAGGTCTACGTGCCGAAGGCCGAGCGGCTGAACGTCGCGTACGCGACGTTCGAGCGCGCCGGCTGCTACGCGTGCCACAAGACCAAGGGCTTCGACACCAACATGCGGAAGCCGGGCCCGATCCTCACCAAGATCGACTCGAAGCTGACGGCCGACTGGGTGAAGAACTGGATCCGGAACCCGCGCGCCGTCAAGCAGACGACGTGGATGCCGCGCTTCTTCTACAACTCGAACAACAGCTCGCCGGAAGATGCGGTCAGGAACGAGGTGGAGATCAACGCGATCGTGTCGTATCTCTTCGCCAACAGCGACAAGAGCTACGAGCCGGCCGTGAAGAACCCGCCGCACGGCGACGCGAAGAGCGGCGAGGAGATCGTCAAGTCCATCGGGTGCCAGGGCTGCCACGTCGTGGGCGAGGGCAAGCGATCCGAGATCGGCCCGCGCCGCACCTTCGGCCAGCCGCTCGAGAACATCGGCAACAAAACGACCTACGAGTGGATCTACAACTGGGTGCGCGATCCGAAGCACTACAGCCCGGCCACCTACATGCCCAACCTGCGGCTCACCGACGCGCAGGTGGCCGACGTGGCGACCTATCTCGTGTCGCTCAAGGGCGCCGCGGGTGACGCGGCGAAGGCGACGCCCGACGCCAAGGCGACCGACGCCGTGCTGCTCGACTACCTGAAGAACGTGATGCCGTTCGAGGACGCGAAGGCGAAGCTCGCCTCGATGAACGCCGAGCAGAAGCAGGTGGATCTCGGGCAGCGCGCGATCAGCCGCTACGGCTGCTTCAGCTGCCACGACATCAAAGGGTTCGAGAACGCGCAGTCGATCGGCACCGATCTCTCGGAGGAGGGGAGCAAGCTCGTCACGCGCCTCGACTTCGCCTTCATCACCGACATCCCGCACACCTCGAAGCTCGCCTGGTTCGATCGCAAGCTCCACGATCCGCGCATCTTCGACCGGGGGCGCGTGCTGGAGCCGCTCGACAAGCTGCGCATGCCGAACTACGACTTCACCGACGAGGAAGTCGAGCGGCTCGTGACGGCGGTCATGAGCTTCCAGCGCGACATCCAGCCGCCGGCGGCCAAGCCGGCGCGGTCGGCGCGCTACGACTACCTGCAGAACGGCCGCACGCTCGTGCATCGGCGCAACTGCGTCGGCTGCCACATCATCGAGGGCGACGGAGGCGACTTCGTCAAGCTGGTGGCCGATCCGTCGCTCGGCCCGCCGATGCTGACGCCCGAAGGCGCGCGCGTGCAGGCCGACTGGTTGTACGCGTTCATCCGCGGACCGATCACGATCCGCCCGTGGCTGAACGTCCGGATGCCGACCTTCGGCCTCGACGATCCGAACCTGAACGGCGTCATCCGCTACTTCGGATCGATCTCGAACTCGATCGGTCCGTTCCAGACGCACGAGATGCGCACCGTGTCGGCGTCGGAGGATGCGGGCGGCAAGGCGCTGTTCGAGAAGCTGAAGTGCCAGCAGTGCCACGTGCTCGGCGCGATCCCGAAGGATCAGCCGACGTCGAACCTGGCGCCCGACCTCCGCATGGCGCCCGAGCGGCTCAACCCGGACTGGATCCTCCAGTGGCTGAAGAAGCCCTCGGACATCCTGCCGGGCACGCGGATGCCGGCGTTCTGGCCCGACTATCCGAAGTCGTACTACCCGGACATGGGCGGCGATGCGGACGCGCAGATGAAAGCGATCCGCGACCACCTGCTGACCTTCAAAGGCGGCCCGAGTCCCAAGGGCCAGCCGGGCAACGCACGGTCGGCGAACAACAACTGACAACAGGCCCGATTCGATTTACAAACGTAGACGAATCGGGCCCTGAAATTCGTTTAAAATCCGCTCCGGCAGGGATTTGCCGGATGAGAACCCGTCTGCTTTTCGTCACCGGCGCCGCGGTCTGGGCGGCGCTCCTCGCGGGCGTGGGGGCGCAGAACGCGACCCCGAAACGGACGTCCGCTCAGCCGCCGCCCGCCGCGCGTCACGCCGCTCCGGCCGCCGGTCAGCCGGCCACGGTCGCCGCTGCCGCCGCCGATCAGAATGCCGTCGTCAAGCGCTACTGCGTCGGCTGCCACAACGACAAGATGAAGACCGGCGGCCTGACGCTCGAGCACTTCGACGTCGCGCAGGCGCCGCAGAACGCGGAGACCGCGGAGGCGATGATCCGCAAGCTGCAGGCCGGGCTGATGCCGCCGCCGGGCGGTCCGCGGCCGTCGCCCGAGACGCACGCCGCGCTGGTCAGCGCGCTCGAGACGACGATCGACGCCGCCGCGGCGGCGAAACCGAATCCCGGCGTGCGCGTGTTCCAGCGGCTCAATCGGCCCGAGTACGCGCGCGCGATCAAGGACCTGCTGCTCCTCGACGTCGACCCCGGCGCGTGGCTGCCGCTCGACCAGAAGAGCGCGAACTTCGACAACATCGCGGACGCGCAGGCGCTCTCGCCGACGCTGCTCGAGGCGTACCTGAACGCGGCGGCCGCGATCAGCCGCATGGCCGTCGGCGATCGCCATGCGGCGAACGTCGACGCCACCTACACCAATCCCGGGTTCGTCTCGCAGCATCCGTGGGATCACATCGAGGGGACGCCCTTCGGCACGCGTGGCGGGATGGCGGTCAACCATGTCTTCCCGGCCGACGGCGACTACGTGTTCGAGGTGACGCTGCAGTCGGGCGCGAACTCGCGCTTCGAGGACATCGACGTCTCGATCGACGGCGAACGCGTCGCGCTGCTCGAATACGAGACGCAGCCGGCGGGCGGCGCCGACGGTCGCGGCGCGGTGCACGTCAGGACCGAACCGATCCAGGTGCGCGCGGGGCAGCACGCCGTCGCGGCCGCGTTCGTCCGCCGCACCGAGGGTCCGTACGAGGATCTGATCCGGCCGCACGACTGGTCGTACGCCGGCGGCGGATCGGGCGGGCCGGGGATCACGACGCTGCCGCATCTGCGCGATCTGATCGTCAAGGGACCGTCGAAGGTCACGGGCCTCTCCGAGACGCCGACGCGCGCCAAGATCTTCAGCTGCCGTCCGACGTCGCCGAACGAGGAGCGCGCCTGCGCGCGCCAGATCCTGGCGAAGCTCGGCGCCGAGGCGTACCGTCGCCCCGTCGCGCCGGACGAAGTGGAACGGCTGATGCCGTTCTTCGACGAAGGGGCGCGCGGCACCGGCGGCTTCGAGGGCGGTATTCGCACGGCGGTCGAAGCGATCCTCGCCAGCCCGCACTTCATCTTCCGCCTCGAGAAGGCGCCCGCGGAAGTGCAGACGGCGAAGGCCGGCGCGTACCGGGTGTCGGATGTGGAACTCGCCTCGCGCCTGTCGTTCTTCCTGTGGGGCGAGCCGCCGGATCAGGAGCTGCTGTCGCTGGCGTCGCAGACCAGGCTGTCGGCGCCCGGGATGCTCGAGAAGCAGGCGAGGCGCATGCTCGCCGACCGGCGGGCCGACGCGCTCGGCGAACGGTTCGCCGCGCAGTGGCTCCGCCTGCAGGACGTCGACAAGGTCCACCCCGACCCGAATTTCTATCCGAACTTCGACGACAACCTCGCCGCGTCGATGCGCCGCGAAACCGAGCTCTTCTTCGACAGCATCGTCCGCGACGATCGGAGCGTGCTCGATCTGTTCCGCGCCGACTACACGTTCGTCGACGAGCGCCTGGCGCGCCACTACGGAATCCCCGGCGTCAGCGGCCCGGAATTCCGCCGCGTCACGTACCCCGACGACACGCGCCGCGGCATCCTGGGGCAGGGCAGCATCCTCGTGCAGACGTCGCTCGCGAACCGGACCTCGCCGGTGCTGCGCGGCAAGTGGGTGATGGAGGTGCTGATGGGCACGCCGCCGCCGCCGCCGCCGCCCGACGTGCCGCCGCTCGACGACACCGGCGACTCCAAGGACGGCCGCATGCTGACCACCCGCGAGCGGATGGAGATGCACCGGAAGAACCCGACGTGCAACGCGTGCCACCGCTTCATGGATCCGATCGGCCTGGCGCTCGACAACTTCGACGTCACCGGCAAGTGGCGCGTGCGCGAAAACGGGTCGCCGCTCGACACGCGCGGCGACTTCTACGACGGCACGCCGGTCACCTCGCCGGCGGAGCTGCTGGCGGCGCTGATGAAGCGCCCCGAGCCGCTCGTGCGCACCTTTACCGAGAACCTGATGGCGTACGCGCTGGGACGCCGGACCGAGTTCTTCGATCAGCCGGCGATCCGGGCGATCACGAGGAACGCGGCGAAGGACGACTACCGCATGTCGTCGTTCATCATGGGCGTCATCAACAGCGACGCCTTCCAGAAGAAGCAAGCCGAACCGGTTCAGACCACGGCCGAGAGCCGATAATCGCGAGCGACAAGGAGACGTTGACGATGAATCTCCTCACTGGAAAGCACCTGCCCCGGCGGACCCTCCTGCGCGGCCTCGGGGCGACCGTCGCGCTGCCGTTCCTCGACGCGATGCTGCCGGCGAACGGCGCCTTCGGCCGCACGGCGGAAGCGGCGACCAACGATCGCACGCGGCTGATCTGCATCGAAGAGGTGCACGGGCTGCCCGGCTGCAACAACTGGGGCGCGACGAAGTACCTCTTCGCGCCGGAAACGACCGGCCGCGACTTCACCCTCGTCAACGACAACCCGCTGAAGACGGTCGAGGCGTATCGCGACCACATGACGATCGTCAGCAACACCGACGTGCGCAACGCCGAAGCGCTGTCGCTGCCCGAGATCGGCGGCGATCACTTCCGCTCGAGCGCCGTGTTCCTGACGCAGTCGCATCCCAAGCAGACCAACGGATCGGACGTCTGGGCGGGCACCTCGCTCGACCAGCTGTACGCGAAGAAGTACGGGCAGGGGACGCCGATGCCGTCGATGCAGTTCTGCATCGAGAACCTCGATCAGGCCGGCGGCTGCACCTACAACTACTCGTGCGCCTACACCGACACGATCAGCTGGGCGTCGCCCAACGAGCCGCTGCCGATGATTCGCGATCCGCGGGTGGCGTTCGACATGCTGTTCGGCGCCGGCACCTCGGCCGCCGACCGCAAGCAGCGCCAGCTGACGCGCCGGAGCATCCTCGACTGGGTGACCGGCGAGGTCGAGCGGATGCAGAAGCAGCTCGGGGCGGCCGACCGTCAGCGCCTCGAGCGCTATCTCGACAACGTGCGGGAGCTCGAGCGCCGGATCCAGTCCGTCGAGGCGCGCAACACCAGCGGCGAGCCGCGCGAGCTGCCCGAGGCGCCGGCCGGCGTGCCCGACTCGTTCACCGAGCACATGCGGTTGATGTTCGACATCCAGCTGCTCGCGCTGCAGACCGACATGACGCGGATCATCTCGTTCAAGACCGGGCGCGACGCGATCAACCGCGTCTTCCCGGAGTGCGACTCGAAGCAGCCGTTCCACCCCGCGTCGCATCACGGCAACAAGGAAGACCGCATCGTCGAGTTCAACAAGATCTGCAAGTTCCGCGTCGGCCAGATGGCGTACTTCCTCGAGAAGATGAAGACGACGATGGACGGCGACGCGAGCCTGCTGGACAAGACGCTCATCATCTGGGGCTCGCCGATGGCGGACGCGAACATCCACAACCATCGCCGCTGCCCGCTCGTGCTGTTCGGCAAGGGCAACGGGATGCTGAAGGGCGGGACGCACGTGAAAGCGCCGGACGGCACGCCGATGGCGAACGTGATGCTCGCGCTGCTGCACCGCCTCGGTCTCGACGAGCTGCAGCAGTTCGGCGACAGCACCGGAGAGTTCGCGGTATGAGGCGCGCGCCGACGCTGCTCCTGGTCCTGGCGACGACGGCGGCGCTGGCTGCGGCGCCGGGCGGCGGCTCCGCCGTGGCCGATGCGGCGATGCGCGGCGACCGCGAGGCGATCCGCGCGCTGCTGAAACAGGGCGCCGACGCCAACGCGCCCCGCGGCGACGGCATGACCGCGCTGCACTTCGCGGCGGAGAAGGGCGACGCCGAGCTCGCGTCGATGCTGATCTACGCCGGCGCGCAGGTGTCCGCCGTCACGCGCATCGGCGCGTACACGCCGCTTCACCTGGCGGCGCAGTCGGGCAGCGTGGCCGTGGTCGACGCGCTGCTGAAGGCCGGCGCGGACGTGAACGCGCGCACGTCGAGCACCGGCGTCACGCCGCTGCACCTGGCCGCCGAGGCGGGCAGCGCGGCGGTCGTCAACGTGCTCGTCGATCGCAAGGCCGACGTCGACGCGAAAGAGGCCGAGTGGGGCCAGACGCCGCTGATCTTCGCCGCCGCGAACAACCGCGTGGAGGCGATCAAGGCGCTGCTCGCGCACGGCGCCGATCCCACGGTCGCCACGAAGACGATCGACGTGGCGCACGAGCTCGCGCTCGATCGCGCGGCGCTCGCGCTGCAGAAGAAGATTCTCGAGACGACCGTGCCCAAGGGCGAGCAGCCGACGGCGAATCAGATGCAGGCGGCGATCCACGCGGCGCGCGAGCTGCTCGCGTCGGGCAAGATTCCGCCGAAGGATCCGGCGCCGGCCGACGACAGCCTCCGGCCCGGCTTCGATCCCGAAGAGATCAACCCGCCGGTCGCATTCAAGGGCGGTCTCACCGCGCTGCTCCACGCCGCGCGGCAGGGAAACCTCGCGGCGGTGAAGGCGCTCGTCGACGGCGGCGCGCCGATCGACCAGCAAGGGGCGGGCGAAGGCGAGACGCCGCTGCTCATCGCGGCGATCAACGGCGAGTTCGACACGGCGATGTATTTGGTCGACCGCGGCGCGAACGTGAACCTGGCCAGCAAGGCCGACGGCGTCACGCCGCTCTGGGCCGCGATCAACACGGAGTGGCAGCCCCGCACGCGCTATCCGCAGCCCGAGGAGATGGAGCAGCAGCACGCCACCTATCTGGATCTGGTGAAGGCGCTGCTCGATCACGGGGCGGATCCGAACGCGCGCATCAAGTCGCACCCCTGGTACCTCGTGTACAGCGGCTGCGGCAACCGCAACTGCGGCCTGGCGGACACGTCGGGGTCGACGGCGTTCTGGCGCGCGGCGTACGGCACCGATCTCGCCGCGATGAAGCTGCTCGTCGCCTCCGGCGCCGACCCGAACATCCCGACGATCGCGCCGCAGCGGCCCGTGCGCCGCGGCGTCGGCGGCGCGCCCGGACAGGACGGCACCGCGGCCGCCGTCGCCAAGCCGGAGCCGCCGATTCCGTACGGCGGGCCGGGAGCGTGGCCGCTGCACGCGGCCGCCGGCCTCGAGTACGGCGAAGGCTTCGCCGGCAACGCGCACCGGCACGCGCCGGGCGGCTGGATGCCGGCGGTCAAGTACCTCGTCGAAGAACTCGGCGCCGACGTCAACGCGCGCGACAACGACGGCTACACGCCGCTGCACCACGCGGCCGCGCGCGGCGACAACGAGATGATTCAGTATCTGGTGTCGAAGGGCGCCGACGTCACCGCCGTCGCGCGGAGCGGCCAGACCGTCGCCGACATGGCGAACGGTCCGGTGCAGCGCGTGTCGCCGTTCCCGGAGACCGTCGCGCTGCTCGAGAAACTCGGGTCCAGGAACAGCCACAGGTGTGTCTCTTGCTGAAGAACGTGCAGAACGACGGACGATCGGTGCAGCGCGCGTGGAGCCTCGTCTCTGTGATCGCCGGGGCAGCCGCGCTGATCGTCGTCTGGGCCGCGGGCGCCGCGGCGCAGCGCGGCGCGGCCGACGGCGGCCGCGGCAACGCCCCGGCGCAGAAACCGTACGTGCCGGTCGGCACCGCGGCGATCGCGAAGACGCCCGACCAGTTTCTGGGCGATCTGGTCACGCTGACGGCGTCGGTCGAAACCGTGCTCTCGAAGTCGGCGTTCGCGATCGACCAGCACGTCAAGAACCAGCCGAGCGGCACGCCGCTGCTGGTGGTCGCGCCGATCCTCAACGGCGCCGTCGAACCCGGCAAGTACGTGACGGTCGCCGGCGAGCTGGTGAAGTTCGATCCGGCGGCGATCAACAAAGCGGCTGAATTGATCACCAAGACGAGGAACGTGCAGCTCGACCTGCCGCCCGATCTGATCGAGAAGTTCAAGGGCAAGCCGGTGCTCGTCGCGAAGGTCGTGGTCAACGACAAGATGGTCGACCTCGCGATGCGGCTGCCGCCGCCGTACACCGCCGACGAGAAATCGCTCGACGACACGATGAAGAAGGTGGGCCCCGCCGCGCAGGCGCTGCGGACGGCCGTGGACGGATCGAAAGCCGACGTCGCCGCGCAGAACGTCTCCGTGCTCAAGCCGGCTTTCGCGCAGACCGAAGCGTTCTGGAAAGCGAAGGGCGTCCCCGAAGCGGTGAAGATCGCCCAGGACGCGAAAGGGCACGTCGATGCGGTGGAGAAGGCGGTCGCCGCCGGCGACTGGGACGCCGCGAAGAAGAGCGCCGCCTCGCTCAACCAGACCTGCGGCGCGTGCCACGGCACCTATCGCGAACGGTTCGACGACGGCCAGTTCCGGGCGAAAATGCCCGAGAAACCCGCGGGAGATCGGTAGCCCGGGCTGCCAGGTCCTTCCCACGCGCCCGTATAATCGAGCAGTGCTTCGCCCGTACCGGGGCGTCAGGCCCCGGATTGCCCCCACCGCGTTCATCGACACCAGCGCGCAGGTCATCGGCGACGTCGAGGTCGGCGACGAGAGCAGCGTGTGGATGTGCGCGGTGGTGCGCGGCGACGTGAACATCATCCGGATCGGCCGCCGGTCGAACATCCAGGACGGCGCCGTCGTCCACGCGATGCTCGGCACGCACGAGACGCACATCGGCGACGCCGTGACGATCGGCCATGCCGCGGTGATCCACGGCTGCACGATCGAAGCGCAGTGCCTCATCGGCATCGGCGCGATTCTGCTGAACGGCTCGCGCGTCGGCGCCGGCTCCATCGTCGCGGCGGGGACGCTCGTCACCGAGAACATGCAGGTGCCGCCGCGCTCGCTGGTGATGGGCAGCCCGGGCAAGGTCAAGCGCCTGCTGACGCAGAAGGAAGTCGACGACATCCGGCTGTACGCCGATCGCTACGTCAATTACCGCCTTGAGTACACCGAGCACTAAGCCGCCGTCCGGCACGCGCGATTTTCTTCCGGCCGAGATTCGACGACGGGAATACGTCATCGGCGTCGTGCGCGACGTGTATCGGCAGTACGGGTTCGAGCCGCTCGAGACGCCGGCGTTCGAGAACATCGAGACGCTGCTCGGGAAGTACGGCGAAGAGGGCAACAAGCTCATTTTCAAGATCCTGAAGCGCGGCGAGCACGAGGCGAGCGGCGCCGCCGATCTCGCCCTGCGCTACGACCTCACCGTCCCGCTGGCGCGCGTCGTCGCGCAGTACCAGGCGGAGCTGCCGAAGTTCTTCAAGCGCTACCAGATTCAGCCCGTGTGGCGGGCGGATCGGCCCGCGAAGGGGCGGTTCCGCGAGTTCTACCAGTGCGACGTCGATGCGATCGGATCGACGTCGCCGGTCGTCGAGGCGGAGATCCTGGCCGCGGTGTGCGACGTGCTGTCCAGGCTCGGGTTCGACGACTTCGTCGTGCGGTTGAACCACCGCCGCGCGCTGACGGCCTTTCTCGAGTGCGCGGGCGTGCCCGAAGCGCTCCACGCCGACGCGCTCGTGGCGATCGACAAGCTGGACAAGATCGGCGTCGACGGCGTGCGGCAGGAGCTGGCGGCGCGCGGCGTGGACGCGGACGCGGCGACCAGCTGCCTCGACTTCTTCAGCGGGATCTCGCAGGAGGATCCGCGCAGGCTGGGGCCGCTGCAGCGGCTGCGCGACTTCGTCCAGCGCCACCACGCGGGCCCCGCCGCGGTGAACGTCCTGGACGAGATCGTCCGCTTCGCCGACGGCACGCCGGCGCACGGGCGGATCCGCATCGACCCGAGCCTCGCGCGCGGCCTGTCGTACTACACCGGCGCGATCATGGAGATCGCCGTGCCGGATCTCCAGGGCAGCCTCGGCGGCGGCGGCCGCTACGACAACCTGATCGGCATGTTTCTCGGCCGCGACGTGCCCGCGTGCGGCTTCTCGCTCGGGCTCGAACGGATCATCGTCGTGATGACCGAGCGCAGCATGTTTCCGGCGACGGTGTCGGGCGGCGGCGTAGACGTGCTGGTGACAATCTGGGACGCCGACCGGCGCGCGGAGGCGCTGGCGCTCGCGTCGGAGCTGCGGGCGGGCGGGTTGCGCGTCGACGTCTATCCGGAAGCGGATAAACTGGGGAAACAGGTCAAGTACGCCTCGGGCCGGAACGTTCCGTTCGTGGCCATCGTGGGAGACGATGAGCGCGAGCGGGGCGAGGTGTCGATCAAGGACCTGCGGAGCGGCGAACAGGCGCCGGTCGCGCGGGCCGAGGCAGCAAAGCGCATCCTCGAATGGCAGAACCGCTAGGAACGCTCACGCGCACGCACACCTGCGGCGCGCTCCGGGCCGAAGACGTCGGCGCCGAAGTCGTGCTGCTCGGCTGGGTCCACCGCATCCGGGATCTCGGCGGCGTCACCTTCATCGACGTCAGGGACCGCGACGGGCTGTCGCAGGTCGTCGTCCGCGAGAACGACGCGCTGATGTCGGTCGCCAAGCGGCTGCGCGCGGAGTTCGTCGTGGGCGTCTGCGGCGTGGTGCAGCGGCGATCGGACGACACGATCAACCCGAAGCTCGAGACCGGCGACGTGGAGGTGCTCGCGCGCGAGATCCGGGTCCTGAACGAGGCGAAGACGCCGCCGTTCCAGATCTCGGAGGAATCGCCCGTCTCCGAAGACGTGCGCCTGAAGTACCGCTACCTCGATCTGCGCCGCCCGCGGCTGCAGCACCACATCGGGCTGCGCCACCGCGTGACGATGGCGGTGCGGAAGTATTTCGACGCGCACGGCTTCTGGGAGATCGAGACGCCGATCCTCACCAAGTCGACGCCCGAGGGCGCGCGCGACTTCCTCGTGCCGAGCCGCGTGCATCCGGGCGAGTTCTACGCGCTGCCGCAGTCGCCGCAGATCTTCAAGCAGATCCTGATGATCTCGGGAATGGATCGGTACTTCCAGATCGTCAAGTGCTTCCGCGACGAGGATCAGCGCGCCGACCGGCAGCTCGAGTTCACGCAGATCGACGTGGAGATGTCGTTCGCCCGTCCCGATCTGGTGTTCGGCATCGTCGAACCGCTGATGCAGACGATCTTCAGCGAGATCGACCGGCCCGTGTCGCTGCCGATCCGCCGGATGCCGTACGCCGAGGCCATCGCGAAGTACGGCTCCGACAAGCCGGATTTGCGCTTCGGCCTCGAGATCAGGGACCTGTCGGACATCTTCGCCGACTCGGAGTTCCGCGTGTTCAAGCAGATCGTCGCCGACAAGGGCGCGATCCGCGCGTTCGCGGTGCCCGGCGCGAACAAGTGGACGCGGAGCCAGATCGACGTGCTGGTCGATCAGGCGAAGCAGATGGGGTTCGGCGGCCTCATCTGGGTTCGCCCCGGCGAGCCTCCCACCAGTTCCGTCAAGGCGCTGACCGAGGGGACGCTGCGCGCGGCGATCGACCGCGCGGGCGGCACGGCCGACGACCTGGTGCTGATGTCGGGCGGCGAGCCGGACCAGACGTCGAAGCTGCTCGGGAACCTGCGGCTGGCGATCGCGAAGAAGGAGAACCTCGCGAAGCCGGACACGTACGAGTTCCTGTGGGTGACCGAATTCCCGCTGCTCGAGTACCACGAGGAAGACGGGCGCTGGTACTCCATGCATCACCCCTTCACCTCGCCGCTCGACGAGGACGTGGACAAGCTCGAGAGCGATCCGGGATCGGTGCGCGCGAAGGCGTACGATCTCGTGCTGAACGGATCCGAGATCGGCGGCGGCAGCATCCGAATCCACGACGCCGCGCTGCAGTCGCGCATCTTCACGCGGCTCGGAATCGGCGAGGACGAAGCCCGCCTGCGCTTCGGGTTCTTCCTCGAGGCGCTGGCATACGGTACGCCGCCGCACGGCGGCATCGCGCTCGGCGTGGATCGCATCGTCGCGATCCTGTGCGGCGAATCGTCCATCCGCGAGGTGATCGCGTTCCCGAAGACGGCGAACGCGATCGACCTGATGTCGGACGCGCCGTCGCCGGTCGAGGCGAAACAGCTGAAGGAACTCCATATCACGGTCGATCAGAAACAGCAGAAATGAAACGCACGCTCACCGTTCCGGAAGAGGGCATCGAGACGCTCTTCGGCTCGTACGACGAGAACCTCAAGCACCTCGAGTCGCTGTTCAACGTCCGCATCCGGACGCAGGGCCACGATCTCCTCGTGGAGGGCGAGACGCCCGATCTCGACAAGGTCGATCGCGTCGTCGGCGGGCTGTCGTCGCTGATGAAGGACGGCTACAAGCTGTCGAACACCGACGTCAAGACGGCGTCCGATCTCGTCGCGCAGGACGAGAGCGTCGACATCCGCGACCACTTCCTCAAGGGCAGCCTGACGGCGGCGGGGAAGCGCCGCGTCTCGCCGAAGACCGTCAACCAGCGCCGGTATCTCGACGCGATCGAGCAGAACGACGTCGTGTTCGGCATCGGACCGGCCGGCACCGGCAAGACGTATCTGGCGATGGCGCAGGCGGTCGCGTTTCTCGTCGCGAAGAAAGTGAACCGGATCATCCTCGCGCGTCCGGCGGTGGAGGCGGGCGAGAAGCTCGGCTTCCTGCCGGGCGACCTGCAGGAGAAGGTCAATCCGTACCTGCGGCCGCTCTATGACGCGCTGTACGACATGCTCGACGTCGAGCGCGTGGCGCGCTACCTCGAGCGCGGCACGATCGAGATCGCGCCGATTGCCTTCATGCGCGGCCGCACGCTGAACGACTCGTTCGTGATTCTCGACGAGGCGCAGAACACGACGAGCGAGCAGATGAAGATGTTCCTCACCCGGCTCGGCTTCGGCAGCAAGGCGGTGATCACCGGCGACGTGACGCAGATCGATCTGCCGAGCGGCCGCATGTCCGGCCTCGTCGAAGCGATGAAGGTGGTGCACGAGATCGAGGGCATTTCGTTCGTCTACTTCGACGAGCGCGACGTCGTCCGCCACAAGCTCGTGCAGCAGATCGTGAAGGCGTACGAGAAGTACACCGGCAAACCCTGATGCCGCTCGCCGTCACGCTGACCGACGGCCGCGGACGCCCGCTGCGGGTCGTTGGCCTGGCGGCGTGGCTGCGGCGCGTCGCGCCCGCGAACGCGCGCGGCGCCGTGACGATTGCGCTCGTCTCCGACGCGCACATGCGCCGGCTCAACCGGAGATATCGCGGAAAGGACTACGCGACCGACGTGCTCAGCTTCGCGTCGACGCCAGAACCCGTGGCGCGCGCCGTCCGGCGGTCCCGCGTCGTCGGCCGTCAACCGGTGCCGAACCTGGGCGATGTCGTCGTGGCGCGCGGCGTGGCGCGCCGGCAGGCGCGCGAGCACGGCCATGCGGTTGCGGTCGAGCTGAAGGTGCTGGCGTTACACGGCCTGCTGCACCTTCTCGGCTACGATCATGAGCGAGACGATGGGGAGATGCGTCGGGTGGAGCAGCGGCTGCGGCGCAAGGGCGGCCTCCGCGAAGGGTTGATCGAGCGCGCGTGATCCCGCTCTCGATTTTCCTGCTCGCCTGCGCCGGGGTCTACCTCGGCGCGATCGAAGCCGCGTTCGGCGCGCTCATGCGGCTGTCGCTGCGCCTGACGGCGGAGCGGAGCAACCGGCCGGGCGCGCTCGGCGCCTACCTCGACGACCCGCTGCTGCTGTTCATCCCGGTCCGCCTGCTCCTCGGCATCGTCACCGTGGTCGCGACGGCGCTGCTGGCGCGGCTGCTGGACGCGGCCGACGCGCACACGATCACCTTCGTCATCATCGCGATCGTCGGCTTCGTGCTCGTGTTCGAGCTGCTGCTCCCGCTGCTGATCGTCGGACGCGATCCCGAGCGGCTGCTCGAACTGCTGCTGCCGACGTTCGCGCCCGTCGCCCGCGTGCTCGCGCCGGTCACCGGCTGGCTCGCCCGATCCGTCTCCTCGTCGCGGCGTCCGCCGGCGACGCCCATGCCGCCCGAGGAGGCGGCGGAAGAGGCGAACGAGGTGGCGAAGGCGGTGATCAGCAGCGCCGAGGAAGAAGGGATCATCGAGGGCGAAGAGCGCCGGCTGCTCCAGAGCATCGTCGACTTCGGCGACACGCTCGTTCGCGAAGTGATGACGCCGCGGCCCGACATCGTGGCGGTTCGCGAGGAGGCGACCATCGGCGAGCTGCGCGCCGTCTTCGCCGAGCAGGAGTACTCGCGGTTCCCCGTCTTCAACGAGAGCCTCGACAACATCGCCGGCTTCGTCTTCATCAAGGACGTGTTCGCGCTCGGCGCCGGCACGAAAGACGACGCGCCGATCCGTCCGCTGATCCGCACGGCGGTCGTCGTCCCCGAGACCAAGCGCGTCCCCGAGCTGTTGAAGCAGTTCCAGCGGCAGCAGACGCAGTGCGCGATCGTCGTCGACGAGTACGGCGGCACCGCGGGCCTGGTGACGATCGAGGATCTGCTGGAGGAGATCGTCGGCGAAATCCGCGACGAGTACGACGTCGAGACCGAGCCGATCGTGGACGAGGGCCGCGGCCGCTTTCTCTTCAGCGGCAAGGTGAACGTCGACGAGATCGCGCAGCGGCTCAGCGTCGACATCGAGCGCGACGGCTTCGAAACGGTCGGCGGCTACCTGATGGCGCACATCGGACGCGTCCCGGCGGTCGGCGAGCGGTTCGATTTCGACGGCCTGACGGTCGAGATCGTCGACGCCGAGCGGCGGCGCATCAACCGCGTCCGCATCTGCCGAAAGGAAAAGCCCGCCCCGGCGGAGGACGCGGCCGACGCGCAGATGAAGAGCCGCGCCGTATGAAATCGGGGTTCGTCTCCCTGATCGGCAGGCCGAACGCCGGCAAGTCCACGCTGCTCAACCGGCTCGTCGGCGCGAAGATCGCGATCGTCTCCGACAAGCCGCAGACGACGCGCAACCGCATCCTCGGCGTGCGCAACTACGCCGACGCGCAGGTGGTGTTCGTCGACACGCCGGGCATCCACCGTCCGCTGCACCGGATGAACGTGCGGATGGTCGACGCGGCGCTCGACACGCTGCGCGACGTCGACGTGCTCGGCGTCGTCGTGGACGCGTCCGAGTCGGGCGGTCGGGGGCAGGAGTTCGTCTTCGGCCTCGTGAAGGACGTCAAGGCGCCGGTGTTTCTCATCCTCAACAAGATCGATCTGATGAAGCGGACCCGGCTGCTGCCGCTGATCGACCGGTTCAGCCGGCAGGCCGCGTTCGCCGAAATCGTGCCGGTGTCGGCGCAGACGGGCGAGAACGTCGATCGCCTCGAGCGCGCGCTGATCGATCGGCTGCCCGAGGGCGAGCCGCTGTATCCGACCGACTACCTGACGGACCAGCCGGAGCGCTTCCTGGCGGCCGAAATCGTCCGCGAGAAGGTGCTGCAGCTGACCCGCGACGAGATCCCGTTCTCGAGCGCGGTGCTGGTGGACCGCTTTGAGGAGCCGGCCGGCCCCAAAGGGATGCTGAAGCTGTACTGCACGATCGTCGTCGAGCGCGAATCGCAGAAGCCGATCGTGATCGGGCGCGGCGGCGACATGATCAAGCGCATCGGGACGGCCGCGCGCGAGGAGCTGGAAGGCTTCTTCGGCGCGAAGGTGTTCCTCGACCTGCGCGTGCAGGTGAAGTCCGAGTGGCGCGAGGACGACCGCGTGCTGAGCGACCTGGGCATGTAGGCGGGTCCTTTGGGCCCGGCGGCGCGTGTAGTACAGTCATGAACCGCCCTTCGGATGACGATCCACGCCACCGACGCCCTGATTCTGAGGACATACAAGCTCGGTGAGTTGGACCGGATTGTCGTGTTCCTGACGCGCGACCGCGGCAAGAAGCGCGGCGTGGCGAAGAACGCGCGGCGCAGCCGCCGGCGGTTCGGCGGCGCGCTCGAGCCGATGACGTACGGCCGCGTCGGCTACCGCGAGCGCGAGCGGCGCGACCTCGTGTTCGTCGAGTACGTCGAGCCGATTCGATCGCCGCTCGAGGCCTCGGGCATCGAAGCGCTCGGCTACGTCAGCTACTTCGCGGAGCTGATCGACGAGTGGGCGCAGGAGGCGGACCCCAACGAGACGCTGTTCCGCCTCGGGGTCTCGATGGTCGAGGCGCTGGCGGCCGGCGTGCCGGTGGATCCCCTGGCGCGGTATTTCGAGTACTGGCTCCTGCGGCTGCAGGGGGTGTACGAGCCCGACGCGCGGCTGTCGTCGGAGGCGAAGGCGTTTCTCGAACGGGCGCGCGCGTCGAGCCCGTTCGCGCTCGGCCAGGTGCAGGTGCCCGCGCGGGCGCTGCGCGAGCTGGAAGCGGCGCATCGTGAATTGATCGGCATGCATCTCGAAAAGGACCTGAAGTCGGTGCGCGTGCTGCGAGAGCTGCGGCGGTGACGTTTCAAAACCTGATTCTGAAGCTGTCGGAATTCTGGGCCTCGCGCGGCTGCGCGCTGCAGCAGCCGCTCGACGTCGAGGTCGGCGCCGGCACGATGCACCCGGAGACGTTCCTGCGGGTGCTCGGGCCGTCGCACTGGAACGTCGCGTACGTGCAGCCGTCGCGGCGGCCCGCCGACGGCCGCTTCGGCGAAAATCCGAACCGGCTGTTCAAGCACCATCAGTTTCAGGTCGTGCTGAAACCGGCGCCCGACGACGTGCAGCAGATCTACCTGGAGAGCCTCGAGGCGTGCGGGATCAACCCGCGCCAGCACGACATCCGCTTCGAGGAGGACAACTGGGAGTCGCCGACGCTCGGCGCGTGGGGCATCGGCTGGCAGGTGCTCTTCGACGGCCTCGAGATCACGCAGTTCACCTACTTCCAGCAGGCCGGCGGTCAGGAGCTGGCGCCGATCTCGGCGGAGCTGACCTACGGGCTCGAGCGCATCGCGATGGTGCTGCAGCGCGTCGACAGCGTCTACGATCTCGAATGGGCGTCCGGCGTAAAATATCGCGACGTGCGGCTGCGCGACGAGGTGGAGCAGTCCAAGTACGTCTTCAACGCCGGCGTCGACTTCGGCGATTTCGCGGCGTTCCACCGCCGCCTGTTCGACGAGTACTATTCGCTGGCGCAGGCGCTGCTCCGCTCGGGGCTGATCTGGCCCGCGCTCGAGCACACGCTGAAGTGCTCGCACCTGTTCAACATTCTCGACTCGAGCAACAGCGTCGGCGTCACCGAGCGGACCGCGTACATCCTCCGCGTGCGCCAGCTCGCGGTCGCGATCGCCCGGGCGTACGTGGACGAAGCCGCCGCGGGAGCGACGACGTAGATGGACCGCGAGCTGCTGCTGGAGATCGGGACCGAGGAGCTGCCGGCGAGCTGGCTGCCGGCGCTGACGAACCAGATCGGCGAGATCGTCGCCGGCCAGTTGAAGGCGCACCGCCTGCCCCCGGAGTCGCCGGCCGAGACGTTCAGCACGCCCCGCCGTCTCACCGTCCGCATCGTCCGCGTGCCGGAGCGGCAGACGGACCTCGAGGAGCTCGTCACCGGACCGCCGGTCACCGCGGCGTTCACGCCGGACGGGACCGCGACGCCCGCCGGCGCCGGCTTCGCGTCCAAGCAGGGCATCGACGTCGCCGCGCTCGAGCGGGTGCAGACGCCGAAAGGCGAGTACGTCGCCTTCCGCAAACGCCAGCGCGGCAAGGCGACGATCGACGTGCTGCCCGACGTGCTCGGCGCGACGCTGCGGGCCGTCCCGTTTCCCAAGGCGATGCGCTGGGATGCGCTGCTCGAGGACGGCAAGGGCGATCTGCTGTTCGGGCGGCCGGTCCGGTGGATCCTCTTTCTCTACGGCGGACGCGTCGTGCCGTTCACGATTGCGCGCACGTCGGCGGCGCAAACGAGCCAGGTGCAGGACGTCACCTCGGGCGCCGTCACCTACGGCCACCGGTTCCTGACGACCAGCGGGCGCGCTGGGCGCGCGATCAAGGTCCGATCGTTCGACGAGTACCGCGCGCGGCTGCTCGAAAACTTCGTCATCCTCGAGCGCGGCGAGCGCCACAACAAGATCGCCCGCGAGCTCGACGCGAAGGCGCAGCGGCTGCAGGGCCGCGTCTCGCGCACCGTGCGGAGCGATTCCGGCCTGCTGGACGAAGTGCCCGATCTCGTCGAGTACCCGTCGGTCGTCGCCGGCACGTTCGCCCCCGAGTTTCTCGAACTGCCCGAGGAAGTGCTGACGACGACGCTGATCCACCATCAGCATTACTTCCCCGTCGAGAGCGACGACGGGAAGCTGAAGAACGCGTTTCTCGCGGTGATCAACACCGAGCCCGACAACGAGCGGACGATCGCGCGCAACGCCGAGCGCGTCGTCAGCGCGCGGCTGCGCGACGCGCGGTTCTTCTGGGAAGCGGATCGCAAGACGCCGCTCGAGTCGCGGATCGAGCGTCTGTCGACGCTGCTCTTCCACAAGAAGCTCGGGAGCTACAAGGAGAAGGCCGAGCGCATCACCCGGCTGGCGGAGTGGATTGCCGGCGAGGCGCTCGGCGCCGACGAATCGACCGCGAAGCAGGCCGCGACCGCCGCCCGGCTCGCGAAAGTCGATCTCACGACCGACATGGTCCGCGAGTTCACCGAGCTGCAGGGGACGATGGGCGGCATCTACGCGCGCGAGGAAGGGATGCCGGAGGAGGTGTGGAAGGCGATCTACTTCCACTACCTGCCGGTCGGCGTCGAAGCCGACGCGCCGCCGACGAGGGCGCAGCTCGGAAAAGCGGCGGTGACGTGGGCGGCCGTGTCGCTGGCGGACAAGCTCGATACGATCGTCGGGCTGTTCGCGGCGGGCGAGAAGCCGACGGGATCCAGGGACCCGTTCGGGCTGCGGCGGGCGGCGCAGGGTGTGATGAAGATCCTCACCGAGACGCCGTCGGCCAGGACGCTGACGGCGCTCGTGGAACACGCGAAGGCGAACTACGGCGAGACGGCCGGCGACGTCGAAGGCTGGTTTGCGGCTGTGACCGAGTTTCTGGCCGATCGCGAAGAGCACCTGCTGGACAAGCGCGGGTATCCGCTCGATGCGATCCGCGCCGCGAAGCGGTTCGTGCTTCGCTCGCCGGCCGACGTGCTGCTGCGCGTCGAGGCGCTGGGGCATGCGCGGCGGACGCCTGGATTCGAATCGTTGGCCACGCTGTTCAAGCGCGTCAAGAACATCACGAAGGACTTCACTCCGACGAGGGAATGGGGCTTCGTCGACCTGCGCGGCGCGCTGAAGGAACCCGCGGAGCTGGCCTTGCTGACCGATCTCGAGCAGCGCTGGCCGAAGATCAATGCGGCGCTCGAAAGCGAGCGGTTCGCCGATGCCATGAACCACCTCGCGGAGCTGCACGCGCCGGTCGACCGGTTCTTCGTCGACGTGCTGGTGATGACCGACGACGCGCCGTTGAGGGAAGCGCGCCTGGCGCTGCTCAGCGCGCTCAAGAATACGGTGTTGCAGACGGGCGGGGATATTTCGGAGATTGCGCCGGACGAAGGCAAGCGCGCCTGAGGCCGGCGGAGCCGGGTTCGCGCCGCGCCAACGACAACGCGTGACGAAGCGGTGGACAATTACCAACTTACCAATTCACCAACTCACCAATTCCCTAATTCACCAATTCCCTAATTCCCTAATTCACCAATTCACCAATTCACCAATTCACCTTGCGGTGGAGTCGATAGATGGCGAAGAAAACGACAGCGGCCAAGAGCAGCAAGACCTCGAACAAGCACGTCTATCTGTTCGGAAAAACGCGCACGGATGGAAACGGTGCGATGAAGCCGCTGCTCGGCGGCAAGGGCGCCGGCCTCGCCGAGATGTGCCGCATCGGCCTCCCGGTGCCGCCCGGCTTCACCATCACGACCGAGGTCTGCACGTACTTCTACGACCACAAGCGCACCTACCCGCCGGATCTGAAGGCGCAGATGCAGACCGGCCTCGCGTCCATCGAAAAGCAGACGGGCAAGACGTTCGGCGACGTGAAGAACCCGCTGCTCGTGTCGGTGCGCTCGGGCGCGCGCGACTCGATGCCCGGGATGATGGACACGATTCTCAACCTCGGGCTGAACGACGAGACCGTCGACGGGCTCGCGGCCAAGACGGGCAACCCGCGGTTCGCGTGGGACTGCTACCGGCGCTTCGTCCAGATGTACGGCGACGTCGTCCTCGGCGTGCAGAAGCGTGCGGGCGAGGATCACGAGCCGTTCGAGACGGTGATTCACGAGTTGAAGCACGAGCGCTACCACCGCGACATCGAGGACACGAAGCTCACGCCCGAGGACCTGAAGGAACTGGTCGCGCGCTTCAAGGCGCTCGTCAAGGAGCGCGCCGGGAAGGACTTTCCCTCCTCGCCCTGGGATCAGCTGATGGGCGCCGTCGGCGCGGTGTTCGGATCGTGGATGAACGACCGCGCCATCGTCTATCGCCGGAAGTACAACATCCCCTCCGAGTGGGGGACGGCGGTCAACGTGCAGGCGATGGTGTACGGCAACACCGGCGATCGGTCGGGATCCGGCGTCGCGTTCACCCGCAACCCGGCCAACGGCGAGAAGGAGTTCTACGGCGAGTTCCTGATCAACGCGCAGGGCGAGGACGTCGTCGCCGGCGTCCGCACGCCGCAGCCGGTCGCCGAGCTGAAGAAGACGATGCCGAAGGCGTACGCGGAGCTCGAACGGATCCGGCAGACGCTCGAGAAGCACTTCAAGGACGTGCAGGATTTCGAGTTCACCATCGAAGACGAAGTGGTCTACATGCTCCAGACGCGCAACGGCAAGCGCACGGCGATGGCGGCGCTCAAGTTCTCGATGGACATGGTCAGGGAGAAGCTGATCGACTGGAAGACGGCCGTCACACGCAATCCCGCCGATCAGCTCGATCAGCTGCTGGCGCCGGTGTTCGACGCCACCGAATCGGCGAAGGCGAGGGCGATTGCGACCGGCCTGCCCGCGGGCCCGGGCGCGGCGTCTGGGCAGATCTACCTGAACGCCGATCGCGCCGTCCAGGCGGCCGATCGCAAGGAGCAGGTGCTGCTCGTCCGCATCGAGACGTCCCCCGAAGATCTGCGCGGCATGATTGCCGCCGAGGGCATCCTGACCGCGCGAGGCGGCGTGTCGTCGCACGCGGCGCTCGTCGCGCGGCAGATGGGCAAGGTCTGCGTCTGCGGCGCCTCGGCGCTCGACATCGACTACCAGGCGCGGACGGTCAAGGTGGACGGCCAGACGTTCAAGGAAGGCGACTGGCTCTCGATCGACGGCACGGCGGGCAAGGTCTTCGCCGGGCGCGTCAAGACCGCGCCCTCCGAGATCGTCGCGGGGCTGATCGAGGGTGACGAGGCGGCCCGCCGGACGGAGAAGTTCAAGAGCTTCCAGCAGCTGATGAAGTGGTGCGACCAGGCGACGCGGATGTCGGTCCGCACCAACGCCGACACGCCGGAGCAGGCGAAGAACGCCATCGCGTTCGGCGCGGTCGGCATCGGCCTGTGCCGCACCGAGCACATGTTCTTCGAAGGCGATCGCATCGACGCGATGCGCGAGATGATCCTCGCCGACACCGTCGACGCGCGCAAGGCGGCGCTCGCGAAGCTGCTGCCGTACCAGCGCGAGGACTTCGTCGGCATCTTCCGCGCGCTCGACGGGCTGCCGGCGACGATCCGCTTCCTCGACCCGCCGCTCCACGAGTTCCTGCCGCACACGAAGGAGCAGCAGGCGGCGCTCGGGAAGAAGCTGGGCATCACGGCGGAGCGGATCCACCAGCGCGTCGAGCAGCTGCACGAGTTCAACCCGATGCTCGGCTTCCGCGGCTGCCGTCTCGGCATCGACTTCCCGGAGATCTCCGAGGTGCAGGCGCGCGCCGTGTTCGAAGCGGCGGCCATCGTCCAGAAGAGCGGGACCAAGGTGAAGCCCGAGATCATGATCCCGCTCGTCGGCTTCAAGAAGGAGCTCGACCTCCAGGTCGAGCTCGTGCACCGCGTGGCGAAAGAGGTCCAGGCCGAGAAGAAAGTGAAGCTGAATTACATGGTCGGGACGATGATCGAGATCCCGCGCGGCGCGCTCACGGCCGACGAGATCGCCCAGACCGCCGAGTTCTTCAGCTTCGGGACGAACGACCTCACGCAGACGGGTCTGGGCATGTCGCGCGACGACTCGGGGTCGTTCCTGCCGCACTACCAGGAGCTCGAAATCGTGAAGAAGAACCCGTTCGCGACGATCGACGGCAGCGGCGTCGGCCAGCTCGTCGAGATTGCCGTGACCAAGGGCCGCCGCACGCGGCCGGACATCAAGCTCGGGATCTGCGGCGAGCACGGCGGCGATCCCGACTCGATCCACTTCTTCGAGAAGGTCGGCCTGGACTACGTCAGCGCGTCGCCGTTCCGCGTGCCCGTCGCGCGCCTTGCGGCGGCCCAGGCCGCGCTCGCGAGGAAGTAGGGAAGGCGGCGGAGGGAGCCGCGGCTCCCTCGGCACGACCTCGCATGGTCACGATCTTCGTCTACCGCCAGGGCCGATGCGACCACGTGACGAGCATCGATCGCGTGTGGCTCAATCCGGCCGCGGGCGCTGTGCTCTGGGTGGATCTTGACGCGCCGTCGATTCCCGAGTCGCTGATCCTGAGCGACACCTTCGGGTTCCACCCGCTCGCGGTCGAGGACGCGATGTCGACCGGACAGCCGGCGAAGGTCGAAGCGTACGACGGCCACCTCTTTGCGGTCCTCCGCTCCCCTGACGGCGAGGTCGACTTCTTCGTCGGCCACACGTTTCTCGTCACGGTGCACCACCACGACTCGAAGGCGGTCGCCGAGTTCGTCGACAACGCGAAGCACTCTCCGCGTCCGCTCGTCGAGGGGCCGGTCGCGCTGTTCCACCGGATCGCGGACGCGCTCGTCGACCGCTACCGCCCGGCGGTCGAACGGCTCGTCGAGCGCGCCGCCGACGCCGAACGGCAGGTGTTCGAGAAGCCGTCGACGTCGGCCATCCGCGACGTGCTCGCCCTCCGCCGCGAGGCGTTCGACCTGCGGCACGACGCGGCGGCGCAGCGCGCGGTCGTCGAGCGCCTGGCCCGGCGCGAGTTCGTCGACATCAGCACCGACATCGCCTTCCGGTTCCGCGACATCCACGATCATCTCGTCCGCGTCACCGACGACGTGGAGGCGCTGCGCGACCGCCTCGACGGGCTCCTGACCGTGTCGGTCGGCCTCGCGGGCGCGCGGCGCTGGATCTAGGCCGCGCGGAGATCGAGCCATGGCCAAGGTCCACCGCCTGCCCGACGACCTCGCCAACCAGATCGCTGCTGGCGAGGTCGTCGAGCGTCCCGCCTCGGTCGTCAAGGAGCTGGTCGAGAACGCGATCGACGCCGGCGCGACGCGGATCGCGATCCACGTCGAGCTCGGCGGCAAGAAACAGGTGCGCGTCGAAGACGACGGCGAGGGGATGGCGCCGGAAGACGCGCGCCTCGCGCTCGAGCGTCACGCCACGAGCAAGATCCGCCGCGCGGACGACCTCGCGGCGATCCGGACGATGGGATTCCGCGGCGAAGCGCTGCCGTCGATCGCGTCGGTGTCGCACTTCGTGCTCCGCACGCGCGCGCGCGGCGAGGTCAGCGGCACCGAGATTCGCGTCAACGGCGGAGCCGTCGGATCGATCGTGGAGATCGGCGCGGCCGAGGGCACGACCATCGAGGTCAACGACCTGTTCTACAACCTGCCGGCCCGGCGCAAGTTCCTCAAGTCCGACGCCGCCGAAGCGGCGCAGGTCTCGCGCATCGTCACGCAGCTCGCGCTGGCGTATCCCGAGGTGGGGTTCGCGCTGACGAGCGCCGGCCGCACGGTGCTGCGCTGTCCGCCGAGCGCGTCGCTCCGCGATCGCCTCTACCAGATCTACGGCGACCGCAACGATCTCGTCGAGATCCGCAAGCAGGCGGGCGGGCTGGCGCTGACCGGCTTCGTCGCGGCGCTCGCCGACCAGGGGCCGACGCGCGGCGCCCAGCACGTCTTCATCAACCGGCGCATCGTCAAGGACCGCACCATCGCGCACGCCATCATCGACGCGTACAGCCAGGCGTCGATCAAGGAGCGCAGCCCCGAAGTGCATCTCTTCATCGAGATGGACCCCGAGGCGGTCGACGTCAACGTGCATCCGACGAAGGCGGAAGTGCGCTTCCGCGAGCAGTCGCTCGTCCACGAGGTCGTGCGCCGCGCGCTGATGGAGGCGCTGGGCCAGGGCGGCGCGCCGCAGCTGCAGCTGCAGCCCGAGTCGATCGCGCCGGGATCGCCGGTTGCGATGTCCCTGCCCGGCGCGCTCTCGGGCGCCTATCCGAATCGATGGATGCCGGCCGCGGCGCCGCCGCGTCCCGAATCGCCGCGCGCCGGCGCGCCCGAGGCGCTCGAGGCGTCGGAGGCGCCGGCGATCAGGCCGATGATCCCGCTCGGCCAGTTCCGCGACACCTTCATCATCGCGGTGGACGACGAAGGGGTGGCGATCATCGATCAGCATGTCGCGCACGAGCGCGTGCTGTTCGAGCGGGTGATGGAGCGGCTGACGTCGGGCGCGCTCGAATCGCAGCAGCTGCTGATTCCGATCCTCCTCGACTTGACGCCGTCGGCGCACCAGACGCTGGTGGCGCGCGCCGGCGAGCTGCAGCGCTTCGGCTTCGAGATCGAGAGCTTCGGCGCGGCGACGGTCCGCGTGACCGCCGTTCCCGCGCTGCTCGAACGATCGGACTGCGAGAAGGCCCTGACGTCGCTGGCCGACGATCTCGAAGGGCTCGATCGGGGCGCCGAGGTGCAGGATGCGCTCCAGCGAATCGCCGCCACCACCGCGTGTCATGCCGCCGTCAAGGCCAACGACCCGCTGACGTACGAGAAGATGACGCACATCCTCGACGAGCTCCGCGCCACCGCCTATTCGACCGTCTGCCCGCACGGCCGGCCGGTGATGCTGCGGCTGACGCGGCGCGAGATCGAGAAGAACTTCGACAGGATCTGACGATGAGCGGGGCGCATCTCGCGGAGCTCGTGCCGGTGCTGCAGGTGGCGATCGCGCCGGCCATCCTGATCTCGGGCGTCGGCCTGCTGCTGCTGACGATGACGAACCGCTTCGGGCGGATCATCGATCGATCGCGCATCCTCGCGGCCGCGATCCGCGGGGACAACGCGGACGAGCGGGCCCGCGCCGAGTCGCAGGTGATGATTCTGTGGCGCCGCGCGCGGCTCGCGCGGCAGGCAATCGTGCTCGGCGGCGTCAGCGTGCTGCTGGCCGCCGCGCTCGTCATCGTCCTCTTCGTCGCGGCGCTCGCGCACCTCGAGATCGCGGCGGCGATCGTGGCGCTGTTCGCCGCGTGCCTGCTGACGCTGATCGCGTCGCTCGTCGTGTTCCTCCGCGAGATCGACATCTCGCTCGAAGCGCTGAAGTACGACCTGTTCGGGCGCAAGCCGTGAGCGCGATCTACTACGTGGGGCGCCTCGCGCAGCTGCTCGGGATGTGGCTGCTGCTGGTCGACATCTTCACCGCGGGCCCGATGGGACCGAGCGCCAGCCTGTTCGGGTACGGCGTGGCGGTGTTCGTCGCGGGCTGGGCGTTGGTGAAAGTGAAAAAACGTCCATAGTGTGCTAGAGTGGCGTCAGTTCGCTTCCACGACAAATCGTAGGTAGCTCAGCGCTTTCCAAGCGAAAGGGCTCCCGCTTCGAGCGGGTCGCAAAGCTGGGACTCGACATGGGTGTCGAGCGTCCCTGCTGCCGAACTTGGAGTACTCATGATCTCGCGTCGGATCGTTTTCGCCGCCTCCATTGTTGCCACCGCGACCTCGTTCTTCACCCTCGGACTGATGCATGGCCGCCAGCGCGATCTGGCGACGCGTGCCTCGTACGAACGCGAACTGCAGGAGCTGCGCGCGGAAGTGCGCGGCGGCCTCGACCGGTGGTCGCGCACGAGCGCCGTCGTGCCGGCCGCGACGATCGGCAAGACGTCGCGACGCGACGAGCTCGGCGAAGGCGGCACGCCGGCGGCGCGCGCGCGCATCGTGGCCGAGATCAAGAAGGAGCTCGAGAGCGAAATGGGGCTGCTGCCGGTGCAGCTGCTGCGCGACCGGCGGTCGAGTTTCGTCGAGCTCTACTCCTACGACAATCTGGGCAAGACGAACTACGGCACCGCGGGCTATCTCGGGCACGGCTACTTCATCACCGTCAAGCACGCCGTCGTGGCGCTGCGCGAAGACGACGAGCGATCGACGTCGCGGAAGATCACGTCGGTGAAGATCGTCTATCAGGGCAAGGAGATCGCCGCGCGCGTGGTCGACACGGGCGACGCCGACGTCGAGGTCCACAGCGGCGACTGGGCGATCATCAAGACGAAGGAGCTCGATCTCCCGCCGCTGCACGTCGACACCTCGTTCGCCTACGACTTCGCCGACCCGATCTTCCGTCTCGGCAACGACTACTCGAAGGGCATCATCCTCTCGACCGGGTACGTGGGACAGCACACGAACACCGGCCTCGTCACCTGCCTCACCGACGGCCACCCGGGGGTATCGGGCGGCGGCGTCCTCAACCAGCGCGGCGATCTCGTCGGCATCCCGATCGGCCGAATGCAGGGCGATTACCGCTTCTCGTTCATCCTGCCGATCCGCGCCGAGATGCTTCGCAAGCTGCCGGTCGACGAGCAGCCGGTGCTCGCGCAGCAGGCGATCGCCGCCGAACAGCAGTAAAGGCCGCCGCGTCGGGGCGTCGGTATAATGCCGCCCCGATGAGCCACATTCGTCTCGGCGCACTCCTCGCGATCGCTCTCGTCGCTGTGGCGTCGGCGCAGCCGCGGACGCACGATCTCCCGCTCGATCCCTCGCATGTCCACTGGGGGTATTACGACGCGAAGGTGCCGCCGGCGCTGCACGTCGCGTCCGGCGATCGCGTCCGCGTCGAGACGATGGTGGCGGGCGGCCTGCAGCGGCTGCGGCTCGCGGGCGCGACCGAAGCCGAAATTCCCGATTCGCTGAAGGCGGTGGAGCGCCAGGTGACCGAACGCGGCCCGGGCGCGCATCCGATGAGCGGCCCGATCTTCGTCGACGGCGCCGCGCCTGGCGACACGCTCGAAATCCGGATCGCGGCGATCGAGTTCCTGCACAACTTCGGCGTCAACGCCTTCGCGCCGGGCAGCGGCATCCTGTCGGAGGACTATCCGTACTCCGCGCTGAAGCTCGTGCGCTGGCCGGCCGGCGCCACCGACGTCGAGTTCGCGCCGGGAATCCGGCTGCCGATTGCGCCGTTCTTCGGATCGATCGGCGTCGCGCCGCCGCCGCTCTCCGGCCGCATCTCGAGCCGGCCGCCCGGGTATCACGGCGGGAATCTGGACAACAAGGAACTGATCGCCGGGTCGACATTGTATCTGCCCGTCCACGTCGCGGGGGCGCTCGTGTCCTTCGGCGACGGCCACGCGCTGATGGGCGACGGCGAGGCGACCGGCACCGCGCTCGAGACCTCGCTCCGCGGCACGTTCGAGCTGCGCGTCCGGAAGGGGCAGCGGATCAAATGGCCGCGCGCCGAGACGCCGACGCACTTCATCGCGATGGGGCTCGACGAGGACCTCGACGCCGCCGCCCGCCTCGCCACCCGCGAGATGGTGGACTTCCTCGTCGCCGAGAAGCATCTCTCGCGCGACGATGCGTACATGCTGTGCTCGCTGGCGGGCGATCTGCGCGTCACGCAGGCGGTGGACGCGACCAAGGGCGTCCACATGATGATCGCGAAGCGGCTATTCCGCTGACTGCCCCTTGAACTGATCCTCGTCGTCCGCGAACAGCACGTTGAAGCTCGTGAGCGTGCCGTAGCAGCCGCTGATGTACGCCTGCAGCCGCACCTTCGCAGCGTCGGGCAGATCGGCGGCGTTCACCTGCTGCTCGAGCGTCCGCAGCCGGTTCCGCAGCATCACCACCTTGTGGAAGAACGTCTCGATCGGCCAGCTCTTCTCCTGCAGGCCCGGCGTACCGGGCCGCAGCACGAGCGATCCGCCGCGCCATTTCTCGGCGGGCGCGACCGCGGTGATGCCGGCCTCTTCGCGAATCACGCGGCGCAGGAGCAGCTCGAGATCGGCATGCGGATCGATCGACATCGGTGGCATCGTCCTTTCGCGTTCGCCGACGGTGGGAAACGTCCGCCGCCGCGCGTCGGGCTTCGGCGCGGCGCCTCGCGGCGCCGGGTCTGCAGCGTCCGGCGCGTGGAGGCCGGGCCTGGCGGATTCGGCGTCGATCCGCGGCCCGCCGCGGTAGTTGTGCTCGCTGCGGCAGTAGCCGCACGACACGCGGATCGGCCGGCCGTCCGCGTCGGCGGCGATCACCGTGTGCATGCGATCGGTCTTGCACGCGCGGCAGTAGTCCTCGAGGGAGTCGCCGGCCCGGTACGCGCGCGAAAGCGTCATGGTCGGATGTTATGATGCCACGATGATGAACGCGCGCGACTGCATCCTGTTCAGCGGCGGCGCGGCGGGCGCCGAGGCCGCATTCGGCGCGTGCGCCGAGCGCCACGGCATCGAGGAAGTGAACTTCACGTTCGACGGGCACAAGCTCGCCCGCCACCGCGGCGTCCGCGTCCTCAACCACGAGGAACTGCAGAACGGCGACGTCAGCCTCGAATACGTGTCGCGCCTGATGCACCGCCGCTACACCGACGCGCCGACCATCCGCAGGATCCTGCAGACGATCTGGTACCAGGTGAACAACGGCCAGGAAATCTACGTCGTCGGCCACATCCTCGACGACGGGACGGTGAGGGGCGGAACGGGGTGGGGCGCGGAGTTCGCGAAGCTGTGCAACAAGCCGCTGCACGTCTACGACCAGGATCAGGATGCCTGGTTCACGTGGAGCGGCAGCGACTGGCAGAAGCGCGCGGCCGACGACGGCCCGGTGATCACGCACGTCCACTTCACCGGGACCGGCACGCGCACCATGCGCGAGAACGGCGTGCGCGCGATCGACGCCCTCTTCACCCGGTCGTTCGGCGCTTCCGCTTGAGCTCCGCCCACGCGTCGAGCCGCCGCTTGATCTCCTTCTCGAACCCGCGATCCCTCGGCTCGTAGTAGCGGCGCCCGTCGAGCGCCTCGGGGAGGCACGACATGTCGGCGACGGCGTCGGGCTCGGCGTGCGCGTACCGGTAACCCTTGCCGTACTCCAGCTCCTTCATCAACTTCGTCGGGGCGTTGCGCAGGTGCAGCGGGACGGGCTGTGCGACGTCGCGATGCGCGTCCTCGGCGGCGTGGTTGTAGGCGTCGTACACCGCGTTGCTCTTCGGGGCGGTCGCGAGGTAGATGGCGGCCTGCGCCAGCGCGGTGTTGCCTTCAGGCATGCCGATGAAGTGAACGGCGTCCTTCGCGGCGACGGCGACGGTCAGCGCCTGCGGGTCGGCGTTGCCGACGTCCTCCGACGCGAACCGCACCAGCCGTCGCGCGATGTACAACGGGTCTTCGCCGGCTTCCACCATGCGCGCGAGCCAGTAGACCGCCGCATCGGGATCGCTGTTGCGCATCGACTTGTGGAGCGCGGAGATCAGGTTGTAGTGCTCTTCGCCCGACTTGTCGTAGAGCAGCGCGCGCCGCTGGATCGACTGCTCGAGGTGGGCGAGCGTGACCTGTCGCGTGCCGCCGGCATCGGCCGGCGCCGACGACACCGAGAGCTCCAGCAGGTTCAACGCCGATCGGGCGTCGCCGTTCGCGTACATCGCGATCGCGTGCAGCGCGTCGTCGGCGACCGCGATCGACTGCCCGCCGAGGCCGCGGTCCGCGTCGGACAGCGCGCGCCGCAGGATCGACTCGACTTCGGCGGCGGTCAGGCCGCGGAGCACGAACACTTTCGATCGCGACAGGAGCGCCGCGTTCACCTCGAACGACGGGTTCTCGGTGGTGGCGCCGACGAGCACGATGTCGCCCGCTTCGACGCGCGGAAGGAACGCGTCCTGCTGCGCCTTGTTGAACCGGTGAATCTCGTCGATGAACACGATCGTCCGGCGGCCGGTCGCCCTGCGCAGCCGCTCGGCTTCGGCCATCACCTCGCGGATCTCCTTGATGCCGGCCAGCACCGCGCTGAACGCGACGAAGCGCGCCTTCGTGCGCTCCGCGATGATCCGGGCCAGCGTCGTCTTGCCGGTTCCCGGCGGTCCCCACAGGATGATCGACTGCAGCAGGTCGCGCTCGATCGCCTCGCGGAGCGGCCTGCCGGGCGCGAGCAGCTCCTCCTGGCCGACGAACTCGTCGAAGGTGCGCGGCCGCATGCGCTCGGGCAGCGGATCGGTCGCGCGCGGTGCCGCCGGTTTCTCGTCGTCGTCGAACAGCGAACTCATCGTCGGTGTGGCCGTCCTAAGGGGCTGCGCGACGCGGTCACGTTCGCGCAGGCCCCCGCTGGCGGAACGCTTCGTACAGGATCACCGCCGCGGTCGCCGCGGCGTTGAGCGATTCGACGGTCGATGCCATCGGGATCGTGACGCGGTCGTCCGCGCGCTCGATCAGCGCGCGCGGCAGGCCCGGCCCCTCGCCGCCGATCAGCACCGCCGCCGCGCATCGCAGGTCGACGTCGAAGATCGAGCGGCCGTTGCGCGGCGTCGTCGCGATGATGCGGCACCCTCGCGCGCGGGCGGCGGACACCGCCGCGGCGGCGTCGGAGGCGATGCCGATCGGCAGCCGAAACGCGCTGCCCATCGAGCCGCGGAGCGCCTTCCAGCTGAACGGATCGGCGCACGCGCCGGCGGCGACGACCCCGCTCGCGCCCGCCGCTTCGGCGACGCGCACGACGCCGCCGAGGTTGCCGGGATCCTGGATGTCGGTTGCGATCACCACGAACGGCTCCGCCGACGATCCGTGCGGACCGTCGGGGTCGCGCGCGGCATAGACGCGCGAGTCGTCGATCGGCGGACGCTGCGCCAGCGCGACGATCGGGCTCGGCGATCGCACCGGACTGAGCGCCGCCATCACGGCCGCCGACGCGGTGACGAAGGGGACGCGCGCTCGCGTCAACGCGTCCAGCAGGGCTGCCGCGTCGGGCCGCGTGTCGGCGCCGGCCGCGACCGTGACGTCGTGCAGCGCGACGGCCGCGGCGAGCGCGTCGGCGACCAGATGCACGCCGTCGACGAGCATCAGCGATCGGTCCTCGCCGCGCGCGGCGGCGCGGTAGCGCGCGACGATCGGATTGTGCCGGCTGGTGACCGTGGCCACGCGGACTCAGCATAGCACTGTGGTACTATGCGACTTTCGATGAAAGAGCGGCTGATCAAGAAGTTCGAGGACGAAATCGCCGCGCTCGATCGCGAGCTGAAGCTCGAGCTGCCGAAGGAGATCAAGCGCGCGCGCGAGCTCGGCGATCTGCGCGAGAACGCGGAGTACGCAGCGGCGAAGGAGCGTCAGCGCCTCGTCGAGGCGCGCATCAGCATGCTGAAGAAGCGCGTCTCGGAGATCGCGCTCCTGAACGTCGACAAGATCCCGAAGGACCGCGCCGGCTTCGGCTCCACGCTGCACGTGATCGAGAACGGCGAGCGCAGCGTCTACCAGCTCGTCATGCCCGAGGACGCCGACGCGTCGAAAGGGATGATCTCGACCACGTCGCCGGTGGGCCGCGCGTTCCTCAACAAGGAAGAAGGCGACTCGGTGACGGTCGCCACGCCCGGCGGCAAGCGCGAGTTCGAAATCGTCAAGCTGACCACGATCCACGACGAATGAGCGACGCCGGGGTGGACGCGTACTCGCCGCAGCGGCGGACGGCGCTCGTCCTCACCGGCACCGGCGCTGACGGCGCCTACCACGCGGGCGCGCTGCGCGCCCTCCACGAAGCCGGCGTCAAGATCGACGTCGTCGCGGGCCGGGGCGTCGGCGCCATCGGGGCGCTGTTCGCCGCGGTCGACGGCGGCCACCGCCTCTGGGACGACAAAGGCTTCTGGCGCGACCCGGCGGTGCCGCAGATGTACGGCTGGCGCGTCGCGCCGAAGATCGTCGGCTGGGCGCTCGCCGCATCGGTCGCCATCGTCGCCGCGCCGATTGCGGCCGTCGCGCTCGGGCTGATCGTGTTTCCAATCGACTTCCTCCTGAAAATCGTCGGCGGCCGCGGCGCGCCGTCCGTCGTGACGTCGTACCTCGCGTGGGCGCAGGCCGCGTTCGCGCCGACGGCGCTGCCGACCTGGCTGCCGCGTCTCGTGCTCCTCGTTCTCGGTTCGGCGGCGACGATCGCGCTCGTCGACGGCGTTCAGTCCGGCGATCGACGCCTGCGCGGCGGCGCCTGGTGGCGCATCGTGCGTGCGCCGCTCGACAGCGGCGTCGTCATCGCGCAGTGCTGGCACGCGCTCTGGGACCTGATTCGCGGCGCGGCCCACCTCGCCGAGCCGCCGGCGGCGGAGCTCGCGCAGCGCTACGCGGACATGCTCGCCGAGAACATCGGCCAGCCGGGGTACCGCGAGCTGGTCATCGTCGCGCACGACGTCGACGCGCACCGCGACCTCGTGTTCGCGCTCGTGGCCGAAGGGCGGCGGCGCGAGCTCGTGCGCCGTCCGACCAACGAAGCGGCCGACGCCAGGCGGGCGGAAGTGTTCGATCTCGCGGGCGTCGACCGTCCGCACCTCGCGGACGCGATCGCCGCGGCGCTGACGCTGCCGATCGCCACCGACTGGCACCAGGCGACCTTCAATCCGTCCGGCTACTGGCGCGGCGAAACCCATCGCGTCAGCGATCGGCCGGCATGTCTGGTGCGCCTGATCGACGAGCTGATCGAGCTCGGCACCGAGCAGGTGATCCTCGTGGCGGCGTCGCCGCGATCGCCGGGACCGCACGCGCTGGCGCGCGCGCGGCTGGACCCGCGCGGCCGCCTGGGCGAATGGCTGCAATCGACCGAAGCGGCGGTCGTCCACGACGCGACGACGACGACCGCGGGTGTGAGAATCTTCACGATCCGGCCGGCGCACAACCCTGTCGGTCCACTCGACTTCGCCGGCGGCTACGACGACCGGTCGCACCGCCCGCAGCCGCTCGCTGAACTGCTCGGCCGCGGCTACGAGGACGCGTATCATCAGTTCATCGAACCCGTCGTAGGTGCGGAACTATGAAGAGACACGGCTTTGCCACCGAGTTGATCCACGCGGGCGAGGACGATCGCGGCGTTGCCGTGCCGCTGACGACGCCGATCTACGAGACGTCGACGTTCGTATTCGAGAGCGCGCAGGAGGTCGTCGACTACAACGAGGGCAGGTCGCGCAAGTACCTCTACTCGCGCTACGACAACCCCACCGTCGTGTCGGTGGAGCGCAAGCTGGCCGCGCTCGACCGCGCGGAGGCGTCGCTGTTGTTCTCGTCGGGGCAGGGCGCGACGACGACGATCCTGCT
Source organism: Vicinamibacterales bacterium (assembly GCA_035650895.1). Classification (GTDB taxonomy): domain Bacteria; phylum Acidobacteriota; class Vicinamibacteria; order Vicinamibacterales; family CAVVIG01; genus Gp6-AA45. The sequence continues at coordinate 48,130 of DASRGT010000012.1, forward strand.
GGCGCACCTGAAAGCGGGCGACGAGATCGTCTGCAGCGCCGCGATCTACGGCGGCACGCTGCACCTGCTCGAGGACGTGCTCGCGAAGTTCGGCGTGACGCCGCGGTTCGTATCGCTCGACGACCTGGCGCGCCCCGACCGCGTCCTCGGCGACCGCACGCGGCTCGTCTGGTTCGAATCGCCGATCAACCCGACGCTGCGCTGCGTCGACATCCGCACGGTCGCCGACGCCTGCCGCGCCCGCGGGATTCTCACCGTCGTCGACAACACCTTTGCGAGCCCGATCAACCAGCAGCCGCTGGCGCTCGGCATCGATCTCGCGATGCAGAGCGCGACGAAGTACCTCAACGGGCACAGCGACGTCACCGGCGGCTGCGTCTCGGGCGCCCGGCGGCTGATCGCGCCGATCGCGAAGGCGAGGCGCCAGGTCGGCACGATCATGGATCCGCACCCCGCGTACGCGCTCGGCCGCGGGCTGAAGACGCTGCCGCTCCGCGTCGCGCGCCACAACGCGACGGCGCAGACCGTCGCCGAGTGGCTGGCGCAGGACCGGCGGGTGAGCGATGTCTACTATCCGGGTCTGACCAGTCATCCCGATCACGCGATTGCCGCGCGACAGATGACCGGCTTCGGTGGTATGGTGTGCTTTGATCTCGCGGGCAGCTACGAGCGCGCCGCGAGCCTCTACGATCGACTCGAGGTCATCAAACGCGCTGCCAGTCTCGGCGGCGTGGAGAGCCTTGTCAGCATGCCGGTGCTGACCTCGCAGTGGGGCCACACCGACGCGCAGCTGCGTGACGCGGGCGTCACGCGCGGCATGCTGCGGCTGTCGGTCGGACTGGAAGACGCGGCGGACCTGATCGCCGATCTCGACCGGGCGCTCGGGTAAAGCGACTCGACTCGACTCGACCACAACTGAAAATCCAGGGGACCCCGTGACGAGGATGCGAGTCCTTGTTGCGCTGGCCGTGCTGTCGCTGGCGGCGCCCGCCGGCGCGCAGTACTTCGGCCGCAACAAGGTTCAATACGACCGCTTCGACTTCGCGATCCTGCAGACGCCGCATTTCGACGTGTACTACTACGCCTCGGAGCAGGCGGCCGCGCGCATCGCCGCCCAGCTCGCCGAGCGGTGGTACGCGCGGCTGTCGGCCGCTCTCGATCACCGGTTCACCCAGCGCCAGCCGATCATCCTCTACGCCAGCCACGCGCACTTCGCGCAGACGTCGATCATCTCCGGAACGATCGCCGACGGGATCGGCGGCTTCACCGATCACCTTGCCGGCCGCGTCGTCCTGCCGTTCGCGGCGGGGCTCGGCGAGACCGACCACGTGCTCGGCCACGAGATCGTCCACGCGTTCCAGCGCGACATCCTGAAGGGGCGCGGCCGCTCGATGGCGATGCTGCCGCTCTGGTTCGCGGAAGGGATGGCGGAGTACCTGTCGGTCCGCGAGCTCGACGCGAACACGCGGATGTGGCTGCGCGACTCCGCCGATGCCGACAAGCTGCCGACGATCGCACAGCTCGACGACCCGCGCTGGTTTCCGTACCGCTACGGCCAGGCGCTGTGGGAGTTCCTCGCCAGGACCTACGGCGAGGCGACGGTGGCCAGGGCGCTGAATTCGCGGGCGACCGGCGGCGGCATCGGTCGCCTGAAGGACGTCACCGGCAAGGACGCCGCGACGCTGACGAAAGAATGGCACGCCTTCATCCGCCGGGCGACGGCGACGACGCGCCGCTGCGACGCGGCGCCCGACGGCTGCGTCGAGCCGACGCGGATCATCGGCGCCGAACAGAACGGCGGCCGCATGAACGTCGCGCCGGCGCTCAGCCCCGACGGCCGGCGCGTCGTCTTCCTGTCGGAACGCGACGGCTACTCGGTGGACGTGTTTCTCGCCGACGCGGCGCGCGGCGTGGTCAGCCGCAAGCTGCTGAACGGCGGCACCGACGCGCATGTCGACAGCCTGCAGTTCATCGATTCCGGCGGCGCGTGGGACCGCAGCGGACGTTCGTTCGTGCTGGCGACGCTCCGCGATGGCCGGGCCGCGCTGACCGTGTTCGACATGCCCGACGGCGGCATCCGCCAGGAGCTGCTCGTCCCGAGCGTCGATCAGATCTTCAGCCCGGCGTGGTCGCCCGACGGCCAGCAGATCGTCTTCAGCGCGCAGAAGGGCGGCTTCACCGACTTGTACCTGATCGACGTCAGGAGCGGCGCGCTGAAGCAGATCACGGCCGACGCGTACTCCGACCTGCAGCCGGCGTGGTCGCCCGACGGAGGCAGGATCGTGTTCGCGACCGACCGCTTCTCGTCGTCGCTGACGGCGCTGTCGTTCGGGCGGTACGAGCTGGCGACGATCGACGTGGCCACCGGCGCGGTGCGGCTCGTCGGCGGCCTGCCCGACGCGAAGAACATCGACCCGCACTGGACCGCCGACGGCCAGACGCTCGTCTTCGTGTCCGACGCCGGCGGCGTCAGCAACGTCTACACGATGAACCTGCGCAGCGGGCGCATCGCCCGCGTCACCGACGTGGAGACCGGCGTCAGCGGCATCACGGCGCTCAGCCCGGCGCTGTCGATCTCCGACGACGGGCGGCGCGCCGCGATGAGCATGTACTGGCGCGGCACGTACGAGATTCGCACCGTGTCGCTCGACGGGACCGACGCCGCCGCCGATCCTGCCGCCGCGCCGCTCGACGCGCGCGTGATCGTCCCGACGGCGGGGTCGATGCCGGCTGGCGACGAGGGCGCGGTCGAGACGGCGTTCACGTCGCGCGCCTACGTGCCGCGACTCTCGCTGGCCCAGCTCGGATCGCCGTACCTGAGCGCCGGCGGCGGCGCATTCGGCAGCTTCGTCCGCGCCGGCGTCTCGATCGGCTTCGGCGACATGCTCGGCGAACAGTCGCTCGACACGGCCGTCCAGGTCGGGAAGGAAACGACCGACGACGCGATCGAGACGATGTACATGAACCGGCGATCGCGCTGGAACTGGGGCGTGAGCGGCGGCAGGATTCCGGCGCTGGTCGGCGCGGCCGACTCGCTCACGAAGAGCACCGACGCCTCGGGCGCGGCGACGTTCGAGCACGACACGCAGCAGCTTCAGCAGATCCACCGGCAGGCGGCCGGCGTGATTGCCTATCCGTTCAACCGCGCGCAGCGGCTCGAGGCCAGCGTCGGCGTGGACTCGGTCGCGTTCGACGAGCGCTCCACGTCGACGGTGTACTCGGCCACGACCGGCGCGACGCTGAGCGACGTGACGACGCACCGCTCCGCCGGCCCGACGGCGACGATCCTCCAGGCCGGCGGGGCGCTCGTCTACGATACGGCTGTGTTCGGCGCCGCGAGCCCCGTCCTCGGTCAGCGCTATCGGTTCGCCGTTGCGCCCGCGTTCGGCGACGTCCACCTCGTCACGACGGTTGCGGACTACCGGCGCTACTTCATGCCGGTGCGGCCGTTCACGATTGCGCTGCGAGGCGAAACGGTGGCGCGGCTCGGGCCGGGCGCCGAGGATCCGCGGCTGCTGCCGCTCATCTGGAACATGCGCGACGTCGTGCGCGGGTTCGACACGGACAACGACACGATCAGGACGTCGCGCTTCGTGCTCGCCAACGCCGAGCTGCGCGCGCCGCTCGCGTCGCTGCTGCACAAAGGCGGACCGAACAGCTCGCTGCCGATCGAGGTGCTGGGCTTTGCGGACTGCGGCCGCTTCTGGATGCCGGCCGCGCCGACGACTCCCGCGCTGCAGTCGACGACGCTGTGCAGCGCGGGGGCCGGCGGACGGATCAACGCGGCGGGATTCGTGTTCGAGTTCGACGCGGTCCGGCCGTTCGGCCCCTCCTCGCAGGGGTGGCGCCTCGGCATCAACTTCCTGCCCGGTTTCTGACCGTCCGCAACGGCCGCGTAAGGATTGCCGACGGAAACGGTACCGATCTACGCGACAGCTGACGCGACCGCACGGCCACTTTCGCGATCTTCTCCGCTTTTTGCGCTGGAACGGTTGTTGGACCGCTGCTCGCGACGCGAATCGTTGGAGGAGGCAGCATGAAACGTAACGTGTGGATTGGCGGCGTGGCGGCACTGGCGCTGGCGTTCGGCGGCGGCGCGGCGGCTCAGTCGACGAGCGGCAGCTCCTCGACGAGCCCGACTCAGTCGAGCCGAACCGGCAGCGCGGACACAATCACGATCACCGGGTGTTTACAGCAGGGCAGTCAGATGGGTGGCGCGGTCGGCACGTCGGGCAGCGGTACGACGGGCTCGACGGCGGGCACGTCGACGTCGGGTTCGTCCACGTCGGGCGGCGCGTTCGTGCTGACGAACGCACGCATGGGCTCGGGCAGCGGCATGTCGGGCTCCACGACGGGAACGAGCACGTCTGGAACGAGCACGGGCAGCACCGCGGGCAGCACGGCGGGCACGACCCGGTCGGGCTCGACCGGCACGATGACCGGCACGAGCGGCTCGACCTACATCCTCGAGGGTGACAACAGCGAGCTGCGGCAGCACGCGAACCAGGAAGTCGAGGTCCGCGGCCGGATCGAGTCGAGCACGTCCGGTTCCGGCAGCAGCTACGGATCGACGTCGGGCACGACCTCGTCGAGCAATCCGACGACGACCGGCTCGTCGACGGGATCGACGGCGGGCACGTCGACCGGCGCCGCGACCGGCTCGGGCTCCTCGTCGGCGTCCTCCACGTCGGCGCAGCGCGTTCGCGTCGAATCGGTGCGGATGGTGTCGTCGACCTGCTCGTCCCGCTGACGACTTCGCGGTCGTTCGCACGGCCGGGGTGCTGAAGCATCAGCCCCCGGCATTTTTTTTGGAGTGCGATACGCGCGGAGGTATGGGGCCATGCGATCAACAGTGTGGGCAGTGCCGGTGGTGGCGGCGCTGAGCGTCGGGACGGCGTTTGCCGCCATCTCGACGGCAGAGGTCAACCGGCTGCGTGAGGCGGCGACGACCGTGCGCGAGCTCCGGGATATGCCGGAGAAGGGCATTCCCGACGACTTGTGGAGCCGCGCGGAGTGTGTCGTGGTCATTCCGAACATGAAGAAGGCGGCGTTCGGGATCGGCGGCGAGTACGGACGCGGCGTGATGAGCTGCCGGCAGGGGACGGCGTGGAGCGCGCCGCTCTTCATGACGCTGGCGAAGGGCACGTGGGGGCTGCAGATCGGCGCCGAGCAGGTCGATCTCGTGCTGCTCGTGATGAACCGGCGCGGCGCGGACAAGATGCTGCAGGACAACATCTCGCTCGGCGCGGACGCGTCGGTCGCGGCCGGTCCCGTCGGACGGGCGGGCGCGGCGAGCACGGATGCGCAGTTCTCGGCCGAGATCCTGTCGTATTCGAAGGCGGAAGGGGTCTTTGCCGGAATCGATCTGTCGGGCGGCGTGCTGCGGCCGGACAAGGATTCGAACACCGACGTCTACGGTCCCAATCACGTGTCGCGCGACATCGTGATGGGGCAGGGCATCGTGGTGCCGGCGGCCGCGACCGACTTCGTCCGCTCGCTGTCGGCGGAGGCGCGCGCCACGAGCGGCAAGAAGCCGCAGTAGCATCGAGCGCGTCGGCGCCCGGTCGTCAGTCGCAGTAGACTGACGACTGGGATTGCCGCGACGATCGATGACCGAAGAGCTGCGACTCACCACCGGATATCCTGCCGCGCGCTCCGTCGCTCCGGCGGTTCGCGCGCATTTCGCCCAGCACATCACCGACGCCACCGCCCGCGGCGTGGCGGCGGCCGACGTGCCGTCGATCGACGCGATCGAAGCGATGATCGAGGCGGCGTTCTGGGCGAGCCTCCGGCGCGAAGAAGGCTACATCCCGAAGATCTCGCTCGCGTTTCTGTCGGCCGAGCGCGCGCCCAACGCGCTGCGGTTCGCGCGTCCGCTGCCGCTCGAGCCGGCGGCGCTGACGCGGATCGCCCCGGCAGTGGAGCGCGCCGGCATTCACCTCGGCGTCCAGCACGGCGAGACGGGGTGGGTGGTGTGGGGCACGGCCCGGTCGCTGCCGCGGTTCTGTTTCGTCCTGGAGGCGGCGGCGCCCGGCCTGCTCGTCATCAAGCACCAGCGGGGCGAACCCGGCAAGTTCGTCAACGTCGCGGTGCTCGAAGGCGACCAGATCAAGATCGTCGACGAAGACGCGTCGAGCCTGCCTGATTGCCCGCCGCTGCTCGAGTCGCTGCTCGGCTTCGAATCGCCGCGATCGTGGATCGACAGCGTCAACGTGCTGGTGCAGCTCGCCGTGTCGATGCGCGCGCACGGGCGCGGCGGCCTGCTGCTCGTGGTGCCGCCCGAGAGCGACGCGTGGCGGGAGTCGATCGTCCAGCCGATTTCCTACGGTGTGCAGCCGGCGTTCACCGGTCTGGCCGACGTCGCGGTCGCGCAGCCGGCGGAAGGCGACCTGTCGGCGTGGCAGCAGAAGCTCGGGCGGTCGGTCGATGCGGTGGCGGGGCTGACGGCGGTCGACGGCGCCGCGATCATCACGCGGCGGTACGAGCTCGTGGCGTTCGGCGCGAAGATCACGAGGCGTCGGGGGTCGCCGCCGATCGAGCAGGTGACGGTGACCGAGCCGATCGAGGGCGGCGTGCCGGCGATCGTCCATCCGTCTCAGCTCGGCGGTACGCGTCATTTGTCGGCGGCGCAGTTCGTCCACGATCAGCGGGATGCGCTGGCGATGGTGGCGTCGCAGGACGGGCGCTTCACGGTCTTCGCGTGGTCGCCGTGCGAGGACATGGTCCACGCGCACCGCGTCGAGGTGCTGCTGATCTAGTACCTGGCACGTACCAGGTACGTGCCAGGTACGTACCTGGTACCTACCTGGCACGTACCTGGTACCGGCCTGGCACCAACCTGGCACGCGCCGGGTACCCGGGAGGCAGCTATGAGAACCCATCTGTTTGTGGCGTCCGCCGCCGCGTGCGTCTGCTCGATCGCCCTGTCCGCACAAGCGCCGACGACCTCGACGCAAAAGAGCAGCGACACCCGCATCACGGTGACCGGATGCGTCGAACGCGCCGATCAACTGGCCGGCAATGCGGCGACGACGACCGTGGACAGCCTGTCGTTCGTGCTGATCAAACCGGAGCCCACGAAGCCGACGGGGACGACCGGCTCGAACGCCGCCGCGCCCACCCCCAGCGCACAGCCGGACCGGATGTATCGTCTCGACGGCAAGACCGAGGAGTTGAACCCGCACGTCGGCCAGAAGGTCGAGATCGCCGGCACCGTCGCCGAAACGCCGACCGCGCCGGCCGGCGCCACCTCGTCGACCAACGCGCCGCGGCTGAAGGTGGAATCGGTGAAAGTCATCGAGCCCACGTGCCCGCGCTCGTAGCCCGTTAGGTAAACTGTAGAGCATGAAACGGCTGATTCCGGGCTTCACCCTCGCGCTGGTCGCCGCGCTCGCCCTCGTCTACCCGCGGGTGCGGGCGGCGGCGCCCTCGTGCGAGGCCGACAACGGCGGCATCAAGCTGCCCGAGGGATTTTGCGCGCTCGTCGCGGCGGACGGCCTCGGCCCGGCGCGACACCTCGTCGCCGCGCCGAACGGCGACGTCTACGTCGCCATCCAGCAGAATCGCGGCGACGTCGCCGGCATCTACGCGCTCCGCGATACGAACGGCGACGGCAAGTTCGATCAGAAGGAACTAATCGGCAACACCGGCGGCACCGGCATCGCCATCAGGACCGGATATCTGTACCTCGCGACGCCGACGAGCGTGCTGCGATGGAAGATGACGCCCGGCCAGCTGAAGCCGGCCGGCGACGCCGAAACGGTGGTCAGCGATCTGCCGCAGCGCGGTCAGCACGCCGACAAGGGCCTCGCCTTCGACGGCAAGGGCGGCCTCTACGTCAACGTCGGCGCGCCGTCCAACGCGTGTCAGCAGCCGGACCGGCGCAAGGGCGTGCCCGGACAGGATCCGTGCCCGCTGCTCGATACCTTCGGCGGCATCTGGAAGTTCGACGAGAACAAGCTGGGACAGACCTTCGCGAACGGCACGCGCTACGCGACCGGGCTGCGCCAGATGCCCGCGATCACCTGGCACGACGGCGCCCTCTACATCGTGATGAACAACCGCGACTCGATCGACGTGTTCTGGCCCGAGCACTTCAGCGCCAAGGACAACGAGACGCGTCCCGCCGAACCGATGTACCGCGTCGACAAGGCCGGCGACAATTTCGGCTGGCCCTACTGCTTCTACGACTACACGCAGAAGAAACTGCTGCTGAACCCCGAGTACGGCGGCGACGGCAAGGAGTCGGGCCGCTGCTCGCAGTTCAAGGAGCCGATCGCCGCGTTCCCCGCCCACTGGGCGCCGGTCGACGTGACCTTCTACACGGGGACGCAGTTCCCGAAGAAGTACCAGGGCGGTGCCTTCATCGCGTTCCACGGATCGTGGAACCGCGCGCCGGCGCCGCAGGACGGGTACAACGTCACGTTCCAGCCCTTCTCGGGCAACAAGCCGTCTGGCGCGTTCGAGGTGTTCGCGACCGGATTCGCCGGGCAGGATCCGCTCATGCAGCCAAACCAGGCGGTCGCGCGCGCGGACGGCGTGGCGCAGGCGCCCGACGGCTCGCTCTACATCAGCGACAGCCAGAAGGGAAAGATTTGGCGTGTCGTCTACAAAGGCAAGTAGCGCGGCCTCGCAGACGTGGTGCGCGGAGCAGTACGCGCATCACGCCGCATTCGTTCCGGCGCTCGGCGCGCCGCTCCTCGATCGACTGAATCCACAACCGGGCGAGCGCATCCTCGATCTCGGCTGCGGCGACGGCACGCTCACCGCGCAGATCGCCGCGCGCGGCGCAACCGTCGTCGGCATCGACGCGTCGGCCGACATGGTGGCGGCCGCGAAGGCGCGTGGCGTCGACGCGCGGCAGATGCGGGCCGAGGAGCTGCCGTTCCTGCGCGAGTTCGACGCCGTCTTCTCGAACGCCGTGTTGCACTGGATTGCCGACGCCAACGCGGCGGCGCGCGGGGTGGCGCGCGCGCTCGCATCGCGCGGTCGCTTCGTCGGCGAATTCGGCGGCCACACGAACATCGCCGCCATTACCGTCGCGCTGCGCGCCGTGCTGCCGCGCTACGGCCTCGACGCGCCGAGCGATTGGTACTATCCGACGCCCGACGCGTACCGCCGCGTGCTCGAGGGCGCGGGCTTCCTGGTCGACGACATCGCGCTGGTGCCGAGGCCGACGCCGCTCCCGACCGGAATGGCCGGGTGGCTCGAGACGTTCCGCGGAACGATTCTCGACGCGATCCCGGGCGACGACCGGGAACGCGCGAAGGCCGACCTCATCGAATTGCTGCGGCCCTCGCTGTGCGACGACGAAGGGCGCTGGACGGCCGACTACGTGCGCCTGCGGTTCAGCGCGCGCGTGTCATAGGCGAGATTCTTGCTTCATGCCAGCAGGAAAGGTCCCAGCTGGTGCAATTTGCGTACTGAAACGAAGCCGACCGTCAAAAGTGTGTCCGATTCTGGTTCGGCGGACTGGTCGCGGATCCCACCGCAGGGCCACGCGGTCCAGTATTACCGCAGCGACGAAGAACTGCTCAGGCTGCTGACGCGGTACGTCGGATCGGCCCTGGTGTCTGGCGACGTCGCCGTGGTGATCGGCACGCGCGCGCATCGGACCGCGCTCGACCGCCGGCTGGCGGCGCGAGGGTTCGACGTGACCATTGCCCGCGGCGAAGGCCGGTATATCTCGCTCGATGCCCAGGCGACGCTCGACCGCTTCGTGTCAGACACCGGAGAGATCGACGGGCTGCGCGCACACACGGTGATCAGCGAGCTGCTGGACCGGGCGAGCGGCGTCGTCGCCGCCGACGGCGGGCCGGCGCGCGTGTTCGCCTTCGGCGAAATGGTCGCGCTCCTCGTCGCGCAGCGGCGCGCCGACGCGGCGATCGCGCTCGAAGAGGTCTGGAACACCCTCGCCACGATCTACGCGTTCACGCTGGCGTGCGGCTACCCGATGAGCGTGTTCACGGCGCGGCATGCGGCGTCCTTCGTGCGCATCTGCGGGCAGCACACCCACGTGTTCCACGCCTCGGACCGCGACCGCGCCGAAGCGGCCGACTGCGCTACATAGCCGTCCGCCGCACGGCCGGTTCGTCGCGCGCGTCGGACGCGATCGCCTTCTTCACTTCCGCCAGGTGCGCCCGGTACGTCTCGTCGGCGGGGTTCAGCGCCACCGCGCGCTCGAGCTCGTCCGCCGCCGACCGCAGCCGTCCCGTCTTGAAGTACGCCCACCCCAGCACGTCGTGCACATCGGGCTGCGTCGGCGCGCCGGCGGCCGCCGTCTGCGCGAGCGAGACCGCCGACTCCGCGCGGTCCGGATCGTTCGTGTACATCCGCGCGAGGGCGTACGACGCCACCGGGTCGTTCGGATCGCGCGCCAGCGCCTGTTCGTACGCCACGCGCGCGTCGGCCGTGCGCCCCGCTTTTTCGAGCACGATGCCGGCCGCGGTGCGCGGAGCGGCGGCGTCGGGGAAGGCGCGCGCGATCGTCTCGAACAGCGTCCGCGCGCGATCGAAGTCGCGGCGGCTGATGTAGAGCTGCGCGAGGTCGGTGGCCGCGTCGAGCGACGGCTTCGCCTGGAGCGCGCGCGTCAGCAGCGGTTCGGCGGCACCCGGATCGTTCGCCGCCATCGCAGCCTGGCCCGCCACGAGCATCGCCGACGGATCGTTCGGCGCAACGCGCAGCGCCTGTTCCGCGTGCGCGCGTGCGGACGCGACGTCGCCGGACTGCAGCTCCAGGCGGGCGAGCAGCGTGGCGGCCAGCGGATCGCCGGGTTTCTCCGCGGCGAGGCCGGTCAACTGGTCCCGCGCGGCGTCGTTGTCGCCGGTCGCCAGCAGCGCCTGCGCGAGCGTCAGCCGCGCGTCGTACGCGTCGCCCGCGGCCGATGCGAGATCGGCCGCCTCCGCCGGTCGGCCGAGCGCGAGCAGCGTCTGCGCGAGGTGAAGGTTCGCCGCGGGTGCGAGGCGGCTCGACGCCACCGCTTCGCGGAACTCGTGCTCCGCCGCGTCGTTGTTGCCGCGGCCGAAGTCGATCATGCCGGCGACGTAGTTGGCGGCCGGCAGGTGCGGATCCTGGTCGAGCGCCGCGCGCGCGGACTGCCAGGCCTGGTCGACCTTGCGATCGCGCCACAGCAGCTGGGCGTCGAGCGCGAGCGCTTCGGCGGTGCGGTTGCGCTTCAGCACGGCATCGAGCTGGCGCCGCGCCTCCTCATGCGATCCCGACTCTTCCTCGATGTCGGCGAGCCGCACGCGCGCCGCGACCCGCTGGACCGGATCGGTCACCGCGCGCTCGAGGGCCGCGCGCGCTTCCGCGAACCGGCCGGTTTCGCTGTAGAAGTCCGCCAGCGCCAACGACGACTGATGCCGCTGGTGGGGGACGAGCGCCGCGGCCTCGAGGTAGCCCTCCGCGTCGGCCGACCGCCCGGTGGTCAGGTACAGCGACGCGAGCGAGCGGTTCGCGAGTTCGTCCTGCGGATGCGCCTTGACGGTGGCCAGCAGCTCCCGCTCCGCTTCCAGCTTTCGATCGGTGAACGCCAGGAACTCCGCCAGCGCCACGTGCGCTTCGACGGATGCCGGCACCTGCGTCACCGCGCCTCGCAGCACGGCTTCGGCGCCGGCCCGGTCGCCGGTCGCGGCGGACTGCGCCGCGTACGCGCGCGCGAGCAGCACGAGCGCTTCGGCGTTGTGCGGATCGCGCTCGAGCACCTGCTCGGCGCGAATCTGCGTTTCCTGGTACATGTGCGCGTCGAAGAGCAGCCGTCCGGCGGCAAGGCGCGACGACGCATCGTCGGCATCGAGCATGATGGCGTTCGCGTATTCGCGGTACGCGTCGTCGAACCGGCCGGTCAGTTCGTAGACCTGCGCGAGGTGCGCGTGGGCCGGCGCCCATTTCGGGTCGCGCTTGATCGCGTTGCGGTACTCGATGATCGCGGCCGGATAGCGGCCCTCCCCCGCGTAGCGGTCGCCCATGGCGGCGAACTGCTGCGGCGTGGCGCGAAGACGAGCGCAGCCGTTTGCGGCGAGGGCGGCAACGAGCACGAGCAGGGGAAATTTCGCGGACATCGTGGTGCTCCTAGAACGTGGCGTGGGGCAGCAGGGCTCGCGCGAAGGTCGCGGCCTCGCGGTCGGCGGCGTCGACGGACGCGAGGACCGGCACCGACACGCGTACCAGCGCCGCGTCGCTCCGGCCGGCGAACAGGCTGTCGCGCAGCAAGTACCACTTGCTCGCGATTTCGTTTGCGACGACGCGCCCGTGAATGACGTACCAGTAGTAGACGACCGCGCGATCGAGGTTCTTGCGGACCAGCATCCGCCGGGCGGCGACCGGCGCGCCCGTGGCGGTCAGATCGACGGTCGACACGTCGAGCGGCTCCCAGCCGGTGCCCGGCAGGCAGTGCAGCGGCGAGTGGATGCTGACGTTCGGCCGCTGCTGCGCGTAGTACGCGACATAGAGTCCGACCGGAGGCGCGCCGGCCGCCGTGTAGGTGCGTGTCACGTACGCGTCCGCCGCGAGCTCGCGCCTGGTCGCCGCGTCGAGCGGCGGAGCCGCCGTGCCGCGCCACCCGCCGATCGCGAACGGCAGCGCATCGAGCGCGGCAGGCTTCGGCGGCGGCGTCGTGCGGGAGGCCGTGAACGCGCTGGTGGCGACGAGCAGCGCCGCGACGACGAGGGCGCGCGCGGCGGTCATGCCAGCGCCTTTCGATCGTCGTAGGCGCCCACGGACTGGACACCCGGCGTGACGCCGCTTGTGCCCGGCGCGTCGGTCGGCGTCCATGCGCGCGCGATCGCCGCGAGCAGCGCACCCGACCCGACGAACGTCACCCACCCCGTCAACTCGTGCGTCGCGCCGGACGCGGCGCGCGGACCGAAGCTTTCGCACGCGAGACCGGTCGCCGCAATGCGGAGACCGTTCGCGACGATCGCGACGGGCACGGAGAGCCCGACGAGCGCGACGCGGCGTCCCGCGGACGCGCGGGTCACCCATGCGAACAGGACGCCGATGGCGATCAGCGAGACGAGCGACCGCAGTCCGCTGCACGCTTCGGCGACCTCCAGCGTCGTCGACGGCAGCGCGAGGACGTTGCCGTCGCGGAAGACGGGAACGCCGGCGAGCGCCAGGGTCCACTCGGCGATCTGCGACGCCACGAGCTGCAGCGGGAGCGTGATCGCGTTGACGAGGATGTCAGGCAGCGGAATCGCCATCGCGAGAAAGGCGAGCGGCGCCGCCATCGTGCGCGCGGCGCGCGGGCCCGCGACGAACCAGATCGCGGCGGCGAGGACGATGACGAGCGAGAGGCGCGTGAGGAACAGATCCGCGCCGAGTTGACCCACGATGAAGACCGCAGCGCCGGCGACGAGGGCCGCCAGCGGGAGGACGCGCGGGCCGTTCGCCTCGAATGCGGATGCGAACGTTCGACGCCGGCGCCAGGCGAGATACGCCGCGACGGCGGCGAGAATCGCGCCGTACGACGCATCGGGACTCGACGCCCATTGGGCGGCGAGTCCCTTCAGCACGCGGCCGTAGCTGCCCACTACGGCCGCGACGAGGAGCCCGGCGCTCACCATCTCAAGCGTGCTTGCGGCGAAGCAGGGCAGCGAGTCCGATGAGCCCGGTACCCAGCAGGAGAACCGACGCCGGCTCGGGCGTGGCCGCCAGGCCGCCGCCGCCCGGCGGCATCGGCACGGGACCCCCCGGAGGGCCGAGGGTGGGGCCGCCGCCGGTCGGGCTGCCCGTCGGTCCGCCGATCAGTCCGCCGACGGGCGTCGGGTTGTTGCCGATCAGGATCACCGGCGCGGTCACCGCCGGGGCGTGCGATCCGCTGGAGCCGTGCGGCGCCGGCGCGTGCGGCTTCGCCGCAGCGCTGGGCGTCTTGGACGGCCGCGGGGTCGTCGCGTGAGTGGTCGAGTGGGTGGTCGCCGACGGCGACGAACTGCCGCGGCGGCCGAGCCCGAGCAGCCGCCACATGTGGCCGGCCGACACCGACGGTCCACCGCCGTCGGACGAGAAGGCGCCTTGCAGGCGGTCGGCGCCAAAGCCTGACGCGCCGGCTTTGCCGTGGTCGAGCGCACCGCTTCCGCTCGGCGGAATGGCCCCCGGCGGTTGCGCCGACGGGGTGTAGGTCGCCCACGGCGAGCGGGCGGCTCCGTGCAGCGACGAGGGCGTCAGGCCGTTGGCGAGCGCCGCCTGCTGCGACTCGGGCGCGTCACGATGTTCGAGGAACGCATCGACTGGAGACCACGAGGTGCCACGCCACGCAGCTGCCGCGGCGGCAATCGTCAGGATGCCGCACGCAAAGAGGATCGGTCGAGTCAACGCTGATCGGCTCACGTAGTGTTCTCCTGGGCCCGCGCAACTGCAGAGGAATTGCCAGGTTGGCCGGGCCTGGAATGGGCGCAATTTCGCGGGGCTCGGGCGCGGCCTCCGCCGGCCTGGGTAGCCGACCGGGACGAAACGGAACGGGATTTCCGGAGTTGTCCCTCAGAAGCTGAAGAAGAAGAGGACGTCGATGCCGGCGCGCTCGACGCGCCGGAACGGCGAGAACATCACCAGGGACTGCGCGTCGGAGAAGGTCGCCCGCAGGCGGAGGATGCGCGACAGGTAATACTCGAGGGTCGCCTCGTCGTACGGCTCCTGGCCGAACTGCCGGCTGAACTGCGCGACGAGCCCGGGCAGCACCTCCTGGCCGACCGTCACGCGCGGCCCGGCGTTGTAGAGGTCGGTGCTCGGCTCGATGTCGAGGATCTGCAGGCCGATCTCCTGCTGGATGGCCGAGACGATGGGCGTCGCGACGAAACCGGCGGCCAGCGTTCCGGCGCGGACCACCAGCTCCTGCTGCTGGGCCGTCGACAGCTGGTTCGGCGTCGTATTGAACACGATCAGCGACAGGATGTCGGTCGCGTCGAGCGGCGGCACGCTCGACAGCTGCAGCTCGGGGTGCTTCATCGGACCGGCGATCGACACGCGGGCCTCGATGCCGGCGATGTCGCGGGTCACTGCGACGTAGACCTCCGGGTTGAGATCGCCGCGGAAGTTGATCGAGCTGGCCGACTCGTCGACGGTGAAGCGGCGTCCCTGGAACGCATACGTGCCGCTCACCTCGTCGAGCGATCCGCTGACCCACAGCGGCCCGCCCGACCCTTTGTAGAAGGAGAGATCGCCGCCGACGCGCAGGTTGATGTCGCCGATGCCGACCGGGGTCTCCGGCGAGACCTGCACGTTGGATCCCGTCAGCCGCAGCGTGTCGCCGACGTGCAGCTGGAAATCCAGCGCGAGCCGGTCCCACGGATTCAGCGCCGAGACGGCATCGGCGGGGCCGAACTCGGTCTGCTCGGTCGCGTATGGCTGGAACAGCGTGCGCGACAGCAGTTCGTCGACGCGCAGCTCGCCGCCGCTGATCGACACGTCGCCGGTGACCGACGGCTGCTCGAACCGGCCGCGCAGCTGGAGGGCGACGTCGAGGTCGATCCGTCCGAGCTCGTTGCGCAGGATCTCGAAATGGCGTGCGGTCGCGTCGATCTCGAGATCGCCGACGCGCAGCTCGTGGGTGCCGAGGCTGCCGTGCAGCTCGAGCGGGTGGCCGTCGGCGTCTTCCACGCGCAGCGATTCGACCGTGATGCGGTCGCGCGACAGGCCGACGGCGGCGCTCGCATTCCGGTAGCGGCCGCCGGTCGCGGCGACGACGAAGGCGGCATCGGCGAGCGAAATCGATCCGTCGAAGTGCGGGTCGCGGCCGGTGCCGATCACGCGCACGTTGAACCGCGCCCGTCCGCTCACGTTGCGGACGACGTTCGTCACGCCTTCGACCAGGCCGAGATCGACCGAATCGGCGCGAACCGTGAAGTCGATTGGATGGTCCGGCGCGGACGAGTCGAGCAGGGATCGCGGCAGCGTGCCGGCGGCCGTGACGACCACGCCGGGCGTCTGATCGAGCCGCAGATCCAGGCGCGCGTCGCCGTCGGCGTAGTCGATGTGCGCCGAGAGCTGCTGGAACGTGACGCGCTCGACCCGGCCGGCGCTGATCGTCGCCGTTCCCGCCATCGTCGGCCGTGCGCGCGTGCCGCCGACGACGAGGTCGGCGTCGAGCACACCGCCGTAGCGCGCCGGCCGCGACGTCGCGTTCTGCAGCGTTTCGAGGAACACGTGGGACGCGGTGACGTGCAGGGCGCCGGCGCCGTCCTGCCGCCACGTCCCCGCCACGCCGACGCTGCCCCCGCCGCCGGCTCCCGCGATGAACGACAGCGCCGGTACCGTCACCTCCTGGTCGCTCCACCGGACGACGGGCGGTTGGTCGGCCGCGGCGAGCCGCCAGGGCGCGCCGCCGAGCGTGACGGTGAGATCCGACAGCGTGAGAGACGTGGCGTCGGCGGTCCGCGCGATGCCGACGGTGCCGGCGAGGCGCCCGCCGCGGCCTTCGGCGCGCTGCAGCGCGACGTCGAAGCGCAGCGACGGATCGTCGAAGGTGACCGTGGCGTCCGCGCGCGAGAATTCGGCGCCGGCGATCGTCAGGAACGATCCGCCGATCGTCGCCTGTGCCCGCGTCCGCTCGCCGAGCGTCACGTCGTAGGGGCCGGTCAGCGTCAACGCGCGCACGTCGAACGCGTCGAGGTTGTTCGCCGACGCATCGCCGACGAGCCGCACGGCGTCGAGCGGCCCCGACGCGCGTCCCTTCGTCGCGATCGTGCCCGACGCTTCGCGTCCCGTGATCGGCTGCAGCGCGGCGAGGTCGAGCCGCGCGGCGTCGTACGCGACGTCGACCGACGGGGGGTCGGTCAGCGTGACGCGGCCCGATGCGCGGCCGTCGACCGCCGGTCCTGCCAGTTCGAGATCGTCGAGCGTCAGGACGCCGGCGTGCAGCGAGGCGTCGACGCGGCTGCGGTCGAGCTCGAGATCCCGCACCGACGATCGCGCGAGCGAGAGCGTGCCCGACACGTCGTAGTCGACGAGGGCCGTCTTCTCCGCCGTGAGCAAATCGTGGACGGTCGCGCGGACGCGGCCGGTTCCGGTCAGCGACGCGGAGAACCGGGGATCGGAAAACGGAATCGACGGATCGATGCGATCGAAGGCGCCGTCGTAGGTCGCGGTCAACGTGCCGCGCTCGATCGCCATCGAAACGTCCGCGTCGTGCAGGTCGCCGCGGAACAGGCTCGCGCGCGTGAGGCGGCCGCCGCCGGTCAGCGCGAGGGCGGCGCGGTCGCTGCCCGAGCCGTCGACGTGGAAGTGGCCCGCGATCGTGCCGGCGTAGCGCGCGTCGCGCATCCACGCGACGTCGAGGCCCTCGCCGAATCGAGCGAGGCTGAGGTGCCCGAGGTCGCCTTCGCCGGTGTACCGGATCGGCGTCTGCGACGTGTCGATGGTGCCGGTGGTGCCCGGCCCGATGGCGGCGCCGAGGAATTCGGACGCGGCGAACGTCGCGCCGCCGGCGATGTAGGCGCGGCTGAAGCGCCCGGTGACGTCGTAGTCGAACGTCAGCGTGCTCTCGACGTGCGGCACCGGCACGTCCGGCGGGACGCGCCGCAGATCGATGTTCGTCACGATCCCCGCGAAGCGGAACGGAAAGGGAGCGTCGAGCCCGATCGTCGACTGCGCCGTGGTCACGGCCGCTCCGTACGCGACCGCGTCGGCGCGATCGATCTGCACCTCGCGCTCCGTGATTCGCCCGTGCGCGCGCAGGTTGTCGGCCGCGTACTGCATGTACATCGCGTGCGGGCCGTCGAACGTGTAGTCGCCGCGCGGAAAGTGCCGTCCCAGCTCCAGCGCCAGGTCGAACGTGACGCGACCGGTGATGTCCGACGGCCGATCGGGCCGGTTCAACCAGCGCGCGAGATCGAGCCGGTCGACGTCGACGGCGCCCGAGGCGTGCCATCCCGGCACGCTCGTGTCGATCGTCAGCCTGCCGCGGACGCCGCCGCCCGTCCCCGTCAGCCGCAGCGTCGTGTCGAGGGCAGTCGACGGGCCTTTCAGCGTCGTATCGAACGAGGAATCGACGGCGATGTTCTTCAGCCCGCGCAGCACGCCCGACCACTCCTGGAACGCAAAGCGGTCGGCGGTCACCTGCAGGTCGAAGCGCGTCGGCTTCGACTCGGTGTCGATCAGCCCGCGCATCGTGAACGCGGAGCGTGCGGTCGCGACGCGCAGGTCCTGGAAGAACCACCCGTTCGCGCCGCGGCCGAACGTGCCGGTGAGGTTCGTGACGCTCAGCTCCGGCGCGGTGCCGATCCACCCGATCCGACCGAACGCGATCTGCCACCGAACGGGGTAGTAGGCGAAGGCGAACGAGGCGTTCAACGACGCGAAGTGCGTCGGGATGTGCGCGGCGCCGAGGTCGACTTCGTCGCGCAGCGCGATGTCGCCGTCGACGATCTCGATCGCCTGGACCTCGATCGGCCGGCCCGGCCCGGAGCGTTCCTGCTCGCGGCGTTCGCGCCTGATCAGCGTCGCGAGATCCCACCGGCCGTCAGCCTGCTTGCCGCCGGCGATTCGCGGCCGGACCAGGCGCACGCGGCGAATGACGACGCCGGGCTGCAGCAGCTCGCGGATGCTGTAGGTGAGCGCGACCGACTCGATCGCGACGAGCGTGTGGCCGTCGCGCGACAGGCGGACGTCTCCGAGCTCGATCCCGCGGAAGAGCGATCCGCCCAGGCGCCCGATCTCCAGCGTCGCGGTGAGGTAGTGGTTTGCCTGGCGGACGATCAGCTGCCGAATCTGATTCTTCGCCCACCCGGTTTCGACAGCGGTGATCCCGAGCCCGACGAGGATGAGGAGTGCGACGATGACGCCAAGAACTACACGGACGACGCGTCGGAGCCGGGCCACCTCGTAAAGATGTTACCAACCCGGGCGGCGGGCTAGTGGCAGTACTGACGGACGAGCTGGAGCAGCCGGTCGAAGTCGAGCGGCTTCTTGAGGAACGCTTCGGCGTCCACGTCGGCGGCCCGCGACGCGTCGAGCGCAGAGAGCACGATGACCGGCACGTCGGCGAGCGCCGGGTCGGCCTGCTGCTTGCGGCGGAACTCCCAGCCGTCCATCACCGGCATCATCAGGTCGAGCAGGATCACTTCGGGGCGTTCGTGGCCGTCGCGCAGGTAATCGAGCGCTTCGCGTCCGTTTGCCACCGTCGCGCTGGTAAATCCCTCGATCGACAGGAGCTGCGCCATCATGTCGCGGAGATCCGCGTCATCTTCGACGATCAGCACGGGACAGTGGCCGACGGCAGCGGACGACATCAGAACGATTGATGTAAACTCGGGCGCATCCACACAGCGTTATCGGCCCAAGCGGCGCAGGATTATAGGACACCTTCGCCGCCGACCCAACCCCCAGTCGTCACGACGGCCGCGCTTGACGATCGCCGCGGGCGCGGAGTAGCCCTGGCGCTCGCCGCGGTGCTGGTGTTCGTCGTGCTGTTCTGGCGGCTCGGCGCGCCGACGTTCTGGGATCCCGACGAGGCGCATTACGCCGAAACCTCGCGCGAGATGATCGTGGCGGGCGACTACTGGGCGCCGCACTACAACGGTCAGCCGTTCTTCGACAAGCCGGCGCTCTTCCACCAGATGCAGGCGGCAGCGATGCGGGTGGTCGGCGCGGACGAGCTCGGCGCGCGCCTGGTGCCGGCGCTCGCCGCGCTGGCGCTGGTGGCGGTGACGTACTGGTTTGCGAGCGCCGTCGCGTCGCCGCACGTCGCGCTGGTGGCGGCGCTGCTGCTGACGGTCAGCCCCGGGCTGTTCGCGCTGGCGCGCTACGCGATCCTCGACACGGTGTTCACGCTGTTCACGTTCGGCGGCGCCGCGGCGTTGTCGGTGGCGGCGCTCCGCGATCGTCCGCGCCTGCAGTGGATCGGGTACGTCGGCATCGCGCTCGGCGTCGCGGTGAAGGGGCCGCTGGCGATCGTGCTGTGCGGTCTGGCGTTCGTCTCGCTGATCGTGGTGTCGCCGGCGCTGCGTCGGCCGCTGGTGGCGTTGCGGTGGAAGACGGGGCTCGCGCTCGTCGTCGGTGTGGCGTCGCCGTGGTTCGTCTACATGTACCTGCGGTACGGCCAGCAGTTCGTCGACGGGTACGTGCTGGACGAGAACGTCCGGCTGTTCGCGTCGAGCCGATTCGGCAATCAGCCCGGCCCGTGGTTCTACTTCCAGATCCTGGCCACCGGGCTGCTGCCGTGGACCGGACTCGTGGTCGGCCGGCTGATCGACGACGTGCGCGCGGCGCTTCGAGGCGAACGCCTCGATGCGCTGGAGATCCTCCTCTGGACGTGGACGGCGGTCGTCGTCGGCTTCTTCACCCTCTCGACGTTCAAGCTGGATCACTACGTGTTCCCGGCGGCGCCGGCGTTGTGCGTGCTCGCGGCGCGCGCGTGGGTGGACATGGGGCGGGACGAGTATTCGGCGCGGCACGCGGCGACGCGCGCGGGCGGGTACCTGGTGGGGCCGCTGCTGGTCGCGCTCGGCGTGGGCGCCGGCTATTTCCTGGTGCTGCGGCTGGACCTGCCGCGCGAGGCGATAGCGGTGCCGATCGTGATCACGGCCTGCGGCGTCGCGCTGACGACGTATGCGAACGTGCGCGGACGGATGCGGCTGGCGCCGCCGGTGGTGCCGTGGTTCGGCCTGGTCGCGCTCGGCGTGACGTACGGCGGCATCGTGCTGTTCGTCATGCCGGCGCTCGAGCAGCGGAAGGTGGTGCCGGATGTCGCGCGGTTCGTCGCGTCGCACGCCGACGGCGGCGTCCGCGTCGCGAGCTTCCGGCTCAACCGGTGGACGCCGGCGCTGCGGTTCTACGTCGACCGCCCGATGGAGTTCCTCGAGGGGGCGCGCGAAGCCGAGGCGTTTCTGCGCGCGCCGCAGCCCTTCTACTGCGTCATGCGGCGGGCGGCGTTCGACGAGTTCGTCGCGCACGGCGTTCCGCTGCGGATCGTGTATCAGCGGCAGGGGATGTGGGCGACCTCGGGTCGGGCCTTGTGGCGGCGGCGGGAGTCGCCCGCGCAGTTCGTCGTCGTGACGCGTCCGTAGCGCGCGCCGATCCGGTGCCAGGTACGTACCTGGCACGTACCTGGTACTTACCTGGCACGTACCTGGTACGTACCTGGTACTCGCCTGGCGGCGCGGTACAATCGACCTCTATGTCACGCACCCGGATCGCAGTCGTTCTGTTCCTGTCCCTCCTGACCGCCGGCGCGCTGCACGCGCAGCGCCGCGGCGGACCCGCACAGCAGGAGTCGGCCGGTCCGTTTGGACCCCTCCGCTGGCGCAGCATCGGACCGCCCCGCGGCGGGCGCTCGATCGCGGTGACCGGCGTCGCCACCCGACCCCACGAGTACTACATGGGCGCCACCGGCGGGGGACTCTGGAAGACGACCGACGGCGGCGTGACCTGGCGGCCGGTGACCGACGGCCAGATCCACAGCTCGTCGGTCGGCGCCGTCGCCGTCGCGCCCTCCAACCCCGACGTCATCTACATCGGCACCGGCGAGGCGGACATCCGCGGCAACATCATCCAGGGCGACGGCCTGTACAAGTCCACCGACGGCGGCAAGACGTGGGCGCACATGGGCCTCGCCGACACGCAGGTGATCGCCAAGATCCGCGTCCACCCGACCAACCCCGACCTCGTGTACGTCGCGGCGTTCGGCCACCACGCCGCGCCGAATCCCGAGCGCGGCGTCTACCGATCGAAGGACGGCGGCAAGACGTGGGACAAGATCCTGTTCCGCGACGACAAGACCGCCGCGAACGAGCTGATCCTCGATCCCAACAACCCGCAGGTGATCTACGCGGCCCTGTGGCAGGCCTACCGCAACTCGTGGGAGATGTCGAGCGGCGGCCCCGGCAGCGGCCTGTTCAAGTCCACCGACGGCGGCGACCACTGGACCGAGATCTCGCGCAACCCCGGGCTGCCGAAGGCGACGCTCGGCAAGATCGGGCTGTCGGTCTCCGGCGCCGACTCGAACCGCGTCTACGCGCAGATCGAAGCCGACGACGGCGGCTTCTTCATGTCGAACGACGCCGGCGCGACCTGGACGAAGGTCACCGATCGGCGCGACCTGCGCCAGCGCGCGTTCTACTACACGCGCGTCTACGCCGACCCGAAGGTGAAGGACACGGTCTACGTCCTCAACGTGAACTTCCACAAGTCGACCGACGCCGGCAAGACGTGGACGACGATCCGCGCGATCCCGCACGGCGACAACCACGACATGTGGATCGCGCCCGACGATTCGAACCGGATGATCGAGGCGAACGACGGCGGCGCTGCCGTGTCGGTCAACGGCGGCCAGACCTGGACGCCGGAGACGATGCCGACGGCGCAGTTCTATCACGTGATCACGACGAAGCACGTCCCGTATCACGTGTGCGGCGCGCAGCAGGACAATTCCACGGCGTGCGTCGGCAGCCAGCCGGCGGCCGGCGGGCCGGGCGGCGCCGGCGGCGGCGCCGATCAGATTTTCTATTCGGTGGGCGGCGGCGAGAGCGGCTACATCGCCAGCGATCCGCGCAACCCGGACATCTACTACGCCGGCAGCTACGGCGGCCTCATCACGCGCCTCGATCGGAAGACCGGCGAAGAGCGCGAGATCAACCCGTACCCCGACAACCCGATGGGGTACGCTTCGGCCGACATCGCGGAACGCTTCCAGTGGACGTTCCCGATCGTCATGGCGCCGACCAACCCGAGCATCATCTACGTCGGCTCGCAGCACGTCTGGAAAACGACGAACGAGGGCCAGAGCTGGACGAAGATCAGCCCCGATCTCACGCGCCACGACCCGAAGACCATGGGCGCGTCCGGCGGGCCGATCACCAAGGACAACACCGGCGTCGAGACGTACGCGACCGTGTTCACCATCGCGCCGTCACCGAAGGACGAGCGCGTGATCTGGACCGGATCCGACGACGGCTACGTCTTCGTCACGCGCGACGGCGGCGCCAACTGGAAGAACATCACGCCGAAGGATCTCGGCGACTACGCCCGCATCAGCCTCATCGAGGCGTCGCCCTTCCGCCCCGGCACCGCGTACATGGCGGCCAACCGCTACCAGCAGGACGACTTCAAGCCGTACGTGTACCGCACCGACGACTACGGCGACACGTGGACCCGGATCGTCAACGGCGTGCCGGCCAACGAGTTCGCCCGCGCGATCCGCGAAGACACGAAAGTCGCGAAGCTGCTGTACCTCGGCACCGAACACGGCATCTACATCTCGTTCGACGACGGCGCGACGTGGCAGCCGCTGCGGCAGAACCTGCCCGACACGCCGGTCCACGACATCGCCGTGGAGGAGCGCGACCTCGTCATCGCGACGCACGGCCGCGGCTTCTACATCATGGACAACATCTCGCCGCTGCGGCAGGGCGGGATCAGCACGACGCAGAACTTCCATCTCTACAAGCCGAGCGACGGCCTGCGCGGCCTCGATCGCGGCGTCGCCGTCGACTACTACCTGAAGAACGCCGCGCAGAAGGTGACGATGGAGATCCTCGACGCCCAGGGCAGGGCGATCCGCACGTTCACGGGCACCGCCGCCGACGCGAACGCGCCGAGCCGCCCCGAGGGCGCCGGCGCCGACGACGAGGGCTTCCGTCGTCCGCCGGATCCGAAGCCGTCGACGGCGGCCGGGCTGCACCGCGTCAACTGGGACATGCGGTATCCCGGCGCGGCCGACTTTCCGGGCATGGTGATGTGGGCGGCGAATACCCGCGGCCCGATCGCGCCGCCCGGGACGTACCAGGTGCGCGTCACCGCTGACGGCGACACCGCGACGCAGCCGTTCGCGATCGCGCGCGAGCCGCACATCCTCGCGAAGGTCAGCGACCAGGACCTGCGCGAGCAGTTCGATCTGGCGATGAACGTGCGCAACAAGGTGTCGCAGGCGAACGACGCGGTGCTCCTCATCCGCGGCATCAAGCAGCAGATCGCCGACCGCCGCGGCAAGGTCGACCCGAAGCAGACCGCCGTCCTGCGCGCGCTCGACGATCTGAACCAGGCGATCGACGCGGTCGAAAACGAGGTGTACCAGACGAAGCTGCAGAGCAGCCAGGACCCGCTGAACTTCCCGATCAAGTTGAACAACAAGATCGCCGCGCTGCAGGGCGTGATCGAGAGCGCGGACGCCGCGCCGACCGAGCAGACCTATTCAGTGTTCCGCACGCTCACGGGACGGCTGGACGATCAGCTGGCGAAGCTGGATGCGGCCGTCAAGACGAAGCTGCCGGCCGTCAACCAGCAGCTGCAGCGGCAGAAGCTCGATCCGATCAAGCCGGAGCCGTTGAAGGTGGAGGAGAAGGCGCCGACGGCGCAACAGTAGCCCGCGGACGCGTCACTTCGCCAGGTGGAAGGGCACGCTCGTGACGACCGTGTTCGGTCGGAACAGCAGCGCGCCCTTGATGAGGAGCGCGCGCTGGTTGTGCAGCAGGTGTTGCCACCAGCGCGCCGGCACGAACTCCGGCAGAATCACCGTCACGTAATCCTCGGGCCGCGCGTTCTCCGTCTGTTCGATGTATTCGAGCAGCGGCTCCATCACCGACCGGAACGGCGACGTCAGGACCACGAGCTGCACCTTGCCGCCCCACGTGGTCCACTCCTTGCGCAGATGCTCCGTCGCCGCTGGATCCACGTCCACGTACACCGCGCGCACGTCGTCGGAGAGCGTCTCGGCGTAGCGCAGCGCCTCGACGACGGCGCGCTGGATGCCGCCGATCGGGATCAGCACGGTGTTGTGCACCCGCCGATGCGGCGTGTAGCCGCGCAGCGTCAGCTGCGCCGCGACGTGATCGTAGTGCTGGCGCGTCACCTTGAAGATCGCGACGATCACCGGAATCAGCAGGAGCACGATCCACGCGCCCTCCAGCGTCTTCGTGATCGTCACGATGACCAGCACGATGCCGGTGACGACGGCGCCGAAGCCGTTGATCAGCGCGCTGGTCTTCCACCCGGGCTCCTTCGTGTGCCGCCAGTGGATCACCATGCCGGCCTGCGACAGCGTGAACGAGATGAAGACGCCGATCATGTAGAGCGGCAGGAGCGACTGCGTGTCGCCGCGGAAGACGACGATGAGGATCGCGGCGAACGCCGACAGGACGATGATCCCGTTCGAGAACGCCAGCCGATCGCCCTGGTTCATGAACTGGCGCGGCAGGTAGCGGTCGCGCGACACGATCGACGCGAGGCGCGGAAAGTCGGCGAACGCGGTGTTGGCCGCGAGCACCAGGATGAGCGTCGTCGCCGCCTGGACCAGGTAGTAGACGATCGATCCGTCGCCGAGCACCGCGCGGCCCAGCTGCGAGACGCCCGACTCGGCGCTGGTCGGCATCACGCGGTACGCGTGGGCGAGGAACGAGATGCCGAGGAACATCGTGATCGCGAGCACCGCCATCGCGACGAGCGTCGCCGACGCGTTCTTCGACTCGGGCGGCCGGAACGCGGGCACGCCGTTCGACACCGCTTCGACGCCCGTCATCGCCGTGCAGCCGTTGGCGAACGCCGTCAGCAGCAGGAAGGTCGTCAGCGGCGTGCTGCCGGCGTGCGGCGGCAGCGGTCGATCGAAGGGCACCATCGTTCCGGTCAGGTAGCGGTACGCGCCGGCGGCAATCAGCACGAAGATGCTGACGATGAAGAAGTAGGTCGGGACCGCGAAGATGCGCCCCGATTCGCGGATGCCCCGCAGGTTGCCGATCGTCAGCAGCACGAGGAACAGCAGGCACATCTCGACGCGCCACACGTCGAGCCGCGGCACCGCCGAGGTGATGGCGAGCACGCCGGCCGAGATGCTGACCGACACCGTCAGCGTGTAGTCGACGAGCAGCGACGCCGCCGCGATCAGCCCGGCCATCGGGCTGATGTTTTCCTTCGCGACGATGTACGCGCCGCCGCCGGTCGGGTACGCGTGGATCGTCTGCCGGTACGAGAAGGCGACGATGGCGAGGAGCGTCGCGATGACGAGGCTGATCGGAACGACGTAGCCGATCGCGGCGCTGCCGGCCGCGACGAGCGTGACCAGCACGAAGTCGGTGGCGTACGCGACCGACGACAGCGCGTCCGACGAGAGGACCGCCAGACCCGTCACGCGCGAAAGGCGCTCGTGGTGCGCCAGGTGCGAGGGGATCGGTTTGCCGACGAGAAGACGCTTCAGCGTCGGGAACGAAGACTCTTCAGCCACGCGCGTGAGGTACGGACAAAACGCCGGATGCTATCATACGGCCGGTGCGCGTGGCGCGACGATATCTCCTCGGCGGGCGCGTCCAGGGCGTCGGGTTCCGATACTTCGCGGCCGACGCGGCCGCGCGCGAGGGCATCGCCGGCTGGGTCCGCAACCGCGACGACGGCCGCGTGGAAATCGCCGCCGAGGGCGAGGCCGAGGCGGTCAGCCGGTTCGAGCACGCCGTGCGCCACGGGCCGTCGCACGCCCGCGTCGACGAGTTCGACGTCACCGACAACGCGCCGAGCGGCGCCAGCGGGTTCAACATCCGATGACCACTCCATGGAACATCTGAAGACGAAGATTCGCCACGTGCCGGACTTCCCGAAGGCCGGCATCCTGTTCTACGACATCACGACGCTGCTGCAGGACAAGGACGGCTTCCGCGCCGCGATCGACAGCCTCGCCGTCCCCTTTCTCAACCAGCAGATCGACCTCGTCGTCGGCATCGAGAGCCGCGGGTTCATCTTCGGCGCGGCGGTCGCCGACCGGATCAACGCCGGCTTCTCGCCGGTCCGCAAGCCGGGGAAGCTGCCGTCGCGGACCGTGCGCGCCAGCTACGCCCTCGAGTACGGCACCGACGCCCTCGAGATGCACGACGATGCGGTCAAGGCGGGGCAGCGCGTGCTGATCGTCGACGACCTGCTGGCCACGGGAGGCACGGCGCGCGCGACGACGGATCTCGTCAAGAAGCTCGGCGGCCAGGTGCAGGGCCTCGCGTTCCTGATCGAGCTCGTCGGCTTGAACGGCCGCACGAAGCTCGATGGCGAGAACGTGCACGCGGTCCTCAAATATTGATCGCGCTCTTCGCCGCCGCGGCGTCCGTCGCGGCGGTCGCGGTCGCCGTGATGCTGGCGGCGCGCGCGATCGCCGCCGAGCTGCGGGCGGCGCGCGACGAGGCGGCGCGCGCCCGCGCGCTGACGCTGATCGCGCTGTTCGCGCCGGCGCTCGACGCCGCGCGGCGCGACCCGCGCGCGCTGCTCGTGTGGGAGCCGGTCGCGCGAAACGCGCGCGCGGTCGCGCCCGCCGAGATGGCCTCGCTCGATCGCGCCTTCGGCGGGCGCTTCCCGTTCGGCAAGGGGGCGATCCAGTCCGCGCACGCGCAGTGGAGCGCCGACTGGCTCGCGTGGGAGGCGATGCACGACGCCGAGTACAAGGCGAAGGCGGGCGAGGCCGCCGGCGATCGCGCGCGCCTCGAGGTCGTCGAGCGCGAAAAGCTGGATCGCTACCAGCGTCGCTATCACGAGTACGTGACCGTCTCGAAGGCGCTGCAGCAGCTGCTGACGACCGTCTCCGAGTGATCTATTTTTCGTCTCCCTGTTCCAATCCAGTACAAGCATCCGCTAAACGCACATAGATAATCGTTTTAGTCCGTACATCCGACTTACGATGCTGACTTCTGTGGTCCGATACGGAACAAGTCGCCAGTTGTTACCCCGCGCTTATAACTCGGCTAAGCCTTTGCTCCGCCGTTTGTTACGGCTTCTTGTGTGAACAAGAGGACTTTGGAGTACTGATTGCTCATCAAGGCACCGGAATGCTGTCAAACGCCCCTGGTGTCCAAATATGAGAAACCGCCTTCGCCTCAGTCTTGTCCTCGCGTGCTGCGTCACCTCGGTGCTGACGCTCCGCGGTTCCACCACTCCGCATGTCGCGGCGCTGTCGGCCGATCTCGCGAAGCATCTCGCCAAGCACACGGCGATGCAGGCGCGCGTGATCGTTCACGGCAGCGATGCGCAGATCGATGCGCTCGCCGCCGTGCATCGTCTGGTGGTCGTGCGACGCCTCGAGGGAGGGGCGGTCGTTCTCGCCAACAGCAACGAGCTGGCGGCGCTGGCGCACGACGCGGGCGTGGCGCATCTCTCGGGCGACGCGACCGTCCGCACGTCGCTGACCGTGTCGAACCTGGCGACGGCGGCCGATCAGGCGCGCGCCGGCACGAACGGTCTGCTCGGCCTCGGCGCGCTGCCGGCGGTCAACGGCAAAGGGATCACCGTGGCGGTGGTCGACTCGGGCATCAACGCCAAGCACACGGCACTGCAGAACAAGGTGGTCGCCGCCGTCAGCTTCGTGACCGGCGATCCGTCGACCGCCGACGCGTTCGGCCACGGCACGCACGTCGCGGGCATCATCGCCGGCCTGCCGACGTCGGTGACGCCGCAGTACGCCGGCGGCCTGGCGCCGGGCGCGAACCTCGTCAACGTGCGCGTGCTCGGCGCGGACGGCAGCGGGCTGACCAGCGACGTCATCGCCGGCATCGACTGGGTGATCGCGCACAAAGCGGCCTACAACATCCGCGTCATCAACCTGTCGCTCGGCCATCCGGTGTTCGAGTCGTGCGGGGTCGATCCGCTGTGCCTCGAGGTCCAGAAGGCGGTCAACGCCGGCATCATCGTCGTTGCGTCCGCCGGCAACTACGGAAAGAACGACGCCGGGCAGATGGTGCTCGGCAGCATCGCGTCGCCGGGCAACTCGCCGTATGCGATCACGGTCGGCGCGCTGAACACGTGGGGTACGCCGGGGCGGTCGGACGACACGGTCGCGACGTTCAGCTCGCGCGGTCCCACCGCCTACGACCTCGCGGTGAAGCCGGACATCGCGGCCCCGGGCGTCAAGATCGTCTCGCTCGAATCCGCCGGTTCCGTGCTGCCGACGACGTACCCGGCCACGCACGTGGCGGGCAGCGGCAACAACGCGTACATGTATCTGAGCGGCACCAGCATGGCGGCGCCGATGGTCAGCGGCGGCGTCGCGCTGCTGCTGCAGGGCGCGCCCGGGCTGTCGCCGGCGCAGGTCAAGCTGGCGCTTCAGAACGGCGCGACCTACGTGCAGGACGGCGGCCTCATGGGCGCGGGCGCCGGCGAGGTCAACTTCCTCGCCGCGCGCAAGCTCGCCGCGAGCGGCCTGCTGAACGTGCTGACGACGACGGTCGGCGGCCTGCTGGCGCCGGCGTCGGGCGCGTCGTTCTGGGACGCCGGCACGCTGAATTCATCCGGCGCGCTGACGCAGCGCCTCAATTCGGGCCTCGGCATCCGGCTGCTGTCGCTGCTGCAGGCGCCGTTCGTGTGGCTCAACCCCTCGCTGCTCAACTTCGGCGACCTGAACCTGGTCGGGCTGAACAACCCGCTCGCGTCGGTGATGCCGAAGTACCTGCAGTACGGCGCGATTGGCGGCTGGACGAACGCCGACACGATCGCGTGGGGCACGACGATTTACGACCCGTCGGGCCAGACGATCGCGTGGGGCACCGATACGACCGACGGCGAGACGATCGCGTGGGGCACGATGACGTCTCCGGACGCGCGGTAGGCGGATGGCCGAACCGCACGCGCGCGCGCTGACGACCAGGGCGCTCCAGGTCTACGTCGTCGCGGTCCTCGCCGCGGGGGCGTTCGCGATCGGCGACAGCGTGCTCGGTTCGATCGCGACGCCGCGGCCGCTCGAGTGGCTCGGGCTCGCGGCGTTCGCGGTGGTCACCGGCTTCTTCAAGGTGCGCGTAGCGGCGGTGTCGGCCGACATCGCCGTCGACGACGCGTTCTTCATCGCGACGGCGCTGCTGTTCGGGCCGGCGCCGGCGACGGTCGCGATCGCGCTCAGCGCGCTCGTGACCCGGTACCGCAAGCAGCTGCGCCAGCTGCTCTTCAACACGGCGACGTTCGCGCTGTCGATGTGGACGTCGGCGCACGTGTTCTTCCTGCTCGCGCGCGTCCGCCCGCTGGCGATTGCGCACGCGCCGATCGCGCCGTTCGTGCTGCCGCTGATGGCGATGGCGGCCGTCTTCTTCACCATCAACTCGCTGCTGATTGCGATCGCGATCGGCCTCGACACGCGGCGGTCGCCGCTGCTGATCTGGCGTCAGCACTTCGGGTGGGTCGCGGTCGGCTACTTCGGCAGCGCCTCGATCGCGTTCATCCTGATCCTGCTGATGCAGGAGGCGAGCGCCTTCGCCGTGCTCGTCGTCGTGCTGCCGCTCGTGGCGGTGCTGTACTTCACGCTGCACCTGTCGCTCGGCCGCGCGGAGGACGCGCAGCGGCACCTCGGCGAGCTCGACCGGCTGTACCTGTCGACGGTCGAAACGCTCGCGATGGCGATCGACGCGAAGGACGACGTGACGCACAGCCACGTGCGGCGCGTGCAGGCCTACGCGATGGCGCTTGCGCGCACGCTCGGCGTCGAGGACGAGCTGACGCTGAAGGCGATTGAAGCGGCCGCGCTGCTGCACGATACCGGCAAGCTCGCCATCCCGGAGCACATCCTCAACAAACCCGGCAAGCTGACCGTGGCGGAGTTCGAGAAGATGAAGCTCCACGCCGACATCGGCGGCGACATCATCTCGCTCGTCGGGTTCCCGTATCCGGTCGAACCGATCGTCCGGTGCCATCACGAGAACTGGGACGGCACCGGCTACCCGCGCGGCGTCGTCGGCGACGCGATCCCGATCGGCGCGCGGATTCTGTCGGTGGTCGACTGCTTCGACGCGCTGACATCGGATCGGCCGTACCGCCGCGCCCTGAGCGACGAAGCGGCGGTCGCGATCCTGCGCGAGCGATCCGGTTCGATGTACGACCCGCACGTCGTCGAGGCGTTCGTCGCGATGTATCCGACGGTCGCGATCGATCAGCCCGAGACGGCGGAGCAGCGCGAAGTGCTGGGTCGCATCCGCGCGACCCGGCACACGGATCCGGAACTGTCGGCGCCGCCGCTGCCGACGCCCGCCGCGATGACGCACGACCTGCTGGCCTTCGTCAGCCTCGCGCGGCTGGCCGGCGGCGAGCACACGCTGCTCGACGTGCTCGGCCTGGCGTCGCGGCTCGTCGCGGAGATCATCCCGGGCATCACGGGCGCATGGTACGTGCCCGACGAGATCGAAGATCGGCTGACCGTCGCCGACACCTTCGGCCCGAACGCCGGCCTGCTCGCCGGACGCGTCGTCGACACCGGCGACCGGTTGACCGGGTGGGTCGCGGCGCGACGCCAGCCGATTCTCGATTCGGACGTCGCGCTCGATCTCGGTGTCGCCGAGCCGGGCACCGCCGCGTTCAAGCGGTGCATGAGCCTCCCGCTCGTCATCGGCGACGCGGCGATCGCCGTGCTGACGCTCTACTCGAGCGACGATTCGATCCCAGCCGATCGGGCCAGCCTCGTGCAGGTCGTGGCGCCGCACCTGGCGGCGACGGTCAACGCGGCGATCGTGCGCGAACGGCGCGCCCGCGCCGCGGCGACCGATCGGGCCGGCGCGAACCGGGACCTTCGACTCGTTTCCACCCGATAACCATCACGTCCGCGGACTGACCAATCGCGCACAGGCTGTGCGGATCCGACGCGGAGCGCACACCCAGCGGTGTGCAAATCCCGGCAAATTGGCCGCGGGGCGGCGGCACCAGTCTTGATGACTCGGTGGGCGATGCGTCTCATCGCCCGCGACGACACCATCCTGACGGCGGCGCTCATCGCGTCGGCCGCCATCATCTTTCGACAGCCGCTGCACAACGTCCTGGCCGCGATCCACGAGATCGAAACGCGCCTCAACCTCGATCTGTTCCCGGCGCTGCTGCTGCTGATTGTCGCCTTCGGCTTCCACCAGTACGGCAAACGGGCCGAGGCGCGCGCCGACGCGCGCGCGGCCACGGCGGACGCCATTCAGGCGCGCGGCCAGGCGAAGGTCCTGCAGCAGCTGATGGCGTTGAGCAACGCGCTGACGACGGCGCTCGATCCGCGGGCGCTGCGCGACGTGCTGGCGACGCACCTGCCCGGCGTGGCGCCGCACGGCGCGTTCTGGGTGCTGATGCGCGCCGGCGATCAGTGGGAGCCGGTGCTGCGCGAGGACGCGGTCGGCGCGGGCGTGGACGCGCTGGTGAGCCGCGCGCAGCAATCGATCGCGGACGGCGCGGAGCCCGATCCCAACTGCCTTCCCCTGCGCGCCGGCGGCGAGGTCGTCGGCGTGCTGGGCACGACGCCGGGGCTCGTGCTGGCCGAGGCGGAGCAGCGCGCGCTCGAGGCGGCGGCCGCCGTGATCGCCATCGGCATCCGCAACATGCAGCTGTTCCACGAAACGCGCGAGCTGAGCCTGCGCGACAGCCTGACCGGCTGCTTCAACCGTGCGCACGCGGTGGAGACGCTGGAAGCGGAACTCCGGCGGCTGCGCCGCAACAAGACGGCGCTGTCGATCGTGATGTTCGACATCGACCACTTCAAGGCCGTCAACGACCTGCAGGGACACCTGCGCGGCGACGAAGTGCTGGCGGCCGTCGGCCGCCGCCTCGCCCGCACGCTGCGCGCCACCGACGTGCGCTGCCGCTACGGCGGCGACGAGTTCCTGGTGATCCTGCCCGACACGCCGCTGCGCGGCGCGCAGCAGGTGGCCGAGATGGTTCGCCGCGAAATC
Source organism: Vicinamibacterales bacterium (assembly GCA_035650895.1). GTDB lineage: Bacteria > Acidobacteriota > Vicinamibacteria > Vicinamibacterales > CAVVIG01 > Gp6-AA45. Next base: position 80,694 of record DASRGT010000012.1, read on the forward strand.
GCGTCGCTGCCGTTCCCCGGCACCGATCAGCGCGTCACGATCAGCGTCGGCGTCGCCGCGGCGCAGGCGGATGACGAGGACGGCTCGGCCGTGATCGCGCGCGCCGACGCCGCGCTCTACGCGGCGAAGGACGCGGGACGCAACCGCGTCGCCGTCGCGCCGTCGACCGACGTCGTCGCGCAGATGGCGTCGGTTCGGCGCGTCGCGTGCGCCGGGTGACGCGATGATCGTCTGGGGAGAAGCCGCGACCATCCTGATTGCGGACGATTCGCCCGAGCAGATTGCCGTCATCGCGCGGATGCTGGCCCACGACCGCTACACGTGCATCACCGTGACGAACGGGGCCGACGCGGTCGCCGCCTGCGCGTCGCAGAAGGTCGACGTGGCGCTGCTCGACGTGCAGATGCCGATCTGCGACGGGCTGGCCGCCTGCCGCCAGTTGAAGGAGTCGGCCGAAACCGCACTGATTCCCGTGCTCGTCATGACGGGGATGACCGACCCGACCACGCATCTGGCCGCGATCGAAGCGGGCGCCGACGACTTCGTGCCGAAGCCGATTCAGTTCGCCGAGCTGCGCGCGCGCGTGCGATCCGCCGTCCGGATGAAGCGCTGCACCGACGAGCTCGACAACGCCGCCGCGAGCATCGTGATGCTCGGCGCGGCGATCGAGGCGCGCGATCCGCGCACGAAAGGGCACTGCGAACGCCTCGCCTCGTACGCGACCACGCTCGGGATCCGCATCGGCCTCGACAGCCGCGACCTGCGCGCGCTCGAGCAGGGTGGCTACCTGCACGACCTCGGCAAGGTGGGGATCCCCGACGCCGTGCTGTTCAAGGCCGGACGGCTCACCGCGGCCGAGTACCTGCTGATCCAGTCGCACACGGTCGTCGGCGATCGCATCTGCGCGCCGCTGCGGACGTTGAGCCGCGCGCGATCGATCATCCGATCGCATCACGAGGTGCTCGACGGCACCGGCTACCCCGATCGGCTCCGCGGCGGCGCCGTGCCGCTGCTCGCGCAGATCACCGGGATCGTCGACGTATTCGACGCGCTCGTGACCGAGCGGCCGTACCGCGCGGCGATGGACGCCGGCACAGCGCTCGAAACGCTGCGCGACGATGTGCGCGCGGGCAAGCGCGACGCGGCACTGGTCGAGGAGTTCGCGGCGATCGTCGACGCGAGCGGCGCCGAGCCGCTCGACCGGGTCGCCGAGCCAATCGGCGCCTCGCAACTGTCCTGTCCGCCCGCCTGACGCGCGGTACGCCGCCCGCCCCCAATCGCACCTCTGCCAGAATCGGAGCCGAGCGCCAGCTGAGCGACCGCGTGGGAGTGCCGTTTGCACGTGCCATCCGGATGGACACCACCACCCGGGAATGCTGGGTCCTCACGTTTCTGCGGCTGGCGCGAGTCGGCTACGCGCAGTGGCTGTTCGGCAACGCGTATGAAGCCGTCGTGCGCGTGCCCGAGCGCCTGGCGGCGGAGCCGCTGCCATCGGTGTTCAGCTCGGGAAGTCCGGTCCGGTACTACCTGCCGGCAATGCCTCTGGTCGCCGGCGCGACGGTCGCGGCGCTCGTCAGCGGCTGGTCGCTGCGCGATCGGCGGCCGTGGCTGGCGGCGACTGCCGCCGGCGCGCTGTCCGCAGCCGTCGCGACGGCGTACGCCGTTCGCGCGGTCAATCTGAAGCTGTTCGTCGCGGGCGGCGACGGGGCCGTGGCCGATCGCGATCGGCTGCTGCGGAGGTGGCACCGCGTCAATGCCGTCCGCATGGCTGCGGTCGGGTTCGCGTGGCTCGCCGCCGCCCGCGCCGCGTCGGGCATGTGCGTCGGAGCCGGCGCGCAAGCATCCCGCTGACCTGGTTCGCCGGATTCGCTACAATTCGCGCCGTGACCGCGCCGTGGCAGGACGAGGTCCCCCGACTCTCCGGCTCGATTGTCGAATTGCGCGAGGTGCGCGCGTCCGACGCGCCGGTGCTGTTCGAGCTGCTCTCCGACGAAGCCGTTCAGGAACACCTGTCGTCGCCGCCGCCGTCGGTCGACGCCTTCGAGGGCTTCGTCCGGTGGGCGATCGACCAGCGCGGCCAGGGCAACTGCATCACCTTCGGCATCGTGCCGCACGGACTGGCCGACGCGGTCGGCATCGTGCAGCTGCGCGCGCTCGATCCGACGTGGTTCGTCGCGGAGTGGGGCTTTGCGCTCGGCCTCGCGTTCTGGGGCACGGGCGTGTTCGCGGAGGCCGCGGAGCTCGTGGTGCGGTTCGCGTTCGAGGCGCTGCGCGTCGATCGGCTCGAAGCGCGCGCGGCGACGCTCAACGGCCGCGCGAACGGCGCGTTGAACAAGATGGGCGCGTCCGCCGAAGTGACGCTGATGCGATCCTTCAAGCGCCTGAACGGCCGCTACGACGAACAACTCCTGTGGAGTCTGCGCGCGGAGGACTGGCGGCAGGGCGGACTGTTCACGCCGGCGCGCTTCGACGCGCAACGGGCGAAGCAGCGCATTGCCGACGCGACGGCCGACGTGCGCCGCCACCTGCAGGAGCGACGCGCGTCACGCGGCGACGCCGCGTCCTCGTCGCGATATCCGTTCCTGCTGACTCGGCCGCGGAAGAAGAGCGACCCGGCGCAATAAGCTACACTGAAGTGCGTTCACGCTGCGCCCGTAGCTCAGGGGATAGAGCACCCGCCTCCTAAGCGGGGGGCCGCCAGTTCAATTCTGGCCGGGCGCGCCACTCTCACATTCAATCAACGCGCTGCTTCGCACGGGCATTCACCGCGCGCGAGCTGAAACCGGACGCCGACTTCAGAACTCCAGGTGAAGACGCAGCATCTCGACGAGCACGGGCCCGCGGTCCCGGTTGTAGCCGGGGTGGTCGATGTACTGGAGCCCGCCCGACGCCGACACACCGCGCCAGATGCGCGCCGTGTAGTACGTTTCGACAATATCCTCTCGGCCGTAGCGCAGCGTCCCGTCGCCAAGCAGAAATCCGAGGCCACCCAGCGCCAGGTAGTCGCGGTGCGGCCCGGATAGACCGTTGGACACGACGGCGACGCCGACCCGATCCTGCGGGCGACGCCACCAACCGCCGCTCAGATCGCCTCCGCCTTGCACGCTGTCGTTCACTTCCGTGTATGCATACGACTCGTGATGTCCCTCGTTCCAGCCGGCACGCGCGAACACGCGCACGAGCCTCGGGAACGTGTATTCGGCGTTCACGCCGACCCCGGTTTTCACGCGGCCCTGCTGGCGGGACGCCACGACGTCGGGCTTCGGATCGCGACCGCGGCGAAAAGCGTCGATCGCCTCGTCGTAGCTGCCCATGTTCGCGTGGTTCGCGTAGCCGAGCAGCCTGACGACCAGCCCGCCGGCAGGCCGCAGCTCGACCTCCAGGTTCTCGGCGCGGGCTCGGGCGATGTTCCAGTCCATGTCGATGCCGTTGGCGACGGTCGGCATCAGCGCCTCGCCGAATCGCACGCACCATCGCGGCGTGTCGTACTCCACGATAGCGGCATAGGTATACCCGCGCGTGTCGGCCGCATAGTCGTACGCGCCGTCGTTGTCGACCGTCCAGTTGGTGAACTGCAGATGGCTGTCGCTGCCGACGGCGTTGACGTCGAAGAAGTCCGCCATCCCGAGCTTGCCCGCCCGGATCTCGATCCGGCGGGCTGGGACGTGCGCCGCCAGCGACAAGGGCGTCGGCGTGGCGTCCACCGACTCGGTGGCGAGCGGAACGGTCACATGCACCATCGCGCGCGCGACGTATGGCGCCGAGCCGAGCGTCGGATTGCGGACGACATCCAGGTTCGTGAATCCAGCCAGGCCAAGTGCGTCGCTCAGTCCGCGGCCTCCGGCACTCTCGAGGTCGAAGAGCAGTTCCGTGTGCCACGGCAGTTTGACGCCGGTGTAAATCGTCCAGAGGCGCGACAGCGCGTGCTCCGGTTCCGGGCGCAGGCTGTTGTCCCCCTGGTACGGCGACGTGAATCGCCCGTGCGACTGCGCAATGAGGTTCACTTGTCCGGACAGCCACCAGCGGCTGTCATCCGGATGCGGGAAGATCGTCGCGTCGGCCGCCGGTGTGTCCGCGTCCTGTGCCGCCGCGATGGTCGCGCCGGCGACGACCAGCAGCATCGAGAGACAGACGGACCGCACGTAGTCTCGAATCGGCATCATTGTCGGTCGTATTTCACAGCGCTGGTGCCGAAACGCACGGCACAAGGCTTCCGTGCAGGCGTGTTGCAGGGCCAGGTCCGGTGTACGATCCGAGCATGCCGACCTTCGATCGCTACGATACGCTCCCTCGACTGCGTGACGCGGACGTTCTCGCCGCCTTCATGCGCGGCGTGTACGGCTGGATGTGCGGCGGATTGGCCGTCACGGCGGCCACCGCGTGGATCGTGTCCAGCTCGCCGCTGCTCACGTCCGCGATCTTCGGCAACCGGATGGTGTTCTGGGTGCTCGCGATCGCGCAGCTCGGCATCGTGTTTACGCTGTCCGCTCGCGTCGACCGGCTGGCGTCGGGCACCGCGACGCTGCTGTTCCTGCTGTACTCCGCGCTCACCGGCGTCACGCTGTCCGCAATCCTCCTCGTCTACACCGGCCAGTCCGTGTTCACCACATTCGTCGTCGCCGCCGGCATGTTCGGCGCGCTGGCGGCGTACGGCACGGTGGCGCGGCGCCAGTTGAGCGGTCTCGGCCAGTTCCTCTTCATGGGCCTGATCGGTCTGGTCATCGCCTCGGTCGTTGGCCTGTTCTGGCACAACGACGCCCTTCAGTTCCTGATCTCCTTCATCGGCGTCATCGTGTTCGCGGCACTGACGGTCTACGACGCGCAGCGTCTGAAGGAGCTGGCCTTCGCGACCAGCGCGGGGCCGACCTCCGGTGCGACGATCGTCGGTGCGCTGGCACTGTACCTCGACTTCATCAACTTGTTTCTGTTTCTGCTCCGGTTCCTCGGGAATCGTCGCGACGACTGGTAGTCGACCGATCGGCGCCGGGCCGCTGAATCGTCACGAACGGCGGCGCGGCATGATCGACCTGCAGCGTCGTGTGCGCGATCGCGAATCGCTCGGCGAGCATCTGTTCGAGCGAGCGCCGGATGCCGTGACAGTCGGCGCCGGCCGCCACCAGCACGTGGGCGGTGAGGATCGGATGGCCGGGTGCGAGCTCCCACAGATGGAGGTCGTGCACTTCTTTCACCTGCTCGGCGCCCGCCATCGCGAGGCCGACCTCCGTCGGCGCGAGCCGTTCAGGCGCGCCTTCGAGCAGGACGCGGATGGCCTTCCGCTGCAGCGCCGCGCCCGACCGGAACATCAGCCCCGCGACGACGAGTGACGCCAGCGCGTCGGCCCGGTCGAAGCCGGTCGTCCAGATCACCACGCCGGCGATCAGCGTTCCGATGAACGCGTAGAGGTCGGTGACGATGTGCTGGAAGCTCCCCTCGACGTTGAGGCTCTGGCGATTCGCCTTTGCGAGCACCCACGCCGCCGCGACGTTGACGACGACGCCCGCGGCCGCGACGAGCGTGACCGCGCGCCCGGACACATCGGGCGGATGGAACAACCGGGAGATCGATTCGTAGACGACCAGCAGGCCGAGCACGAGCAGGACCGCGCCGTTGGCCTGGCCGCTGAGCACCTCGGCGCGACGGCGGCCGTACGTGAGCCGTTCGTGTCCGGGTCGTTGAACGTAGCGGACGACGAACAGCGACAGGGCGAGCGCGCCGGCGTCGGTGAGCATGTGCGCGGCGTCGGAGAGCAGGGCCAGCGAGTGCGCCAGGAGTCCGACGACGACTTCGAAGGCCATGAAGCCGACGATGAGCGCCAGAGCGGCGGTCAGGTACCGGAAGTCGGCGTCGGCGCTGACGCCGTGCGCGTGCGCGGAGTGGTCGTGTCCGTGACCGTGGCCGTGATGATCGTGGTGATCGTGGCTGGCGTTCATGCAGGCGGTCGGAGCAGGTGCGCGAGTATTCTACGCGCTCGCCGGTCGGCGATGCCGGCTCCCGCTGCGAGGGCGGCGAACAGCGCGCAGCCGACGACGAGGCCGACCGCCGGCACCAGGTCGAACCAGCCGAGCAGCAGCCAGACCGCGGCGACGCCGACGAGTCGCCGCCACAACAGCCGGCAGAACACGCCGAGCTGCTCGGCGCGCAGGTAGGCCGCCAGCGCCGAGGCGGTTCGACGGCCGTCAGGATCGTCGGGTCCGCCGGCGGTCAGCGCGATCGCCGCGCGAGATCCCTCCGTGTCAGACATCGAGCCGCTCCGAGGGATCTTGAACGCTCTCGGCGCGTGAGAGTGCGAGAAGTCGTCCGCGGTCGACGACCTCAGCTTCGAACCGATCGCGTTCCCGAAGTCGGCTGATGAGTGCACCGCCGCCGTCGACCGTCAGCAGATCGACCGCTTCAAAGGGGCGAATGTGGCGGGTTCGGCCGACCTCATCGATCCAACGGCGAGGCCACACCTGCGCGGGTTCACCTCGGATGCTCCGGTCCGCCGTCGCGACCCGCGAGATCTCTCGATGATCGACGTCTCCGTCTTCGAAGACGAACAACGTCAAGTCGTCCGGGCGGTGCTCGGTCATCCATCGCCGAACACTCGCGACCAGCAGCCCCGCGCACAGCCCATACAGCCCCGTCGTGACGCCGAGTCGCCGCCCGTGGTGGACACTCTCATAGTCCTCGACGGCTACCGAACACGAGAACGCGCGAACGATGTGCTGCTCGGTGATCCGTGCCAGGCGCTCGACGAGTCGCGTTTTCCGTGCGACATCGTGCCAGCCGTTGGCGAACTCTCCAGATCCGTATGAGAACTCGCGCGCATGGAACGCTGCGATCCCCGCTTGCCCCAGCGCGCGATTCCAGATCGAATCGAACTGGCGCCAGCGCCCCTTTGACGCGACGTATCCAGACACGGTGAATGTACGGCGTGTCTCGAGCGGTTCCGGCTGGAAGTATCCGACGCAGATCGTCATGGCAAGTCCCTGCGGATCGAAATTGTTCGAGAACGCCGAGCTCAACACCGGCGTCGGCCATGTCGCCGCCGAAACGAGGCGAATCATCACGCTTCGAGCTCCAGGGCGACTCATGTTCTGCCGGACACGGGCGCACGCAGCTCCGCCGCCGTCGGGCGACGCCAGCGGTGTCGATGCCTCCGTCGCCCGAACAGGACGTGCGTGGCGCCCTCACGGTCCGCGGATGCACGCAGTCCCACCGCGGGTCGCTCGGCGATGGCATGGACCTCGACGACCCCAAGCTCCTCGGCCGTTCGGATGTTGTCGGAGAGTTCGTCTCGAGAGTCAGACGCACGTCGCTGCGTCCGCGGTGTCGTGACGTAGAGCGCGTACCACAGGGCGTGGAACTCCCGCGCTAATCGTGCGGCGGCATCCGGGACCGGTGTCGCAGCCGACACAATGTCCATGCACGCGACCACACGTTCGCCCGACGGCTGCGCGGCCGAAACGCCCATTCCGCCACGTTATCCGCGCGCGGCTTAAGAAGTCCTTAGAGCTTCATGAGGATTGCGCCCGACGGCTACTCACCGCACGGGCAATCGCTTGGTTTGTCGCCCGGCGGCCAAGGCATCGCTCGTCGAACCGCCGACCGGCTTGAATAGGCGCTATGAACATCAACCGCGCTGGATGTGCACGAGATTCGAATCAGTCCGACAGATACCAAGGGACGTTTATTACCACGATATCCTCGTCACCTCGCACGAGCAGGAGCGCCTTCAGCATCGCGGCTCGTTTGTTGTGGAGGAGGTGCTCGTACCAGTGCCGTGCGATCAGCTCCGGGATGAGGACGGCGATTTGCCGGTCCGGGTGCTGCTGCTTCACCTCGAGGATGTAGTCGAGCAATGGATTGAACACGTGGCGGTACGGCGAGGCGACGACGACCAGTTTCGGAGCTGGGAGATGAGCAGCCCGGGTGGGCGCTTCGACGTAGTCGGGCCATCGACGTGTGAGGTCGTCTTCGATCTTGTTTCCGGTTCGAATCTGGACGACGAAGATGTCGGGCGACAGCTTGAGCGCGAAGCGCAGGCCTTTCTGCGACATCTTGTTCCAGGCGTTCATCGGCAGAATGACGATTGGCGGCTTGATGTTGTCGACATTCAGCGCGTACGGGTTCGCGATCTCGACGGACACGCGGTGGTAATGGCGCCTGACACCGCCGAAGATCGCCAGCAGCGTCGGGATCAATAGCGTCATCACCCACGCGCCCTCGGCGAACTTTGCAATCAGGATGACGACGAGCGTCGCTCCGGTGGCGAGGGCGCCGATGCCGTTGATCGCGATCTTCCCGGCATGACGCGCGCCGCCGGCCTTCGCCCAGTGCGCCACCATGCCCGCCTGCGACAGCGTGAACGCGAGGAAGGCGCCGACCGCGAAGAGCGGAATCAGCCGATCGGTGACGCCGCCGAAGATGATCAAGATGACGGCAGACAACGTCGCCAGGACGTAGATGCCGTACGAATAGACGAGCCGCCGGCCGCGCGACGCGAACACGCGCGGCAGGAAACCGTTCTCTGCGATCAGCCGGCACAGGCGCGGAAAGTCGGCGAACCCGGTGTTCGCCGACAGCGCGAGCACCGACAGGATCGCCGCGATGCAGAGGTAATAGAAGATTCCCTGACCGACGATGGCCGCGACGAGCTGCGACAGCACGCTCTGATAGCCGGCAACGCCTGGCTCGGTCGCGCCAATGTGATACAGCTGCGCGAGATAGGCGATGCCGGCGAGCAGGATCACGAGAATGGTGATGATCGCCGTCAGCGTGCGCCGCGCGTTGCGGACGGCGGGCTCGGCAAATGCCGGAACGCCGTTGCTGACCGCCTCGACGCCCGTCATCGCCGTACATCCGCTTGCGAACGCTCGCAACAGCAACCACGCGCTGACGCCGCTCACCGCCGGTGGAACCGCCGGCGGCGCCACGACCGGTATCGGGTGCCCGCCGTCCATCCACGCCTTGACGCACCCGATGGCGAGCACAATCAGCAGGCACGCGACGAACAGGTACGTCGGCAGGGCGAACGCGAGCCCCGACTCGCGCATGCCGCGCAGGTTCACCAGCGTGATCAGCAGCAGGATCGCCAGGCAGATGGCGAGCGTGTGCGGCTGTAGCGAGGGGACGGCGGAGACGAGCGCGCCGACGCCGGCCGAGATGCCGACGGCCACGACGAGCACGTAGTCGAGCAGCAGAGCCGCGGCGGCGAGGAGACCGGGGAAGACGCCGAGGTTCCGGCGCGCGACCGTGAACGAACCGCCGCCACCGGGGTACGCCCCAATCGTCTGCAGGTACGAGGCGTACACGATCAGCAGGATCGCGATGATGATCGCGCT
>DASRGT010000013.1:0-19394 GCA_035650895.1 Vicinamibacterales bacterium
TGTTGGCGACGGTCGTGGCGAGCGTCGTGAAGAACGAGATCGGCTGGTTCGGATCGACCGACGCGACCGCCGATCGGATTGCCGACTGCAGCTGGTTGGCGTCGCCGCCCGTCCGCGCCAGCACCCCCATGCCGCCGGGGCCGAGCTGCCGCATCGGGTAGTAGAGATCGTCCTGCGGCGGGTTGTTGAGCCCGGTCGTCCGCACGTCGTGGACCACGCCGACGATTTCGGCGCGGATGTCGGCGTCCTTTCCGCGCAGGATGATCTTGCCGAGCGCCGATTCGCCCGGGAAGAGCCGCCGCGCAAACGACTCGTTGAGGATGCACACCGGCGGCGATCCGCTGCGATCGCGCGCGTCGAACGCGCGGCCCGCGACGAGCGGGATCTTCATCAGCCGGAAGTAGTCGTCGCTGACCATGCCGAGGCCGGCGATCTGCCGCTGCGGCAGCGGCGGCACGGGACGGCCGCCGACGGCGTACGGCGAGCGCGGGTTGAAGCCGTTCATCGGGATGTTGATGGCGGCGGCCGCGTCGGTGACCCCCGGCTGCGCCTTCAGCCGCTCGATCACCTGGTCGAAGAACTGCGCGCGCTCGTCGGGCGTCTTGTAGCGCGCGGGCGGGACGCTGACGAACGCCGTCGCGGCGCCGCGCGGCTCGAAGCCCGGATCCAGCTGCTGCAGGCGCAGGAAGCTGACGAGGAGCAGCCCGGATCCGACCAGCAGGACGACCGACAACGCGACCTCGCCGACGATCAGCGCGGCGCGGAAGCGTCCGCCGCGGCCGGTCGACGAGCCGCGCGCGTTGTCCTTGAGGATTTCGACGACCGGCCCGCGCGACGCCTGCAGCGCGGGGACGAAGCCGACGAGCAGCGCCGTCACGGCGCTGATGGCCGCGGTGAAGATCAGCGCGCGGCCGTTCAGCGTCAGCGTCGTGTTGGGCGGAAGCTGCGACGCGACGACCGACTGGATCGCCGAGAGCGCCCACAGCGCCAGCAGGATGCCGGTCAGCCCCGCGACGGTGGAGAACACGACGCTCTCGACGATGAACTGCCGCATCACCATGCCGCGCGTGGCGCCGAGCGACTGGCGGACGGCGATTTCCTTCTGGCGGGACGTCAGGCGGCTGAGGAAGAGCGCGGCGACGTTGGCGCACGCGATCAGGAGGACGAAGGCGACGGCGCCCAGCAGCGCGTTGAACGTCGGCTCGAGGTTGCCGACGATCGATTCGACGAACGGGCGCGGGAAGGTCGTGTTGTTGGCGTCGAGGCGGCCCGGGACGCGGTCGTGCGACGCGTGATCGATGGCGGCGAGATCGTCGCGGACCTGCTGCAGCGAGACGCCGGGCTTCAGCCGCGCGATCGGCTGCGCGTAGCCGGCGCCGTTCTGGACCTGCGCGGGCGTCAGGCCGGCGACGTCGTAGACGCGCGGCCCGAAGATCTGCGTCTGCGCGAAGGGCGCGGTGAGGTGCGGCGGCAGGATGCCGATCACCTGCCACGGCGTACCGTTCAGGGTGATCGTTTCGCCGATCATCGGACGGCCGCCGAAGCGCGTCTGCCACAGTTCGTGGCTGAGGATGCAGACGGACGGGCCGTTGGGGACGTCTTCGTCGGCGGTGAAGTTGCGGCCGGCGGCGGGCAGGACGCCGAGCGTGGGGAAGAACGACGCGGTGACGCGGAGGCCGTTCAGCTGCTCGGGGTCGCCGTTGCCGGTGAGGGTGAAGTTGTCGAAGGCGGAGAGGCCGACCGACGCGAGGGTCCGCGATCCCTCGCGGATCTCCTCGTAGCGCGGCCACGAGACGGCCGGCGCGTTCAGGTTCAGCTGCGGATTGCTGATCCAGATCGCGATGAGGGTGGGCGGCGACGGGACGGTGACGGGGCTGAGGACGAGGCGGTCGTAGACGGAGAAGAGCGAGGTGTTGGCGCCGATGCCGACGCCGATGGTCAGGATGGCGACGAGGGAGAAGCCGGGGCTTTTGCGGAGCGCGCGGAGCGCGTGGATGAAGTCAGCCATGGGTGGTCAGTGGTCAATGGTCGGTCGGTGTCTGACACCACCTTGCTCGGTGTCTGACACCAGGGCGGTCGGTGTCTGACACCACCCTGCTCGGTGTCTGACACCAACGTCCGACGGCAAGCGCAATGCCACGCGACGAGGCAACAATTGCCGCATTCCCGCGCGGATCGCCCCGAAATTCGTGACCGCTGACGAACGTCCCCGTCCCGAAATCGGGACGCGACTAAATCCGCGTCGGACACCCGGGACGGCACCGGCACCGGATCGTCGGCGTCCCGATCGGCTTGTAGTCGTAGGTGAGCTCTTCGCCCCGCCGGATGTTCCGCGCCGCCTTGATCCAGATCGTCTTGTCGACCACCTCGAAATAGCAGTTCGGCGTGCACGAGTGATTGATGAACCGCGCGATGTTGCCCCCGACGTTCGCGTCGCGGCTCCACGCCCGGTTGACGCGGAACACCCAGATGCACCCCTCGGCCAGGTACCGTTCCTCCCGCGCCTCGCACGCCGCGTCGTTGCGAATCAGCTCGCCGGCGTAATCGATGATGCGTCTGTTCTTCGCAATCGGCTCCGCCGCGAACACGCCGTCGCCCTCGATCGACGACTTGCCGCGCGTGATCCGGGGCAGCGTCGGCGGGCGGGACATCGCGTCCATCGTACGCCACATCGCCGCGATGCCAGAATTGTGCGCGGCTCGACAGAATTCGGATCAGACGGGACGATCGGCCGCGATTTCGACCCGTACGCCGCCTGACAGTCCTGGTACTCCTGTTGCTCCAGCGGCTCGTCCGATGGGTCCGGAACTGACCGTCATCGTCGGCGACGCGAGCCGCCTCGCCGCGATTCGCACCGGCGTCCAATTCCCCGGCCGCGCGATGCACTTCACCACCGGCAACGTCACCGGTGCCATGGAGAGCATCCGCGCGTATCGGCCGAAGCTGGTGGCGATCGACGCCATTTACGCGCAGACCGCCGACGGCATCGCCTTCGCGGACCGCGTCGAGGCGCTCGGCGTCGGCATCCGCTTGATCGTGCGCCAGGACGGCAAGTGGGCGACGACCGGACGTCCCGTGCAGGCGGCGCCGGCCGCTCCGCCGGTGATCGCCGGACCGGCCAACACGCGCCGCGCCCCCCGCTTCCGGCTGCGCGCGCCGCTCGACGCGGTCGTCGAAAGCGGGCACGCGACGCTCGTCAACCTCTCGATTCACGGCGCGCAGGTCGTCTCGCACCCGGTCCTCCGCCCGAACCAGCGGGTCAAGGTAGGTCTCTCGGACGACCGCGAACGCCTCGACCTCAGCGCGAAAGTCGCCTGGTCCTGCTTCGAGAAGCTGCCGTCGGCCGCCGAGCCGCACTACCGCGTCGGGCTCGAGTTCGCCGACGCCGCGCGGCAGATGCTCGACGAGTACCTGGCGCGCTACTGCAGCGCCGATCCCATCCCCGGCCCCTGAGCGCTGCGGCCCCGTCGCCCCGCCACTCGCGCGCGGCGTGCGCGGGCGTCCTGATGATCGCCACATCTTGACAGGCAAGAGGAATCGGCCCACGATCCGGCGCGGGAGCGCCGATGAAGGGACCGAAACCGTCGACCGACCTCGTCCAGGGCACGCTCGACATGCTGATTCTGAAGACGCTCAGCCTCGGGCCGATGCACGGCTTCGGGATTGCGCGGCGCGTGGAACAGGTGTCGCGCGGCGTCTTCAAGGTGAACCCGGGCTCGCTCCTCACCGCGCTGCAGCGGCTCGAGCGCGCCGGGTGGCTCGACGCCGAGTGGCGCGACACCGAAAACTCCCGACGCGCGAAATTCTACGCGCTCACCCGCGCCGGAAGGAAACAGCTGGACGCCGAAACCGCCGACTGGAACCGCCGCGCGGCCGCCATCGCACGGCTGCTGAAAGCGGACGCCTGAGATGTCGCTGTGGCGCCAGCTGACGCACGGCATCCGCGTGTTGACGCGTTCCCGCGCCGCCGATCGCGACCTCGCCGACGAGATCGCGCACTACCTCCACGAAGCGGAAGTGGATCATCTTGCCCGCGGCCTTTCCCGCGATGCGGCGATCCGCGCCGCGCGGATGGAGATCGGCAACGCCACCGTCGTGCGCGAGCACGTCCGCGAGTCGGCGTGGGAACACGTGGTCGCGACGACCGCCGCCGACGTGCGGCTCGCGCTGCGCCGGCTGCGTCGCAGCCCGGGCTTTGCGGCCGTGACGGTGCTCACGCTCGGCGTGGGGCTCGGCGCCAGCACCGCCATCTTCGGCGTCGTCAAGCCGGTTCTCCTCGAGCCGCTGCCGTATCCCGGCGCCGGCCGCATCGTCAGCGTCGCGGACCGATCGAGCGACGGCCGCGGAATCGACGTGACGTTCGGCACGTTCCTCGAGCTCGTCGATCGCGGCCGGACGCTCGACGCCGCAGCCGTCGTCCGGAGCTGGCTGCCGACGATCGTCGGCGCCGCCCAGCCGGAGCGGCTCGAAGGGGAGCGCGTCAGCGCCGGCTACTTCAAGGTTCTCGGCGTCTCGCCGCTAGTCGGTCGCGCGTTCGACACGGACGAGGACCGCGTCAACGGCCCGAACGTGGTCGTGCTCGGCGACGGGCTGTGGCGGCGCCGATTCGGCGCCGACTCCGCCGTCGTCGGCCGCGACATCGTCCTCGACGATCAGCCGTATCGGGTCGTCGGCGTCATGCCGCCGGGGTTCGAAGACGTGAGGGCGCCGCGGACGGAGGTGTGGGCGCCGCTCCAATACGACGCGTCGCTGCCGTCGTTCGACGGACGCGAGTGGGGACACCATCTGTCGATGATCGCGCGCGTTCGGCGCGGCGCGACGGTCGACAGTGCGCGGCGGGACCTCGAGACCATCGCGGAGCGGCCGCTGCCCGAGTACCCGCGGCCGGTGTGGGCGTCGATGCCGCGAGGTCCTTTCGTGATCGCCCTGCAGGACGAGATCACGCGCAGCGTCAAGCCGGCGCTGCTGGCGATGTTCGGAGCCGTGGTGCTGGTGCTGGCGATTGCGTGCGTGAACGTGACGAACCTGCTCCTCGCGCGCGGCGTGCAGCGGCGCGACGAACTGGCGATGCGGATCGCGCTCGGCGCGCCGCGCACGCGGATCGTGCGCCAATTGCTCACCGAAACCGTGCTCCTCGCCGTTCTTTCCGGCGCGTGCGGGCTGGCCGTCGCGGCGGCCGGCATCCAGACGCTCGTCGCGCTCAGCCCGTCGAACGTGCCGCGTCTCGCCAGCGTTCGGGTCGACGCGTCGATTCTCGTGTTCGCGCTGGCGGCTTCCGCGGTCGTCGGCCTCGTCGTCGGCATCGCCGCCGGCCTGGAGGTATGGCGTCGTCCGGAATTGCATGCGTCGGGGGCGCGGCACACCGGATCGCATCAACGGGCGCGACGGACGCTCGTCGTCGCCGAAGTGGCCCTCGCGTTCGTGCTGCTCGTGTGCACCGGCCTGCTGCTTCGAAGCCTCCAGCGGCTGTTGTCGATGCCGGCGGGGTTCGACTCGAGCGGCGTGCTCACGATGCAGGTGCAGACGACCGGCCGTCGATACCCGGATCTCGCCGCGACGGATCGGTTCTTCGCGCAGGCGCTGGACCGGGTCCGCCGCGTGCCGGGCGTCGTCGCCGCGGGATTCGTCAGCCAGCTGCCGCTGGCCGGACGCGACATGTACGGTGTGGCCGCAGAATCGGCCGTGCCCGCGGTTGCCGACGAAGCCAGCGGCGCGT
This sequence comes from Vicinamibacterales bacterium, assembly GCA_035650895.1. Lineage (GTDB taxonomy): Bacteria > Acidobacteriota > Vicinamibacteria > Vicinamibacterales > CAVVIG01 > Gp6-AA45. The sequence continues at coordinate 5,717 of DASRGT010000013.1, forward strand.
ATCGGTACGGCGTGCTGCCAGGGTATTTCGAGGCGTTGAGAATCCCGCTCCTCCGCGGGCGGCTCTTCGACGCGCACGACACCGCGGCCGTGCCGGCCGTCGCGGTGATCAGCGAATCGCTCGCCCGCGCGAAATTCGCGGGTGCGGACGCGCTCGGACGACGGGTGCGCGTCGGCGGCGCGGACGGACCGTGGCGAACGATCGTCGGCGTCGTCGGCGATGTGCGCCAGGAGTCGCTGACGCTCGCGGACGCGGACGCGGTGTACGTGCCGGAGTCGCAGTGGAGCTTTCCCGATCGCGCGATGTGGCTCGTCGTCAGGACCCACGGCGATCCCGCGCGCGTTGCGCCGGCGGTCGAGGCCGCGGTGTGGGCGATCGACACGGACCTGCCGATCGTCCGCGTCGCGACGATGGACCGCCTCGTGCGCGAGTCGACGGCCGAGCGGCGATTCGCGCTGATGGTGTTCGAGGCGTTCGCCGGCGTCGCGCTCCTGCTCGCGGCGATCGGAATTTACGCGGTGCTCGCGGGCGGCGTCACGGAACGGACGCGGGAGATCGGCGTGCGCGCCGCCCTCGGCGCGTCGCGTGACGAGATCGTCGGCGTCGTCATCCGCCAGGGGCTGTCGATGGCGGCGATCGGCATCGTGTTCGGCGCCGCGGCCGCGCTCCTCGCCACGCGCGGCCTGGCGACGCTGCTCTTCGGCATCTCGCGCGTCGATCCGGTCACCTACGTCGTGATGAGCGCGCTTCTCATGTTCGTGGCGGCTCTGGCATGCTGGATGCCCGCAGCGCGAGCTGCGCGCGTCGATCCGGCGATTGCTCTTCGCGCCGAGTGACCTGCTGTCCGCCGTCGAGCGGCTCCGCCGGATCGCGGCGGGTATCGCCAACCGATCCCAGCCCTGCGGCGGCGACGACGCCGATGGCCATCAGCAGGCGCGCGAGGCTGTCGAGCGGTTCCAACGCGTAGACCAGCTCGAGGTGCACCCGGCCGCGTGGCACCGGTACTCTCATGTAGCCGTCGTCGGTTTCGATGATTGAGGCGGGCCGCCCGTTGACCGCCACCCGCCAGCGCGGAAACCAGTTCCGCCGGATCAGCGCGTAATCGCCGTCGCTCGTGCCGTCGGCGACGATCCGTTCGTTCTCGATCGTCTGCCCGCTCGCGGATCGACTGCCGAGCGTGACGATCCGCACGGGGTCGCGGACAACGTACAAGCCGTACGTCCCCCCGAACTCGCGCTTCAACGCCGGTGCGGCGTCGGCGGCGAGCTGCACCGACGGTGCGGCGACGACCGCGCCGATGCCGTTCCGCTGCAGGTACTCGCGGTCGAAGATCTCGGCGACGCGCGCGAGGTCGTACCGCGAGGTGCGGGTCGGATCGTACGGGCCGCGGTGACGCGTGTGCCAGTACCACATCCAGTCGTCGTAGAACAGCGGCCGATCGACGTCGACCGGCGCCCACAGTTGCGGGCGATCGTCGTTGGGCGTGCCCGCAATGAGGATTGCCGTTCCGGTCGGCGCGGCTTCGTCCGCCAGCTTCAGCACCTGGTGCAGAAACCCGAACGCCGGTGTGCCGGTACGGTGGACCGGGAAGAGGCCGCGCGACCAGAACGGCATCAACCGCTCGGGGCCGACATAGATCGTCAACAGCGCCGCGACGGCGACCGCTTCGACGGCCGGCGGCCCAAGCCGCCGCACCTGCCAGCGTGCAATGGCGGCAGCGGCAAGGGCGTGGAGCCCGACGGCGGCGAGGTAGATCATCAACAGCCGCTGCACGGGCATCAGGCGCGTCGTCTCGAGCTGTTCGATGGCCGAGGGCATCCCGAAGGAGAGCAGCAGCGTCGCCGCCGCGTACGCAACGAGCGCTGCCGCCGCGGCATACGAGATCGTGCGCTCGTGCCGCAGGCGGAACGCCGCCGCCGCGCCCACGCCGGCGAGAACGAAGCCGGGCAGCGACACGGTCTCGATCGAAACGGCCAGGTAGTCGAGCGAGGAGTCGTACCCCGTGTAGCGGATGAAGTAGTACAGCCGACCGAATCGGGCGAGCGACAGCAGCTCCGGCACCGCGAGCAGCGAGGCGATTCCGGCAATCGTCAGCAGTTGAATCGTCGGCCGCCGCCAGTCTGCCGGCCGCACCGACACGACCCATGCCGCGCCGACGCAGACGACCAGCGCCACGACCGCGCGCGGGTTGCACCAGATCGCCGCCGCGGCCGCCGCGGCCGATACCGCGCACGCCCGCCGGCTGCCGCTGGCGAACGCGGCGCTGGCGGCGGTCATGGACGCCACCGCCGCGATCGCAGCGGCGACGCTGGGGGCGAGGCCCACGTACACGAGCTCGCTGTATCCGCCGCTCCACATCTCGCCGGGGACGGCGACGTGCAGCGCGAACGCGGACAACGGCACGGTGATCGGCCACCGGTCGCGCGCCGCCATCCAGGCGAACATCGCGCCGGGCAGCAGGAACAGGCCGACGGTCGCCGCGCGGTGAACGATCGGCAACGGCACGCGGCCGAGGCCCGCGAACCAGAGCGCGGCTTCCACCCACGCCCAGCCGAACGGGTAGAACTCGGCCGGATAGCCGCCCTGGTGATTCGCGATCCATCGCAGCGAGCGGCCGTGCAGCAGCGACCGGACGAGCGTTTCGGCGCGTGCGAGGTGGAAGGGATGGTCGAACGATCCGAACGTGTCGAACGTGCCGAAGGCGCGCCACGGCGCGAAGAGCTGCATGCGCCACGCGGCGAACGCGGCCAGCGCCCACATCGCGGCGATGCCGATCCGCCGGCCGCGCGTCACCGCGGATACCAGAACGGCACGACGTAGCCGGCGTAGATCTCGACGTTCACCGCGATCGCCGCCAGCACGACGGCTGCCTGCGCCACCGCGCGGCGGTGCAGCGGAATCCACGTGCGCAGGCCGAGCATCAGGAGCAGCGCCAGCGCGTCGACGACGGGAAAGACGTAGCGCGCCTGGGTCAGCACGAACCCGACGCCGAACTGCACCATGCCGCAGTAGCTGAGCGCACAGGCGGCGGCAAGGACGGCGACGGCGGCGATGCGCCACCGGTCGGCGGCAGCAATCGCCGTCGGCCGCAGGGTTGCTGCGACGAGGCCGGCGACGCAGCCCGCGGCCGCGAGCGCGAGCAGCGCGACGAGCGCCGGGCTGACGTGGATCAGCCGCCATCCGAACTGACCCCAGCTTTCGTTCCAGCGGTCGACGAGAAACCGTCCGCTGAACAGCAGTTGAAGGAAGGTCGCGTCCGTGCGCGTCAGGTCCGGCTGCGTCGCCGCCATCCCATGGAGGCCGAGCGGATCGCCGTACGTCCGCGCCATGAACCACCACCACGGCCCGACCAGCAGCAGCACGACGCCGTAGGACATCGCGATCTGCGCGACGAGCGACCCGGACGGCCGCAGCCGTCGCGTGCCGGCCCACAGCGCCACGGGGATCAGCACCAGCGCCGCGATCGCCGTGCCCTTCGCCAGGAGCGCGACGCCGGCGAGCGCGCCGAGCGTGGCCGCACGACGCATCGTGCCGCCGTTGCGGACCGTCAACACCAGCGCGTACAGCACGAGCGAGTAGAGTGCCGTCGCCAGCGCGTCGTTGTTGACCATCGCGGCCTCGTACGAGACCTGCGGCTGCAGCGCCACCACGGCCGGGACGGTCACCGCGAGAAACGTGTCGGTCGGAAACAGCGTACGCGCGAGGAGATAGGCCACCAGCACGGTGACGACGCCGAACGGGATGGAGGCGGCGCGCAGGATGTACTGCAGCGTCTCCGGCGTGCGCCGGGAGAACACGCGGTACACCGGCGCCATGACGCCGTAGTAGAGCGGCGGATGCACCGCCGTGTAGAGCGGGGACCGATCGCGATCGCGCCACTCGATCGTGAACGCGCGATACGCGTAGAGATCCGGCGGCAGCGTATCGGTCCACAGCGTCGGCATGCGATGCTGCTTCGCGACGATGCGGATGCCGGCGAAGTGGGCGACCTCGTCGTGGCCGGTGAACGGCGGCGAGACCAGCGCCACCGCGATTTCCTTCAGGACGTAAGCGACCAGCAGCACGATCAGGAAGGCGCGCAGGCCGCCCGTCGACCGACCGTTGCTCATGCGCTCGCCGACACCACCCGTGGAACGCGCTTGACCTCGTGGTACTCGCGGTCGGCGTTGACGCGGTCGAGGTCGTGGTGTTCGCCGAGGATGTTCTTGGCGGCGAGCAGGCCCGTCTCGATCGAGTGGTCCGTGTTGTTGTAGCGGAACGTCCCGTAGCGGCCGATGATCTGCAGGTTGGTGAACTGCGACACGAACTGCTTGACGACGGCCAGCGGCCGATCGTACCCGAGCACGTAGGACGGATACGCCCGCGGGGCGCGGACGCAGAAGCCGCCGATCACCTCGTCGCGCGCGATGAAGCGGAGATCGTCGGCGAGATGGCCGACCGTCTGCTCGACGAGCGCATCATCGGACCGCTGCCAGATGGCATCGCCGAACGAGCAGAAGTACTCGGCGACGATCGAGGTGTACGCGTCGCCCGGCACCATCGCCGGGCTCCAGTTCTTCGGCTCGTGGAGCCGGCCGAACAGAATGTTGCGATCGTGCACGTACAGCCAGGTGTCGGGCGTCACGCGCGGCCGCCGCAGCATCAGATTGACGGTGATGATGTTCCGGAACACCAGCGATTTCGCCGCCTCGATCACCTCGGCCGGCGCGGCCGGCTCCATGATCTGCACGAGCATCGTCAGCGGAATGGACGAGACGAAGGCGTCGGCCTCGAGGCGGGCGGCGCCGCCGTCGGACGCGTCGACCTCGATCGCGGTGACGCGATCGGCGGTGCGATGGATGCGCGTCACGCCGGCGTTCAGCCGGACGTCGTTGCCGCCGGCGACAATCGCCGCGGCCATCCGCTCGGAGAGCCGGCCGAACCCGAGCCGCGGGTACATGAACCGATCGATCAGGCTGACGACCTTGCCTCGCGAGGGGACGATTGCGTCCTTGACGGCGGTGGCGATCGACATGCCCTTGGAGCGCTGCGTCACCCAGTCGCCGCTCATCTCGGAACAGGGCAGCCCCCAGACCTTTTCCGAGTAGCGCTGGAAGAACAGGCGATACAGCGTCGGGCCGAACTGGTCGACGTACGCGTCTTCCATCGATCGGATCGGCGCGGGCGAGAGGCGCTGGCGCACGCGCGTCGCGGCGTAGTCGGCCATCGCCCGCGCGGCCGTCGCTGGTCCGATCGCGGCGAGCGCGTTCGACACCTTCAGCGGGTAGTCGACGTAGCGCCCGTCGAAATAGATGCGGCTGACGCGATCGACCCAGAGCAGCTCCTCGCCGACGACCTCGCGAAAGAGATCGTTGAGCTCGTCGTTTTTCGTGAACCAGCGATGGCCGCCGATGTCGAAGCGGAACTCGCCGTGCGCCGTCTGCCGGCGGATCGTGCGCGCGAGCCCGCCGACGAACGGCGCCTTTTCGACGACGAGGGCCGAGGTGCCGGCCTTGGTGAGGACGTACGCGGAGCACAGGCCGCCCGGGCCCGCTCCCATGATTACAGTGTGCATCGTGATTGTGTCGGATCGGGCCTTGTATGCCCGCCGTCGCCCTTGCACGCCGCTCGCCGTCCGCGCCGATCGTGTTCGACGTCGCCGCCGGCGCCTGTTTGATCGCAGGAAACACGCTCGGTGGATTGATCTTTCCGCCGCAGTGGATGGTGGGCGGCTTGTTTCCGCCGGTCTTCGTCGGGATGGCGCTCGTCGCCATTCGCTGCGTTCGTTACCCGGTTCCGTCGCTGTTTGCGACATGGTGGCCGCGCGCGACAGCCCATGCGGTCGTTCGCACCGCGCTGTCGGTCGCGCTCGTCACGCGCGCGGCTGTGCTCGCCGTCGGCCTGGTCGCAGCGATCCATCATCCGGCGCGCTTCACCGTCGCGCCGAAGGTGTCCGACGACGCGCTCGTCAACCTGCCGGCGCGCTGGGACGCGTTCTGGTATCTCGGCATCGCGCGGTACGGCTACGAGGCGGCGCCGACGCGGGAAGATCATCAGCACAATATCGCGTTCTTTCCGGCGTATCCCGCGGCGATGCGCGTCGCCGGCGATCTCGTCGTCATCCCAGCATATCTGTTCAACGCGCCCAGCTTTCTCGGCAACGGCGACAGCCGCGTGTTGTGGGGCGGCGTCTTCGCATCGGTGCTGTTCTTCGCGCTCGCGCTGGCGCGGCTCCAGCGGCTGGCCTCGATCGATCTGCCCCCGGCGGCCGCCGATCGCGCGTGCGTGCTGACAGCAGTTTATCCGTTTGCGCTCTTCTTCAGCGCGCCGTATTCCGAGTCGCTCGCCCTGCTGGCGCTCGTCTCGCTCGTGCTCGCCTGGCGTGCGCGCGACGGGCGCGGCGTCTGGTGGGGCATCCTGTTCGGGTTGACGCGGTCGAACGGCTGGTGCGTCGCCGTCGCCTTGGCCGCGGACCGCCTCCTGTCGCGCGAGCCCGGCCGATCGCGGGTCAGCTGGTGGCTCGTCGCGTCGGCCCCCATCGGCGCGGCTTTGTACTCCCTTTACGTCTGGCACCTCACGGGACATCCACTGCAGTGGGCGGCGGCGCAGCACGCGTGGGGCGGCAAGCTCCAGCCGCTCGAGTTCGTGGTCAGGCGCTGGAACACGATCGACGCGCGTGGGCTTCGCGGATACGTGCGGCACGATCCCGCGGATGCCGCGGCCTTCGTCGCCGCGATGGGCATGCTCGCCGCCAGCGTGTGGCTGCTTGCGCGTCGTCAGTGGCTCTACGGCATGCTGATCCTCGCGTATCTCGGGCCGGCCATCGCAATCGATCTGCCGGCGACAGGGCGGATGACCGCTCTGCTGTTTCCGGCGTTCTTCATTCTGGCCGAGCGGTTTCGCGGGGTCCGCTTCGCGGCGCTCGCCATTTTGTTCGCGGTCGGCCAGGCCTGGCTCGCCTCGCGCTTCTTCGAGTGGCGGACGCCGTACTGACCTGCGCGCGTCGGGGCTGCCGGCGGCGCGCAGCCGGGTCGCTCGCGCGTTCGCGCGCCCGCGGCGGCGCGTACGAGCTGAGGTGCACGACGCGCGGCATCGGGATTGCGACGCCCGGTTCCATGCCATCAGGTCCGCCCGTCGCAGCAATCTTCAACACGTCGCCCGATGTCGTCGACATGCTGCGCGTCGTCCTCGAGCAGGCGGGATTCGTCGTCGTGTCGCTGCTGACGTACCAGATTCGCGAAGGCGCCGTGGACCTCGAGACCTTCCTGCGGCAGCATCAGCCCAATGTCGTCGTCTACGACATCGCGCCGCCCTACGACGCGAACTGGAGGCTGTTCCAGCACGTCTGCCGAACGCCGAGCATGCAGTCGTGCCGGATCGTGCTGACGAGCACCAACGCACAGCGCGTCGTCGAGCTCGTGGGGCGCCACCAGCAGGTGTACGAAATCGTCGGCAAGCCGTTCGACCTCGATCAGGTCGTGAGCGCGGTGAAGGAAGCGGCGCACGCGCGCGCGACGAGGTGACGCACCCGCGTCGATGCGCTAGCATCTCGTGAGCATGGCGGTGGAGAAGGAGCCGCTGGCGCCGGTCAAGAACTACATCACGCCCGACGGACTGCAAAGGCTGAAAGACGAGCTGCACTTCCTGCTCGTCAGGGAGCGCCCGGCCGTGACGCAGGTCGTGGCGTGGGCGGCCGGCAACGGCGATCGCAGCGAGAACGCGGACTATCAGTACAACAAGCGGCGGCTGCGCGAGATCGATCGGCGCATTCGATTCCTGACGAAGCGGATCGACGCCGCCGAAATCGTCGATCCCGAAGCGCCGCGGGCCGGCCGCGCCGCGAGCCGCGTGTTCTTCGGCGCGACGGTGCGATATGCGAACGGCGCCGGCGCCGAACGGGAAGTGCGGATCGTCGGCGTGGACGAGATCGATCTCCGCCGCAACTACATCAGCTGGAAGTCGCCGCTCGCCCGCGCGCTGATGAAAGCCGGACCCGGCGAGGCCGTCGTGCTGCGCGCCCCAGGCGGCACCGAACGGCTCGAGGTCCTCGACGTGCGGTACGAACGGATTCCGATCGATCGTTTCGTCGCGCCTCCCGGCGCGCAGGCGGCGCCCGCCGCCGATCGGCGCTGACGGCGGCCGCGCGACCGCGCACGCGGACGCGCCAGCTCTGCAGGAAATCAGCATCGGCCAGTTGACGACCGCACGCCGGCCGCGCATCATGGCGCCCACCGCACGCGCACACGGACAGGAGCAGCCATGAAAAAATTTTCGATCGCGCTCGCTCTCGCGGCTCTCGCGGTTTACCCGATCCGCGCCGACCGGGGCGGCATCGGCTCGGCACGCCTGCAACTCGTCGAAGCCACCGTGGCCGACATCCAGAAGGCCGCGCAGACCGGCCTGGCGAGCACCGCCGACATCGTGCACGCGTATCTGACACGCATCGCGGCGTACGACAAGACCGGTCCGCATCTCAACGCGTACCTCACGCTCAATCCGAACGCGGCGGCGCAGGCGCGCGCCGAGGACGCCGAGCGCCATCACGGTCGCGCGCGGCTGCCGCTCGACGGCATTCCGATCATCCTCAAGGACAACGTCGACACGCGCGACATGCAGACCTCCGCGGGATCGGTCGCGCTCACCGGCTCGGTGCCGCCCGACGATGCGACGATTACGCGGAAGCTGCGCAAGGCGGGCGCGATCATCATGGGGAAGGCGACCCTCACCGAGTTCGCGAACTTCCTCACCAACGGGATGCCCGCCGGCTACAGCTCGCTCGGCGGCTACGGATTCAACCCGTTCGACCCGCGGCCCGATCCCCGGCCCGGCGTCGATTCGTTCGGCCGGCCGTTCGCCGACGGCCGGCAGGCGCTGTCGCCCGGCGGCTCCAGCTCGGGACCCGGCATCGCCGTGTCGGCCAACCTCGCGACCGTCGGGATCGGCACCGAGACGTCGGGATCGATCCTCAGCCCGGGCACGCAGAACCTGCTCGTCGGCATCAAGCCGACGGTCGGCCTCGTCAGCCGCGACGGCATCATTCCGATCAGCGCGGACCAGGACACGGCCGGGCCGCTCGCGCGGACGGTGACCGACGCGGCGAAAGTGCTCGGCGTCATCGCCGGGTACGATCCCGCCGACCCGGCCACCGCCGCGTGCCTGACGCCGGGCAACTGCCACAGCGATTACACGCGGTTCCTCGATCGGCACGCCCTCGCGGGCAAGCGCATCGCCGTGCCGCAGACGCCGTACGTGTCGGGTCTGACGCCGTCGCAGCTGCAGGTGATGAACGACGCGATTGCCGTCCTGCGCGAACTCGGCGCCACCGTCGATCCGGTCGAGATCCCGACGCAGACCGCGCTGAACGCGTTCGGCGGCTGCGGCGTCCACGGGCAGGCGAACTGTTCCACGGTGCTGCTGTACGGATTCAAGCGCGACCTGAACGCGTACCTCGCGACGCTGAATGCCAGCTCGCCGTCGCACTCGCTCGCGGACGTGATCGCGTACAACAGCTCGCACCCGGGCGCGACGAAGTACGGGCAGGACCTCGCGATCCAGTCGCAGCTCTTCGACACGACGCCCGGCAGCAGCGACACGATCCGCTATCAGCAGGATCGCGCGCTCGATCTGCAGTTGTCGCGCGGCGGCCTCGACGCGATCTACGCCAGCTACGACGCGATTCTGTTTCCCGCGAACCGCGGCGCGAACATCGCCGCGCGCGCCGGCTACCCGAGCATCGTCGTCCCGGGCGGCTTCGTCGCCAACGCGCCGACGCCGCCGTTCCCGGCCGGCTTCAACGCGCTGCCGGCGCCCTACGGGGTGACGTTCTCGGGCCCGGCGTTCAGCGAGGCGAAGCTGATCGGATTCGCGTACGCGTTCGAGCAGGCGACGCACCACCGCGTCGCGCCGGCAAGCGCGCCGCCCCTGCCGAGCGACAGCTTCGGCCGGCGGTAGAACGAGAGATCGACGTCGGGCAGCACGACGAAATCGGCGAACACGAGGGCGTTGCTGATCTAGCAGTGCGGACCACCAGATCGCAGCGCCCGCCGTAGTAGTGCCCCGCCAGGAGGTCGGCATACCGCCGCGGGTCGGCAGACGTCGGCGAATATCGACAGCGGACTTCGTCGCCGACGTCTGCGCGGCGCAGCCCCCGCGCCGTCAGCGTTTCCAGATCGTACCGCACGACGACGCGGGGCGATGGCGATTTCGGCCGCGAGCTCGCGGACCGTTGCCGGCTGCAAGGTCGAACGGAGCCGCAGCGACACCTCCACCTCACCGACAACGTTGATACAGCTATACGGGAATGCGCGCTTGTCCGCCGGGAGCTCGATGCCGCGAAGGAATGCATAAGGAATTCCACGGTTCAGTTCTTGCGTTCACCGCGCGGTTACCGATTCAGGCTGACTTTTGCGTCTGGAAATGCTTCAGCTGGCGAATGTGAGTGTCTGCTTTTAGCTCGGCACTATAGCGACTGAGGGCCACGATGGAACCGAGTTCCGCTGTCACGTACGACCCGCAATATCCGTTGGGAGGGCGGCCGCTGACCGGCGACGACCCGTTCGCGAAGCAGCTGCTCTCGGCGATGCTGGCGTTTCGCGACGGCGACTTCGCCGTGCGGCTGCCGTCGGATCTGACCGGGTTGAACGGCAAGATCGCCGACGCCTTCAACGAAATCGTCGCCGTCAGCGACCGCCGCGCGCAGGAGACACGGCGCGTGTCGCGCGCCGTGGGGAAAGAAGGGAAGCTCAAACAACGCATGGCGGTGCCGGGCGTGGTCGGCGGCTGGGCCGACGAGGTCGCGGCGATCAACATGCTGATCGACGACCTGGTCTGGCCGACGACGGAGGTGACGCGCGCGGTCGGCGCCGTCGCGAAAGGCGATCTGGGCCAGTCGATGGCGCTCGAAGTGGACGGGCGGCCGCTCGAAGGCGAGTTCCTGCGGTCGGCGCGGCTGGTGAACAGCATGATCGATCAGCTGTCGGTCTTCACCTCCGAGGTGACGCGCGTCGCGCGCGAGGTCGGCACCGAAGGCAAGCTGGGCGGCCAGGCGCAGGTCAAGGGCGTGTCGGGCGTCTGGAAGGACCTCACCGAATCGGTCAACCAGATGGCGGGCAACCTCACCGCCCAGGTGCGCAACATCGCGGACGTGACGATCGCCGTCGCCAACGGCGACCTGTCCAAGAAGATCACGGTCGACGTCCGCGGCGAGATTCTGCAGCTCAAAGAAGCGATCAACACGATGGTCGACCAGCTGCGATCGTTCGCGGCCGAAGTGACGCGCGTCGCGCGCGAGGTCGGCACCGACGGCAAGCTCGGCGGGCAGGCGGTGGTGCCGGGCGTCGCCGGCACGTGGAAGGACCTGACCGACTCGGTCAACGCGATGGCGTCGAACCTGACGGCGCAGGTCAGGAACATCGCCGGCGTGACCACCGCGGTGGCCCGCGGCGACCTGTCGCGCAAGATCACCGTCGACGTCAAGGGCGAGATCCTCGAGCTGAAGGACACCATCAACACGATGGTCGACCAGCTGAACGCGTTCGCGTCGGAAGTGTCGCGCGTCGCGCGCGAAGTCGGCACGGAAGGCAAGCTGGGAGGACGCGCGGAAGTGCCGGACGTCGCCGGCGTCTGGAAGGACCTCACCGACAACGTCAACTCGATGGCGTCGAACCTGACCGGCCAGGTGCGCAACATCGCGGAGGTGACGACGGCGGTGGCGCGCGGCGACCTGTCGCGCAAGATCACCGTCGACGTGAAGGGCGAGATCCTCGAGCTGAAGGACACCATCAACACGATGGTCGATCAGCTCAACTCGTTCGCGTCCGAGGTGACGCGCGTCGCGCGCGAGGTCGGCACCGAAGGGAAGCTGGGCGGCCAGGCCGTCGTGCCCGGCATCGCCGGCACGTGGAAGAACCTGACCGATTCGGTCAACTCGATGGCGTCGAACCTGACCGGGCAGGTGCGCAACATCGCCGACGTCGCGACCGCGATTGCCCGCGGCGACCTGTCGCGCAAGATCACCGTCGACGTCAAGGGCGAGATTCCCGAATTGAAGAACACCATCAACACGATGGTGGACCAGTTGAACGCGTTCGCCTCGGAAGTCTCCCGCGTCGCGCGCGAGGTCGGCACCGACGGCAAGCTGGGCGGCCAGGCGGTCGTGCTCGGCGTCGGCGGCACGTGGAAGGACCTGACCGACAACGTCAACTCGATGGCGTCGAACCTGACCGGTCAGGTGCGCAACATCGCCGACGTCGCCACGGCGATCGCGACCGGCGACCTGTCGCGCAAGATCACCGTCGACGTCAAAGGCGAGATCCTCGAGCTGAAGAACACCATCAACACGATGGTGGATCAGCTGAACGGCTTCGCATCCGAAGTGACGCGCGTCGCGCGCGAGGTCGGCACCGAAGGCAAGCTGGGCGGCCAGGCGGTCGTCCCCGGCGTCGGCGGCACGTGGAAGGACCTGACCGACAACGTCAACTCGATGGCGTCGAACCTGACGGGCCAGGTGCGCAACATCGCCGACGTGGCGACGGCGATCGCGCGCGGCGACCTGTCGCGCAAGATCACGGTCGACGTCAAGGGCGAAATCCTCGAGCTGAAGAACACGATCAACACGATGGTCGATCAGCTGAACGGCTTCGCGTCGGAAGTCTCGCGCGTCGCGCGCGAGGTCGGCACCGAAGGCAAGCTCGGTGGTCAGGCGGTCGTGTCGGGCGTGGCCGGCACCTGGAAGGACCTGACCGACAACGTCAACTTCATGGCGTCGAACCTGACGGGGCAGGTGCGCAACATCGCGGAAGTCGCGACGGCGGTCGCCCGCGGCGACCTGTCGCGCAAGATCACCGTCGACGTCAAGGGCGAGATCCTCGAGCTGAAGAACACCATCAACACGATGGTCGATCAGCTGAACGCGTTTGCGTCGGAAGTCTCCCGGGTCGCCCGCGAGGTCGGCACCGAAGGCAAGCTCGGTGGCCAGGCGGTCGTGCCGGGCGTCGCCGGCACCTGGAAGGATCTCACCGACAACGTCAACTCGATGGCCTCCAACCTGACCGGCCAGGTCAGAAACATCGCCGAGGTCACCATCGCGGTCGCCAACGGCGACCTGTCGCGCAAGATCACCGTCGACGTGCGCGGCGAGATCCTGCAGCTCAAGGAAGCCATCAACGCGATGGTCGAGCAGTTGCGGTCGTTCGCCTCGGAAGTCACCCGCGTCGCGCGCGAGGTCGGCACCGAAGGGCGCCTCGGCGTGCAGGCCGTCGTTCCGGGCGTCGCCGGCACCTGGAAGGACCTCACCGACTCGGTGAACATCATGGGCGCCAACCTCACCGCCCAGGTGCGGAACATCGCCGAGGTGACCACCGCGGTCGCGCGCGGCGACCTGTCGCGCAAGATCACCGTCGACGTAAAGGGCGAAATCCTCGAGCTGAAGAACACGATCAACACGATGGTCGACCAGCTCCGCGCGTTCGCGGCGGAAGTGACCCGCGTGGCGCGCGAGGTCGGCACCGAAGGCAAGCTGGGCGGACAGGCGGAAGTGCCGGGCGTCGCCGGCACGTGGAAGGACCTCACCGACTCGGTGAACATCATGGGGGCGAACCTGACCGCGCAGGTGCGCAACATCGCCGAGGTCACCACCGCCGTCGCCCGCGGCGACCTGTCGCGCAAAATCACGGTCGACGTCAAAGGCGAAATCCTCGAG
>DASRGT010000014.1:0-65108 GCA_035650895.1 Vicinamibacterales bacterium
GCCGCTGCACGGCCAACGCCGGCGACGCTGCCCGCCAATCCGGTGGCGCTGCCGCCGCTCGCCGACGCCTTCGCCGCGCTGCTCGCGGCCGAGCGCGGCGAGACGCCGAGCCACGTCGCGTGGCCGGCGACGATGGCTCCGCCGCAGCCGTCCGCCGACGCGATCGCGGAGCAGATCACCACCCGCGTGCTCGAACAGATCGGCCCGCGCGTGGACGCCGCCGTCCGCACCTCCGTCGCCGACCTCGTCTCGCAGCTCGCCGAGCGTCTCATTCGCGACGAGATCGAGCGAATCAAGGCCGCGATCAAGTAGTTGGCGCGTCGGGCGGCTGGTGCGCGGCGAGTTCGAGCTCGCCGATTCGCCATTCGCTAACGCGCCGATTCCTGTATTACGATTTTCGGATGCTTGATCCGACGCGGCTGCGGCTCCCCGAGAAGCCTGCGCTCGAGGGCCTCGAATCGAAGTGGGGCCCCGCGTGGGACGCGTCGGGCGTCTACCGGTTCGACCGCTCGCGTCCGCGCGCGGAGGTCTACTCGATCGACACGCCGCCGCCGACCGTCAGCGGCTCGCTCCACGTCGGCCACGTGTTCTCGTTCACGCACACCGATCTCGTCGCGCGTTTCCAGCGCATGCGCGGCAAGGCCGTGTTCTACCCGATGGGATGGGACGACAACGGGCTCCCGACCGAGCGCCGCGTGCAGAACTACTACGGCGTTCGCTGCGATCCGTCGCTCACCTACGATCCGTCGTTCCAGCCGCCGCCGTCGCCGCCGAGCCGCCCGGTATCGATCTCGCGTCCCAACTTCGTCGAGCTGTGCGGCCGCCTCACGGTCGAGGACGAGAAGGCGTTCGAGCATCTCTGGCGGTACCTCGGCCTGTCGGTCGACTGGTCGATGACCTACGCGACCATCAGCAAGTCGTCGCAGCGCGTCTCGCAGCTCTCGTTCCTCGACCTGCTCCGCCGCGGCCTCGCCTATCAGGTCGAGGCGCCGACGCTGTGGGACGTCGACTTCAGGACGGCGGTCGCGCAGGCCGAGCTCGAGGATCGCGAGATGGCCGGCGCGTATCACCGCATCGCGTTCCGGATTCCGGCGGGAGACGACGTCGCGGCCTACGGCCGGCCGGCGGTCGAGATCGAAACGACGCGGCCCGAGCTGATTCCCGCCTGCGTCGCGCTCGTCGCCCACCCCGACGACGCGCGATACCGGCCGCTCTTCGGGCGCGAGGTCGAGACGCCGCTGTTCGGCGTCCGCGTGCCGGTCAAGCCGCATCCGCTGGCCGATCCCTCGAAGGGCAGCGGCATCGCGATGATCTGCACCTTCGGCGACATCACCGACGTCACCTGGTGGCGCGAGCTCTCGCTGCCGGTGCGCGCGGTCATCCAGGCGGACGGCACGCTGCGGCCGACCACCTGGGGCGAGCCGCCCTGGACGTCGATCGATCCGGACCGCGCGCAGCGCTTCTACGCCGACCTCGCGGGGCTGTCGGCGGCGAAGGCGCGCGTCCGGATCGTGGAGCAGCTGCGCGAGGCCGGCGCGCTCGTCGGCGAGCCGCGCCCGATCACACACGCGGTCAAGTTCTACGAAAAGGGCGATCGCCCGCTCGAGATCGTGACGAGCCGTCAGTGGTTCATCAAGACGATCGAGTTCCGCGACGCCCTGCTGGCGCGCGGCGCCGAGCTGCGGTGGCACCCCGGGTACATGCAGGCGCGCTACGAGAACTGGGCCCACGGCCTGAACGGCGACTGGTGCATCAGCCGGCAGCGCTTCTTCGGCGTGCCGTTCCCGGTGTGGTACGCGGTCGACGAGGTGGGGCGCGTGCAATACGAGCGGCCGATCGTCCCGGACGCGGCGCAGCTGCCCATCGATCCTTCCTCGGACGTGCCGGCGGGCTACCGCGCCGATCAACGCGGACAGATCGGCGGCTTCGTCGGCGATCCCGACGTGATGGACACGTGGGCCACCTCCTCGCTCACCCCGCAGATCGTCTGCGGCTGGCCCGACGATCGGGACCTGTTCGATCGGACGTTCCCGATGGATCTGCGCCCGCAGGCGCACGACATCATCCGGACGTGGCTCTTCGACACGGTGCTGCGGTCGCACCTCGAGTTCGACGCGCTGCCGTGGAAGAACGCGGCGCTGTCGGGATGGATCCTGGATCCCGATCGCAAGAAGATGTCGAAGTCCAAGGGCAACGTCGTCACGCCGCTCGCGCTGCTCGAGGAGCACGGCTCCGACGGCGTGCGCTACTGGGCGGCGAGCGGGCGGCCCGGCGCCGACACCGCGTTCGATACGAACCAGATGCGCGTCGGCCGGCGCCTGGCGATCAAGATCCTCAACGCGTCGAAGTTCGTGCTCGGCAGCGCCGAGCCGCAGGGCACGATTCACCAGCCGGTCGACCGCGCCATGATCCGCAGCCTCGCCGCGCTCGTGGAGGAGTCCACCGAGGCGTTCGAGGATTACGACTACGCGCGCGTGCTGCAGCGGACCGAGTCGTTCTTCTGGCGCTTCTGCGACGATTACCTCGAGCTCGTCAAGGGGCGGCGCTACGGCGAGCACGGCGGCGACGCCGCCGGATCCGCCAACGCGGCGCTCGTGGCCGCGCTCTCGACCCTGCTGCGCCTGTTCGCGCCGTTCCTGCCGTTCGTCACCGAGGAAGTCTGGTCGTGGTGGCGCGACGGATCGGTCCACGTCGCCGCGTGGCCCACCGGCGCCGAGCTGCTGGCGCTGGTCGCCGACCACAGCGAGCCGACGCGCCAGCTCGACGACCGCGCGTACCAATGGGCCACCGACGTGCTGTTCGAAGTGCGCAAGCAGCGATCCGAGGCGAAGCAGCCGCTGAAGGTGCCGGTCACGTCCGTGTCGATCACGGCGCACGACACGACCGTCGGGTTGATGCCGATCGTCGAGCAGGATCTGAAGTCGGCGCTTCGCGTGAAGCGCTTCGACGTCAGGGTCGGCGAGCCCCGCGCCATCGTCGTCGATGGATACGAGCCTCTATCGTGACGTCGTCCGCCGCGCACTCGACGAGGACGTGCGCGGCGGCGACATCACGACCAACGCCACCGTCGATCCCGCGCTGCGGGCGCGCGGCGTCTTCTTCGCGAAGTCCGCGTGCGTCGTCGCCGGACTCGACGTCGCGTTCGAGACGTTCCGACAGCTCGACGACGGCGCGGAGGTGATCGCCGGCCGGCGCGACGGCGATGCGTGCCGCGCGGGCGAGCCGATCGCGGCGGTCGTCGGGCGCGCGCGTGCCCTGCTCGTCGGCGAGCGGACGGCCTTGAACTTCCTCCAGCGGCTCTCCGGCATCGCCACGGCGACGCGCCGGTATGTCGACGCGGCCGCCGGCCGCATCACGATCCTCGACACGCGGAAGACGACGCCGCTGCTGCGCGCGCTGGAGAAGTACGGCGTCGCGATCGGGGGCGGAACGAATCACCGCGCCGGCCTGTTCGACGCCGTGCTGATCAAGGACAACCACATCCGGCTCGCCGGCGGCGTCGCGGCGGCGGTCGCGCGCGTGCGCGCCGCGTGCGGCGGCGCGCCGGTGGAAATCGAAGCGCAGACGCTCGCCGAAGTCGACGAGGCGCTCGCCGTCGGCGCCGAGACGATCCTCGTGGACAACATGTCGACCTCCGACATCCGCGCCGCCGTCGCCCGCGCGAAGGGACGCGCGAAGATCGAAATCTCCGGCGGCGTCACGCTCGAGCGCATCCCCGAGCTGGCCGCCACCGGCGCCGACTCCGTCTCGATCGGCGCCCTCACGCATTCGGCGCCCGCGGTGGACATCAGCTTTGAAATCGAGCCTCTTTGATCGCATCGCGCGCTACGACTCGGTGGCGTCCACCAACGACGTCGCCGCGTCGCTGCCCGAGGGCGCCGTCGTCGTCGCGGATCAGCAGACGGCCGGGCGCGGCCGGCGCGGCCGGTCGTGGTTTTCGCCGGCGGGCACCGGGCTGTACGTGTCGGTCGTGCTCGCGCCGTCGCGCAGCAGCGAGCCGCGGCGCGCCACGACGCTGCTGACGATTGCGGCGGGCGTGGCGATCGCCGAAGCGATCGAGGCCGAGACACGGCTGCGCGTCGATCTCAAGTGGCCGAACGATCTGTACGTCGGCCGCCGCAAGCTCGGAGGCATTCTCGCGGAAGCGGCCACGTCGGGCGCGCCGGTGGAGCGGGTCGTGCTCGGGTACGGCGTGAACATCGGGCGCGCGTCGTATCCGCCGGATGTCGCCGATCGCGCGACCTCCATCGAAACGGAACTCGGCGTGCCCGCCGATCGCGAGCGAGTGCTGCGGGCATCGCTCTCGTCGCTGGCGCGCCGCTACGACGACCTGCTCGCCGCCAGATTCGATGGTATTCTCGACGCGTGGCGCGCGCGCGCGCCGAACGCGTCCGGCGCACGCATCACCTGGATGAGCGGCGCCGGGCCGATCGAGGCGGTCACGGCGGGCATCGACGCCGACGGCGCGCTGCTGGCGCGGATCGGCGATCGCGTCGAGCGGATCGTCGCGGGCGAAATCGTCTGGGAATAGCGTCGTCCATATGCTGCTAGCCATCGACGTCGGCAACACCAACATCGTCCTCGGGGTGTTCGACGGCAGCACGCTCGTCGAGAGCTGGCGGCTGCAGACGCTGCGCGAGCGGACCTCCGACGAGCTCGGGCTGCTCGTCGACGGTTTGTTCTCGCGCAGCCGGATCGAGCGCGTGCAGGTGCGGGGGATCATCATCGGCTCGGTCGTCCCGCCGATCACGCCGACGATCGTCTCGATGGCCGAACGCTCTTTCGCGGCGAAGGCGCTCGTCGTCGATCCCGCGAGCAACTCCGGCATGCCGATCCGGTACGAGAACCCCTGGGAAGTGGGCGCCGACCGCATCGTCAACAGCGTCGCCGCGTACGAGAACTACGGCCGCCGCGCCGACCGGCCGCTGATCGTCGTCGACTTCGGGACGGCGACGACGCTCGATGCCGTCAGCGCGAAGGGGGAGTACCTCGGCGGCGCGATCTGCCCGGGCGTGCAGATTTCGGCCGACGCGCTGTTCCAGCGCGCGGCGCGGCTGCCGCGGATCGACGTCCGCAAGCCGCCGCGCATCGTCGGGCAGACCACCGTCGGGGCGATGCAGTCGGGGCTGTTCTACGGCTACGTCGGCATGGTCGAGGGCCTGGTCCGGCGCATGAGCGACGAACTGGGCGGCAACGCGCTCTGCATCGCGACCGGCGGGCTGGCGCCGGTCATCGCGCCGGAAACGCCGCTGATCGCGCACGTCGACTCCGACCTGACGCTCCACGGGCTGAGAATCGTGTGGGAACGGAACCAGTCGACTACTGCCGCGAGATAGAAACCTATCTGTGCCGCAAGAACGACGGCCACCTGCTTCGCGTCGTCGGACCGTCCTTCGCGCGCGTCGCCGACTGGGAGCGCCGCGGCGTCCCGTTGAAAGTCGTCTTCGCCGGCATCGATCGGTACTTCGAGCGCTACTACCGGCAGGGCCCGCGTCGCCGCCCGGTGAAGATCGATTTCTGCGAAGCCGACGTGCTCGACGTGTTCGACGAGTGGAAACGAGCGGTCGGGTTCGTCCAGCCGGCGGCCGCCGCCGCCCATCCAAGTCGCGAGTCGCTGCCGGCGCACCTCGAACGGGTGCTGACGAAGCTGTCGTCGGCGCGCGCGAGCGGCGCGATCGGCGACGCCTTCGATCCGGCCATCGACGCGGTCGCCCGCGAACTCGACGCGGCGCGCGCCGCGAAGGGCGGCCTGCGCGGCGAGGCGCGGCACGCGGCGATCGACCGGCTCGCGGACATGGACCGGCAGCTGACGGCGCTGGCGCGATCGTCGGCCGACGCGGCGCGCCTGGCCGCGCTCGAGCGCGAGGCGGACGAGGAGCTCGCGTCGTTCCGGTCGGCGATGGCGCCCGACGCGTACGGCCGCGCACGGGAGGCGGCGGTCGATCGGCTGCTGCGCGAGCGGCTCGGGCTTCCGACGGTGGCGTTCTCGTGACGAATGCTCGATCGCGCGCGAACACCAGCGTGCTCTCGCCGGGCGAGACCCGATCGCTGCTGATCGAGAAACCGGCCGCCGGCGGGTGGATGATCGCGCGCGTCGACGGCCAGATCGTGCTCGTGTCCGGCGCGATCCCCGGCGAGCGCGTCACCGCCCGCATCGGCCGCGTGTCGCGCGGCGTCGCGTACGCGAAGACGACCGCCGTCGACGCCCCATCCCCGGATCGACGCGACGCGGCGGCAGATCCCGAGTGCGGCGGCGCGCTCTACAGCCACATCGCCTACGATCGCCAGCTCGCGATCAAGCGCGAGGTGATCGCCGATGCGTTCTCGCGAATCGCGCGGGTGACGCTGCCGGCCGCCGTCTCCGTCGCGGCGTCGCGCGAGGACGGGTACCGCATGCGCGCGCGGCTGCACGTGCGCGGACGCCGCATCGGGTTCTTTCGCGAAGCGACGCACGACCTGTGCGAGGTCCGGCAGACGCGACAGCTGCTGCCGGCGTCCTGCGACCTGCTCGAGCGGTGGTCGGCCGCGCTGCAGTCGCTGGCGGTCGACGCGGTCCGCGAGCTGGAGCTCTCGGAGAACGTCGACGCGACCGAGCGCGCCATCGCGCTCGACCTCGATCGCCCGGTCGACGCCGGTGTCCTCGAGCGCCTGGCGTCGGACGAGGGACTGACCGGGCTGGTCGCACGCGGGACGGTGCGCGGGAGGCCGTACGTCACCGACCGATTCGAGGTGGACGGCGCGTCGCTCGAACTCCGGCGCGACGTGCGCGCGTTCTTCCAGGGCAACCGCTACCTGCTGCGCCCCCTCATCACGCACGTCGTCGGCCAGCTGAACGACGGCCCGGCCGTCGATCTCTACGCGGGCGTGGGGCTCTTCGCGGTTGCGGCGGCCGCGGCGAGGCGGTTGTCGGTCACCGCGGTCGAAGGGGACCGCTACGCGGCTGCCGACCTCGACGCGAACGGCTCGCGCGCGCCGGGCGTGCGCGCGGTCCACCAGTCGGTCGAAGCGTTCGTGCGCGGTGCGCCGCCCCGGCCGGACTCGGTGATCGTGGACCCGCCCCGCACCGGCATGTCGCGCGAAGCGCTCGACGGCGTGCTCGCGCTCGGCGCGCCGCGGATCGTCTACGTCTCGTGCGACGTCGCCACGCTCGCGCGCGACGCCCGGCGCTTCGTCGACGCCGGCTACGCGATTGCGCGGGTGGACGCGTTCGATCTCTTTCCGAACACGCCGCACGTCGAAACGATCGTGGTCCTCGACCGGCAGGCGTGAGACGCGGCGCCGGTGCTCAGATGCCCGGTCGCGCCGCCGCGTCGAGAAATCCCTCGAACAGCGGCCGGAACTCGCCGGTGCGCCAGAAGTTTTCCGGGTGCCACTGCACGCCGAGGCAGAACGGGAGAGCCGGATCTTCGATCGCTTCGACGACGCCGTCGGGCGCGGTCGCCGCGACGCGGAACCCCGGCGCGACCGACTTCACCGACTGGTGATGGCGGCTGTTCACCTCGCACGAGTCGCCGGTGATCCGATCGCCCAGCAGCCGCGACAAGAGCGAATCCTTCTCCACCCAGATCTCGTGCGCGAGCGTGTACGGCGCGTTGGGCGGGACGGCGAGGCTGTGCCTGACGCCTCCGCTGACGTCGGACGGGATGTCCTGCACGAGCGTGCCGCCGCACGCGACGTTCAGCACCTGCACGCCTCGGCAGATCGCGAAGACGGGCAGGCCGCGCGCGCGCGCCGCGCGCACCAGCGCGATCTCGAACTCGTCGCGCCCCGCCTCCGCCGGCACCGTCGCGGCATGCGCCGGCTCGCCGTATCGCGACGGCTCGACGTCGTCGCCGCCGGTCAGCATCAGTCCGTCGACGCCGTCGAGCGCCGCGTCGACCGCCATCGTCGCGTCGACGATGCGGACGTCGCCGCCGACGTGGAGGACGGCCTGCTTGTAGTCCTCCAGCTTGCGGCACGAGGTGATCGCGATGAGAGCCATAGATTCGGCGGTCCGGGCGCCGCCCTATATCCTGGTGAAGACGTGCCCTACATTCGAGAGGGCACTTCGATGCCCATCAAGTCCAGCGCGCGGGTGAGCTGCGATCGGACGTACGCGACGCCCGCGGCGCGCCAGCGTTTCCGGTCCGCCTGGTCTTCGTTCAGGATCGGATACTGGTGGTAGAACGCGTTGAACAGCTGCGCGACGCCGAACGTGTACTTCGCCAGGATCGAGAACTCGAGTCCGCGCACGACCTGTTCGACGATGTCGTCGAGCCGCGAGGCTTCGAAGACGACGGCCCAGAGGCTGTGCGCGCCGTCGTCGGCCAGTTCGTCGGGCGCGCTCGCGTCGAGCGCGCGCAGGACGTCGGCCTCGGTCAGCTGCTCGCGCTCCTGCAGCTTGTTGAAGATGTTGTTCGCCCGCACGACAGCATACTGCAGGTACGGCCCGGTCTCGCCCTCGAAACTGAGCGCCTCCTCCATGTCGAACACGATCAGCTTGCCGCGCGAGAACTTCAGCATGAAGTAGCGGATCGCGGCGACCGCGATCTGCGCGCCGACCGTCCGGCACTCGGCGGCCGAGAATTCCGGGTTGCGCTTCGCGACCTCCGCCGTCGCCTTCGCGGTCAGCACGTCGAGCAGGTCGTCGATCTTCACCCCCAGCCCCCTGCGGCCGGACACTTCGACGAACGGCTTCTTCGCCTCCTCGCCGTCCCCGGCGATCTCGTACCCGAGCTCGCGCGCCGTGGCGTGCGACAGCGCCACCATCTCGTAGGAGAAGTGCACGGAGTTCTCGGCCTCGTCGGGGTGACCGAGCGTTCGCAGCGCCTGCGACAGCAGCGCCTGCAGGTACATCTGCCGCGAGTCGATCACGTTGTAGATCCGCTTCGCGCGGCCGAACGCCGGCGCACCCGGGTCGCCGTCGGTCGACGTCGTGGACCAGAGCGGCGCGCCGTTCCACTGCGTCGCGAACCGGCGATAGTGAAAGTCGCGGCCGAGGAGCCCGAGCTTCCAGAACTGGTTCGCGAGATCCTTGCCGATGTAGGTGACCACGCCGTTGGAGCGCACGATGACTTTCTCGCGCTCCTCGTCCTCGCCCTCGTCGCCGTCGACCGGCGCCTTCGCGGCGCCGCCGTCGATCTTCATCACCCAGCAGCCCGCCAGCTTCCCGGCGGTCTGCAGGTACACCGCGCCCTGCGCCTTCAGCACCTCGAACGCCCGCGCCCAGAACTTCAGGCGGACGATGTCGCCTTCGTAGGTGAGGAGATCGTAGGCGATGTTCAGCCGCGCCATGGTCGCCAGGTGCGTGCGCACGATGCGATCGACGACGAACGCGCCCATCGCCGTCACCTCGGGATCCCCGTGCTCGAGCGCGTGGAGCGTGCGGCTGCGCGCCTCGACGTGATCCGGCTGTTCGTCGTACCACTGCGTGACGCGCGAGTAGAGATCCCAGCAGTAGTAATCGAAGCGCGTGCCGTCGGCAATCTCCCGGATGCCGGCGAGATCCCGATGCTCGAGATCGCGCAGGCCGACGATGATGTCGGCGACCTGCACGCCGAGGTCGTCGATGTAGTTCTGCACCTCGACGGGCGTGCGCCGGAACCGCAGCACGCGCACGAGCGTGTCGCCGAGCGTCGCGTTCCGCAGATGCCCGACGTGCGCCGCCTTGTTCGGGTTGATCGCCGTGTGCTCGACGATGGTCTTCTCGTGCGGCGCCGCGCGATCCTCTTCGACTTCGCGCCTCACGCGCGCCGACAGGAACGCCGCGCGATCGAGCGAGAGGTTCAGATAACCGTTCGGCGTCGCCGCGACGCGGCCGACGCCGTCAATCGGCCCGATCGCCTCGGCCAGCTCCTGCGCGATCGCCCGCGGCGCCTTGCGCAGCGTGCGCGCGAGCTGGAAGGCCACCGCCACCGCCAGATCGCCGAGCGCCCGGCTGGGCGGCACTTCGACCGCGAACGGCGGGACGTCGGCGATCCCGAAGTGGCGCCGTACGGCGTCGACGATGGCGTCGTGCACGCGTCGTTGAAGCGGAAGAATCATGTGCGGGTTGCGTCGCCGCGCTCCGAAATCGGCGCTAAACTCGTGATACGATTACAGTTTGTGACCTTGGAGCGTCTCGAGGCCGGCGAGCTCGGCCGGCGTGTTCACGTTGGTCAGCAGCCGATCGCGACCGCCGAACCGATCCAGTTCCTCGCCAGTGATCTCGCGCACGCGAACGTCCGAGAACAGATCCGTCATCCTGAGCTGCCGCCCCGCGAGCCGGCGGGCGACGGGCGCCAGGCACGTGCGGCGATACAGCGCGCTCAGCGGATGATACCCGCGTTCGGTGCGCGGCACGACGATGTCCCACGAATCGGCAATCGAGCAGAGATACGACACGAACGGGGCGGTGATGTACGGCATGTCGCAGGCGAGCACGAAGACGAGGGTGTGGCGCGCCCGCGTCAGCGCCGCATGGACGCCGCCGAGCGGACCGCAGCCGGGCACGATGTCCTCGCGCACGATCCGCACATCGTCGCTCACCGTCGAGAGGGCTTCGCGTTGACGCTCGACAATCGGCCGTCCGTCGACGACCAGCGCGCCTTTGTCGCGCCCGCCGAAGCGCGTCGCCCGACCGCCCGCCAGGATGGCCGCCGAGATCATGCGGCCATGATAGCGCGCCGATGAGGGAAGCCGGGATCGGGCGCGTGCTGGTGGCGAGCCTGCATCAGGGCATCGCCGACATCCTGCCGACGCGGCTCACGTTCTACGAGAACTGGCTGAACGCCGAAGGGCTGCGCGAGGGGACGATCGGCCTCGCGCCGCTCTACGCCGTCCTCAGCTTCCTGCGGCAGGAGGGCGATGCGTACGACATCATCACGACGCGCGCCGGCGAGTACGCGGCGGAGTGGACGGTGCAGTCGATGGGCACGGCGCGCCGCGCGATGATCAAAGCGGCGCCGCCGTGGCTGAGGAGCCGGCTGCTGATGGGCCTCGCGAAGGAGCTCGTCCGCGAGACGTATCAGGGCAGCCGCGCGATCGCGCGCGTGCGCGGCGCGACGGCCAGGGTGGACGTTCGCGCGTCGGTCTTCTGCACGGTGCGCGAGCCCGTGGCGCATCCGCTGTGCGGGTTCTACGCCGCGGCGTTCACGAAGCTGCTCGCGATGTTCGGCCTGGGTGCGCAGACGCAGGTCGTCACCTGCCGCGGCACCGGCAGCGCGACGTGCGTGCTGCAGGTGGCGCTCGACGGCGAGAGGCCGGCGTGAGCCGGGCCCTGCGGCTGCTCGTCTGCTTCGTGTGTGCGTGGGCATCGCGGCCGGCGATCGCCGCCGCGCAGTCGGCGGCGTCCGCGTCGCGCGTCCTCGTGATGCCGTTCGAGAACGTCACCCGCGATCCCAAGATTTTCTGGCTCGGCGAAGGCGCCGCCGTGCTCCTCACCGACGATCTGCTCGCGCTCGGCGTCAACGCGATCACGCGCCCGGAGCGGCAGCAGGCGTTCGATCGGCTGCAGGTGCCGCCCGCCGCGACGCTGACCGACGCGACCGTGATCCGCATCGGGCAGCTCGTCGGCGCCGCCGACGTCATCGTCGGCTCGCTGCAGATGGACGGCGATGCGCTCGTGCTCCACGTGCGGGGGATCGCGCTCGAGGCCGGGCGCGTCAAGGTCGATGCGACGGAACGCGGTCCGCTGCCGGACCTGTTCGCGATCGTCGATCGCATCGCCCGCAAGATCGCGCCCGCGGGCGCCGTGCCGCCGATGCAGGCGCGCGAGCCGGTGTCGCTGCCGGTCTTCGAAGATTTCATCAAGGGCGTGCTGGCCGAGACGCCCGCCACGGCGATCAACTACCTGGGCGCCGCGCTCAAGCTGCAGCCGACCTTCGATCGCGCGCGGATCGCGCTCTGGCAGGTGTACGACGACCAGGGCGATCACGAGCAGGCGCTCGCCGCGATCGCGCCGGTGCCCGCCTCGTCGCCGTTCGGATCGCGCGCGCGGTTTCTCGCCGGCCTGTCGCAGTTCTATCTGAAGAAGTACGACGAGGCGTTCGCGACGTTCAAGGCGCTCGCCGACACGCAGCCGGCGGCGAACATCTGGAACAACCTCGGCGTCGTCCAGCTGCGTCGCGGGAGCACGCCGCAGACGGGCACGCCGGCGTACTTCTTCACGAAAGCGGCCGAGGCCGATCCCTACGACCCGGATTACCTCTTCAACCTCGGCTATGCGTACTGGCTCGATCGCGATACGCAGGCGGCCATCTACTGGCTGCGCGAAGCGGTGCGGCGCAACCCCGCCGACGGCGACGCGCACTTCGTGCTCGGCGCCGCGCTCGCGGCCGCGGGCAACGCGGTGGAGGCGGCGCGCGAACGCGAGCTCGCGCGGCGGCTCTCGGCCCAGTACGAAGCGCGCGCCAGGCGGCCGGGCGGCGACGTCGTCCCCAAGGGTCTCGAGCGCGTGAAGGACGAGATCGAACTGCCGCACGCGCACGGCGTCGAGCGGACGCTCGCGACCAGCGAGCAGCGCAGCCAGGACGAACTCGCGCGCTTCTATCTCGACAGCGCACGCCGCCAGTTCGAGCGCGAAAACGATCGTGAGGCGGCCGACGATCTGAACCGCGCGCTGTACCTCTCGCCGTACCTCGCCGACGCGCACCTGCTGCTCGGGCGAATTCACCTCCGCAACGGCCGCGTGCGCGAAGCGATCGACGCGTTCAAGATCGCGCTGTGGAGCGCCGAGTCGGCCGACGCGCACGTCGCGCTCGGCGACGCGTACTGGCAGAACAAGGACGCGGCCGCCGCGCGCGCCGAGGCCGAGCGCGCGCTCGCGCTCGATCCGCAATCGGCCGCGGCGAAGCGTCTGCTCGCGACGATCGACGCTCGCTGACGTGCTAAAATCGCTGCGGTCGTGGCTTCACACATCGAGGACGACGGGTTCCACGAGATTCAGCTGAACGGCAAGCAGCTGGTGTTTCTCTTCATGGCCGCCACGGTGGTGTCGGTCGTGATCTTCCTCTGCGGCGTGCTCGTCGGACGCGGCGTGCGCGCCGAACGCGGCGCCGTCGCCGACCTGTCGGTCTCCAGCGTTGCCGATCCGACGCCGCAACCCGCGGCGCAAGCGCCGGCGCCCACGCCCTCAGGATCGGATCCGACCGCGGCCGCACAGCCACCAGCGGCCGGCACCGAGGATCTGAGCGACTTCGATCGGCCCGACAAGTCGAAGCCGGCGAAAGAGGAAGTGAAGAGCGGCGCGTCGGCGTCGCAGCCCCCGCCGCAAGCTCAGGCGCAGGCGCCGTCGCGATCCGCGAAGGACACCGCGGTCAGAGAAACGCCGAAGCAGGCGCCGCCGAAAGAGGCACCGGCGCCGAAAGAGGCGCCCAGGGCTGCCGCGCCTCCGCCGCCGCCCGCGCGCGCCGAAGCCGAATCGACGACCGGCTCCGAGCCGACCGGTTCGGGGTACGCGGTCCAGATCGCCGCGCTGAACGTGCGCGGCGAGGCCGAGGCGATCGCGAAGCGGCTGTCGTCGAAGGGATACGCCGCGTATGTCGTCTCGCCGGCCAGCGGCACGCCGTCGGTGTTCCGGGTTCGTGTCGGCAAGTTCACCACGCGCCGCGAGGCGGAGTCGGTCGCCGCGAAACTGCAGAAAGAGGAGCAATACAAGCCCTGGGTGACGCGCTAGGTTGCACGCCCAAGCGTGCGGATCCGGCGCACCCGGCTGCCCGCAATCGGCTCCCGGCGCGCACACCGGCCACGCCGGTTCCCGTAAAGACCATCACCTCAATCACATAGCAACCAGCGGTCGTGGCACGTCGTTCGCTCTTCCGGCGGGCATGACGCGTACTCTCCCAGCCCTCATGGCGGTCACCCTGGTTGCCGGCGCGGCGTCGGTGCAGGCGGCCGAGGACCCCCAACCCATTCGTATCAACGTGAACGTGGTCACCGAGCAGGCCACCGATCGGCCCGCGGCGCTCGTGCCGATGTATCTGGGCCTCGTGTCGCTCCAGGCGTTCGACGGCTACTCGACGCTGAAAGCGGTCCGCAACGGCGCGGTGGAGCAGAACCCGCTCGTCGGCTGGGCGAGCAACCAGTCGGCGGCGATGTGGACGCTGAAGGCGGCGAGCACGGCGTCGACGATCTACTTCGCCGAGCGGCTGTGGCGCGATCACAAGAAAACGCAGGCGATCGTCACGCTCGTCGTCGCCAACGCGACGATGGCGGCCGTGGCGGCGCACAACGCGTCGGTGCTGCGCGCGCGGTAGTAAACTGATGCGGCGTGTTCTCGCCGCGTATGGCGGGCAGCGGTCCGGCCGCCGCATCGGGCGTCCTGCTCGCGCTCAGCTTTCCGAAATTCGGTCATCCCGCCATCGCCTGGATCGCGTTGACGCCGCTCTTGCTGACGCTCTGCGACGGCACGCTGTCGCGCGCGTTCTGGCTCGGGCTCCTCGCCGGCGCCGTCTACTTCACCGGCACGCTCTACTGGATCACGCGCGTGATGGTCGTCTACGGCGGCCTCTCGACGTGGATCGCGGTGCCGCTCAACATCGCGCTCGTTGCCTATCTCGCGCTCTTTCCGGCGCTCTTCGGGCTCATCGTCCGGCGGCTGACCCTGGCGCACGGCCCCGCGGCCCTGCTGGCCGCGCCGTTCGTCTGGGCGGCCACCGAACTGGGCCGGACGCACATCCTGACCGGCTTTCCGTGGGTGCTGCTCGGCTACAGCCAGGTGACGGTGCTGCCGGTCGCACAGCTGGCGAGCCTCGTCGGCGTCTACGGCGTGTCGATCCTCGTCGCGCTGGTCAGCGCGGCGCTCGCGCGGGCCGTGCGTCGGACCGCATCGGGCGCGTCTGACCGCGCGCGCTACGTACCGCTGGCGATCGTCCTCGTCCTGGTCGCCGCGACCGCGGCGTGGGGGCAGCGGCGGCTCGCCGCGAACGAGCTCGTGCGATCGGGGACGCCGATCCGGGTCGGGATGATCCAGGGCAACGTCGACCAGGCGATCAAGTGGGACCCGGCGCGCGCGTCGGCGATCTTCGACGAATACCTCCGGATGACGCGCGACGCGATCGGCCGCGGCGCGCAGCTCCTGCTGTGGCCCGAGTCGTCGACGCCGTTCATGTACGAGGAGGAGCAGTTCGGCGCCGCGCGGATCCGCGCGATCGCCCAGCAGGCGCACGTGTCGCTGCTCTTCGGCAGCGACCAGATCGAGTGGAAGAACCTCGGCACCCGCCGCGTCCCCGACAAGTACTTCAACTCGGCGTTTCTCGTGCGACCGGACGGGAAGACCGCGGGCGTGTACCGCAAGATGCACCTGGTCCCCTTCGGCGAGTACGTCCCGCTGCAGCAGCTGCTGTTCTTCGCCGCGCCGCTCACCGAGCAGGTCGGCACGTTCTGGCCCGGCGCCGACCCGGAGCTGCTCCCGGTGGAGGGCCACCTGCTGAGCGTGGCCATCTGCTACGAAGTGGTGTATCCCGCGCTGGTGCGCGAGTTCGTCCGCGGCGGCAGCGAGCTGCTGACGACGATCACCAACGACGCGTGGTTCGGCGACACGTCGGCGCCGTACCAGCACTTCCAGCAGGCGTCGATGCGCGCGATCGAAGAAGGACGGTATCTGGTGCGCGCCGCCAACACCGGCATCAGCGGCATCGTCGATCCGTACGGCCGCGTCGTGGAGCAGAGCGCCATCTATCAGCCGGCCGTGCTGGTCGGCGAGGCGCGGTTCCTGAAGGACGAGACGTGGTACGCGCGCGCCGGCGACGCGCCCGCGTACGCATCGGTGCTGCTGACCGCGGCGCTGCTGCTCGCGTCGCGGCGGCGTGTACAATCGGTGGCGAGTGCCGGCTAGCGCGCGGCGGCACGCCACGCGCCGCCCGCCCGCTCGCCACCGCACGAGGAGACCTGATGCCATCGATCGACGAGTTGATGCACCGCTACGAGGATCTCGGCGAACGCGCCGCGGATCTGCGGAGCTATCTTTGAAGCCGCCCGTCCCGACGACGAACTAGCCCGCCTCGAGGCGCGGGCCGCCAGCCCCGATTTCTGGAAAGACCAGGCCGAAGCGCAGAAGGTGCTGCAGCGCCGCCGGCGGCTCGAGCAGGATCGCGATCTCGTGGTGTCGCTGAAGAAGCAGGCCGACGATCTCGCCGTGCTCGTGGAGTGGGCCGAGGCGGGCGAATCGGTCGACGCCGACTTCGCCCAGGCGCTCGACCGCCTCGAGCAGACGGTGCAGGCGGGCGAAATCAAGAAGATGCTCGGCGGCGAGCACGATCGCAAGAACGCGATTCTCACGATCCATCCGGGCGCCGGCGGCACCGAGTCGCAGGACTGGGCCGAGATGCTGCTGCGCATGTACATGCGCTGGATGGAGCGCCGCGGGTTCAAGAAGGAGCTGATCGACTACCAGCCGGGCGAAGAGGCGGGGCTCAAGAGCGCGACCGTCACCGTCACCGGCGAGTACGCCTACGGGCTGCTGTCGGCCGAAGCCGGCGTCCATCGGCTCGTGCGCATCTCGCCGTTCGATCAGGCGGCCAGGCGCCACACCTCGTTCGCATCGGTCTACGTGTGGCCGGAGGTCACCGAGGACGTCGACGTCGAGATCGAGGACAAGGACATCCGCATCGACACGTATCGATCGAGCGGCGCCGGCGGCCAGCACGTCAACGTCACCGACTCCGCCGTCCGCATCACGCACATCCCGACCGGCATCGTCGTCTCGTGCCAGAACGAGCGATCGCAGCACCGCAATCGCGATTCGGCGATGAAGGTGCTGAAGGCGCGGCTGTACGACCTGAAGCAGAAAGAGCAGCAGGCGAAGCTCGAGCAGATCAGCGGCGCGAAGCAGCAGATCGCGTTCGGCAGCCAGATCCGCAACTACGTCCTCCAGCCGTATCAGCTGGTCAAGGATCTGCGGACGAAAGAGCAGACCGGCGACGTCAACCGCGTGCTCGACGGCGACCTCGATCCGTTCATCAAGGCGTACCTGATGAAGCGCTCGTCCGGCACGCTGTCGGCGGCGACCGAGGAAGACGTTGCGGACTGAGGATCGCGGAGGGCGGATTGCGTGTTGATGCGGCGTAGGGCCGCGATGAATCGGCGATGAATCCGCAGTCGGCCGTCCGCAATCCGCCGCCGTCGCGCGGCTCGCTGTTCGTCGGGCTCGGCATCCTCTTGAGCCGGCTGGCGGGCCTGGTCCGGCAGCGCGTCTTCTCCCACTACTTCGGCCTGCGCAACGACGCGGCGGACGCCTTCACGGCCGCCGTCCGCATCCCCAACTTCCTGCAGAACCTGTTCGGCGAAGGGGCGCTGTCGGCGTCGTTCATTCCGGTGTACGCCGCGCTCCTGGCGCGCGGCGACCGCAAGGCCGCCGATCGCGTCGCCGGCGCCGTCGCCGCGCTGCTGACGCTGGTCGTGTCGGTCCTCGTCCTGGTCGGCGTCGTCGCGACGCCGCTCTTCATCGACGCGATCGCGCCGGGGTTCCACGGCAGCAAGCGCGAGTTGACGATCGCCATCGTGCGCGTGCTGTTCCCGGGCGCCGGCCTGTTCGTCATCTCCGCGTGGTGCCTCGGCGTGCTGAACAGCCACCGCCGCTTCCTCCTGTCGTACGCGAGCAGCGTCGTGTGGAACGCGGCGATGATTGCCACGCTGCTGGTGTTCGGCGCCGGCAGCACGCTGCCGCGGCTTGCCGTGATCCTGGCGTGGGGATCGGTCGTCGGCGCGCTGCTGCAGTTCCTCGTGATGCTCCCCGTCGTGCGATCGGTCGCACCGGATCTGCGGTTCGTCTTCGATACCGCGTCGGTGCACGTCCGGACCATCGCGCGCAACTTCATGCCGGTGTTCGTCAGCCGCGGCGTCGTGCAGTTGAGCGCGTACATCGACTCGGTGATCGCCAGCCTGCTCGGCACCGGCGCCGTCACCGGGCTGCAGAACGCGTCGACGCTGTACACGCTGCCGGTCAGCCTGTTCGGCATGTCGGTGTCGGCCGCGGAACTGCCGGCGATGTCGGGCGAGGTGGGCCTCGACCCGACCGCAACCGCCACGCTGCGCGCGCGCCTCGACGCCGGCCTGCGCCAGATCGCGTACTTCGTCGTGCCCTCGGCGATGGCGTTTCTGGCGCTCGGCGACGTCATCGCCGGCGCGCTCTTCCAGACGGGGCGCTTCACGTATCAGGACGCCGTCACGGTGTGGGGCATCCTCGCGGGGTCGGCCGTCGGCCTGCTGGCGCAGACGCTCGGACGCTTGTACTCGTCGACCTACTACGCGCTGCGCGACACGCGCACCCCGCTCAACTACGCGGTGGTCCGCTTCGTCCTGACGACGGTGCTCGGGCTGATCTTCGCGTTTCCGCTGCGCCGCTTGATGCGGCTCGAGGACATCTGGGGCGCGGCGGGCCTGACGGCGTCCGCCGGCATCGCCGGGTGGGTGGAGATGCTGATGCTGCGCGCCACGCTGAACCGGCGCATCGGCCGGAGCGGTCTCGCGCCGGGCTACGTCGTCAAGTTGTGGAGCGCGGCGGTCGCGGGCGCCGCCGTCGGGTTCGGGCTCAAGCGGGCGGTCGCGGTCGCCGCGCATCCGGTCGCCGGCGCGGTCGTGGTCCTCGGCGCGTACGGCGTCGTGTATCTGGCGATGACGCTCGCGCTCCGGATTCCGGAAGCGACGAGCGCGCTGCGCCGCGTGATGCGCTGGTCGCGGCCGGCCTGACGGCCCGCCCTACGGCTGCCTGGCCGTCGCGAAGTTGTTCGCGCCGGGCTGCGTCCCCGCGATGAACGCTTCGTGGATCGATCCGGCGCCGTCCATCGGCGCGCCGTTGGCCTGGTCCACGTTCAGGAAGATGATGTTGCCCGGCGCCTCGAATTCGGGCGGATCGTCCTTGTCGGGCCGCTGATCGATGTAGGTCTTCATGAAGTCCATCCAGATCGGCAGCGCCGCGTAGGCGCCCTGTTCCACGGCGCCGAGCGACTTCCGCTTGTCGTCGAAGCCGAGCCACACGCCGACCGTGATGTCGGGATCGAAGCCGACGAACCACGCGTCGGTGTTCTCGTCGACGGTGCCGGTCTTTCCGGCGAGCGGCCACGACTGCGCGAGCGCCGTCGCGCGCGCGCCGGTGCCGCGCGGGCTCAGCACGCCGCGCAGCATGTTCACCATCACGAACGCCGTGTCGGCGCGGATGACGTCGCTCGGCTCGCCGCGGTTCTCCTCGAGCAGGTTGCCGTCGCGGTCCTTCACGTTCTGCACGAAGTACGGCTTCATCCGCACGCCCTGGTTCGGGAAGGTCGTGTACGCGCTGGTGATGTCGAGCAGCGTCGCGTCGCCGGCGCCGAGCGCGATCGGCAGATACGGCGGGAAGTCCTCCTCGAACCCGAAGCGCTTCGCGTAGTCGAGGACGTTCTTCGGCCCGAGCGTGTCCATCATCTTGATCGCCGGGATGTTGCGCGACTCCTCGAGCGCGTACCGCAGGGTGACCGGCCCGAGGAACTTGTGGTCGTAGTTGTGCGGGCTGTAGATCTGCCCGTTGCCGGCCGGATAGCTGACCGGCGCGTCGACGATGATGGACGTGGGAGTGAAGCCGCGGTCGATCGCCGCGGTGTAGACGATCGGCTTGAAGGTGGACCCGAGCTGGCGAAACGCCTGGACGGCGCGGTTGAACTTGCTCCGCGAGAAGCTCCAGCCGCCGACCATCGCCTTGATCTGACCGGTGTGATTGTCGATGACGAGCATCGCGCCTTCGGCGAGCGGCGCCTGCTCGAGCGTCACGCTGGCGGCGCCGGTGTCGACGTCCAGCTTCTGGATTCCGACTTCGATGAGGTCGCCGGCCTTGAAGTAGTCGGCGGGGCCCGGCCGCCGGCTGGGGCCGTAGACGAGATCCTTGCCGCCGACGTCGGCGTGATAGGGCCCGAACCGCACGCGCGCCGCGCCGGTCTTCGGCGCGCTGACGACGACCGCCGGCACGATGTCGCCGACGGCCATCGGCCGGGTCCAGCGTTCGTCCTTGTAGCCGTCGATGGTGTGGTGCTCGTCGAGCACGTTGCGGGTCGGCTTCCGCCAGCCGTGGCGGCGATCGTACGCGCGCAGGCCGTGCTCCAGCGTCCTGTTCGCCAGCTCCTGCAGGCTCGCGTCGAGCGTCGTCGTCACCGTGAGGCCGTTTTCGTAGAGAACCTTCGCGCCGTATTCGCGTTCGAGGTGCTTGCGGACCTCCTCGACGAAGTACGGCGCGATGCCCGGCGGCTGCGTCGGCGCGCCGCGCGTGACGATCGGCTTCTTCTTCGCGTCGTCGGCCTGCTGCTGCGTGATGTAGCGTTCGTCGGCCATGCGCTGCAGCACGACGTTTCGCCGCGCGGTCGCGCGCTTCATGTCGACGAACGGGCTCTGGCGCTCGGGCGTCTGGAAGATGCCGGCGATGAGCGCCGCCTCCTCGAGCGTCAGCTGCTTGTTCGACTTGTTGAAGTAGAGCCGCGACGCCGCCTCGACGCCGTACGCGCCGTGGCCCAGGTACATCTGGTTGCAGTAGATCGTGAAGATCTCCTTCTTCGTGTAGCGCTTCTCGATCTGGATCGCGAGGATCATCTCGCGGACTTTGCGTTCGAGCCGCTTCTGCTTGGTGAGGCCGAACTGATCGAGGTTGCGCGCGACCTGCTGCGTGAGGGTGCTGGCGCCCTGCTCGGGGCGCCGGGAGATGATGTCGACGACCGCCGCCGAGAAGATGCGCCAGATGTTGATTCCGAAGTGCTTGTCGAAGTCGGCGTCCTCGGTGGCGATGATCGCCTGCCGCAGCACCGGGTTGATCTCGTCGTAGCCCACGAGCACGCGGCGCTGCGTCGCGAACTCGCCGATGACCTGTCCTTTCGCCGACAGCACGCGCGTAATCGTGCTCGGCGCGTAGTTGTCGAGCGAGGTGACCGCCGGCAGATCGCCCGCATACGCGAACATGACGCCGCTGAGAATGCCCAGCATCCCGGCGACGATGAACAGCACGACGATGCCCGCGTTGCGCGCGATGCGGATGACGTAATGGGCCATGTGTGTCACCAGTTTACGGCGATTTTTGTCAGTTGACGTTGACACTCCTTCACTCAACTTTCATAATTGGATCGATATCAACCGACGAGGTACAGATGAGCAAAATCATCGGCATTGATTTAGGCACCACCAACTCGGTCGTCGCCGTGATGGAAGGCGGCGAACCGGTCGTGATCACGAACCCGGAAGGCGGGCGGCTGACGCCGTCGGTGGTGGCCTTCACGAAGACCGGCGAGCGCCTCGTCGGACAGGTGGCCAAGCGGCAGGCGGTCACGAATCCCGAAAACACGATCTTCTCGATCAAGCGCTTCATGGGCCGCAAGTACGACGAGGTGTCCGAGGAGATGAAGATGGTGCCGTACCAGGTGGTGCGCGCCAGCAACGGCGACGCGCGCGTCATGGCCAACGGCAAGGAGTACCCGCCGCCGGAGATCTCGGCGATGGTGCTCCAGAAACTGAAGCAGGCGGCCGAGGAGTACCTCGGGCAGCCGGTCGCGAAGGCGGTCATCACCGTACCGGCGTACTTCAACGACGCGCAGCGCCAGGCGACCAAGGACGCCGGCCAGATCGCCGGCCTCGAGGTGATGCGGATCGTCAACGAGCCGACGGCGGCGGCGCTCGCCTACGGGCTCGACAAGAAGAAGGACGAGACGATCGCCGTCTACGACTTCGGCGGCGGCACGTTCGACATTTCGATCCTCGAGGTGGGCGAGGGCGTCGTCGAGGTGAAGGCGACCAACGGCGACACGCACCTCGGCGGCGACAACCTCGATCAGCGCATCATCGACTGGATCATCACCGAGTTCAAGAAGACCGAGACGATCGATCTCGGCAAGGACCGGATGGCGCTGCAGCGCCTGAAGGAAGCGGCGGAGAAGGCGAAGATGGAGCTCTCCACGGTGATGGAGACCGACGTCAACCTGCCGTTCATCACCGCCGATCAGAGCGGTCCCAAGCACCTGCAGATGAAGCTGACGCGCGCGAAGTTCGAGCAGCTCGTCGACGATCTCCTGCAGAAGACCGTCGGGCCGACCAAGCAGGCGCTCGCCGACGCCGGACTCGACCCGTCGAAGATCGACGAGGTGGTGCTCGTCGGCGGATCGACGCGCATCCCGAAGGTCCAGCAGATCGTCAAGGAGCTGTTCGGCCGCGAGCCGCACAAGGGCGTCAACCCGGACGAAGTGGTGGCGGTCGGCGCCGCGGTGCAGGCCGGCGTCCTCGCGGGCGACGTCAAGGACCTGCTGCTGCTCGACGTCACGCCGCTCTCGCTGGGCATCGAGACGATGGGCGGCGTGATGACGACGCTGATTCCGCGCAACACGACGATCCCGACGCGCAAGAGCGAGATCTTCTCGACGGCGTCCGACAACCAGACGAGCGTCGAGGTCCACGTGCTGCAGGGCGAGCGCTCGATGGCGCGCGACAACCGCACGCTCGGCAAGTTCCATCTGGTCGGCATCCCCGCGGCGCCGCGCGGCGTCCCGCAGATCGAAGTGACCTTCGACATCGACGCCAACGGCATCGTCAACGTGCAGGCGAAGGACCTCGGCACGGGCAAGGAGCAGAAGATCACCATCACGGCGTCGAGCGGCCTCAGCAAGGACGAGGTCTCGAAGATGACGCGCGACGCCGAGACGCACGCCGACGAGGACAAGAAGCGGCGCGAGGAGATCGAGCTGCGCAACCGCGCCGACCAGGCCGTCTACGGCGCCGAGCGCATGCTGAAGGACGCGGCCGACAAGATCGCGCCGGCGGAGAAATCGGCGATCGAGAGCGCGATGGAAGAGCTGAAGAAGGCGACCGAAGGGAGCGATGCCGCGGCGATCCAGCGCGCGCTCGACGCGCTCACGGCGGCGCAGCACAAGGCGGCCGAGGCGCTGTACCGGTCGCAGGCATCGGGCCAGGCCTCCGCGTCGCAGCCGGGAGGCTCCTCGGCCGGACCGGGCCAAGCGGCGCCGTCCGACCGGCAGCAGGGCGACGTGATCGACGCCGAGGTCGTCGACGAAGGCAAACAGTAGGCGGTTCGATCCGCGATTGCGTATGGATTTCTACGTCATCCTCGGTGTCGGGCGCGATGCGACGCTCGCAGACCTCAAGCGGGCGTACAAGCGGCTGGCGCGCAAGTTTCACCCGGACATCAACCCGGGCGACCGGCGCGCGGCCGCGCAGTTCCGCCAGATCGCGGAAGCGTACGAAACACTGAGCGATCCGGATCGGCGCCGCCGCTACGACACGACGGGCGCGACCGCCAAGGCGCCGGCGCGCGACGCCTACGGGTTCGAGGGGTTCGACTTCTCGGTGACGGTGAACGGGACCGAGGCGCCGACCTTCGGCGATCTGTTCGCCGACGTGTTTCAGCGCCACGGCGGCGCGCGCCGTCAGGAGCCGGAGCGCGGCGCCGACCTGCACCAGTCGGTCACCGTCGGCTTCGAGGAAGCGCTGCGCGGCGGGCAGCGCCACGTCGCCGTCACGCGGCGCGAGCACTGCCGCACGTGTCGCGGACACGGCGTGCTGAACGTCGCCGAGACGCGATGCCTGCACTGCCACGGCGCGGGCGCGATCAAGTCGGCGCGCGGCCACATGGTGTTCTCGAAGACCTGTCCCTACTGCGGCGGAACCGGGCAGCAGCGGCAGACGCGCTGCCCGCACTGCGGCGGCCAGCAGACGGAGGTGCGCACCGAATCGCTCACCGTCAACGTCCCGCCCGGCCTGGCCGACGGCGCGCGCATCCGCGTGCCCGGCAAGGGACACGCCGGCCCCAATGGCGGCGAGGCCGGCGATTTGTTCATCTCGATCCGGGTCGAGCCGCACCCGCTCTTCAGGCGCGAAGGCGACGACGTGCATCTGACGGTGCCGGTCGCGGTCCACGAAGCGGCGCTCGGCGCGAAGATCGAAGTGCCGTCGCTCGACGGTCCCGCGCGGCTGCGCGTGCCGCCGGGAACGCAGTCGGGCCAGAAGTTCCGCGTGCGCGAGCGCGGCATCGCGGGGCGCGACGGCCGCCGCGGCGACCTCGTGGTCGAGGTGCGGCTCGTGCTGCCCAGGCTGCTCGACGAGCGCTCGAAGGAGCTGCTCCGCGAATTCGGACGAATCAACGCCGACGACGTCCGGAAGGAGCTGACGTCGTGATGAAGAAAGCGGGCGATGCGCGGAAGGCGTACTACATGATCAGTGCCGTCGCGCAGAAGTACAACATCCACCCGCAAACGCTGCGCCTGTACGAACGCGAAGGCCTGCTGAAACCGTCGCGGACCGACGGCAACACGCGGCTCTACTCGGAAGAGGACCTCGAGCAGCTGGAAACGATTCTGTCACTCACCCGAGATCTCGGCGTGAACCTCGCCGGCGTCGAGATCATCCTCAACATGCGACGGAAGATGGACCAGATGCAGAAAGAGGTCAACGAGTTCATGGAGTACGTCAAGCGCGAGATGGCGCGCGGCGTCGGCGACTGGGAGCAGCGGCTCTCGACGGCGCTCGTCAAATCGTCTCCGACCGATCTCGTCCGTCATCAGAAGTAGTGTCCGGCGTCTGCCGGACGTCGTATACTGCTCGCGTGCCGAAACGCTACGCAGCGAGCGACGATGCGAGCGCGCTCGCGGCGTACCTGCGGGAAATTTCGAAGCTCCCGCGACTGACGATCGAGCAGGAGCGCGATCTCGGCGCGCGCATCCGCACCGACGGCGACGAATTCGCCGTCACGCGCCTCGTCGAAGCGAACCTTCGCTTCGTCGTCTCGTACGCGAAGCGCTATCGCGGCCTCGGCGTCTCCTTTCTCGATCTGATTCACGAAGGCAACCTCGGCCTCATCGAAGCGGCGCGACGCTTCGATCCGTCGCGCAACGTCAAGTTCATCACGTACGCGGTCTGGTGGGTGCGCGAGGCGATGATGCACGTGCTCGCCGAGCAGACGCGCGCGTTCTCGTTCCCCCCGAAGCTGTTCGCCACGCTGCACAGCGGCGCGGAGGACGTGTCGTTGAGCGATCCGGTGAAGCGGCCCGACGGCCGCGCGCGCGAGCTCGGCGACGTCCTCGCCCAGGACGCGGTGCCACCGGTCGAGGACGAGATGATCCACCAGTCCGATCTCGAGGAGCTGGCCGACGCGCTGCACGATCTCGACGGCCGCGAGCTCGAGGTGGTGCGCCTCCGGTTCGGCCTGGAAGACGACGAGCCGCACACGCTGCAGGAGATCGGCGACCGGATGCACCTGACGCGCGAACGGGTCCGCCAGATCGAAGCCCGCGCCAAGGACAAGCTGCGCCGGTCGGCGAAGCTGCGGAGCCACTTGAATTGAACGGCGCGCAAGCTCCGTGCCCCGCGTGCGACGACACCGGGTGGAAGCCGATCGAGGATCCGTCGGGCGTGCGGCGCGTGGTCCGCTGCGACTGCTGGCGCGAGCGCACCGCGCACGAGCGGCTCGGCGACGCCAACATTCCGCGCCGCTACCAGCACTGCACGCTCGATAACTTCCTCGCGTACAACGAGTCGCTCACGCGCGCCGTGGCGCAGGCGCGGCGGCTCGTCGACGCGTTCCCCGCCGCGGCCGTCGGGTTGTTTCTCGAAGGGCAGCCCGGCGTCGGCAAGACGCATCTCGCCGTGGCCGTGCTGAAGGCGATCGTGCAGCGGACCGGCGCGCGCGGGCTGTTCTACGACACGCGCGATCTGCTGCGCGTCATCCGCAGCACCTACGATCCGGCGATCCGCACGACCGAGCTCGAGGTGCTGCGGCCGGTGCTCACCGCCGACCTGCTCGTCCTCGACGACCTCGGCGCCGAGAAGACCTCCGAGTGGGTCGACGAGACGATGAACCTGATCGTCAACACGCGGTACAGCGAGCGGCGGATGACGGTGTTCACGTCGAACTATCCGGACATCCCCGACGACACCGACCAGAACGCGCTCATCTTCCGCATCGGCGCGCGCATGCGCTCGCGCCTCCACGAGATGTGCGAGTTCATCGAGATGGACGCCGCCGATTACCGCGAGCGGCCGACCAACGCCGGCACCGACGATCTGATCACCCTCTGGAAGATGCGCAAGAACCGCAACGGGCTGCCGTCGCCGCGCGCCGGCGGCCGCCAGGCGCGCGCGCAGCTGCGCGACAACAGGGCCGATTTGAAGTGGCCGGGCGGCCGCGCTGGCTCCTGACGCGCGTCGCCGGCCGGTCCGCCGCCCACCCGACCAGATGTTCGGTCTCTACCTCCACGTTCCGTTCTGCTCGGCGATCTGCAACTACTGCAATTTCAACCGCGGGCTGTTCGACGCGGAGCTGAAGGCCCGGTACGTCGACGCGCTCGTCGCCGAGATCGCGTCCAGCGTCGGGCCCGCGGCGCCGGGCTCGGCACCCACGGCGTCCCGGC
This sequence comes from Vicinamibacterales bacterium, assembly GCA_035650895.1. Classification (GTDB taxonomy): domain Bacteria; phylum Acidobacteriota; class Vicinamibacteria; order Vicinamibacterales; family CAVVIG01; genus Gp6-AA45. Next base: position 26,319 of record DASRGT010000014.1, read on the forward strand.
CCGCAGCCGACACGATCTATTTCGGCGGGGGCACGCCGTCGCTGCTCGAACCCGCCGAGGTCGGCCGGATCGTCCGCGCGTGCGAAGAGGCGTTCGCCGTGGCCGCCGATCGCGAGGTGACGCTCGAGGCGAATCCCGAAACGGTGACGCGCGATCGGCTCGCGGCGTATCGCTCGGCGGGCATCACGCGCGTCAGCTTCGGCGTCCAGTCGTTCCGCGACGACGAACTGCGACGGCTGTCGCGGCTGCACGGCGCCGACCGCGCGCGCGCCGCCGTCGCGGAGGCGCGCGCCGCCGGGTTCGACAACGTCAGCCTCGACCTGATGATGTGGCTGCCCGAGCAGACGCTGGAGCAGTGGCTCGTGTCGGTCGACGCGGCGATCGACGTCGGCCCCGATCACCTCTCGCTCTACCTGCTCGAGATCTATCCCAACGCGCCGCTGAAGGACGACATGGCGCGCGGCCGGTGGTCGCAGGCGCCCGACGAGGACGCCGCCGCGATGTACCTGGCCGCGATGGAGCGCCTCGAGGCCGCCGGGTACACGCAGTACGAGATCTCCAACGTGGCGCGGTCCGGGCGCCGGTCGCGTCACAACATCAAGTACTGGACCGATGGCGAGTGGTTCGGCTTCGGCTGCGGCGCCCATTCGACGCGATCCGGCGTCCGCTATAAGAACGTTTCGGCCACGGACGAGTACATCGCCCGCATCGCGCGCGGTCAGTCGCCGGTGACCGACGTCCACGCCCTGGCGTCGTCCGAGCAGCTCGGCGACGCCCTGTTCACCGGGCTGCGGCTGGCCGACGGCATCGACCTCGACGCGATCGGCCGGCGCTACGGCGTCGACGTCTGGAAGCGGTTCGGCGCCGATCTGGCCCCGTTTGTGGATGCGGGGTGTCTATTGCACGAGGGGCGCCGCCTGCGCCTGACTCGCCGGGGCATGCTGCTGGCGAACGAGGTGATGGCGGTTTTCGTGTAGCCCCGAGTACGTTAAAGTAACGCCCTTTGTGAAGGAGGCCGTGATGTTTCGCATCGCCGTCGCGCCGGTGAACCGGGGCCGGGCAGGACTGGTAATCGTGGGAGTGATGGTCGTGATGCTGTCGGGCGGCGCGGCGTACGCGCAGCAGCCGGCGGCGCAGCCCGCCCAGCAGGCGCAGGCGCAGAAGAGCCCGTACGTGTTCGCCGCGGACGCGGCGGCGATTCTGAACTTCGTCAAGGCCGACAAGACCGCGGACTACGAGATGGTCATCGGCAAGCTGAAGGAAGCGCTCGCCAAGAGCGAGAAGCCGGAGCGCAAGCAGCAGGCGGCGAGCTGGAAGATCTACAAGGCCGCGGAAGGCGGTCCCGGCGGCGCGGTCATCTACGTGTCGACGATGGAGCCGGCGGTGAAGGGCGCGGACTACTCGGTGGCGCTCATCCTCAGCGAGGCGTTCCCCCAGGAAGTGCAGGCCCTCTACAAGACCTACTCGGAATGCTTCGGGCAGCCCGCGCAGAACATCCTCAACCTGACGCTCGTCAACGACCTCGGCAAGCAGTAGCTCCCGGCGATCGGCGGCTGCGGCCTAGAACTTCAGATTGAGTCCCGCGTAGATGCGGTGCGCTGGCGAGTACAGCGCACCGCTCCCGAGTTTGAACACCCGATAGTCCACGCGCAGCGCCAGCGGCCCCACGAGCGACACCTTCACGCCGCCGCCGAGGTTCGTGCCGAAGCCGACGTCGGTGTGCGGATCGAGCGTCTCGCTGTAGATGCCGCCGCCGGCCGTCACGTACGGCTGGAAGCCGGCGAGCGGCAGCGGCGTCTGCAGGAGCACGTTCGCCATCCCCGTCTTGAGCGCGGGCGCGGCCGCCGCGGGATCGTCGGTCGTCACCGCGTACTCGAACTCGAACCCGACCATCAGCAGGCCCATCCCGATGGCCGCGCCGAGCGTCTGGCGGTTGGCGGGGGTCGTGTTCGCGCCGACGAAGGCGGTGATGTCGGCGCGCGCCGGGGACGCGGTCACGGCGGCGAGCACGACGGCGGCGGCAATCGCGCGGGGCAGACGCATGAACCCTCCGGTTCGATGATAGCGGCTGCCCGGGCTCGAGTACAAGGCTGGCGGCCGCCGCGCTTCCGGTGCTACTCCCGGCTGCCGACTCCCGAGTACAATCGCAGACGTCCGTGAAACAGCATCACTACTCGCTGCACGCCGCGGCGCTCCGGACCGAGCTCAGCACGGCGCTGACGCGCGACGCGCTGCGGGCGTTCCACGTCAAGAGCCCCGGGCGTCATCTGCTCGTGGCGGCGCGCCAGTTCGCCCTGCTGGCGGTCGCGACGTGGGGGCTCGTCGCGGTGTCCAATCCGCTGGTCTGGGTTCCGCTGGCGTTCGTGCAGGGATTCACGGTCTTCAACTTCACCGTGCTGCTCCACGAAGTGGTGCATCACACGGTCTTCGAGCGCCGCCATCCGCGCGCCGAGCGTCTGCTCGCGTGGATGTACGCGGTGCCGAGCGGCATCTCGTCGAGCCAGTTCACGCGCTGGCACCTCGACCACCACGCCGAGCTCGGGTCCGCCGAGGACGATCCCAAGCGCCACCATCTGTCGCCGAAGCGCAACGCGCGCTGGTTCAAGCTGCTGTACTGCTCGCCGGCGCTGTTTCCGATCTACTTCCGCGCGGCGCGCAGGGAGAGCGCGACCTATCCGCCGGCGCTGCAGCGGCGGATCGCGTTCGAGCGCAGGATCTCGATCGCGGCGCACCTCGGCGTTCTCGTCGCGATCGCGGTCGCGTTCGGCGCCGCCGCCGCGCTGCGCGCGTACGTCGTTCCGGTCTTCTTCATCTTTCCGATCGCCTTCACGCTGAACCGCCTCGGCCAGCACTACGACATCGATCCGTCGGACCCGGCGAAGTGGGGCACGCTGATGCGGGGCCACTGGTTCTGGGACTTCGCGTTCCTCAACTCCAACTACCACCTCGAGCACCACTACTTCGCGGGCGTGCCGTTCTACCGGCTGCCGGCGCTGCAGCGCGCGCTCGTGCCGTTCTACGAGCGCCACCGGATGCGCTGGCAGAGCTATTCCGGCCTGCTGTACGCCTGGTTCGTCGAGAACCGCGCGCCCCACACGAACTGGGCCGCGCAGGAGCTTCACCATGCCGTGGCTGTCGATCCTCGCATGGGCGTTCGCTAGCCAGACGCCGGACGTCTCCGCGATCGCGCTGACGCCGGCGGCGGTCGTCGATCTCGATCTCGGTCGCTTGAAGGGCGAGCTTCGTCAGATCGGCTGGTCGCCCGACGCCTCGCAGCTCTACGTGCAGACGGCCGAAGGCAATCCGCCCCGGGAAAAGCTGCATCACTTCGTCGTCGCGAGCGAGGGCGGACCGCTGACGCCGATCGATCGCGAGCCCTCGTGGGCGCTGGAGTACTGGGCGTTCAAGTCGGACCGGAACGCGCCGGGGCTGCCGGCGCTCGAGATCGACGTGAAGGTGGCGCACGAGACCACGAAGATCGGCACGGGGTCGGGCCGTCCCGGCACGTCGACGGCGAGCATGGCCGATGCGAACGAGAACGCCGCGTTCGCCGGCGAGGGGCAGCGGGGCACGACGTGGGTCTTCCGGCTGCTCGACGAAACGATCGCCGAGTTCAAGGACGCCCGGCCGATTCCCGGCCTCACCTTCAGCTGGGGTCCGGCCGGCACCGGGACGCTGGCGTTCACCGACCGCGACGGCCGCGTCGTCTTTCTCGACCGGGCGAAGCACAAGCGCGTGGTGCCGGACGTGAAGGACGCGACGCTGCCCGCCTGGTCCGCGGACGGGACGCGCATCGCGTACGCCGTCAAGCAGGGGCGCCGGAAGTACCAACTCGTCTGGTGTAACATCGCGAGGTGATGGACTTTCGTCCGACGGAGGAGCAGGCGCTGCTGCGCCGCACCGTCCGCGAGTTCGCCGAAACCGAAATCCGCCCGCACGTCCGCGAGTGGGACCACGACCAGCACTTCCCGACCGAGCTGATGCCGAAGCTCGCGTCGCTCGGCCTGCTCGGCATCCAGTTTCCCGAGCAGTACGGCGGCGCGGCGATGTCGGCGATCGACTACTGCATCTGCATCGAGGAGATCGCGCGCGTCGATCCCGCCGTGGCGCTGTCGGTCGCGGCGCACAACGGCCTGTGCGCCTCGCACATCTTTCTCTTCGGCACCGAGGCGCAGCGGCAGCGGTACCTCGCGCCGCTCGCGCGCGGCGAGAAGGTCGGCGCGTGGGGGCTGACCGAATCGACGTCGGGCAGCGACGCCGCCGGGATGCGCACGACGGCGACGCGCGCCGGCAGCTGCTGGGTGCTCAACGGGTCGAAGACCTTCACCACGCACGGGCGCGTCGGCCAGGTGATGGTGGTGATGGCGGTCACCGATCGCGCCGCCGGCGCGAAAGGCATTTCCGCGTTCATCGTCGAGCACGGCACGCCGGGCATGACGCCGGGCAAGAAGGAAGACAAGCTGGGGATGCGCGCCAGCGACACCAGCGAGGTGCTGTTCGACAACTGCCGGATCCCGGCGGAGCAGCTGCTCGGCGCCGAGGGGCAGGGATTCGTCAACACGATGCAGGTCCTCGACGCCGGGCGGATCGGCATCGCCGCGCTGTCGGTCGGGCTCGCGCAGGGCGCGTACGAAGCGGCGCTGAACTACGCGAAGGAGCGCCGCTCGTTCGGCAAGCCGATCGCGTCGTTTCAGGCGATCCAGTGGAAGCTGGCTGACGCGGCGACGAGGATCGAAGCCGCCCGCCTGCTGACCTATCGCGCCGCGTACCTGAAAGAGCGCGCGCGCCGGACGACGCTCGAGTCGTCGATGGCGAAGCTGTACGCGAGCGAAGTGGCGGTGCGCGTCGCGGAGGACTGCGTGCAGATCCACGGCGGCTACGGCTTCGTGAAGGACTACCCGGCCGAGAAGTACTTCCGCGACGTGAAGCTCCTGACCATCGGCGAAGGGACGAGCGAGATCCAGCGTCTGGTCATCGCGCGCCAGCTGCTCGCGCGCGCGTGACGGCCGCGTCGCTGGCCCACCGCGTCCTCGCGGGCGACCCGCGCGCCATCGCGCGCGCGATCTCGCTGATCGAGGACGAGGATCCGTCGAGCGCCGATCTCGTGCGCGACATCTTCAGCCATACCGGCCGCGCGTATCTCGTCGGCGTCACCGGGCCGCCCGGCGCCGGCAAGAGCACGCTCGTCGATCGCCTCGTGTACGAGATCCGCCGGTCGGGCCAGTCGGTCGGGGTCATCGCGGTCGATCCGACCAGCCCGTTCAGCGGCGGCGCGGTGCTCGGGGATCGCCTGCGGATGCAGGCGCACGCGTCCGACGAAGGGGTGTTCATCCGCAGCATGGCGACGCGCGGTCATCTGGGCGGCCTCGCGCGCGCGACGGGCGACGCCGCCCTCGTCCTCGACGCCGCCGGCAAGGACGTCATCGTGATCGAGACGGTCGGCGTCGGCCAGGACGAAGTGGACATCGTCCGCACCGCGGACGTGTCGATCGTCACGCTCGTGCCGGGAACGGGCGACGAGGTGCAGGCGCTGAAGGCCGGCATCATGGAGATTGCCGACATCTTCGTGGTCAACAAGTCGGACCGCGAGGGCGCGGACCGCCTGGTCGCCGCCGTCGACGCGAACCTCGCGCTCGAGACGTTCGCGTCGGGACGGTGGCGGCCGCCGGTGCTGAAGACGATGGCGACGGCGGGGAAGGGCGTGGGGGAGCTGATGGAGGCGATCGCGGCGTTCCGCGAGCACGAGCACGGGGCCGAGGCGACGCGGCGGCGCTCGCGCAGCGAGTACCGCCTGCGCGAGCTCGTCTCGCAGCGCTTCATGGACCACCTGCAGCGCGAGGTGCTGCGCGACGGCGAGCTGACGGCGATCGTCGACCGCATCGCCGCGCGCGAGGTCGATCCGTACACGGCCGCGAACGACCTGCTCCGCCGGGCGCTGCGATGACCGGGGTGACGATTCACGAACGGAGATGGCGGGCACGATGAAGGCCGTTCTCGATCACGTCGGCATCGCCGTCAAGGATCTGGCGGCGGCGCTCGCGTTCTACCGCGACGCCCTCGGCCTCGATGTCGAGGCGCCGGAGGAGGTCGCGTCGCAGCACGTCCGCGCGCACTTCGTTCCGGTCGGCGGATCGAAGCTCGAGCTGCTGGAAGCGACGGCGCCCGAATCGGCGATCGCGAAGTACATCGACAAGCGCGGCCCCGGCCTGCACCACATCACCCTGCGCGTCGCCGACATCCGCGCCGCGCTCGCGCAGCTGAAGGCGCGCGGCGCGCGGCTCGTCGACGAGGAGCCGCGGCCCGGCGCCGAAGGCGCGCTCGTCGCCTTCGTCCATCCGTCCGCCGCCGCCGGCGTGCTCGTCGAACTGAAGCAGTCCGGCGATCGAGCGGCCATCCGCGGCCTGCCGTCCGCCGTGTCGAAAGTCGCCCTCGGCAACTTCGAGCTCGTCTCGTTGTGCGACGGCTTCATCGGCCTCGACGGCGGATCGATGTTCGGGACGGTGCCGAAGCCGCTGTGGGAGAAGAAGGCGCCGCCCGACGAGCGCAACCGCATCACGCTGGCGATGCGCCCGCTCGTCGTCCGCGGGGCGCGGACGATGCTGATCGACGCGGGGCTCGGCGACAAGGACGATGCGAAGTTCCACGAGATCTATGCGGTGGATCGGTCGCGATCGCTCGATCACACGCTGGCCGAGGCCGGTCTGACACGCGAGGACATCGACCTGGTCGTCGCCACCCATCTGCACTTCGACCATGCCGGGGGCTTCACGGTCCGGGACCGGTCGGGGCGCATCCGTCCCGCGTTTCCGCGGGCGCAGTACGTCGTCCGGCGCGGCGAGTGGGAGGACGCGACGCACCCGCACGCGCGCAACCGCGCGAGCTACGTCGCGGATAATTACGTGCCGCTCGCGGAGGCCGGCGTCCTGCTGCTCGTCGACGAGGATCAGACGATCATGCCGGGCGTCAAGGTGGTCCGGACCGGCGGGCACACGATGCACCACCAGCTGATCGCGATCGAGTCGGGCGGCCGGACGGCGGCGTTCGTCGCGGACCTCATGCCGACGACCGCGCACGTGCCCGACGCGTGGATCATGGGCTACGACCTGTATCCGGTCGACACGCTCACGGCGAAACAGCGGTTCGTCCAGGAGGCGATCGCGCGCGAGACGCTGGTGTTCTTCGAGCACGACCCGAACGTCGCGGCGGGCTATCTCCGCGAGGTCAACGGCAAGCGAACGCTTCAACCATTCTCATGAGCGACATCACGATCGGCATCATCGGCGGCAGCGGCCTGTACGACATGGCCGAGCTGACGGACCGCGAGCAGCGGCGCATTTCCACTCCCTTCGGCGATCCGTCGGGCCCGTACGTGGTCGGGACGCTGCGCGGCAAGCGCGTCGCGTTCCTCGCGCGGCACGGCGCGGGGCACACGATTCTGCCGTCGGAGCTGAACTTCCGCGCGAACATCTTCGGCTTCAAGACGCTCGGCGTCGAGCGGATTCTGTCGGCGAGCGCGGTCGGCAGCCTCAAAGAGGAATACCGGCCGCTCGACATCGTCGTGCCCGACCAGTTCTTCGATCGGACGAAGGGGCGCATCAGCACCTTTTTCGGACGCGGCATCGTGGCGCACGTCGCGTTCGCGCATCCGGTCTGCGGCGATCTCGCGGCCGTCGCGGCCGATTCGGCGCAGGCGGTGGGCGCCACGGTGCACCGGGGCGGCACGTACGTGAACATGGAGGGGCCGCAGTTTTCCACGCTCGCGGAGTCGAGGCTGTATCGATCGTGGGGGATGGACGTCATCGGCATGACGAACCTGCAGGAAGCGAAGCTGGCGCGCGAAGCGGAGATCTGCTACGCGACGCTCGCGCTCGTCACCGACTACGACTGCTGGCATCCGGACCACGATTCGGTCACCGTCGATCTGATCATCGCGAACCTGATGCAGAACGCCGCGACGGCGCAGAAGACGATTGCCGACGCCGTGGGCCGGCTGTCCGGCGCGCGGACGTGCGGCTGCAAGGACGCGCTGGCGACGGCGATCATCACGCGGGCCGAGCACGTGCCGGAGAAGATCAAGCAGGAACTGGCGCCGATTGTCGGGAAGTATTTGAAGTAGTTCGTGGTTCTCTCGGTTCTTGGGGTTCTCGAGGTTCTTGGGTTCTCATGGTTCTTGGGGTTCTCATGGTTCTTGGGGTTCTCACGGTTCTTGGGGTTCTCGAGGTTCTTGGGGTTCTCATGGTTCTTGGGGTTCTTACGGTTCTTGGGGTTCTCGAGGTTCCTCGGGTTCTCGAGGTTCTGGAGGTTCTCCGGGTTCCTGCGGTTCCTGGCGCTTGGGCGTGGTGGCGCGTGGGGGTGTGCCCGGGGGCCGGGGCGTGGGAGCGTTCGCGGTCAACAGGTAGCGAATCAGGCTCGAATTCGATTTGATGGCACGGACGACGAGCTTCAGCAGGCGGTCGTAGTCGAGCGGTGACACGTAGCCGACGTCCGCCGCCTGATGCAAGCAGTCCTTCGCCTCGTGGAGCGAGCCGGCGGCGATGCGGAGGAACTGCACGAATTCTTTTGGATAATAGCGGCCGAACCCTTCGGCGGTGTTGCGGCGGGCGGACCGTGTGGCTTCGCGAATTTGCTGGCAGAATTTCACGTCGTTCGCAGCCGGTCGCGCGGCAGTCAATGCCCACACCTCGCGCTCCAGATCGCGCGCGAGCTGCCAGGCAACGAGATCTTCAAAGGTCCGAGCACCCACGCAAACGGCCGAGCACGATCCGAGCCATGAACGTGGGACGCGAGAACCGCGAGAACCCGAGAACCGCGAGAACCGCGAGAACCCTGAGAACCAAGAGAACCTGAGAACCCCGAGAACCTGAGAACCCTGCGAACCCGAGAACCCGAGAACCCTGAGAACCCTGCGAACCTGAGAACCCGAGAACCTATGAACATCGTCGTCACCGGCTCGATCGCCTTCGACTACCTCATGTCCTTCCCCGGCAAGTTCACCGAACACTTCCTGCCGGAGCACATGAGCCGCGTCAGCCTCAGCTTCCTCGTCGACTCGATGGACAAGCGACGCGGCGGCTGCGCGCCGAACATCGCGTACACGCTCGCGCTGCTCGGCGAGCGTCCGCAGCTGATGGCGACGGCGGGCGAGGATTTCGGCGACTATCGCGCCTGGCTCGAGGCGGCCGGCGTCGACACGTCCCTGGTCAAGCAGATCCCGGGCAAGTTCACGGCGTCCTTCTTCTGCAGCACCGACGTCGCGAACAACCAGATCGCCTCGTTCTACACCGGCGCGATGGCGGATGCGGGGCAGTTGTCGTTCCGGACCGTCGACGACTGCGGCCTGGCGATCATCTCGCCGAACGACCCCGGCGCGATGGTGCAGTACGCGGAAGAGTGCCGGTCGGTCGGCATCCCGTTCATCTTCGATCCCGGCCAGCAGTGCGCCCGGATGTCGGGCGACGAGCTCGCCGACGGCGTGCACGGCGCGGCCATCGTCATCGTCAACGACTACGAGCTCGAGCTGTTGCGCCAGAAAACGGGGAAGGGCGAAGCGGATCTGGTGCGCGACGCCGGGGCGCTGATCGTGACGCGCGGCGAAAACGGATCGACGATCGTCACGCGCGACGACTGGGCCGACGTGGCGGCGGTCACGCCGCATCGCATCGTCGATCCCACCGGCGTCGGCGACGCGTTCCGCGGCGGGCTGATGAAGGGCATCGCGCTCGGCCTGCCGTACGAGACCTGCGCGAAGATCGGCGCCGTCGCCGCCACCTACGCGCTGGAGCACCTCGGCGGACAGAGCCACGCGTACACGTGGGACGAGTTCGTCGCGCGGTACGCCGAGCATTTCGGATCGCTGCCGGCCTAGACACCTGTGCCGCTGGTCGTGATCGGCGCGACGGCCGCTTCGTACGTGCTCGGCTGGATGGTGTCGGTCCCGATCCTCGTCCCGCTTCTCAATACGGCGGCCAGCTATCCGATCATGGTCGCCGCGCTGCGCCGCGGCGATCTGCGCCTCGCGATCGCGCGCATGCTGCTCTGGGCCCTGACGATGGGCGTCTGCGCGACGCTGCTGTCGTATGCACGGCCGTCGGACACCGATCGGCTGTTCCTTCGCGGCGAGGCCTACCGGGTCGAGATGCAGTCATGGGTGATGACCGGCCGCGGCGCCGAAAGCACGCCGTCTGTGTTCGTCCCGCAGCAGGTCGGTCATGCGGTGCTGTTCTCCGCGCTGGCGCTGCTGACCGGCGGCGCGCTCGCGATGCCGATGGGCGCGGTGCTGATGAACTACATGGGGCACTACGTCGGGACGCTCGCGGCCATGGGCCGCCGCCCGCTCCCGCTGATGATCCTCGGGTGGCACCCGTGGGCGGTGATTCGGATCGTCAGCTTCGTCGTGATCGGCGTCGTGCTGTCGGAACCGGTGATCGCGCGCCGTCGTCCCGATCGCCGGTGGCTGGCCTGGGCGGGCGCCGGGCTCGTCGCCGACATCGTGATGAAGGCGCTGCTCGCGCCGGCGTGGCAGCGCCTTCTGGTCGGATTGGTCTAGCGGCCCGTTGACGGTCCGTCATCCGAGGTGCACTGTCGATGCGCGGGCGTCACTGCCCGATGGCGTCGAGGACTCCGCGCATCGTGTGCGCGAGCGACGCCGCGCTGCCGGTTCCCCACACGTGCACGAAGAAGAGGCGCGGCGATTCGTTCAGCCAGTGGTTGTGCAGGGCACTGAACTCGATGTTCATCCCGTGCGCGCGCAGGTAGTGGACGGCGGTCGTCGCTTCGGCTGCGGTGACGGCGAACTCGGCCACGATGGCGGCGCCGCCCCTCGTCGCCTGGAAGTGGACTTCCGATTGCGGCCCCATCGCGGGCGGGAACGACTTGCCCTCGAGCGTGAACGATCCCGGGTGATCGAACGTGAATTCGACGACGTGATCGACGAGGGTCGCCGTGGAGCGCATGGTCGATTCGAGCGAGGCGACATCGAGCGTGGAGGTGTCGTCCGCGTCCTTCTTGTCGTCGTCGGTCCGGACGGGCCAGCCGGTCTGCGCCATCGCCGCCTTGAAGTCGCGCGCCAGCGTGACCGCGTCGCCCACCGCGTCGAAGTGCAGGTACTTCACGCGCGGCGACTCGTGCATGACGTGGTTGTGGATGGCCGTGACGCGCAGCCCGCGCGCGTCGGCGGCCCGCACGACGGCGTCGACGTGGTTCTCGAGGGCGGCCAGCTCCGCCGCCATCAGCCACGTGCCGCCCTCCTGCCTGAACGCGACGTAGCCGTCGAGCGCCAGGTTGGCGTTGGTCGGCGTGCCCGCGATCGAGATCGACGGCTCCGGCGTGATCGTGAAGCGGTGCACGCCGTCGGGCATGTCCTCGCCTTTCCAGCCGATGACGGCGTCGACCTGCTGCTGCCACGTCGCGGCGGCCAGCGGCAACGTCGTAACGATTCCGAAAAGGGCGGCGACGATCAGTCTGCGCATGTGCGGTAGCCTCCGCGCCGCGCAGGTGCAAACCATGGCGCAGGAGGAAAATCGGCGTGCGCGCGCGATCGGCGATACGGCTCGGTTGCGATCACCGACGCCGCGCGACGGTTACCAATGCGAGGTCCATCCGGCGCGCAGCAGATCGCGCAGACGCCGGGCCGCCTCGCCGGCCGCGTCGGCGCGCGACGGGTGGCTCGTCGTCGTGATCAGCTGGCTGTCGTAGTAAATCGTCAACACGACGCGCGCATCGTCGCCGGCCGGCTCGACGCGCGCGTCCATCTTGTGGGTGTCTTTGCGGACGCGCCAGAGGCGCTCGATCACTGCTGGATTGTGATGCCCGGCAGGGTCACCTGCGTTTGCGTCGGCCGGCTCGCGGCCGCGGCGGTCGCGGCGATCGACTGCGCGCCTGCCGTGGCGGCGACATCGGCGCCCGTCGCGCCGCCGGCGCCCAGCGCGCCGGATGCGCCCGGCCCCGACGGCCCGGCCTGCTGCAGCGCTTCGAACGAGACGAGCGACAGGTCGTAGGCCAGAATGGCCGAGAGCTCGTTGCTGCGCGCCTGCGCGAGATCGCGCTGCGCCTGGATGACGAGGAAGCTGGTCGACATGCCCACGTCGAGCCGCTTGCGCTCGGCGTCGAGCCGCTGCTCGGCGAGCTCGCGCGCGGCGCGCGTCGTGTCGATCCGCTTCGCGTTCATGTCGACCTGCCAGTACGCGTTGCGGACCTGCTGGATCACGTTCGCTTCGGCGCTCTTGAGCTGCTCCGTGGCCTGCTGCTGCTGCAGCCGCGCGCGCGCGGCGTTCGCCTGCTCGGTGCTCTGGCCGATCGGATACGAGACGTTCACGCCCACGACCCAGGTCGGGTAATCGGCGGCGAACAGCTGGTTGAGGACGTTGCCGTACCCGATGTCGGCGCCGGAGCCGACGATCGTCCCCGGGAACCCGCCGCTGCGGAGGATCTGCGTGCCGCCCAGGCCGTTGGCGGTGTAGCTGGCGTTCACCCGCACGTCCGGCAGCTTCTGATTGGTCGTGTACTTCACCTGGACCTTGTCGCTCTCGATCGTCTTGCGCGAGCGCGCGAGATCGGTGCGTTCGCGCAGCGCGCGATCGACCGCCGCGTTCAGGTCCAGCGACGCGGTCGCCACGGGCGGCGAGTCGACGGTGTCGAGCGCGACGTTCCAGTTGTCGCGCTGGCTCGGATCGACGATCAGCATGCGCAGCCGATCCTCGGCGATCCGGACGCTGGTGTCGGCGATGATCAGCTGCTCCTGGTCGGAGGCGACTTCCGCCTGCGCCGAGACGAGATCGAGCGGCGGCGCGGTGCCGACGTCGACCTTGGCCTTGTTGACGCGCACGAGCTCCTGCGCGAGCGCGAGCGCCGACTTGCGCGCATCGACGTTGGCGCGCGCGTTGACCAGGTTCCAGTACGCCGTCTTCACGTCGGCCTCCGTGTGCACGAGGGCGTCGCGCAGCCGCGTGTCGGCGATGTCGCGGTTGATGCGGCTCGTCGCCAGGTTCATGCGCGCGAAGTCGATCTTCACGTTGCGCAGCAGCGGCTGCGACACGGTGAAGCCCAGCCCCGACTGCAGCAGCGGGTTGTAGCCGTTCAGGATGCTGTTGCTGCTGGTGTGCACGGCGTTCCACGACACGCTGTACGACGTGCCGAACCACGGCAGCTGCTGGCTCATGCCGGCGCTCGTGGTGTTGACGTCGTTGGTCGTCGCGATCGGGAAGAGGAAGCTCGACGGCGGGATCAGCTGGTTGTTCGAGTTGACCCCGAAGTTCACCGACGGCCGGTAGACGCCGAGCGCCGACGCGACCGTCGTGTCGCTGATCTGCGGGTCGATGCGTGCCGCTTTCAAATCGACGTTGGCGTCGAGCGCCATCTTCACCGCGTCGTCGACCGAGAGCCGAAGCGTCGCGGGGGCGGCGGCCGCGGCCGTCTGGGCCGACGCGGTCGCCGCCAGGCCGATCCCGAGCAGCAGGACGAGCGCCGTCTTCTCGAGCATGCCGCGCGAGACGCGGCGGCCGCCGAAGAGGCGTGCGAACGAGAGCTGCGACGCCTCGTCGAACAGCGAGTAGGCGACCGGCGTCACCAGCAGCGTCAGCAGCAGCGCGAGCGACTGGCCGCCGAAGATGATGAATCCGATCGCGTGGTTGGTGCCGGCGCCGATGCCCTGCGACACGATGAGCGGGATCATGCCGGCGACGAACGCGAAGGTGGTCATGAGAATCGGCCGCAGTCGATCGCGGCTGGCCTGGACGATCGCCTCTCTGGTGGACAACCCGGTCTCCTTCAGTTGGTTGGCGTGGTCGATCTGCAGAATCGAGTTCTTCTTCACGACGCCGAAGAGCACGAGCAGCCCGAGCGCCGAGAAGATGTTCAGCGACTGCCGGAAGATCAGGATCGAGAGCAGCGCGAACGGCAGCGTCAGCGGCAGCGACAGCAGAATCGTGATCGGGTGGAGCCACGACTCGAACTGCGCCGCCAGGATCAGATACATGAAGACGAGCGAGAGCAGGAACGCGATCACGAAGTTCTGCGCCGCGCGCCCGAGCTCGCGCGAGCGGCCGGTGAAGCGCCCGCTGTACTCGCCGCCGATCTGCATCTTCGCGAACTCCGCCTGAATCGCATTCTGGACGGCGCTCTGCGACGCCGTCGGCAGCAGGTTGCAGAAGATCGTCACCTGCCGCTGCCGCGCGAGCCGGTTGATGTCCGACGGCGCGCTCGACGCGGCGAAGTCGGCGACGTTGTCGAGCGATACGCTGCCGAGGCGGTTCGACGGCACCGTCAGCGCGCCGATCGCCGCCTGCGTCGTCCGGTTCGCCTGCTCGGCGCGCAGGTGCACTTCGTACTGCTCGCCGCCCTCGAAGTAGGTCGACACCTGGTCGCCGCCGACGAGCAGCCGGAGCGCTTCGGCCGCGTCCGCGATCTGCACCCCCATGTCGGCCGCCTTCGGGCGATCCACCTGCACCGCCAGCTCCGGCTTCCCGACGTTCAGCGACGTGTCGGCGTCGACGACGCCCGGCAGGCTGCTGATGCGCTGCTTCAACTGCTGGCTGATGACTTCCAGCCTGTGGAGGTCGGGGCCGTTCACGATGAACTGCACGTCGGCCGCCTGCGCGCCGCCGCCGCCGATGACCGCCGGCGGCTGCACCGACGTGCGCAGGTTCGCCGCGAGCGGCGGCAGCACCTGCTTGCGCACGACGCCCATCAGCTCGAACTGATCGCGTGTGCGCGACTCGATCGGCTTCAGGCGCACGTAGATGTTCCCGAGGTTGCGCGTCTTCGCCGGATCGCCGCCGACCGTCACGAGCGTGTAGGCCACTTCGGGCAGCTGCTGGCGCACGGCGGTCGCGACGCGGTTCGTGACCACCTCCGTCTGCTCGAGACTCGTGCCCTCGGGCGCGCGCAGGTTGATCTCGAACTCCGACTGGTCGTCGTTGGGGATGAAGTTCTTCGGCGCGGCGATGAACAGCGGCACGCTGGAGAGCAGCACGAGCACGGCGATGGCCGAGACGACGAGGCGGTGATCCATCGCCCAGTTCAACAGGCGCGTGTAGAAGAGGTCCACGGCGTGGAACACCCGCGACTCCTTCGACGAGTGCTTGTCGTCGCCGTGCTTGTCGACCTTCAGCCAGCGGGCGGAGAGCATCGGCGTCAGGGTGAAGCTGACGAGCAGCGACACCATGATCGCGAACGCCATCGTCAGGCCGAAGCTCTTCATGAACCGGCCGACGATGCCGCCCATGAAGCCGACCGGGACGAAGATGGCGACGAGCGACAGGGTGGTCGCGAGGACCGCGAGGCCGATCTCCTTCGTCGCGTCGATGGCGGCGTGGAAGTGATCGTCGTGCTTCTCCTCGATGAACCGGTAGATGTTCTCGAGCACCACGATCGCGTCGTCGATGACGATGCCGACCGAGAGGGTCAGCGCGAGCATCGTCATCGAGTTCAGCGTGAAGTCCATGTACCAGATCAGGCCGAACGTCGCGATGATCGACGTCGGGATCGCGATCGCGGAGATCAGCGTCGAGCGGAGGTTCGCGAGGAACAGCAGCACGACGAGCGCCGCCAGGATCGATCCGACGATGAGGTGCTCCTCGACGTTGTGGATGGACGCTTTGATGAACTCGGAGCTGTCGCGCACGACGCGGATGCTGTAGCCCGACGGCAGCGTCGTCTGCAGCTCCTTCACGCGATCGAGGAGGTTGTCCACCACTTCGACCGTGTTCGTGCCGGACTGGCGGCGGATCTGCAGGAGCACCGTGCTCGCGCCGTCGACGTTCGCCACGGTGTCGGCGTCCGCCTCGCCGTCCTCGACACGCGCGACGTCGGCGACGCGCACCGGGTGGCCGGCCGTCTGCCGCACGACGATGTCGTTGAAGCCGGCGACGGTGCCGACGCGGCCGCGCGTGCGAAGCGTCAGCGATTCGGGCCCCTGGTCGACGCGGCCGCCGGGGATCTCGGCGTTCTGCGACTGGACCGCGCGCGAGACGTCGGTGACCGTGACGTTGTACGCGCGCAGCCGTTCGGCGTCGAGCCAGATGTTCACCTGGCGCTGGCGTCCGCCGAGGATCAGCACCTGCCCGACGCCGTTCAGGCTTTCGAGCTGGCGGCGCAGCACCTTGTCCGCGTACTCCGTGATGTCCCGAATCGGCTTGTTCGCGCTGAGCGCGAGGCTGAGCACCGGCGACGCGTCGGGATCCATCTTGTCGACGCGCGGCTGCTGGATCGTTTTCGGCAGCAGCGGCAGCACGCCGTTGACCTTGTCGCGCACTTCCTGCGCGGCGACGTTCGTGTCCTTCTCGAGCACGAACGAGATCGCCACCTGCGAGATGCCCTCGGACGAGGTGGAGCGCAGCTCGTCGATGCCGCTGATCGTGTTGACCGCTTCCTCGATCTTGTCGGTGATCTCGGTCTCGATCTGCTCGGGCGCGGCGCCCGGCTGCACCGTCGTGACGAGCACGGTGGGGAAGTCGATCTTCGGGAAGCGATCGACGCCGAGCCGCGAGAACGAGAAGGCGCCGACGACGGTCAGCGACAGGATGAGAACGGTCGCGAAGACCGGTCGCTTGACGCAGAGTTCAGCCAGCCACTGCATGATCAGCTCACCTTCGTGCCGTCGGCGAGCTGCGCGACGTTCTTCGTCGCGATGCGCTCACCGGCTTTCACGCCCTTCGTGATTTCCACCAGATCGCCGACCGTCTGACCGGTCGTCACGATCCGCTCCTCCGCGTGGTCGCCCGCGACGACGTAGACGCGGCTCGTGCCGGACGTCGTCTGCACGGCGGCCGCGGGCACCAGGATGCCCGGCTGCCTCGTCGGCTGCTCGACCTGCGCGGTCGCGAAGAAGCCGGGCTTCAGCTCGCCCTTCGGGTTCGGCACGAGCGCCTCGACCGTCAGCGCGCGCTGGTCCGCCTGCAGCGCGGGCGAGACGTAGCGCACCGTGCCCTTGAACTCGCGGTTCGGGTACGCGTCGACGACGAAGTTCACCGTCGACCCGGCCGCGACCGCGGAGACGAACTGTTCGGGCACCGTCAGCTGCACGCGCAGCGGGTTGGTCCGCACGACGACCGCGACCTTCATGCCTTTGGTGACGTAGTCGCCGGTGCTGACCAGGCGCTGCGCCACGGCGCCGGCGAACGGCGCGCGCACGGTCGTGTCGTTGAACGCCTTGCGCGCGAGCGCGACACGCGCGCGCGCGGCCTGCAGCGCCTCGAACTGCTGCGACGCCGCGTTGCGCGCGGCCTCGTACTGCTGCCGCGTCGCCTCCATCTGCGTTTTCCGCTGGTCGTATTCGGACTGCGACACGACCTTCTGCGACAGCAGCGACTCGATGCGGTTGAACTCCGACGTGGCGAGGTCGTACGACGCCTTCGCGGTCTGCACTTCGGGCACGCGGTTGACGTCGAACTTCGTGCCGCCGCTGATGCCGAGCCGCGCCTCGAGCTGCGCTGCGTTCGCTTGGGCCTCCTGCAGGCTGGCATCGGCCTCGGTCGGCGAGATGCGAACGAGCTCGGCCCCCTCGGCGACGGGCGTCCCGCGCTCGATCGGCGCGGCGACGACGCGTCCGGCGACTTCCGCGGCGACCTCGGCCTGCTCTTCGGCCATCAGCGAGCCCGTGGCGCGGATGAAGCGCGCCACCGGCTGTTCGACGGCCACGACGGGCGACACGGACACGGTCTGCGCGGTCGCGGGCGCTTCCTTGGCCTTCGCGTCGCCGGAGCTGCACGCGCCGGCGGCGAGCGCCGCGAGGACGAGAACGGATGCGAGTAGTCGATGCATTACGGCTCCTGAACGGCTGGGCGCGCGGCCCGCACGGGATGAAGATCGGCTTCGGACGGCTCGGCGGCACAGAACACCGCCGGTTTCGATCGCAGCGTGACGCCGGTGCGCAGACCGGCGATGGTCACCTCGAGGACGTCGCGCGCGAGGTCGTCGGCGTTTTCGCCGGGCGCGAGGCGCTGGGACAGGCGCAAGCCGGCGATGCCGAGCACGCCGGCCATCAGCATGCGCACGGCGACGCCCGGGTCGGTCGATGCTGGAAGGTCGCCCGAGGCGACGCAGGCGTCGATCAGGCTGGCGATCTCCTGCTTGCGCGTCCGGACGAAGGCAAAGCGTTCGTACTCGCGGCTGATGCGCGGGACGGAGCGCTCCATGAACATCAGCGCGAAGTACTGCGGATGCTGTCCGCTGAACTCGTACACGCGCCAGAAGGCGGCGCGCAGGCGATCGAGCGGCGACAACTGCTTGAAGTGTTCGCCGGCGCCGGCGACGGTCGGGCTGCCGAGGAGGCGGAAGCCCTCTTCGGCGAGCGCGAAGAAGATGTCGTCCTTGCTCGGGAAGTAGCTGTAGATCGCCGCCGGGCTGTACTCGATGCGCTCGGCGATCTTGCGGATCGAGACGTGCGGGAACCCTTCGGTGACGAAGAGCTCGCGTGCCGCGTCCAGGATGGCGCGGCGGACGGCTTCGCGGTCGCGCTCCTGGCGTTCTTTGATGCCCATGGAATCCCTAACCTGATGTGGCGGTGTCTGACACCAACCCTGCGGTGTCTGACACCACCGTGGCGGTGTCTGACACCAGCGCACCGGTGTCTGACACCGAAGGAGGATGAACGGTGTTCACCATGTTAACATCGTTAGACGTTAAAACGGTGTTCCGGTTTCAGACGACTTTAAGTTACTGATTCGATGAGGCTTGGAAGAACGCCGCGAAGCCGACGAGGTAGGTCGCGGCCGCCGAGGCCAACGTCAGCCGGAACCCCCAGTTCATCGCGATAAAGATCGCCAGGGTCGCCCCGACCACCGACAGCGCCCCGTTCAGCCCCCACGCCCACGCCACCATGTCGGGCGCACGTGTCGCGAGCAGCCGGATGCCCGTCGGCATCGGGATCCCGAGCGCCACGCCGATCGGCACGAGCAGCGCGACCGCAATCGCGATCCGCGCCGCGCGCGACAGCGGGATCGCCCACGCGATCACCGGCGCCGTCGCGGCCGTGAAAACGACGGCGATGCTCGCGACGATCAGCAGCCCGACCAGACCTGCGCGTCGCAGCTCGGCATCGTCGAACCGCCGGCTCCATGCCGCCCCGACCCCCGTGCCGAGCAGCAGCGAGAACAGCGTCACCGTCAACGAGTACACCGGGTGGCCGAGCAGCAGGACGAACCGCTGCAGCACCGACACTTCAATCAGCATGAACCCGGCGCCGAGCGCGCCGAAATACACCAGCCACGCCGGCCACCCGCGCGGATGCCGCACGCCGCGATCGGCGAGCGCCAGCGGCCCGATCACGAACAGGATCACGAGCGCCGACGAAATCGCCAGCAGCGTCATCAAGGCGCTCAGGCCGTTGCCGAACAGCATCGAACGGCCGAACGCGACCGACATCTGGTTCTTCAGCTTCGTCGTGTGGAAGAAGAACGGCCGGTCGTCGCTCGTCGGCCGGATGTCGTAGTAATACGAGTCGTAGAACGCCTGGCGGTTCGCCGGCGTCGTCCGAATCAGCCGGGCGTAGTCGCCCGTATCGGTGCCCTCCAGCCATTCGCCCTTCGCAAGCGGCGCCGGACCCGGCGTGTAGAGGACCTCGAATCTGAGCCGCGCGGCGACGTCGCGGAGCCGCGCGATCTCGTCCGGCGTGAACGGCGACTTCTTCAGCAGGAACGTCGCGACGCGATCCGATCGCACGATCGCCAGCCGATCGGCGGCCGACCACCCCCGCGCCTCGCACGCCGCCTGGGCGAGCGACACCAGGCGGAGGCCGTCGATCACCCAGCGCGTGATCGTCAGCACCCCGTTGTCGGTGAGGTGATCGAGATAGTCGTCGAACGCGTCGACCGTGTAGAGCGTGTTCTCGGTCAGCGTGTAGGCGCCCGCCGCCGTCGCCGCCCAGGTGTCGACGAGCGAGGCCTGGATGACGTCGTAGCGATCGGTCGACCGCCGCACGAAGCTTCGCCCATCGTCGACCGCGATGCGCACGTGCGGGTTGTCGTAGATGCCGCCCGAGAAGGCTTCGAACTGTCCGCGCATCACGTCGTCGGCGATGATCGGGTTGATCTCCACGCCGTCGACCCGCTTCGCGCCGAACACGAGCGCCGACGCGAGGTCGCGGCCGCCGCCGGGTCCAATCACGAGCACGCGATCGAGCCCGGATCCACCCGGCGCCGGCGCCTTGACCTGGTAGGCGAGCGCCGTCAGCTCGTAGCGCAGGTATTGGGCGCTCGCCAGGTCGCGGTCCAGGCCGAGAATCGGCGTGGACGCAGCCGAGTCGATGTCCATGAACCGCGTGTTCGGCAGCGGGCCGGTGTACGCCGGGCTCAGCGACCAGTCGCCGTGCGTGCGCTCGTACACCGCGACGCGCGAAAACGAATTCCACTTGCTGAACAGAATGCGGTCGCCCTGGTGACCCTTGGTGTCGACGACGTCGAACGTGGCGAAGCCCGAGAGCTGACCGGCGATCGGGATCAGCAGCACGGCGAGGCCGAGGCCGCCCGTGCGCGCGAGCCGCGCCGCGGGCGCGAAGGTCATCGCGGCGACGACCGCGAGCGTCGCCGCGGTCAGGACGACCCCGGACGCGCCCAGATTGTTGAGCAGCGGGATCAGGACGAGGCATCCCGTGGCCGCCCCGAGCAGGTCGGCGGCGTACACCGCGTTCACCCGTGCGGCATAGCGCGCGATCGCGAGCGTCACGACGAGGCCGCCGGTAAAGAAGGGCAGCGCCGCCAGCGCGTAGATCGTCAGCATCAGCCGCAGGTTCCGCGGCGAATAGGTGAGGCCGACGCGCAGCCGGACGAGCCAGAAGAGCGCGACGACGGTGCAGATGGCGTAGACGATCGATGCGCCGGCGAGCAGCGAGTCGGCGGGTGCGCGCCCCAGACGCCGTCGCGCCGTGTACGCGAACACGCCGCTCGCGCTGAGGCCGAAGAGCGCGATCGAGATGGCGAGGAATGCGAAGTGGTAGTACATCGTGACCGAGAAGATGCGCGTCAGCGCGAGCTCGGTCATCAGCAGCGTGGACGAGATCAAGGCGACGCCGACGAGGTGGCGCCGCGCCGGCGTGGCGCCGGGAGCGATCGACATGCGCGCCGCGAGTGTACCATTTGCGTGTGATGCCAATCGTGCGCCGCGCTTACGTTCTCGCCGCGCCGACGTGGGTCGCGCTGATCGCCCTCGGGCCCGTCCTCGCCACGCGCGTCCACGCCGCGGGGCCGGCGCACGCCGCGGCCCTCGCGGTGTACTTCGTCGGCAGCCTGGTGTGCCATCAGAAACCCGAGCGGTCGTTCCACGCGTGGGGCGCGCAGCTTCCGGTGTGCGCGCGGTGCACGGGCATCTACGTCGGCGCCGCCGCCAGCGTCCTCGCCGCGCCGGCGTTCGGGCCGGCGGGCGCGGACGGCGCCTCGAGCGCGCCGACACGGTTCACCGCGCGCGCCATCCTCGTCCTCGCGGCGCTGCCGACGCTGGCAACGCTGGCGTACGAATGGGTCTCTGGCGTCATGCCCTCGAATGCCGTGCGCTTCGTCGCGGGTCTGCCGCTCGGCGTCGTCGTGACCTGGCTCATACGTCGAGCCGCCGGCGAGCCGGCCGGTCGACCCGAGCCGGGACTCGAAGGTCGAGTAAACTAGCGGATCGTGCGCGCTACCGCTGCCGAGCAGACGCAGTCGGGCGGCCTCGTGCTGCTGTGCCTCGCGTCGTGGATCATCCCCGGCGCCGGTCACCTGTGGCAGGGCCGCCGCCAGAAGGGGATCGTTTTTCTCGTCGCGCTGCCGCTGATGTTCGCGATCGGGCTCGCGCTGCGGGGACGGCTGTTTCCGTTCGATTTGTCCGAGCCGCTCGTCGGCCTCGCCGCGTTCGCGAATCTCGGCGTCGGCTTCCCCTATTTCGTCGCGAGCGCCTTCGGGCTCGGCGCGGGCGACGTCCGGGCGGTCACCTACGAGTACGGCAACGCGTTCCTGATCGTCGCCGGCCTGCTGAACATGCTGGTCGTCATCGACGCGTACGACGTGGCGCTGGGGCGCAAGTGAGCGCCGGACCCTTCGGGATCGGTTGATGCACAGCCACTTCCTGCTGCTCGTCCTGTTCGCCCTCTTCGTGTCGGTCGTCTTCTCGGTGATCGCGAAGGACGACCCGCGCGATCAGCTCCGCTACGCGGGCGTGATGTTCGGCGGCTTCATCGTCTCGGCCATCGTGCTCGGCTGGTTGATGTACCCGTTTCCGATTTGAGCGCCATGGCCGACTCCACTCTTCTCGTCGAACGCGACGGCGGCGTCGCGATCGTCACCGTCAATCGCCCGAAGGTCCTCAACGCGCTCAACGCCGACACGATCGACCAGCTGCGGCGGACGATGATCGAGCTGCAGCGCGACGAGTCGGTGCGCGCGCTCGTGCTGACCGGCGCGGGAGAGAAATCCTTCGTCGCCGGCGCCGACATCAACGAGCTCGCCGTCCAGACGCCGACCGGCGGCCGCGAGCACGCGTTGAAGGGGCAGCACGTATTCGACCTCGTCGAGAACCTGGGCAAACCGGTGATCGCGGCGATCAACGGCTTCGCGCTCGGCGGCGGCTGCGAACTGGCGATGGCGTGCACGCTCCGGATCGCCGCCGACACGGCGAAGCTGGGGCAGCCGGAGATCAACCTCGGGCTGATCCCGGGCTACGCGGGCACGCAGCGGCTGTCGCGACTCGTCGGGCGCGGCCGCGCGATGGAGCTGATCCTGACCGGCGCGCCGATTACCGCCGACGAGGCGCTCCGCATCGGCCTCGTCAACCGCGTCGTCCCCGCGGCGGAGCTGATGACGGCGGTCCGCGCGCTGGCGGCGCAGCTGGCGGCCAGCGCGCCGATCGCGATGAAGTACATCATCAACGCGGTCAACAAGGGCGCGGAGATGCCGTTCGCGGAGGCATGCCAGTACGAAGCCACGCTGTTCGGCCTGGTCGCGTCCACCGACGACATGCGCGAAGGCACGCGCGCGTTCCTCGACAAGCGGAAGCCGGAGTTCAAGGGCCGATAAGTGGCGTACCGATTCGCACTCGTCGTCTCGAAGTACAACGAGTTCGTCACCGATCGCCTGCAGACCGGCGCGGTCGCGGCGCTGCGCGGCGCCGGCGTGGCCGAGGGCGACATCACGATCGTTCGCGTGCCGGGGGCCTTCGAGATCCCGATCGCGGCGCAGCACGCGGCCGAAACCGGGCGGTTCCAGGCGATCGTCTGCCTCGGGTGCGTGATCCGCGGCGAGACGCCGCACTTCGAGTACATCTGTTCGGCCGTCGCCCACGGCCTGACCGCCGGCGCGGCGGCCACCGGCGTGCCGATGGCATTCGGGGTGCTGACGACGAACTCGGTCGAGGAGGCGCTGGCGCGGGCCGGCGACGGTCCCGACAACAAAGGGCGCGAGGCGGCGCTCGCCGCGTTGGAGATGGCGGACGTCGTGGCGGCGTTGACCAGGCCGCCGGCGCCGCGGTCGTGAAAGGAAAGGACCCGCGGCATCGCGCGCGCGAGGCGGCGCTGCAGATTCTCTATCAGTGGGAGATCGGCCAGGCGGCGGTCGATCGCGCCGCGCGGACGTTCTTCGAGCTCCAGTGGCCCGACCAGGCGCCGCCGCCGGACGCGCTGCGCGCGTTCGCGACCACGCTCGCGCACGACACGGTCGCGCGGCTCGCCGAGATCGATCCGCTCATCGCCGAGACGGCCGAGCGATGGCGGCCGGAACGGATGGCGATCCTCGACCGGTTGATCATGCGGATGGCCGTGTGCGAGATGCTCCGCGATCGCGAGACGCCGCCGCCCGTCGTGATCAACGAGGCGCTGGAGCTGGCCCGCACCTTCAGCACCGAGGATGCGGTGAAGTTCATCAACGGGGTGCTCGACACGATCCGCAAGAAGCTGGACGCGCGCTGAATGAGCTCAGAAGACGAATTGATCGCGCAACGGCGCGCGAACCTGGACGGCCTGCGGCAGCTGGGCGTCGACGTCTACCCGCGCCTCTTCGAGCGGACCCACACCATCGCCGAGCTGTGCGACGGGTACGGCGAGCGGTCGCACGACGCGCTCGAGGCGGAGCACATCGCGACGCGGACCGGCGGGCGCATCCTGGCGATCCGGGCGTTCGGGAAGGCGAACTTCCTCGTGCTGTCGGACGGCCGCGCCAGGATCCAGGTCTACCTCCGGCAGGATTCGGTGCCGGAGCTCGACTTCAAGATCTACAAGCTGCTCGACTTCGGCGACTGGGTGGGCGTCGAGGGGCGGCTGTTCCGGACCAAGACGAACGAGCTCACGATCTGGGCGTCGAGGCTGCACTTCCTCGCGAAGTGCCTGCTGCCGCTGCCCGAGAAGTGGCACGGGCTCACCGACGTCGAGATCCGCTACCGCCAGCGGTACCTCGATCTGATCGTCAACCCCGAGTCGCGGATCGTGTTCGAGACGCGCAGCCGCGTGATCGCCGCGATCCGCCAGTTCATGATCGACCGCGGGTACCTCGAGGTCGAGACGCCGATGATGCAGCCGATTGCCGGCGGCGCGCTCGCGCGGCCGTTCACGACGCATCACAACGCGCTCGACATGGACCTGTACCTTCGCATCGCGCCGGAGCTGTACCTGAAGCGGCTCACGGTCGGCGGGCTGGAGAAGGTGTTCGAAATCAACCGGAACTTCCGCAACGAGGGGATCTCGACGCAGCACAACCCCGAGTTCACGATGATGGAGTTCTACGAGGCCTACGCCGATTACCACGCGCTGATGCGCATGACCGAGCAGATGATCGCCACCGTCGCGCGTCAGACGATCGGCACGGACCAGATCACGTTCGACGGCCGCCAGATCTCGCTCGCGCCGCCGTTTACGCGGCTGTCGCTGCGCGAGGGCGCGCGCGAGGCGGCGTCGCGGCGCCTGCATCGCGACGTCGGCGGCGCCGAACTGCGCGATCGCGAGTCGGCCGCGCGGCTCGCGGGCGAGCTCGGCCTCGACATCGATCCCGGTTACGGCGCGGGCAAGATCACGACGGAGATCTTCGAGCGTCTCTGCGAGGATCGGCTGGTCCAGCCGACCTTCGTCTACGATTTCCCGACCGAGGTGTCGCCGCTCTCCAAGCAGCGCCCCGACGATCCCGACACGGTGGAGCGCTTCGAGCTGTACATCGGCGGGTTCGAGGTGGCGAACGCCTTCAGCGAGCTGAACGATCCGGCCGAGCAGCGCCGCCGCTTCGAGGCGCAGCTGACGAACCGCGCCCGGGGCGACCTCGAGGCGCACGAGATGGACGAAGACTACATCCGCGCGCTCGAATACGGGCTGCCGCCGACCGGCGGCGAAGGCGTCGGCATCGATCGCCTCGTGATGCTGCTCACCGACAGCCCGTCGATCCGCGACGTGATTCTGTTCCCGCTGATGAGGAAGCGCGAGTGAGTCGTCGGCCTTCGGTCATCGGCCGCGCCGCGCCCGGACGCGTGGCCGCCGCCAACCGGTAACGGACGCGAACAGCTCCATGGACGTCCCCTTCGAACTGCATGTCGCGCTCCGCTACCTGCTGGCGAAGCGCAAGCAGGCGTTCATCTCGGTCATCTCGCTGATCTCGACGCTCGGCGTCACGGTCGGCGTGATGGCGACGATCATCGCGCTGGCGCTGATGACCGGCCTGCAGCAGGAGCTGCGCGATCGGATTCTCGGATCGAACGCGCACGTCTACGTCTTCAAGCAGACCGGCATCACCGACGAGCGCGCCGAGGTCGCCAAGATGGCCCGCCTCCCGCACGTCGTCGGCGCCGCGCCGGCGATGCACGGGATGGGCCTCGCGTCGGTCGCGACGCGGTCGTCCGCGATCCAGATCAAGGGCATCGACCCGTCGCTCGAGCCGAACGTCACCGACATCGCGCCCGCGCTCAAGAGCGGCAGCGTCGAGGGGCTGCAGCCGTCCGGCCCCGACCAGCGCGCCGGCATCCTGCTCGGCAAGGATCTCGCCGCCGATCTCGGCGTCGGCCTCGGCGACTCCATTTCCATCCTGACGCCCGAGGGGACGCTGTCGCCGATGGGCATGATGCCGGTGCCGCGGCGCCTGCGCGTCGCCGGCACGTTCAGCCTCGGGCTGTACGAATTCGATTCGACCTACGGCTTCGTCTCGCTCGACACCGCACGACGGCTGCTCGGCAAGGACACGCCCGAGTACATCCAGCTGCGGCTCGACGACATCTTCCTCGCGCCCGACCTCGCGCGCGACATCCCGCGCCTGCTCGGCCCCGACTACGTCGCCAACGACTGGTCGGACCAGAACAAGCCGCTCTTCTCGGCCCTCGCGCTCGAGAAGATCGCCGTGTCGCTGGCGATCGGCCTCATCGTGATGGTCGCCGCGCTGAACATCGTCGCCTCGCTGATCCTGCTCGTCATGGAGAAGAACCGCGACATCGCGATCCTGAAGACGATGGGCGCGAGCGCGCGGAGCGTGACCGCGATCTTCATCCTGCAGGGGCTGATCATCGGGATCATCGGGACGCTGGCCGGCGCAATCGGCGGCGTCGGCCTCTCGCGCATTCTCGATCGCTACCAGCTGATTCGTGTGCCGGTCGACGTGTATCAGGTGACGCACCTGCCCTTCACCGTCCTCGCGCGCGACTTCACCTTCGTCGTCGTCGCCGCGGTGCTGATCTGCTTCTTCGCGACGATCTACCCGTCGCGCCAGGCGGCCAAACTCGATCCCGCGCAGGCGCTCCGGTATGAGTGACCGGCCAGCCGCGGCCGGCGGCGAACATCACGACGCCGGCGGGCCCCTGGTGCGCGCGCGCGCCGTCACCAAGAGCTACCCGGTCGGCGGCCGCGCCCTCACCGTGCTGCGCGATCTGGATCTCGACGTCGCGGCCGGCGAGATGGTCGCCATCGTCGGCGCGTCGGGCGTGGGGAAGAGCACGCTGCTGCACGTGCTCGGCGGGCTCGATCGCGTCGACGGCGGCAGCGTGGCGATTGCGGGAACGACGCTCTCGACGCTGTCGGACCAGGCGCTCGTCGCGTTTCGCAACCGGCACGTCGGCTTCGTCTTTCAATTCCACCATCTGCTGCCGGAGTTCAGCGCGCTCGAGAACGCGGAGATGCCGATGCGCATCGCGCGGATGCGGCTGGCCGAGGCGCGTCCGCGCGCCGAGGCGCTGCTGCGCCGCGTCGGTCTCGGCGATCGCCTGACGCATCGTCCGGGCATGCTCTCGGGCGGCGAGCAGCAGCGCGTGGCGGTCGCGCGCGCGCTCGTGATGCGGCCGGCGCTGCTGCTGGCCGACGAGCCGACGGGGGACCTCGACGAGGCCACCGCGCAGTCGCTGCACCAGCTGCTGCGCGACATGCACCGCGACTTCGGCCTGACCTCGATCGTCGCCACCCACAACCCGAAGCTCGCCGACGCGTGCGATCGGGTTCTGCGGCTCCAGGAAGGGCGGCTCGCTCCGGCCTGACGCGGGCCGGCGCACCCTGGCGGCGCTCCGCGCGTCCAACCGGTGGGGCGCAAACCCTAAGGAAGTCAGTCAGTTATCCGCAGATTGGCGTTGGGGTTCGCGTGACCGATGCCGTATAATGTGGTCAGCGTCTCCGTGACCACAACTTCATCTGCTTTCACGTAGGTAGGCCGGATGTTCGAACGGTACACCGAAAGGGCTCGACGAGTACTCTTTTTCGCCCGCTACGAGGCCAGTCAGCTCGGCAGCATTTCGATTGAAACCGAGCACCTGCTGCTCGGCCTCATTCGCGAAGGCAAGGGCCTGACGAGCCGTATTTTCGCGCGCTCGCATCTGTCTCTCGAAAACATCCGCAAGGAAATCGAAGGCCGGACCGTGTTCCGCGAGAAGGTCTCGACGTCGGTCGAGATTCCCTTCAGCGCCGAGACCAAGCGCGTGCTGCAGTTCGCCGCCGAAGAGGCCGATCGGCTGCTGCACAACTACATCGGCACCGAGCATCTGCTGCTGGGCATCCTCCGGGAAGAGCGGTCGGTGGCCGCCTCGATCCTGATGGAAAAGGGGATGCGGCTGAACACGGTCCGGGAGGACATCGTCCAGCTGCTGAACGAAAAGACGACGCTGACGCGGGTCAAAGAGACGCCGCTCCTCGCCGAGTTCAGCCGCGACCTCACCGAGTCGGCGATGAAGAACCAGCTCGACCCGCTGGTCGGGCGCGAGCACGAGCTCGAGCGGGTCCAGCAGGTGCTGTGCCGCCGCACGAAGAACAACGCGGTCCTCATCGGCGAGCCGGGCGTCGGCAAGACGGCGATCGTCGAGGGGCTGGCCCAGAAGATCGTCTACGGCGACGTGCCGCACTTCCTCGCGGACAAGCGCATCCTGGCCCTCGACATCTCGCTCATCGTCGCCGGGACGAAGTACCGCGGTCAGTTCGAAGAACGCCTGAAGGCGATCATGAAGGAGCTGACCGACAACCCGAACATCATCGTGTTCATCGACGAGCTGCACACGCTGGTGGGCGCGGGGTCGGCCGAAGGCTCGCTGGACGCGGCGAACATCCTCAAGCCCGCGCTGTCGCGCGGCGAGATCCGCTGCATCGGTGCGACGACGCCGGCGGAGTACCGGAAGTACATCGAGAAGGACCGGTCGCTCGAACGCCGGTTCCAGGCGATCAAGGTCGATCCGCCCGGCGAGCGCGACACGATCGAGATCCTGCTGGGCGTGAAGGACCGCTACGAGAACTTCCATCACGTCGAGTACACGCGCGAGGCGATCGAAGCGGCGGTCTACCAGTCGAACCGCTACATCACCGATCGCTTCCTGCCCGACAAGGCGATCGATCTCGTCGACGAGGCCGGCGCGCGCGCCAAGCTGCGCGAAGCGGGCTACAGCGAGGAGTTCGGCGAGATCAACCGCAGCATCCGCCTCAACATCGAGCAGATGGAGAACGCCGTCTCGCAGAAGGACTTCGAGAAGGCGCAGTTCCATCGCGAGCAGGAGATGGCGGCGCGCGAGAACCTGCAGTTCGTGCGCGAGAAGTTCGACGTCAAGTCGAGCGCCCGCAAGGTGATCGTGGGCAAGGCCGAGATCGACGAGGTCGTGTCGAAATGGACCGGCGTGCCGATCGCGTCGATCAACCAGGACGAGGGCGACAAGCTCCTGCGCATGGAGACCGAGCTGCACAAGCGGGTCATCAGCCAGGAGAAGGCGATCTCCGCGATCTCGCGCGCGATCCGCCGCTCGCGCGCCGGGCTCAAGAACCCGAACCGCCCGGTGGGCAGCTTCGTCTTCCTCGGGCCGACCGGCGTCGGCAAGACCGAGCTCGCCCGCGCGCTCGCCAACTTCCTCTTCGGCAGCGATCACGCGCTGATCCGCTTCGACATGTCGGAGTACATGGAGAAGCACTCGGTCAGCAAGCTGATCGGATCGCCGCCCGGGTACGTCGGGCACGAAGAAGGCGGCCAGCTCACCGAGAAGGTGAAGCGCAATCCCTATTCGGTCGTGCTGCTGGACGAGATCGAGAAGGCGCACCCCGACATCTTCAACATCCTGCTGCAGGTGTTCGAGGACGGCCATCTGACCGACGGCCTGGGGAACCGCGTCAACTTCAAGAACACGATCATCATCATGACGTCGAACATCGGCGCTCGCTTCATCCAGAAGAAGAGCTCGATGGGCTTCCAGGCCGCCGACACCGGCGTCATCGAGAAGAGCGTGCAGGACATGGTGCTCGGCGAGGTGAAGCGCACCTTCAACCCCGAGTTCATCAACCGCATCGACGAGATCATCGTCTTCGAGGCGCTGAGCGACGACGACCTGCGGCGGATCATGGGCCTGCTGATCCATCAGCTGAACGACAACCTCACCGACCGCAAGCTGAAGATCGCGCTGACGCCCGAAGTGATCGACTGGATTATCGAGGTGACGTGCAAGGACCGGTCGTACGGCGCCCGTCCGCTGCGCCGCGCGATTCAGAAGTACGTCGAGGATCCGCTGTCGGAGGAATTGATCCGCGGCCACCTCCGCGGCGGCGACATCGAGGTGTACCTCGACGCCGGTCAGCTCTCCTATCGGCCGGCCGGCGAGCTGGAGGCCGGCCGCAAGCTCGCATAAGCCCGACGCCTGAAGCGCCGTCCGCACCGTGATTTCGGGCGGCGCTTCAGATGTCGAACCTCACGCCGCAGTCCCGTTCACCAGCCGTTTCACCACCGACAGCAACGTCCCGCGCGTCAGCGGCTCGGTCAGGAAGATGTCCGCGCCGCCCGTTTCCAGCCCGTACAGCTGATCGCGCGGCGACTTCGTCGTCGCCGACAGCTGGACGACCTTGATGCTGCTGGTCTGCGGGTCTGCCTTGATCTGGCGGCAAATCTCGACGCCGTTGATGTCGGGCAGGTGGACGTCGAGCAGGATCACGTGTGGCCGATGCCGGCGCGCGAGATCGAGCGCCGTGCGTCCGTTCTGCGCCTCGATGACGTTGTAGCCCTCGGCGCGGAAAATTGCCGACCGCGCAAAGAGCATCGGCTCGTGATCGTCGACGTTGAGCAGCGTCACCGCGCGCGGCGCCGCGGAACGCCGGCGCGATCGCGGCGACTGGCTCAGCAGCGGCCCTGCGCGCTTCACCAGCCCGTCGATCAGCTGCCGCTGATCCTCCGGCAGCTGCGCGATGTAGCTGTCGAGCACGTGCGAGAGCGTCCGCCACTGCGGCTGGTGTTCGATCATCGCGATCGCCTGCAGCTTCTGAAACGTCGCCGGCGGAATGCGGAGCGCGAGCTGCGGGTAATCGACGACACGATCTCCATCGGCTCCGGCCGGCGGACGGCCGCGGCCTCTGCGTTTTGTGTCTGTCATGTTTTCACGCTGAGCTGTACGCAACCGGCGGAAGTTCGCCGAGAGTATACACCGCGTCTCGACTCGCACGATGCGCGATGCTACGATTCGTCCCTTCCTGGAGACCACATGGCCGACACGCGATCCACACAACTCGCCGACGTGATTCGCTCGGACGAAGCCGCGATCCTCGCCGACTGGTTGTCGCTGCAGATCGGCGGCGCTGCCTCGCGTCGCGACCTCATCGGCGAGCCCGAGCTGAAGCAGCAGTGCGCCGACCTGCTCGCCGCGCTGCGCAACGCGGCCGCCGAATCCGATCGCTTCGATGCCGGTTCGCGCGTCTGGCAGCCCGTGCGCGACGTCCTCGCGCACGTGACGGAATCCCGTGCGCGCCACGGCTTCTCCCCGAGCGAAACGGCGACGTTCGTCTTTTCGCTCAAGCAGCCGCTGTTCGCCGTGCTCCAGCGCCGCATCGCCGATCGCGAGGCCCTGGCGCGCGAGGTGTGGACGATGACGGCGCTCCTCGATCAGCTGGGGCTGTTCACGACGGAGGTGCACCAGAAGAGCCGCGACTCGGTCATCAGGCGGCAGCAGCAGGAAATGCTCGAGCTGTCGACGCCGGTCGTCACGCTGTGGAACGGCATCCTGGCGCTGCCGCTCATCGGCACGCTCGACAGCGCGCGGACGCAGGTCGTGATGGAGAGCCTGCTCCAGCGGATCGTCGACAGCGGCGCCTCCATCGCCATTCTCGACATCACCGGCGTGCCCACCGTGGACACGCTGGTCGCGCAGCACCTGCTCAAGACCGTCGCCGCGGCGCGGCTGATGGGCGCCGACTGCATCATCAGCGGCATCCGGCCGCAGATCGCCCAGACGATCGTGCACCTCGGCGTCGATCTGAACACGGTCACGACGAAGGCGACGCTCGCCGACGCCTTCGCGATCGCGCTGCGGCGCGCCGGCCTCAGCGTCACCAAGTCGCCGGCGTAGGGTCGACGCACATGGAACGCATTCCGATCCTCAAGATGGGCGACTGCCTGCTCGTCTCCATCCAGGTCGACATGCACGACCGTCTGGCGATGCAGCTGCAGGACGATCTGACGACGCGGATCGCCGAGACCGCGGCGCGCGGCGTGCTGATCGACATCTCGTCGCTCGAGATGGTGGATTCGTTCATCGGGCGCATGCTCGGCAACATCGCCGCGATGTCGCGCGTGCTCGACGCGCAGACGGTGGTCGTCGGCATGCGGCCGGCCGTCGCGATCACGCTCGTCGAACTCGGGATGTCGCTGCCCGGCGTCCGCACGGCGCTGAACGTGGAAAAGGGAATGGAACTGCTGGCGACGTCGATGGGCGCCGCGGCGGCGGGTGACGGCGCCGATGGTATTGCTGTCGACTGACCAGCTGCCGCTCACGGCCGACGAGCACATCGTCATCGTCCGGCAGAGCGTGCGGCACCGCGCGGTGGAGCTGGGGTTCAGCCTGGTGGATCAGACGAAAATCGTGACGGCCGCGAGCGAGCTCGCGCGGAACACGATTCAGCACGGCGGCGGCGGCGCCGCGCTCATCGAGGTCGTCAACGACGGCGTCCGCCGCGGGCTCCGCCTCACCTTCGAGGATCATGGACCGGGCATTGCTGACATCGCGCTGGCGATGAAGGACGGGTACACCACGGCCGGCGGGTTGGGCCTGGGTCTGTCGGGCGCCAAGCGCCTGTCGAACGAATTCTCGATCACGTCGACGCCCGGCCAGGGAACCCGCGTGGTGATCACGCGATGGAAGTCATGAGCACCGCAGCCCATCGTCAGGTTCGCGTCCACGAATCGAGCCAGCCGTCCGAAGCGCGGAGCGTGGCGCGCGAGCTCGCGCAGTCGGCCGGGCTCGACGAGACCGATGCCTATCGCGCGTCGATCGTCGCGTCCGAGCTCGCCACGAACCTGACGAAGTACGCGACCGACGGCGAGCTCCTGCTGCGCACGATCGGAGACGGCGACGCGAAGGGCGTCGAAGTTCTCTCGATCGATCGCGGTCCGGGTTTGCCCGACGTCGGCCTCGCGATGCGCGACGGCCACTCGACGGGCGGCTCCGCGGGCACCGGGCTCGGCGCCGTCCGGCGCCTCTCCGAGGAGTTCGACATCGCGACGGGCCCGCGTGGAACGATCGTGCTCTCGCGGGTCCATGCCGGCCGCCGTGCCGCGGCCGCGACGCCGTTCGTCGTCGGCGCCGTATCGGTGGCGGTCGCGTGCGAGGAGCCGTGCGGCGATTCGTGGGCCGTGCGCCGCCACGGCCGGCTCGTCAACGCGCTCGTGGTCGACGGCCTCGGTCACGGCGTGTTTGCGGCGGAAGCGGCGCGCGCCGCCGTCGACACGTGGACGTCCGACCGGTTTCCGGGGATCCCGGACGCGCTCGCCGGCATTCACGACGGCCTGAAGCACACGCGCGGCGCGGCCGCGGCGATCGTCGAAATCGATCCCGACGCACGGGTGCTGCGTTTTGGCGGCGTCGGCAACATCGCGGCGTCGATCGTGCCGCCGAGCGGCCGGCCGCGGCAGGCGGTCTCGCACAACGGCACGCTCGGCCATCAGGCGCGCGTGTTCCGCGAGTTCCAGTATCCCTGGGACGGCGACAACCTCGTCGTCGTCCACTCCGACGGGCTGACGAGCCACTGGTCGCTCGACGCGTATCCGGGCCTGGCGCGCCGGCACCCCGCGATCGTGGCGGGCGTGCTGTACCGCGACTTCAGCCGGGGGCGCGACGACGTGACGGTGCTGGTGTGCCGGGAGGGGGCATGAGCGCGGCGCTGCTGAGCGTCGCGATCACGTACGAAGACGACGTCGTCAGCGCGCGCCAGCGCGCGCGGCAGATCGCATCGCTCCTCGGATTCGACGTCACCGGCCAGACGCGCATCGCGACCGCCGTCTCGGAGATCGCGCGCAACGCGTTCGTCTACGCCGGCGGCGGGCGCGTCGAATTCTCGATCGAAGGCGCCACCCCCCCGCAGCTGCTCATCGCGAAGATCAGCGACAAGGGGAAGGGCATTGGCCGCTTGAAGGAGGTGCTCTCCGGCCGGTACGAATCGGCCACGGGCATGGGCATCGGGATCGTCGGCGCGCGGCGGCTGATGGATCACTTCGACATCGACTCGACCACCCGCGGGACGACGGTCACGCTGAAGAAGATGCTGCCGCGCCGGTCGCCGCTCCTCGGCCCGTCGGATTTCGCGCGGCTCGCCGAGCGGCTCGCCGCCGGAGCGCCGACGCGTCCGATCGACGAAGTGCGTCAGCAGAACCAGGAGCTGCTGCGCACGCTCGAGGATCTCAACCAGCGCCAGCAGGAGCTCGTCCGACTGAATCGCGAACTGGAGGACACCAACCGCGGCGTCGTCGCGCTGTACGCGGAGCTCGACGAGCGCGCCGATCACCTCCGGCGCGCCGACGAGATCAAGACGCGCTTCCTCTCCAACATGACCCACGAGTTCCGCACGCCGGTGAACTCGATCATCGCGCTGACGACGCTGTTGAACGAGCGGCTCGGCACGCCGGCCGACACGAAGGACGAGGTGTACTACATCCGCCAGTCGGCGCAGCAGCTCTCCGACATCGTCAACGACCTGCTCGATCTCGCGAAGGTCGAGGCGGGGAAGATCGACGTGCACCCGGCGCCGTTCGAGGTCGCCGGGCTGTTCGGCGCGCTGCGCGGCATGCTGCGCCCGCTGCTGGTCAACCAGTCGCTCGCGCTGGTGTTCGACGATCCCGACGGCGTGCCGCCGCTGCACACCGACGAGAGCAAGGTCTCGCAGGTGCTGCGGAACTTCATCTCGAACGCGCTGAAGTACACCGAGCGCGGCCACGTCCGCGTCAGCGCGCAGCTGACGGCCGATCGCAGCCGCGTCGAGTTCCGGGTCGCCGACACCGGCATCGGGATTCCGGAGCGCGATCTCGCACGCATCTTCGACGAGTTCGTCCAGATCGAGAACCCGCTGCAGCGCCGCGTGAAGGGCACCGGGCTCGGCCTGCCCCTGTCCAAGCGCCTCGCGGAGCTGCTCGGCGGCAGCATCAGCGTGCAGAGCGAGCTCGGCGTCGGATCCACCTTCGCGCTGACCGTGCCGCTCATCTACCGTCCGCCGGTCGACACCGACGAGATCGACGTCGAGCCGCTCCGCGACGGCCGTTCGGCCGTGCTCGTGATCGAGGATTCCGACGAGGACGTGCTGCTGTACGAGCGGGCGCTCGAGCAGTCCGAGTACCAGCTCGTGCGCGCCCGTTCGACCGCCGGCGCCGATCGCATCCTCGCCAGCGTCGCGCCGGCGGCGATCATCCTCGACATCCGCCTGCACGGCGACGAAGCGTGGGATTACCTGGCGCAGC
Source organism: Vicinamibacterales bacterium (assembly GCA_035650895.1). Taxonomy (GTDB): domain Bacteria; phylum Acidobacteriota; class Vicinamibacteria; order Vicinamibacterales; family CAVVIG01; genus Gp6-AA45. The sequence goes on from DASRGT010000014.1 coordinate 61,397, forward strand.
TGACGCGCAGGCCCGCCACGGCCCATCTTCCCGTCGTCGTCGTGACCTCGGTGGACGATCGCCGCAAGGGGCTCGCGCTCGGCGCGCACGCGTACGGCGTCAAGCCGATCGACCGGCGATGGCTGCTGAAGACGCTGGATCAGGTCACGAAGCGCCGCTCGGTTCGCGTGCTGACGATCGAGGACGAGGAGGCGACGCGGTTCATCATCCGGCAGATGCTGAACGACCGCGACCACGAGGTGATCGAAGCGGCCACCGGCGTCGACGGCCTGACGCGCGCGGGGGACCAGGCGCCGGACGTCATTCTGCTCGACCTGCATTTGACCGACATGACCGGTTTCGACGTGCTGGATCGGCTGCAGCGCGATCCCGCCACCTCGCGGGTGCCCGTCGTGATCATCACGTCGCAGCGGCTCACCGACGGCGATCGCCGACGCCTGTCGGCCGCCGACGGCGTGCTGTCCAAATCGTCGCTGACGCGCGACTCGCTGCGCCATGCGATTGCCCGCGCCGTCGGCGAGAAGATCGCATGAGCGCCGCTTCGCGAGCGCGGCGTCTCGTGCTGGTCGTCGACGATCAGGATCCCAACCGGTTTGCGAAGGCGCAGATTCTCCGTCGCGCGAATTACGAGGTGTGCGAGGCCACCAACGGCCACGACGCGCTGCGCGTCGCCGCCGATCGGGATCCCGACCTCGTGCTGCTCGACGTGCACCTGCCCGACATCAGCGGCCTCGAAGTGTGCCGCCGCCTCAAGGCCGAGCCGCGAACCGTCCCGATTGCCGTCCTGCAGGTGTCCGCCACGGCCATCTCCGACGCGGAGCGTGCGACCGGCCTCGAGAACGGCGCCGACGCGTACCTCACCGAGCCGGTCAGCAGCGAGGTGCTCCTCGCCACGATGCGCGCGCTCGATCGCGTGCGTCAGCTCGAAGCCGAGCTCGCCGCCGCGAATCGCCTCAAGGACGAATTTCTCGCCGTCCTGTCGCACGAGCTCCGCACGCCCCTGAACGTCATGCTCGGACGCATCGCGCAACTCCGCGACGTGCGCCTGCCCGACGATGTGCGCGAACGCGCCATCGACGCGCTGGAGCGCAGCGCGCGACACCAGTGGCAGCTCGTCGACGAGCTCCTCGACGTCGCGAGGATCGAAAAAGGCAAGCTCGAACTGCAGCTCGCCGACGTCGACCTGGCCGACGTCGTCCGCGGCGCGGTCGACGCGATGACGTCGCGGGCCGCGGCCGGCCGCGTGGAGCTGCGCGCCGACATCCACAGCGCTCCAGTGTCGGGCGACGCCAATCGGCTGCAGCAGGTCGTGACCAACCTGGTCGGCAACGCGGTTCAGTTCACGCCACCCGGCGGCCTCATCCGCGTCTCGCTCTCCGCGTCCGGCCGCGAGGTCCAGTTGTCGGTCGCCGACACCGGCGTCGGCATCGACGCCGAGCTGCTGCCGCACATCTTCGAGAGGTTCCGCCAATCGTCCGACCCGCAGCAGCGCGGGCACCGCGGCCTCGGCCTCGGCCTCGCGATTTCGGCGGGCATTGTCGAGGCGCACGGCGGGCGGCTCGCGGCGGCCAGCGAAGGCACGGGACGCGGATCCACTTTTACGGTGGTCCTTCCCCGCCGTGCATAAGCAAGGCCGAAGCGGCCGTGTCCGCGTCTAAAATCCTGTAACATAAGAATTTTGATGAACCACCAGGTATTCGCCTCCGCCGCGCTGGCGTGGGGGATGGCGGCGGCAGCCGCCGCTCAAACGCCGGCGCAGGCGTCGTTGCCGACCGTCACCGTATGTGGCGTCCAGGCCCGGCCCGCGGCGCAGCCGCCGGCCGGGTCGCCGCCCGTCGTCCTCTTCATCGCCCCGTGCTTCGAGGCCCAGGGCAACCAGTCGGTGGTCGAGCCGCAGACCTACCTCTATTACATCCAGCTGAAACAGAGCCGCCCCTCCGAAGGCGTCTGGATTCCGTACGACGATGCGTCCGAGAAGATGATCGAGGACGACTTCCACCGGCTGTGGAACACGAAGTTCCTCGACAATCTGTGGATCGACGTCAGCGACTACAAGTTTCCGAACGGCACGGTCGGCAAGGTGGTCACCTACAACCTCGAGGAGCGGCAGCGCGTCAAGATCGTCGACTACGTCGGATCGAAAGCGGTCGAGACGGCGAAGATCGACGAGAAGCTGAAGGACGCCGATGCGCAGATCCGCCTCGACACGTTCATCGATCAGGGCCTCGTCCGCAAGGTCGCCGGCGTCGTCCGCGACATGATGAAGGACAAGGGGTTCCAGTTCGCCGAGGTGACGCCGGAGATCAAGGAGATTCCCGGCGGCGGTCCCAAGCTCGTGCACCTCACGTTCCGCATGGACGAGGGGCCGAAGGTGAAGATCCGGCGGATCGACTTCGTCGGCAACAAGGCGGTCAGCGACGCCAAGCTGAAGGCGCAGCTCAAGGACAACAAGGAACGGCCCGGGTTCACCGACTACGCGCACCTGTGGACGTGGATTGCGGGCGCGCTCGGCGACGGCGGCACCTACCAGGAGACGAAGTTCGACGAGGACGCGGAGAAGATCATGTCCTTCTACCGCGACCGCGGCTACATCAAGGCGAACGTCGGCGTGCCCGAGCTGAAGGTGATCGAGGACTCGAACGACAAGGCGTCGCGCTACATCGAGCTGAAGATCCCGGTCAACGAGGGAAAGCGCTACAAGGTCAGCGAGTTCGACATCGCCGGCAACACCGTCGTCAAGACGGAGTACCTCAAGCCGCTGTTCAAGACGAAGCCGGGCGACTTCTACTCGGAGAAGAACGTCCGCAAGGGCCTCGACAAGGCGCGCGAAACCTACGGCACCGGCGGCTACTACGAGTTCACCGGGTTCCCCGACTACAAGTTCAGCGACGATCCGATCCCGAACGAGCCCGAAGCGCCGTCGGCGCTGAAGGCGCCCGACGCCGACACGCAGGCGGCGAAGACCGACGGCGAGCCGACGGTGCACGTCACGATGCGGCTCCAGGAAGGGCAGCAGTTCTTCATCAACCGCCTCACCTTCGTCGGCAACACGACGACGCACGACAACGTGATCCGGCGCGAGTTGTTCGCGGGGCGCCTCGTCGAGGGCGCGCCGTTCAACACCGAGGCGCTGAAGTACAGCGTCAAGCGGCTCAACCAGCTCGGATATTTCAAGCCGCTCGAAGGCAAGCCGGGCGAAGTCGACGTCCAGAAGACGCCGAACGAAACCAACAAGGTCGACGTCAAGCTGAAGCTCGAGGAGCAGAACCGCAACTCGCTCACCTTCGGGGCCGGCGTGTCCGAGTTCGAAGGCGTGTTCGGGCAGCTGTCGTTCCAGACGTCGAACTTCCTCGGCCGCGGCGAGAGCCTGCTGCTGTCGCTGCAGAGCGGGTCGCGCGCGCAGAACTACTCGGTGTCGTTCACCGAGCCGTTCCTGTTCGACCGCAACATCACGGGCGGCGCGCAGATCTTCAAGACCGACGTCCGCTACATCAGCCAGTTCACGCAGAAGTCGACCGGCACCGTGCTGACGCTCGGGTTCCCGCTGAGCGCGTGGACGCGCATGTTCTGGAACTACAGCTACCAGCGCGTGCAGGTGACGGAGATCAACGAGGCCTACACCGATCCGCTGGTCCTCGCGCAGAATCCGTTCCTGCGCGACTCGCTCCTCATCGGCCAGGGCGGCGAGCGCATCGTCAGCAAGGTGACGCCG
>DASRGT010000015.1:0-61941 GCA_035650895.1 Vicinamibacterales bacterium
ACCCCAGGCGCCAAGTATGCCGGTGGTCATAGGATCAGGGTCACACCCGTTCCCATTCCGAACACGGAAGTTAAGCCTGATACCGCCGATGGTACTGCACGGGAAACTGTGTGGGAGAGTAGGTCGCTGCCGGCAGTAATCGTGAGGCCCGATCGCGCGTGCGCGGTCGGGCCTTTTTTCGTTCCGGCCACTCCATGTCCGTTGCCGACCTCGAACAGCGCGCCCTCGCCCTGATGAAAGCCGCCGACTTCGGCGACGAAGCGGTCCGCGTCAACGAAGCCATCATCGCCGCCGCGCCCCAACACGCCGCGGCGTGGACGCGCCTCGGCCGCTGCCGCCTCGAACAGCGCCAGTTCGACGCCGCCGCCGACGCGCTGCGCGGCGCCCTGGCGATCAACCCGTCCAGCACGATCGCCGCGAACCTCCTCGCCGAATGCCGCAGGCGGCGCGCGCTCACGCCGACCGCCGCCGAGCGGGCGACCAGCGGCTTCACCGTTCGCGAGTTCGCCCAGATCGAATCCTTCGGCGACGCCGAGACCGCCGCGGCCGTGTCCGCGCGCGTCGAGCCGTTGCTCGACGCGATCAACGGCACCTCCGTGGCCGAGACGATCCTCCAGGCCCGGCGCCGTCGCGGCGCGGCCGCGTCGTCCAGGCTCTTTCATGCCGGCGGCGTACACGCCGGCGGCCCCGGACACATCTACGTGTTCCACCACGGCGGCCGGTGGGAACCGCAATTCAATCTCGGCTGGTTCGCGCCGCCCAGCATGGCGGCGTGCATGCGGATCGGCGTGGGCTTCAACACGTCGACGGCTGGCCGCGATCCCGATCGCGAGCGGGGTCAGTCGCAGATCCTCGAGTGCTTCGCACGCTTCCAGCACACCCTCGCGACGGCGTGGCGCACCGAGCTCGCGCGGTGGATGGCCGGCGCCGGCGGCTTTCTGCAGCACGGCGCGGCGCCGCCCGCGCTCGATCTCGACCCGGTGAAAGCCGTCGACTGGCTGCTGTCGTGCCGCCATCCTGCGGACATCGGCTGGATCTTCGTCGGGCGATGGCTGTTCCTCGATCGCATCGACGATGCTGCCATCCTGCGCGATCGCGCGAAACTGGCGCGCGCCGTCGACGAGACGTTGCGCGCGTTGCTGCCGATCTGGCGCGCGACGTACGACCCGCCGGCGCCGTGACACCGGGTGCCGAAGAGCCGCGCATCCACATCGGCACCGCCGGCTGGAACATCCCGCGCGCGCACCGCGAGCGGTTCGCCGCCGGCGGCTCGCAGCTCCAGCGCTACGCCAGCCGGCTCGATGCCGCCGAGATCAACACGTCGTTCTACCGGTCGCATGCGCGCGCGATCTACGAGCGCTGGGCCGCCGCCGTCCCCGGCCGCTTCCGCTTCGCCGTCAAGGTGCCGAAGCTGATCACGCACGAGCGCGCGCTGCTGCGGACGCGCGATCCGTTCGCGCGTTTCCTCGACGAGATCTCGCCTCTCGGTCCGAAGCTCGGTCCGCTGCTCGTGCAGCTGCCGCCCTCCCACGCGTTCGACGTCCGCCGCGCCGGCCGCTTCTTCGACCTCGCGCGCCAGCTCCACGAGGGCCCGATCGTCTGCGAACCGCGCCACGCGACATGGACGACAACGGCCGCCGACCGGTTGCTCGCGGCGCTCCGCATCGCGAGGGTCGCCGCCGACCCGCCGCGTGCGCCCGGACTGGAGCGTCCAGGCGGCTGGACAGGCCTGCGCTACTACCGGTGGCACGGGTCGCCGCGTCCGTATTTCTCGCCGTACTCCGACACGGCGCTCGACGCGCTCGCCGCCGCCATCGCGGCAGGCGCCGAGCACCCGGCGTCGACCACTCCGGCCTGGGTCGTCTTCGACAACACGGGCTCGGGCGCGGCCGCGGGCGACGCGCTCGCGCTCCGCGAGCGGATGCGGCGCTCCCTGTAAGATGTCCGCGCATGACGCGCCGACCGTCCACCGCCCTCCTCGCGCTGTCCGTCGCCGCCAACGCCGTCATCGTCGACCCGCGCCTTGTCGCGGCCGCCGACGAGATCGAGGGGCTGACACGCGGGTACCTCGGGTCGGAAGATCCGGTGCGCCGTGGCGCAGACGTCGTTAACGGGCTCGCGGATCCGGTCGTCGCCGCCGACGTCGCGTGCGGCACGCACGCGAGCTGGCCCGTCACTTCCGTGAGCCAAGGAGACAAAAGGCTATGAGAATCCGGATCGCAATGGGGATGTTCGCGGCGGTCGCCCTCGCGGCGCAGGTGCCGCAGGCGGCGCAGTCGGATCGGCCGCCGCGTGCCGCCGTGGACGTCACCGCGGCCGACCTGCGTGCGACGCTGAAGCAGGCGCCGGCCGCCGGCGTCATGGATCAGCAGATCCGCGTGGTCGACATGGGCAAGTACAACGTCGCCGTCGGCGTGCTGCATCGCGCGGCGAAGGCGAAGCAGACGGCGATCGAGCATGCGCAGGTGACCGAGGTGTACTACATCATCGAGGGCACCGGCACGTTCGTCACCGGCGGGACGATGGTCGATCCGACGCCGTCGCCAGCAGAGGGGACGACGGTGAAGATCCTGGTGGGGCCGAGCACGAACGGCGCATCCATTCGAGGCGGACAGAGCCGGACGGTGTCGCCGGGCGACGTGATTGTGATTCCACCCGGCGTCGCCCACTGGTTCAGCGCCGTCGAGTCCGACATGAATTACCTCGTCGTGCGCGTGGACGGCGACCACGTGCTGCCGGGCGGATACGTCAACCCGATCGTCGGCCGCTGACGCGCGCGAACGCGATCGCCCGTCGCGCCGCGTCGGCGAGGTCCGGCGGACTCTCGAGCACCGCGAGCGGCACCTCGAAGTACGTCCTCGATGCCGGGCGGCCGGCGAACGGCTTGAACGGCGCCGCCCCGGACGGCGCCTTCAGGTAGAGCCTGTCGCGCGCGAGGATCGCGAAGAACACGCCGTCGGAGTAGAGCCCGATGCCGCCGAACATCGGCCGCGGTACGACGTCGCCGAGCTCGTGGAGCTGGTCGAGGACGAACGACGCGAACCCGTCGGTCACCGCGAGAGATCGGGGCGTGCGCATCGCGCGGCCTAATGCGGCCGGCCCGAGAACCCCGCCGCGCTGCGCAGCGCATCGGCGTCGAGCAGCTTTCCGTCGAGCATCACCACGCGGGTCTGCCGCAGGTCGGCGATCCGCGTGGACGGGTCGCCCTCCACCAGCGCGAGATCCGCGGCCTTGCCGGGCTCGATCGATCCGGTCCGGCGATCCTGTCCCACGAGTCGAGCAGGCACGATGGTGGCCGCGGCGAGCGCTTCGGCCGGCGTCAATCCGGCCTGCTGGTAGATCTCGAGCTCGTGCACGAGCTCGATGCCCGATCCGTCGGTCCCCGCGACGATCGGGATGCCCGCTCGATGCATGCGTCCCAGCAGGTCGACCATCTTCGCCCAGCTGGCGCGGTAGTCGGCGCGCGTCAGATCTTTCGGTACCGCGAAACCGCCGACGCGAAAGCCGCGCTCGGTCGCCGGCGGCAGCGTGCCGACGAACGGCGCGTACGACGGCGACAGGTCGCCGTTCTCGGGAACGTACAGGCTTTCGAACGCGACCATCGTCGGGTCGCTGTAGATGCGCTTCCGCGCCATCGTGCCGACGATTTCGCGGATCGCTTGTCCCTCGAGGTTGACGTCCTTCGCGTAGCGGCCCGGCCCCTCGAAGCGCATCATGCCGTTCGACACCGAGACGACGCTGTCGGGCATCGCCTGCATGATCACCCAGTTGATGTGCGTAATCTCGTCGTACCCGGCGGCGAGGGCGTCGAGCGGACGCAGGCCGGCGGGAATGTGGCCGTGGACGTGCAAGCCGAGCCTGTGCGCCTCGGCGATGCTCTTCGGCAGCCACGCGCCGTCGAACGTCCCGTAGAACTTCACGCCGGTGAACCCGTTCGATTTCGCGCGATCGACGAGCGCGATCGCCTCGGCTTCGCTGGTCGCGACGTTCGCGACCTGGGCGGTGTAGGGCCCCTTGCCGTCGATCAGCGACGAGGGATACACGTGCGGGAAGAGCAGCGCGCCCGTCGCAGCCCGACGGCGGCGATCGATCGTCCGGCGATCGTCGTTGCCCGGATCGCGCACCGACGTGACGCCCATCGACAGTTCCTGGAGGCCGGTGAAGTCATCGGCGACGTGCATGTGGCAGTCCCACAAGCCCGGGACGAGCGTCTTCCCGCGGCCGTCGATGACCTCGGCGCCGGCGGGCACGCGGACCGAGTTCGAGCTGCCGACCGCGGCGATCGTCCCCGCGCTGACGATCACCGTCTGATTCGGCCGAAACATCACGGCGTCGGCGTCGAAGAGCCGGACGCCGACGAACGCGACGGCTCCTGCCGGCTGCTTCGCGAGCCTGGCCGCAAGCGCGGGCGCCTGCGCCGACATCGCCGCGGCCTGCGCCGACTCGATCGCGGCCTGCTCGCCGGCGTACGCGGCCGGCAGCCACGCGAGGCCGAACGAGACCGCGAAGAACTTGCCGTCGGCGTCCGACCACATCGGCAGCGGCGAGTTGCTGATCCCCGTGACGGACCAGAGCGTGATCGTCTGCCTGCCGGCGCCGGCCGTGCCGACGTCGAGCGTCGTCAGCTTCTCGGCGCGCGCCGTGCCGCTCGGGAGCAGGTTCAGCGTTTTGTCCGGCCGGGCGAGCAGCGTTTCGAGCAGCCACGCGGTCGCGTCGATCGGGCCGCCCTGCGCGAGATAGAACCGGGGCGCGGCATAGCCCGACGATCCGGCGTCGACCGGACTCGTCCACCGCGCCGTGCCCGATGCGATCGCGAACGTCTCGCCGGCATCGCCCTGCGGCGTCGACCCGCGAACGGCGAGCGCCTCCGGCATGCCGTCGCGGCCGATGCGGCCCGACGAATCGAGCTCGAACACCTGGCCGCGCAGGTTCATGCTCTCGCGGCCCATGCGCGTGCCGTCGGCGAGCGTCCAGCTCCACGAATCGCCGTGCTGGCCGCCGGTGGATTGAATGACGAAGTGGCGGGCGTTCGCCGGCGGCGTTGCGAGCTGCGCGGCCGGCACCTGCCCGAGAACCGAAGCGGCGAGGAGAAGCTGGACGGCCCGCATGAGGGGGGATTATCCCTCACTCGTAGTGCAGCGCGCGGACCGGGTCGAGCGTCATCGCGCGTCGCGCCGGCACCAGGCACGCGGCGATCGACACGAGTACCATGAGCGCGGCAATCGACACGATCAGCGTCGGGTCGCCGGCGCCCGTCTGGACGACCACCGACTTCAGCAGGCGGCCGACGCCGACCGCTCCGGCGATTCCGATCGGCACGGCGATCGCGAGCTGGATCAGCGATCGGCGCAGCACGAGCCACAGCACGTGTTCGCGCTGCGCGCCGAGCGCCATCCGGACGCCGATTTCGGCCGTGCGCTGCGTCACCGAATACGCCGTCACCGCATAGAGCCCGACCGCCGAGAGCACCAGCGCGATCGCCGCGAAGATGGCGAACATGGATCCGAAGACCCGAAACGGCCAGCGCTGCTGCGCGAGCATCTGGTCGAGCGTCATGATCGAAAACAGCGGCAGGTCGGGTTCGATCGCCGCGACCTGTTCGCGGACGAGCGCGGTGGCGGCGCCGGGATCGCCTGACGTCCGGACGAGCAGCGTCATGAAGCGCTGCGGGTCCGCGCGATACGGCAGGTACACGACCGGATCCGGCTGCGCGTCCTGGAAGTTCCGCTGTCGAATCACCGGCACGATGCCGACGATCGTCGCGACCGAGGGCGGAGAGGGCTGCGCGCTCGGCTGGTTGTCGACCAGCGTGATGCGGCGGCCGATCGGATCTTCGCCGTTGAAATGCATCGCGACGAACTGCTGGTTGACGAGCGCCGCCTCGTGCCCCGCCGTCCCGTCGATCTCGGTGAAACCGCGGCCGCGCAGCAGCTTCACGCCGAGCGTGTCGAAATAGCCGCTGCTGACGCCGACCGTGGTCACTTCCGGAAGCTTGCCGTCGGGATCGATCGGGCGTCCTTCCACCTGGAGCTGCCGCACGTAGCCGCCGTTCATCGGCGGGTTGCTGGTGAGGCCGCTCGCGCGGAGGGCGCCGACGTTCCGCAGCCGCTCCTCCATCTGCTGATAGAGGGCGGCGCGGGGCTGCGGCGTCGGGTACTTCGTCAGCGGCAGGTTGAACCGCATCGTCAGCACGCGCGACGTGTCGGCGCCCACGTCCATCGTGTAGAGCGCGAGGAAGCTGCGCATCATGAACGCGGCGCCGGCCAGCAGCACCAGCGTCAGCGTCACCTCGGTGACGATCAGCGCGCCGGTCCACCGCTGCGCGCGCCGTCCGCCGCTGCCCGAGCGCCCGCCGCCTTCCTTGATCACTTCGCTGACGTCGGTCTTCGAGACGTGCAGTGCCGGCGCGAGGCCGAAGAGAATCGCCGTCGCCACGCAGATGGCGGCGAAGAACCCGATCACGATCGGGTCGATGGTGAACTTCATCCAGTACGGCTTGCCGAGCGACGGATCGCTGAGAATAGAGTCGATCAGCCGCACGCCGACGAGGCCGAGCCCGAGGCCGAGGATGCCGCTGATCGCCGACAGCAGCAGGCTCTCGATCAGCAGCTGCCGGACGATGCGCCAGCGGCTCGCGCCGAGCGACACGCGAACGGCGATTTCCGGCGTCCGCTGAGCCGACCGCGCCAGCAGCAGGTTGGCGACGTTCGCGCACGCGATCAGCAGCACGAACCCGACCGCGCCGAGCAGCGAGTAGAAGATCACCTTGATTTGCGGCCCCGCGACGCGGTCGTTGTACGACACGACCGACGGGCGGACGTCCTTGTTCGTGTCGGGATGATCGCGCGCGAGCCGCGCCGCGATCGTCTCGATCTCCACCTGCGCCTGCCGCAGCGTCGCGCCGGGCGCGAGCCGCCCGATCCCCTGGAGGTTCCGCACGCCGCGCTTCGCCTGCAGCACCGGCGCCGGCAGCTGCGCGAACGGCAGCCACAGCTCGTTGTTGAAGGGGAACTTCATCTCCGGCCCCATCACGCCGACGACGCTGTAGATCTTGTCGTTGACCTTGACGGGCCGGCCGAGCACCGTCGGGCTGCCCGCGTACCGGCTCTTCCACAGGCTGTCGCTGATGATCGCCACCGGTTCGGCGCCCGGCAGATCGTCGGCGGCGGTGAAGTCGCGCCCGATTTGCGGCCGCTGGCCGATCAGCGCGAAGAAGTTGGCGGTGCCGTAGGTGCCGTTGTACTGCTCGGCGGGATGCCCCTGCTCGCTGAAGTTCATCGACGCCGGCTGCAGCAGCGCCACGTCCGAGAAGGAGCGCGCGCCGTCGCGCCAGTCCGCGAAGTCGAGGCGCGACACGCCGAGTTGCCGCCCCCGCGCGTCGGTCATGCCGAGCGAGAGGATGCGATCGGGATCGGCGAGCGGCACGCCGCGCATCAGCACGACGTTCACCAGCGTGAACACCGTCGTGTTGACGCCGATGCCCAACGCCAGCGCCAACGCCGCGACGGCCGTGAAGCTCTTGCTCTTCGCGATCAGCCGGAGCGCGAACCGGAGGTCCTGCCACAGGCTCAACGGCGTACCCTCCCTTGCGGACCGTTAGACACCCATTGCGTCAAAATGGCCCATGCGGTTCACGTACGGCGCGGCCACCTGGTTGTTCCTGCGGCTGCTCGGTGTCGTGTACTTCGTCGCCTTCGCGTCGCTCGCCGTTCAGATCGCCGCGCTCGTCGGCCCGCACGGCATCGTCCCCGGACCGCCGTGGGCCACCGGCCCCGTGCTCCACGTCCTCACCGTCGGCGGCGCCGCGGCATCTCTGCTGCTGGTCGTCGGCGCGGCGCCGGTTCCGGTGCTGCTGGTCCTGTGGATCGACTACCTGTTGCTCTCCGCCGCCGGCGGCGAGTTCCTCTCGTACCAGTGGGACGCGCTGCTCCTCGAGACAGGCCTGCTGGCCGTGTTCGTCGCGCCGCCGGTGTGGCGCGAGCGCCTCGATCGCGCCGCCGATCCGCCGCCGCTCGCGCGCGCGCTGCTGCTCTGGCTGCTGTTCCGACTGATGGTCGGGTCCGGCGCGGTCAAGCTGGCCAGCGGCGATCCGACCTGGCGCAGCCTGACGGCGCTGACGTTTCACTACGAGACGCAGCCGATCCCGACGCCCGCCGCATGGTACGCGGACCATCTGCCGCTCTGGTTCCAGAAGGTCTCGACGCTGGCCGTGCTCGCCATCGAGCTGGGCGCGCCCTTCTCGATGTTCGGGCCGCGGCGCGTGCGCGTGGCAGGCTTCGCCGCGCTCGTCGGGCTCCAGCTGCTGATCGCGCTGACGGGTAACTTCGCGTTCTTCAACCTGCTCTCGGCGGCGCTCTGCGTGTTTCTGCTGGACGACGGCGTGTTTCGCCGTCGCGTCGCCTCCTCACCCAAACGTTCGTGGCGGATGGTGCCGTCGCTGATCTACGCCATCGTCACCGTTCCGGTATCGGCCGCCTTGTTTCTCGGTTCGCTCGGGATCCTGTTCGCGCCGGCGCCCGTCGCGCTGGTGGCGGATGCGATCGCGCCGCTGCGCAGCGTCAACAGCTACGGGTTGTTCGCCGTGATGACGACGACGCGCGACGAGATCGTGATCGAAGGATCCGACGATGGCGAACGATGGACGCCGTACGAGTTCCGCTACAAGCCGGGAGAGGTGACGCGGCGCCCGCCGTGGGTCGCGCCGCACCAGCCGCGGCTCGACTGGCAGATGTGGTTCGCGGCGCTGACGCCGGCCGACGCGGTGCCGTGGTTCCAGCCGTTCTGCCGGCGCCTGCTCGAAGGCTCGCCCGAGGTGCTCGGCCTGCTTGCCGGCAATCCGTTTCCCGATCGCCCGCCGCGCTTCGTCCGCGCGGAGCTCTATCGGTATCGCTTCGGCGATCGCGCCTGGTGGACGCGCGAGCGCGTCGGCGCCTACTCGCCGGTCTTCACACGCGCTACACTGGGTCGATGAAGACCGAAGCGGAATGGCGCGCCGCCTTGACGGCCGAACAGTTTCACGTCCTGCGTGAACACGGCACGGAGCGCGCCGGATCGAGCCCGCTCAACTACGAGAAGCGGACCGGCACGTTTTCGTGCGCCGGCTGCGGCGCCGCGCTCTTCACCTCGGACACCAAGTTCGACAGCGGCACGGGCTGGCCGAGCTTCTGGGCGCCGCTGCCCGACGCGGTGACGACGGTGGAGGACAACACGTACGGCATGCGGCGCGTCGAGGTGCGCTGCGCGAGCTGCGGCGGGCATCTCGGGCACGTCTTCCCCGACGGGCCGCGGCCGACCGGCGACCGCTACTGTATGAACGGCGTCGCGCTGAAGTTCGATCCGACGACATAATCCGGCGCGCCGGAGGGATCGCGCCGGCCGCGCCGCCTGTCACGATCTTGTCTCAACCGCCATTCCGGGCGGTTCGCTATCCTGCGAGGGTGACCCTTCGATCGGCGATGCGCCTGGCGCTCGTCGCCGCGCTGTTGTCGCCCGCGCTGCCGCTCGCGCAGGCGCCAGCCGGTTGCACCGTGGCCGGCGCCATCGTCGCCAATCGCATTCCCCTTCCGGGTGTCGTCGTGTCGCTCGTCGGACCCGATCAGCGCGTCGTCGAGACGAGCTCGACCGGCACCGATGGCGCGTACGTGCTGAAGGTGCCGGCCTTCGGCACCTACACGCTGAAGGCGGAGCTGACGGCGTTCGCGCCGGCGGCGCGCGAGGTGACCATCGATCCGCAGTCGTGTTCCGCGCGGGTCGATCTCGCGATGACGCTCGCGTCGCGCGCGCCGTCCCCCGCGGTGCCCGCGCAGTCCGCACAAGCGCCGCCGCCCGAACGCGGATCGTCGCCGGGCGGAGGGCGAGCCGGAGGGCGCGGCTCGGCGGGCGCGGGGCGGGGCGGCGGCCGCGCGGCGCAGCCGTTCCAAAGCCTGGAGCTGTTTGCGGATCAAAACGGCCTCGCGCGCGGCGACGAGAACGGCGCCGGCGCTCCGGAGTCGGCGCAGCTCGTCCTGCCGCCCGGTTTTTCGCCGGAGACGTCGGCGGAATCGGTGACGGCGTCGGGGACGGCGCAGCAGAACGACGTGTTCTTCGGTCCGAACGGACCGGGCGAATTCGCGCAGCGCTTCGGGTTTCCCGGCGGCGACGGCGCCGGCGGCGACGGAGCGCCGCCGGGATTCGGCCGCGGTGGACCGGGCGCCGGCGGCGGGTTCGGCGGGCGCGGCGGTCCCGGCTTCGGCGGACCGCTCGGACGCGGCGGGCGCGGCAATCAAATCCGGGGCGCGCTGTTCGACAGCATCGATACATCGGCGCTCGACACCGCTCCGTACGCACTCAACGGCCAGCCGACGACCAAGCCGCAGTACTTGCAGCAGCGGTTCGGCGTCACCGTCGGCGGACCGCTGACGATTCCGAAGATCGTCGACAACCCGCGGACCTTCTTCTTCCTCAACTACACGGCGAACCACTCGACGAATCCTTACGACGCGTACTCCACCGTTCCGACGCTTGGCGAACGCAGCGGCGACTTCGCCGGGCTCGGACGCACGATCGTCGATCCGCTGACCGGCCAGGCGTTCGCCAACAACCAGATCCCCGCCTCGCGCATCGATCCGGCCGCGCTGCAGCTGCTCTCTCTGATTCCGGCGCCGAACCAGACCGGGACGACGCAGAACTTTCACAACGTGACGACGGTCACGAACAGCCTGGACGACGTCAACGTTCGACTGGTGCACACGTTCGGCGATGTTCCGCAGCGCGGGCGGCCGGCGGCGGGCCAGGGCGGCGGCCGCGGCGGCTTTGGCGGACGCGGCGGCGGAGGGCGCGCCGGGTCATCGAACCTGAACCTCGCGATCCACTACCGCCGCGCCGACAACGTCAGCGCGAACCCGCTGCCGACGCTCGGCGGCGAATCGAAAACGCACGCGCTCGACATGCCGGGCGGCTACTCGTTCACCAAAGCGGGCCTCTTCAACGTCGTGCGATTCGGCGTCAACTGGCAGCACGCCGAAACGACGAACCTGTTTGCGAACGCGCAGAACATCGCCGGCAACGCGGGGCTCCAGGGCATCAGCACCAGTCCCGCCGACTGGGGAGCGCCGAACCTGTCGTTCAGCGATCTGCAGCCGCTGCGGGACGTCAGCGCGTCGACGCGGACCGATCGGACGCTGTCGCTCGGCGACACGGTGACGAAGACGCGCAACCGGCACACGTTCCGCTTCGGCGGCGACCTTCGCAGCATCCACGCCGACAGCCTCGCGTCGCCGAACGCCCGCGGCACCTACGTGTTCACCGGCGTCTACAGCGGATACGACTTCGCCGACTTCCTGCTCGGCCTGCCGCAGCAGGCGTCGGTGCAGCCGGGGACGCCGGTCAGCTTCCGCCAGACGACGGGCGACCTCTTCGCGCAGGACGACTGGCGCGTCACCGACAAGGTGACGGTGAACGCCGGGCTGCGGTACGAGTACTTCTCGCCGCTCGCCGAAGCGAACGGCCACCTCGTGACGCTCGACGTGCCGCCGACCTTCGCGGCCGCCGTACCGGTCGACGCCGGCGGCACCGGACCGTTCTCGGGCGTGCTGCCCGACACGATCGTCCGGCCGTATCGCACCGGGTTCGCGCCTCGCACCGGCATCGCGTGGCGCGCGTCGGACAAGCTGGTCCTGCGGGGCGGCTACAGCATCAACTACAACTCGAGCGTCTACCAGTCGATCGCGCAGCAGCTCGCGAACCAGCCGCCATTCGTCCAGACGGCCACGGTCATCGCGTCCCCGGCGTCGCCGCTGCCGCTCGAGACGATCCTGCAGGATGCGCCGCCGAACACGATCTCGAACAACTACGCGGTGGACCCGAACTACAAGCTGCCGAACGTGCAGATCTGGAACGTCGATCTGCAGCGCGACCTCACGCGGACGCTGCAGGTCGGCATCGGCTACACCGCGACGAAGGGCGGCAATCTCGATCTCCTCGAAGCGCCGAACCGCACCGCCACGGGGCTGAAGATCCCGGGCGTCGCGCCGTTCGTCTACGAAACGTCGATCGCCGACTCGCGCATGAACTCGCTCAGCCTGCGCATCCGCAAGCGGCTCAGCGCCGGCTTCGCGTTCGGCGGCACCTACACGCTGTCGAAGTCGATCGACGACGCGTCGTCGATTGCCGGCGGCGGCGGAACGCTCGCGCAGAATCCTGACGATCTCGCGGCCGAGCGCGGCCTCTCCACCTTCGACCAGCGGCATCAGTTCAACGGCAACGTGGTCTACGAGCTGCCGTTCGGCGAGCGGAAGCGGTGGTTCAACGGCGACGGCGCCGCGGCGGCGCTGCTCGGCAACTGGACGCTGAACGCGGCGGTGCAGCTCTCGTCCGGGACGCCGTACTCGGTGTTCGTGCTCGGCAGCGCCACGGACGTGGCGCGCGGCACGAACGGAACGCTCCGCGCGAACTACAACGGCCAGCCGATCGCCATCGCCGATCCGACGACGCTGCAGTTCTTCAACACGTCGGCGTTTTCGGCGCCCGCGCCCGGGACCTACGGCAACTCGGGCCGCGACATCGTGATCGGGCCCGGAATCTCGACGGTGAACTTCGGCGTCACCCGGAACATCAGCTTCGGCGCGACGCGCGGCGTGTCGGTCCAGGTGAACGCGACGAACCTGTTGGACACGGTGCAGTTCGCGACGATCGACACGAACCTCAACTCGCGGACGTTCGGCCAGGTGCTGTCGGTGCGGCCGATGCGGCGCATCCAGCTTCAACTGCGGTACCGATTCTGATGCTGCGACGGGCTGCGCGGGCGCTGATCGCATCGGGGCTGGTGGCGGGGCATCTCGCCGCCCAGCAGCCGGCGCCGGTCTTCCGTTCCGGCACGGAAATCGTGCTCGTCAACGTCGTCGTCCGCGATCGGACCGGCGCGGTCGTGCGCGGGTTGACGCGCGAGGACTTCTCGATCGCCGAGGACGACAAGCCGCAGGTGATTACGACCTTCGACTTCGAGGAGCTCGGGCCTTCGGCGGCGGCGGCGGCCGAACCGGCCGCGGCACGGGCGGCGGCGATCCTCCCGGAACGGCCGGGGGCCGCGAGGCCGGCCGGCGCGCCCGCGGCCGCGCCGAAGGTCGACATGCACGGCCGTCGCCTGATCGTGCTGTTCTTCGATCTCGGCTCGATGCAGGCGGAAGAGCTGCAGCGCGCGGTCGCGGCCGCGCACGACTACGTCGATCGAAAGCTCGCGCCGGCGGATCTGATCGCGGTGGCGTCGTTCGCCACGTCGTTGACCGTGAATCAGGATTTCACGTCGGATCGCGCGGCCCTCGACGCGGCGATCGACGCGTTCGGCGGCAACAACGCGTCGGGCTTCGAGGCGGGCACGACGGGCGACACCGAAGACACGCCCGACACGGGCGGCGCCTTCACCGCCGACGACACCGAGTTCAACATCTTCAACACGGATCGCCGGCTCGACGCGCTGCAGACGCTCGCCGACTCGCTCGCCGGCATCGAGCAGAAGAAATCGGTCGTCTACTTCAGCAGCGGCATGAGCCAGCAGGGCACCGACAACCAGGTGCAGCTGCGCCGGACGGTCGATCGCGCCAACCGCGCGAACGTCTCGATCTATGCCGCCGACATGCGCGGCCTGCAGGCGCAGGTCCCCGGCGGCGACGCGACGACGGCCAGCCGCCGGGGCACGTCGCCGTTCTCCGGCGCCTCGGTGCGCAACCAGTTCGAGAGCACGGCGGCGTCGCAGGACACGCTGACCACGATGGCCGAGGACACCGGCGGCCGCGCGTTCTTCGATTCGAACTCGTTCGGCCAGGTCTTCGATCGCGTCGTCGACGACACGTCGGCGTACTACGTGCTCGGGTACACGAGCACGAACACGAATCGCGACGGGCGCTTCCGCCGGATCAGGGTGAAGCTGCGGCGCACCGACCTGAAGCTCGAGTACCGGTCCGGCTACTACGCCGCGCGGGACTTCGCGCACTCGTCGAAGGACGACCGCGAGCAGCAGCTGCAGGACCAGCTCGCGTCGGATCTGTCGGCGACCGACCTCGCCGCGTATGTGTCGGCCGCGTACTTCCGCCTGTCCGAGAGCCGCTACTACGTGCCGATTTCGATCGTCGTTCCCGGCTATCAGATTCCGGTCGCGAAGACGAGCGACAGGAACCGCGCGACGCTCGACGTCCTCGGCCTCGTGCGCGACGCGCAGGGCCGTCCGATCGGCCGCGTGCGCGACACGGTGCGGCTGTCGACCGACGCGGCCGACGATCTGCGGAAGAAGACGGTGCAATACGAGACCGGCCTCGAGATGCCGCCGGGCAAATACCACGTCAAGTTCGTCGTCCGCGAAAACCAGGACGGCACCTTCGGCTCCTACGAGACCGACATCGTCGTCCCCGATTTGAAGCAGGCCGGCGTGAAGCTCAGCTCGGTGGTCGTCGGCACGCAGCTGCAGCCCGACGCGAAGAAGAACGATCCGAATCCGCTGGCGCGCGACGGGCGCGAGCTCGTGCCGAACGTCACGCACGTGGTGTCGACGGGCCAGCATCTCTATTTCCATTACGAGGTGTACGAGCCGGCGATGCCGCTGAAGCTGATGACGAGCATCGTGTTCTTCCGCGGCAAGGCGCGCGCGTTCGAAACGCCGCTCGTCGAGGCGACCGCGCTGACGTCTCCCAACCGGAAGTCGGCCGTGTTCGAGTTCGACGTGCCGGCCGCGTCGCTCAGGCCCGGCCTGTACACCTGCCAGATCAACGTGGTGGACGACAACGCCGGGACGTTTGCATTCCCGCGCGTCCAGTTGTACGTTCGGCCGTGACATGCGCACCATCGCAGCCTTTCTCGCAGCCCTGGCGCTGTGCGCGGACGGGCGCGCGCAGTCGCCGAAGACGCACCGGCTCGAAGCGACGCCCGACACCGTCGCGTACGGCTACTACTGGTCGGAGGCGAAACCGGCGATCCGCATCGCCTCGGGCGACATCGTCGACGTCGACACCCTGCTGACCAATTCGCCGCAGGGCCTCGCGCGCGCCGGCGTCCCCGACGACAAGATCCAGGCGTCGCTGAAGCGCATCGTGGGCGAGGTGACCGGCGATCGGCGCGGGCCTGGGGGCCACATCCTGACCGGCCCGGTGTACGTGGAGGGGGCCGAGCCGGGCGACGTCCTCGAAGTGAAGATCCTGTCGATCGATCTGGCGATCGACTACGGCTACAACGGCTGCAGCGGCTTCATGCCCGAGAACTGCGATCGCGAGGCCGGCATCAAGATCATCCCGCTGAACAAGCGATCGATGACGGCGGAGTACGCGCCGGGCATCGTCGTGCCGATGAAGCCGTTCTTCGGCAGCATGGGCGTCGCGCCCGCGCCGGAGCTCGGCCGCGTCAGCAGCAATCCGCCGTCGCGGCACGCCGGCAACATGGACAACAAGGAGCTCGTCGCCGGGTCGACGCTCTACGTCCCGGTGTTCGCGCGCGGCGCGCTGTTCGAGATCGGCGACGGCCACGTCGCGCAGGGTGACGGCGAAGTCGACCAGACCGCGATCGAGACGTCGCTGCGCGGCCGCGTGCAGCTGACCGTGCGCAAGGACATGAAGCTGACCTGGCCGCACGCCGAGACGGCGACCGACTACATCAGCATGGGGTTCGACGAGGATCTGAAGAAAGCGACGCAGATCGCGATCCAGGAAATGGTCGGCTTTCTCGTGTCGGCGAAGCACCTGACGAAACACCAGGCGTACCAGGTCGTCAGCATCGCCGGCAACGTCGCCGTGACGCAGCTCGTCGACAAGCCGAACGTCGGCGTACACGTTAAAATGCCGAAGAGCATCTTCAAGGAACGGTGATTCGAGGAGGGTCCATCGTGGCGGCATACACGTATCACGACCTCAAGGGGAAGACGATCGAGGAGCTGCGCGAGATCGCCAAGGGCGTCGAGAACCAGGACGCCGTGCAGGGCTACTCGCAGTTGAACAAGCAGCACCTGCTGCCGGCGCTGGCCAGGGCGCTCGGCATCGACACGCGCGAGCATCACGACGTCGTCGGCATCGACAAGCCGGCGATCAAGGCGAAGATGCGCGAGCTGAAGAACGAGCGGCGCGCGGCGATCGACGCGCACGACCGCAAGAAGCTGAAAGCGATTCGGCGCCACATCCACTCGCTGAACCGCCAGATCCGCGCGCACGTCGCGCCGTAACGACGGGAGGCTCTCGTGGACGTCGACAAGCACGCAACCGGCGCATTCTCCTGGCCCGAGCTCGCGACCACCGATCAGAAGGCCGGTGTCGCTTTTTACCGTTCGCTGTTCGGGTGGGACGTGAAGGAAGCACCCATCGGTCCGAACGAGGTCTACTCGATGTTCACCATCCGTGGACGCGAGGTGGCGGCGGCGTACACGATGCGCGCCGACGAGCGGCAGATGGGCGTGCCGCCCCACTGGAACTCGTACGTCACCGTGGACGATGTGGACGCGTCGGCGAAGCGCGCGACGGATCTCGGCGGCAAGGTGATCGCGCCGCCGTTCGACGTCATGGACGCCGGCCGCATGGCGGTCGTCCAGGATCCGACCGGCGCCTTCTTCCAGATCTGGACGCCGAAGCGCAGCATCGGCGCGCGCATCCTCAACGAGGACGGCGCGCTGTGCTGGACGGAGCTGTCGACCCGCGACACGAAGGCGGCGGCGGCCTTCTACACACAGCTGTTCGGATGGAAGGCGAAGACCGGCGGCGACGGGGTCAACGCGTACACCGAATTCACCGCGCCGGGCGCCGACTATCCGATGGCCGGGATGATCGACATCGCCGCATTCGGGCCGCGCGGCGCGCACGTGCCGGCGAACTGGATGCCGTACCTGCAGGTCGCCGACGTCGACGCGGGCGCTGCGAAGGCGGCGTCGCTCGGCGGCAACGTCGGCGTGCCGCCGACCGACATCCCGAACGTCGGCCGCTTCGCGTGCATCGCGGATCCGCAGGGCGCGGTGTTCGCGATCTTCACCAGAAAGGCGTAGGCGTCCGGTCCATCCGGACGATCACTGTATGTTTGGCAAACCGAACACGATTCCGTCGAAAGAAGATGCGCTGCCCGGGCGCGCCGAGCCGATGCCGGTGCCCGAGCAGCACTTCGTCAACCACCACCGCATCGTGCCGCCGTTTCCCGACGGGCTCGAGCGCGCCGTCTTCGCGATGGGATGCTTCTGGGGTGCGGAACGGAAATTCTGGCAGACCAGCGGCGTCTACGGCACCGCCGTCGGCTACGCCGCCGGGCACACGCCGAATCCGACGTACCGCGAGGTGTGCTCCGGCATGACCGGCCACGCCGAGGTCGTCCTCGTGGTCTTCGATCCGACCGTCGTCGGCTACGAGGATCTCCTGAAGGTGTTCTGGGAGAACCACGATCCGACTCAAGGCATGCGGCAGGGCAACGACGTCGGGACGCAGTACCGCTCGGGCATCTACTACGTCGACGAGGGCCAGCGGCTCGCCGCGGAGAAGTCGCGCGACGCGTACCAGGCGCAGTTGACCGCCGCCGGCTACGGCCGCATCACGACCGAGATCGTCGCCGCGCCGCCGTTCTACTACGCCGAGGATTACCACCAGCAGTACCTCGCGAAGAACCCGAACGGCTATTGCGGGCTCGGCGGAACCGGCGTCAGCTGTCCGATCGGCGTCGGAGTGAACGCGTGAGGACGACCGGTGCGCGCAGCGGCCGCCGGGTGCGCAGCGCCATCCTGGCGTTCGCGGCGTGCGCGGCGGTTTCCGCGTGCATCGTCGCCGCCGCGTCGACCGTCGCCGCCGGCGATCCGCCGGACGGCATGGCCGCCGCGATTTTCGGCGGCGGCTGTTTCTGGAGCATGGAGCACGTGTTCGACGGCATTGCGGGCGTCCAGTCGGTCGCCGTGGGCTATACCGGCGGCCGCGCGAAAAGCCCGAGCTACCAGCAGGTCGAGATGGGGATCACCGGCCACGTCGAGGCGGTGCGCGTCGTCTACGATCCGGCGAAGGTGCCGTACGAAACGCTGTTGAACGCCTACTGGCGCAACACCGATCCCTCCGAAGGCGCCGGACAGTTCTGCGACTTCGGCTCGCAGTACCGGCCGATCATCTTCTACGCCGACGAGGCGCAGCACGAGAAGGCGGAGGCGTCGAAGAAGACCATCGAGGAGTCGCACCGCTTCAAGCGCGTGCTGACGCAAGTCGTCCCGGCCTCCACGTTCTGGATCGCCGAGGACTACCATCAGCATTTCTACAAGACGCACGCGTCCGCGTACGAGCACTATCGCATCGGCTGCGGCCGCGACGCGCGGCTCCAGGAACTCTGGGGACGCTGACACCGCTTCCAATCGATTCGCATCTCGACGCCGTCCGCGCCGCCCTCGAGCGGCGGCGTGCAGTCGTGGTCGTCGCGGCGCCCGGCGCGGGGAAGACCACCCGCGTGCCGCCGGCGCTCCTGCGCGAAGGGCGTCTCGTCCTGCTGCAGCCGCGGCGCGTGGCGGCGCGGGCGATTGCGGCGCGCATCGCCGGCGAACGCGGCTGGACGCTGGGCCGTGAGGTCGGCTGGCAGATCCGGCACGACCGGCGGTTCGACGCCGACACGCGGCTCCTCGTCGTCACCGAGGGAATCCTGACGGCGAGGCTGCAGGCGGATCCGCTGCTCACCGGGTTCCGCACCATCGTCATCGACGAATTCCACGAGCGGAGCATCCACGCCGACGTCGCGATCGCGCTGGCGAAGCAGGCATGGCGCGCTCGCGACGATCTGCGGCTGGTCGTCATGTCGGCGACGCTCGACGCCGGCGCGGTCGCGGCGTTTCTCGACGACTGCCCGGTGGTGGATGTGCCGGGCCGGTTGTTTCCGCTCGACGTGTCGTACGCTCCGGGCCAGTCCGTCGCCGGCGCCGCGGTCGATCTGCTCCGCGAGACGACGGGACAGGTGCTGTGCTTTCTGCCGGGCGCGCCGGAGATCGCGCGTGCGGTGGAGGAGCTCGAGCGCCTGCGATCGCGCGCGGATCTCGCAGACGCCGAGGTCGTTCCGCTGCACGGATCGCTCGACGCGGCCGCACAGGACCGCGCGATCGCCGCGTCCGAGCGCCGGCGGATCATCGTCGCCACCAACCTCGCCGAAACGTCGCTGACCGTGCCGGGCGTCACGGCGGTCGTCGACAGCGGACTGCACAAGGTGGCGCGGTACGACGCGGACCGCGCGATCGACGCGCTCGTCACCGAACGGATCACCGCCGACGCCGCCGACCAGCGCGCGGGCCGGGCCGGGCGGCTCGCGCCGGGCCTCGTCCGGCGGCTGTGGGACGCGCGCGATCGGCTGCGGCCGCATCGCGAGCCGGAGATCCACCGCGTCGATCTGTCGTCGGCCGTCCTCGACGTCATCGCCTGGGGCGGCGATCCGCGGACGCTCGAATGGTTCGAGGCGCCGCGCGCGGGCGCGATCGACGCCGCGCTGGCGCTGCTCGTACGGCTCGGGTTGATCGCCGATACGCACGCGCCGCGCTTGACCGGCGCCGGCGTCGAGGCGCACCGCCTGCCGATGCATCCTCGGCTGGCGCGCATCGTCGTTGCCGCGCGGGACGCCGCGCACGGACACGGCGGCGGCCGGGGTGATGTGCGCCGGACCGTCGAGCGCGCGTGCGAGTTCCTCGCGGACGGACGGCGCCTGCCGCCGCGCGCGGCCGCGACGGCGTCGGATCTGCTGACCGTCGTCGACGAACGCGTCGACGAGCCGGCGTTCTGCCGCGCGATCTTCACCGGCTTTCCGGATCGCGTCGCCAGGCGCCGCGAACCCGGGTCGCCGAGCGTCCTGCTCTCGAGCGGCGCCGGCGCGACGATCGGCCGCGAGAGCGGCGTGCACGACGCCGAGTTCATGGTCGCCATCGACGTCACGAACGGGATCGTGCGCATCGCCAGCGCGGTCGATCGAGAGTGGATCGTGCCGACCGCCTCCGAGGTGGTCCACCGGTTCGACGCCGCGTCCGGCACCGTGAAGGCGGCGGTCGTCAGGAAGTACGACGCGCTGGTCCTGTCCGAGCACTCGATCGCGCCGGATCCGGAAGCGGCCGCGACGCTGCTCGCCGACGCGTGGCTGACGCGCAACCGGCGCGACGAAGACGAGCAGGTCGTTCGCCGCCTGCAATTCGCCGGTCTCGGCGTCGATCTTCCGGCCATCGTTCGCGCGGCGGCGTACGGCCGGCGATCGCTCGACGAGATTGCGCTGCCGGACGCGTTGCCCGCCGCCGTGCGCCGAGATCTCGAGCGGCTGGCGCCGGAGGCGATCGTCGTGCCGAGCGGCCGCCGCATGCGCCTCGACTACGGCGCCGACGGCGGCGTGTCGGCGTCGGTCAAGCTGCAGGAGCTCTTCGGCCTGGCCGAGACGCCGCGGATCGGTCCGCGCCGCGAGCCGGTGCTCTTCGCCCTCCTCGCGCCGAACGGACGCCCCGTGCAGATGACGCGGGATCTCCGCAGCTTCTGGGATCGCACCTATCCGGAGGTTCGGAAGGAGCTCCGTGGCCGCTACGCGAAGCACCCGTGGCCCGACGATCCGTGGAACGCGACGCCGACGCACCGCACGGATCCGCGCAGGCGCCGGTCGTCCACCTAGCGCGCGGCACGAACGCGAGCGCGCGCGGAAACGCGAGGTCGCGACCGCGTTCGCGCATCGGTCGGTCGATTCGCATCCGGCTCGTGACGCCGCTCAGCGCTGGACGTCCAGGGTGGCGAAGAGTGGCTGACCGGCGCGCGCCGCGTAGACGCCGAACACCGTCAGCGCGACGAGCAGCGCGAGCGACAGCGCGGCAGGTGTCGCCCACCACGCGCCGAGCCGCAGCGTGATCGGCATCGTCGTCACGACGTTGTCGGCGAAGCTGCCGACGACGAGCGGCAGCAGGCCGAAGCGGATCAGCACGAACATCGCCGCGGCGATGACGGCCGTGTAGCCGACGAAATCGATCCACGTCCCGCTGATCGCCGCGCCGCCGTCGGTCAGCACGGCGAGCACCGCGACGCCCACGACCGCCGACACCCAGCCGCGCTTGAAGACCAGCCGGATGACGATGAGGATCGACATCACCACCAGTGCACTCTGCATCGAATTCTGCAGCGCCGCGATCCAGCGGCTGACGACGAGGGTGGGCGACGCGAGCACGCCGATCACGTTGCCGAACGGCGGCCGCGGCGCGGCGTAGCCGACGTAGGCGGGCAGCATCGATTGCGCGAACTCGATGGCGATCGTCGCCGCCGCGAGCGCCAGCCCGACGAGGATGTCGCGGCCGACGCGCGGATCGTTGACGTGTCCCGACACGAACCGCGTCCAGCCGAGGAGGGCGTCGGGCCACAGGCGGCGCGCGTACGGCTCGATTGCGAGGTACAGCGCCCACACGAAGGCGCCGAAGAAGCAGATGAAGCCGACCGCGAGCAGCAGCTCGCGCAGCTGCGCGTCCGCTGCCGACACGTAGTGCGCGCTCAGCAGCCAGCCCGCCAGCTGCAGCCCGATCAGCCACATCCCGAGCCGGCCTGCGGCGCCGCGGTCGGCGCGGTTCGCGTGGATGTTGCGGCGCGCGAGGACGGCGCCGACGCCGAGGACGAGCAGCGTCAGCGCCACGTTCGCGGCCGTGACGATCATCTGCGTCGTCGTGCGCGGCGGCGGCACCATGCGCGTCGGCCGAGACCAGGGCCCGATGACGTAGAACGACGTGGGGCGGCCGCGATAGGCGGCGGCTTCCACGCGCAGCGCGACGTCGGGGCGGTCGGGCGACGGTCCCGACCACGCGGCGCGCGTGTCCGCGAAGTGCGGCGGCGTCCACTGCGGCGGCGTCGGCGCGAACGTCGTCATGTCGAGGCCGGCGGCGTCGAAGAGCGTGCGCCAGTTCGGATCGCCGCGCGGCGACATGTCGGACTCGAGCTGCGGCGGCACCGCGTGGAACTCCTGCAGCCGGCCGCGCGTGTCGAGCAGCAGCAGGCGCTGTCCCGTCGCGATGAGCGGCGGATCGCTGGAGGTGACGGTGCCGGCCGGCACTTCCGGCACCAGATCGCGCGGGCTCGTGCGGTACCAGAAGATCACGGTGGGCGGCGTGCCGCTCCGCAGCGTCGGCCACCAGTTCCGCGTGCTCTGGTTCTGCGCCCATCGCAGCGGATCGGCCGCGATCGTGAACCCGCGCGCGCGGTCCAGCGGCGCGTCGTCGTAGCCGAACGACGCGATCATCTGCTCCGCGCGGTCGGCGAGCACGTCGGTCGGCTTGTCGAGCGGGACGAGGCCGGTCAGCGAGCCGCGCGGCGCGAAGGCGGCGGCGGCCACCAGCACGACGACGAACGCGGCGGCCATCGCCAGGGCGGGCCGGAGCGCCATCGCGTCGGATTCGCCGGCCTTGACGAGCATCTCGGGCGACGGCGTTTCGCCCGCGGCGAGCGCCTCGGCCAGCGGGTTGCCGCCCGGCAGCGCGGCGGCGATCGCCAGCGCCGACGCCGGGCGACGCGCGGGATCGCGCTCGATCGCGCGGAGGATCACCCGCTCGACCGCGGGATCCAGATCGCGCACGATCGACGAGGGCGTGACGACCGTGTGCGTGTCGTGCAGCTGCTTCAGCTGCGCGATCGTCTTTGCATCGAACGCGCGCTTGCCCGTGAAGATCTCGAACAGGATCAGTCCGAGCGCGTAGATGTCGGACCTCGCGGAGGCGGCCGCGCCGGCGAGCAGCTCCGGCGCCATGTACTGCGGCGTGCCGGCGACGTCGGCGCCCGCATCGGACGCGGCGGTCGCGATGCCGAAATCGGTGATGCGCACGTTGCCGTCGCCGTCGAGCATGACGTTCGCCGGCTTCAGGTCGCGGTGGACGACGCCGCGTTCGTGCGCCGCCGACACGCCGGCGCAGAGCTGGCGGGCGATGTCGAGCGCCTTGTCCGGCGGGAAGCGGCCGATGCGGCGCAGCAGCGACGCCAGGTCCTCCCCGTCGACGTACTCCATCGTGAGGAAGGGGCGGCCGTCGGCCTCGCCGAGGTCGTACAGGCGGACGACGTTCTTGTGCGACACCTGGCGCGCGATGCGCAGTTCGTTGTGGAACTGCGTCAGGCGCGCGGCGTCGCCGACGACCGTGTCCGGCAGGAACTTCAGCGCGACCGGCTGATCGAGCGTCAGGTCCTCGGCGCGGTACACCTCGCCCATGCCGCCGCGCCCGAGGAGCGCCACCAGGCGATACCGACCCGCGACGATCGAGCCGGTGGCGAACCGCCGCGAGTCGGCGGTGGCAACGCCCGGCGTCGCGGCTATCGTCAGGTCGTCGTCCGGTGTCGACGGCATCGCTGGATTGTAACGATGTCGGGGTCGAACAGGGAGGCGTCCGCCTGCGTTCGACGCAGATCATGCGCCGGCCGGTGCGGCGCACCGTGACGGCGCGGACGCGCTAGTGCGTCAACCCGTACACGAGGTAGTTGACGCCGAGCTTGTAGGCTTCGTTCGTTTCGTCGAACGGCCGGAACCCTCGACCCGACCACTCCCAGTACTGCGAGATGTCGGTGTTGTAGTTGATGATCATCAGCAGCCGCTTGCGGGGATCGTTGTCCTCGTAGATGCCGCGGAAGATCGGCTGCCCGCTGTTGTAGGCCTGCGGAAAGTTGTCGAGCCGATCGATCTCGAAGAAGCAGTGAAAGATCGGATCGGTCGGCTGCATGTCGACGATGCGGGCTTCCGGCAGGACGCGTTTGATGTTGTCGGCGAACGGCTCCCAGCCGCCGCCGGCGATGCCGCGCCACCCGGGCATCTTGAAGTCGTCGACGATCACGAACCCGCCCTTCAGGAGGTAGCTGCGCAGCGCCGCCGCCTCCTTGTCGGTGAGCGTCCACCAGCCGACCTCGATGATGTACGCGACGGCGTACTTCATCAGCTCCGGATCGTCGAGCGTCAGCGTGTTCACCTCGTCGTCGTGCGCGCCGAGGAAGCTGAGCTCGTTCATGATCTTCATCAGGTTGCGCTCGGCGATCGGATAGCCGTGGATCCATGACGGCCGGCCGCCGGCCCAGTAGCCGCCCGGTGCCGTTTCGTAGCGGACGCGCACGAACGTGAAGCGTCCGTCGTACGGCGTGTTCGGCAGGGGACCGCGGGCGCCGCGATAGCCGCCGAAGCCGCCGAACTGCGCGGACGCCGCGGCGGCAAACGCGAGGATCGCGACGGCGGCGCCGACGGTGCGCATCAGGCCGATGGCACGCGGCCGAGCGGCGGTTGCCCCGGTCCGACGCTGCAACGACACCTGCCGATCGAGCGTCGGATCCCCGGCGCGGGACGCCTTGCGCAGGCCGACCTTCCCGAGCAGCGCGATCAAACGGCGCCGGCCGGCGATAATGGAGCCTGGCGCGAAGCCGGGCGCGAAACGCGTGGCGCGCCGCGGGCGGCTCTCGGGACGCGCCGGCCGAATAGTGACGCCGGCGTCGTCGGGCACGATCGACACGTGTTGATTCTAACGGAGGGGAGAGGCATGAGACGAAGCACGGGAGCCGCTGCAGTGGTCCTGGCGCTCGCGATGGCGGGCGCCATCGGCGACGCGCAAGGCCGTCGTCCGGCGAGCCCGGCGGGCAGCTCCGCCGTCGAGGTCGGGGGGCGATACGATCCGAAAGCGGCGGAGCCGACCTACGTGGGCGGCAAGTGGATCGAGATCACGTACGGCCGGCCAATTCTGCGAGGCCGCGACGTCTTCGGCAGCGGCGCGAACTACGGCAAGGTCGCGAACCCGGACCAGCCCGTCTGGCGCGCGGGCGCGAACGTCACGACGCAGTTGAAGACGGAAGCGCCGCTCGTGATCAACGGCAAGACGGTCGCGCCGGGCGCCTACACGGTGTTCGTCGACTTGAAGCCGAACAACTGGACGTTCATCCTGTCGACCTGGAAGGCGCAGACGCGCTACGACCCGAACAACAAGGCGGAAATCTGGGGCGCGTACGGCTACACGCCCGACAAGGACGTCGTCCGCGCGCCGATGAAGATGGAAACGCTGCCGCACTCGCACGCGCAGATGTCGTGGGAGTTCGTCGACATGACGGACGCCGGCGGGTCGCTGGCGGTGATGTGGGAGAAGACGATGGGCTCCGTCGCGTTCAAGCTGGGAAGCTAGCGCCGGAAGCCCCGCAGGCCGCCGTCGGCGGCGTGATCGCGTTCGCGTCGCCGCAGCGGGCCGTGCCGATCGCCGCGTAGGGTCTGAAGTCGTATCACGTGTCGCGCCGGACGCGCGAAATCGGCATCCGCATGCCCTCGACGCGCTGCGGGCCGAGTCGCGCGCCGGCGCCCGGTCGTCAGAGCATCTCGATCGGCATCGATCGGATCACCAGCTCGCGCTGTTGAAATCGACCCGAGAGCTCGTTCCGATACCCCTTCCACCAGTCACGATCGATCGCATCTACCATGACTTCGACGATCACGACCTCGTCGCGATCGACGTGTCCGGTCGGCGCCGTCCAGAGTCCCGTCGCCGGCGCCCGCATGTACGCCGTGACGCCGCCGAAGCGCTGCGTCAGGTCGCGGCGGACCTCGGCGAAGAGCGGCTCTCCGAAGGGGACGCCGTAGTTGTCGGTGATCGGCAGCAGGATCTGCACGAGGTGCACGGGTCGATCTTATTCCTCCCGCAGCGCCTGAGCCGGATCCCGATCGACCCGATCCTCGGCCCGGCCGCGCACCTTTGCAATCCACCAGCGCACGCCGACGAACAGGAAGCGCCAGCCGTGGAAGAACTCGGGTGGCCGGGTGCTGATGACTCGCGGCGTACTGCGCGATGAGATCGTCGGCCCCCGGTTCACCTCGTCGTGTCGCGCACCAGCGCGGCGACCGCGGCCTCGAACGAGGCGGCGCCGTCGAGGTGCGGCTGCCAGTCGGTGATGGCGGCGTCGCGCAGCGGCGGCCAGCCGGCATTCGAGTACACGCCGTACCGGTAGGCGTACGGCCTGTAGTGCGCGTCGCCCGCTCTGCCGAGGACGCGCCGCGCGAGCTCGCCTGCCGTGTAGAAGATGACGACGTGCAGCAGGTCGCGCGGCGCGGTCACGCGCTGCCGCGCCGCTTCGCCCAGGATGGCGTTGAACAGGCGGCCGCCGACCGCATGCGTATGCGACGCTTCGTGGAACAGCATCTCGAACGCCATGTCGCCCTGGTATTCCGGGTTCGCCGCTTCGATCACCGTGTGGCCCGCCGTGCCCGGCGGTCCCTCGGTGGTGTAGCCGCCGAAGGGGGGCGCCTCGGCGCACGCGTCGACCACGATGGGCGCGGCGGGCCAGCGGATGCCGTATGCCGCTTCCATCGTCGCGATCATCTCCGCCTCGTGATCGGCGAGCGGCGCCTGCAGCGCGGCAATCCATCGATCGTTGAGCTCGCGCTGCGCCGTCCAGTAGTGCGCCCGGTAGATCGGGGCGGCCGATTCCAGCGCGCGGCGGGTGCCGGCGTCGACGCCGTCGAGGCGATCCGGCAGCGGCGCATCGGGCGCGAGTCGCGTCACCGCGTTGTCGATCCGGATCAGCGCGGGGTCGGCGATCAGGTTGTGCCCGGCGTGGACGCGATACGCGTCGAGCGCCGCGGTCCACACGGGTCGTTCGACCGCGGGCAGCTCGTCGAGCTTCACTCGCAGCGGCGCACGCGCCTCGCGCCGATGGGCCTCGGCGTCGAGCACGTGGTGCAGGTTGACCCAGAAGTTGTTCTGGAAGACGAAGTGGATGGGTGCGCCGGGACGGTCTGGAGCGCGCACCACGGTCGCGACGAGCAGCGCCGCGACCGTGGTGCGAATGGTCATTTCTTCATCTCGTCCGCGAGCGTCTGGATGCGCCCCGCCAGCCCGCCGAAGAGCGGCGGGTTCGCGGGCGGCGTCTTCGGGTTCGCCACGGTCGCGGGATAGCCGGCGCCCGTGTATTTCGCCGGCACCGTCCAGCCTTCGTCGGCGAGCTGCTGCGGCGTCTTGCCGCCCTTCAGCCCCGCTTCGGCCCACGCCGTCCAGTCCGAATTGAATTCCTGGAACGTCTGCAGATCCGCCCACGTCGTCGTCGTGTTGCTGTGGCCGTTGATCAGCGTCTCGACGTTCTTGATGCCGGCGTGCACTTTCTTCAGCGTATCGGGGTACTTGATCACGCTGCCGCCGTTGCCCGGATCGACGAGCGGGATGGTCTTGCCGGCGAACAGGTCGCCGATGTGCGCGGTGCGCAGCGCCGTGAAGACGACGATCGCGTCGCCGTTGGTGTGGCCCGGTCCGAAGTAATAGAGATCGATCTGCTCGGCGCCCTTGCCGATGGTCATCTTGTCCTTGAACGTCCGCTTCGCCATGCCGCGGTTGTTGTTCTGCTTGAAGATGTCCATCTTCTCCATGTTCGCCTTGGTGTTCTCCTGCGCGACGAAGTCGATGGTCGCGGGGAACTCCACGTTGCCGCTCACATGGTCGCCGTGCGTGTGCGTGTTGATCAGCCGCGTCACCGGCTTGTCGGTGAGCGTCTTGATCTTGTCGAGAATCGGCTGACCCCAGCCCGGGTTCTTGGCGTCGACGACGGTGACGCCGTCGGCGGTGATGAAGACGGCCGTGTTGCCGCCGCCGCCCTTGAGGACATAGAGGTTGTCCTTCACCTTGTCGACGTCGATGTTCTTCGGCCCCTGACTCTGCTGCGCCTTCAGCGCGCCGATGGCCCCGACCGCCATCAGCAGGCCCAGCACGATGCCTCGTCTCATGAGATGCCTCCAGGAAAGAAGACCCGTTGGATGAACCAGAACGCGCCGGCGGCGATGACGACGATCGAGCCGGCGAACGCGAGCCGACGGCCGGCGGCTTCGCTCCGGCTGTGGAGCCAGGCGAGCGCCGACGCGACGACGACCACGACGAGCAGCTGCCCGATTTCCACGCCGACGTTGAACGAGAAGAGCGACCAGCCGAGCGCGCGCGTCGGCAGATCCATCTCGCGCAGCACGTTGGCGAAGCCGAAGCCGTGGATGAAGCCGAACGCGAACGCGATCCAGGCGCGCACGTCACGGCCTTCGCGCACGAGCAGGTTGTCGGCGCCGACGTACACGATGCTGAGCGCGATCGCCGGCTCGATGATCCGCGCCGGCGGCGACACGAGGTTCAGCGCGGCCAGCGACAGCGTGATGCTGTGGGCGACGGTGAACGACGTGACGACGACCGCGAGCTGGCGGATCGTCCCGCCGAGCAGCAGCAGGCCGACGAGGAACAGCAGGTGGTCGGGGCCGATCAGGATGTGATGGATCCCGGCCGGCAGGAACTTCTTCACGACCGCGAACGCGCCCTGGCGCGTGCCGGCGTAGTACTCGAACCGATCGTGGGGCGCGTTGATGATGGCCTGCGTCAGCGCGCCGCCGTCGTACACGTTGATGAAGGTCTGGTGCTGCGCGTCGTAGGGGAACAGGTGGCCTTCCACGGTGAGGGTGCCGGGCGCCGACGCGAGCGGGTACGTCATCCGGAGGCGCAGCGACTGGCGATCCGGAATCGTCTCGAGGCCGAGCCACGACGGCGTCAGCGCGCGGCCGTCGGCGAGGACGGAGAAGCGCGGCGCCAGCATCTCCGCGAGCGCGCGCGCGTACCGGTTCGCGCCGTCGCGTTCGAGCAGCCGGTTCGGATCGCTGACGTTCAGATCGTGGGCGGCGTCGAAGACGTGCACGACGATCGAGCCGTCGATCGCGCCGGGCTGCAGGCGCAGATCGAGGTAGCTGAACGGCACGGGGTGTGCCGCGGCCCGCGCCGCGCACACCAGCGCGAGCACGAACGCGCAGGCCAGCGGTTTCACAGAGGCGCAATGGTAACGTAAATCGATGGAGATCGCGCCCGGCGCGTTCCGGTTCGCGCGCTACCTCGATCCGGCGCGGCAGCGCGCGCTGGCCGACGAGTGCCGCGCGCTCGTCGACGGCGCCGTGCCGGCGTACGTGCCGATCGTGCGCGGCGGCGGCAGGATGCACGTCCGGATGCTCTGCCTCGGACGGCACTGGAACGGCCGCACGTATCGGTACGAGCCGACGCGATCCGATTTCGACAACCTGCCGGCCCCGCCGCTGCCCGCGTCGTTCGCCGCGCTGGCCGGCGAGGTCGCCGCGGCCGCCGGCATGTCGCTCGACGCCGACCTCTGCATCCTGAACTACTACGACGGCGGCGGCCGGATGGGGCTGCACCAGGACAAGGACGAAAGCGCGGAATCGATCGCCGCCGGCGTTCCGGTCGTATCGCTCTCGATCGGCGACACCGCGCGATTCCTGTTCGGCGGCGTGAAGCGCCGCGATCCGATCGCCTCGATGCTGCTCGAATCGGGCGACGCGTTCGTCTTCGGCGGGCCCGCGCGCCTCCGCTATCACGGCGTGTCGCGCATCGTGCCGCACAGCGCTCCGCCCGAGCTGCAGCTGAGCGGCCGGTTCAACCTGACGTTCCGGCGTTTTTGACAGGCGCCGCACGGCGGCCGTCGCGCGGGGAACGTGCTACAACTGACCCATGGCGCGCCTGCCAGCGTGCGCGATGGCGATCGCCGTGCTCTCCGCGTGCGCGGCCCCGCGGGCGCAAGTGCGGGCGGCGGCCGACACCGTGACCGCCGGCGACTGGCCGCGGTTCGGCTTCGACGCGGCGCGATCGAGCGCGTCGCCCGAGAACACCGGCTTCACCGCCGCGAACGTCTCGACCCTGCGGCGCCAGCAGATCACGCTCGAGGACGGCGTCGACGCGTCGCCCATTTTTCTGGGCGCCGTCACCGTCAACGGCGCGACCGTCGACGCGCTGTTCGTGACGACGCACTACGGCAAGACGATCGCGGTCGACGCGAATGCCGGCAGCGTGCTGTGGACGTTCACGCCGTCCGAGTACACGACGTGGTTCGGATCGCGGCAGATCACGGCGTCGACGCCGGTCGCCGATCCGAATCGTCAGTTCATCTACGCGCCGTCGCCCGACGGCCGCGTGCAGAAGCTCGCCGTCGCCGACGGACGCGCGGTGTGGAGCACGGCGATCACGCTGCTGCCGCAGCGCGAGAAGATCGGCGCGCCGCTGAACTACGCCAACGGCCGGGTGATCGCGACGACCGGCGGCTACATCGGCGATGCGCCGCCGTATCAGGGTCACGTCGCGATCCTCGACGCGCAGAGCGGCGCGCTGCTGCACGTCTGGAATTCGCTCTGCAGCGACCGGCCGGGGCTGCTCGACCCCCGCACCTGTCCCGAGAGCGGCTCGGCGATCTGGGGCCGCGCCGGTGCGGTCGTCGATCCCGACACCGGCAACATCCTCGTCGCGACCGGCAACGGCCGCTGGGACGGGCGGACGTACTGGGGCGACGCGACGCTCGTGCTCGATTCCGACGCCACCCGACTGATCGCGAGCTATACGCCGACGAACACCGCGGATCTGGATCGGACCGACCTCGACATCGGATCGACGTCTCCCGTCGTGCTCGGCGGCGGCTTCGTCGCGCAGGGCGGCAAGGATCATCTGATCCGGCTGTTGAGCGTGCAGCAGATGCCGGTCGGCGTGACGGGCGGCGAGCTGCAGACGATCGCGACGCCGTCGGGCAGCGGTTTGTTCTCCGCGCCGGCGGTGTGGCACGCGGCGGATGGCACGTGGGTGTTCACGGCGGATTTCGGCGGGACGGCCGCGTGGGTGCTGCGCGACGGGCTGCTGCGGCAGCAGTGGCGGTCGCCGTACGGCGGCACGAGCCCGGTCGTGGCCAACGGCCTCCTGTTCGTCCACGATCCGGGCGCCGGCCTGCGGATCTACGACGCGCAGGGCGGCGCGGTCGTCGCCACGCTGGCGGCCGGCAGCGCGCACTGGGGCAGTCCGATCGTCGTTCCGGGCTTCGTCGCGCTCGCCGAGTACACCACGCCGGGTCGCGAGGGTGTCCTCGACGTGTGGCGTCTGCCGATTCGACGTCGACCCGGCCGTCCTCGCGCGTGACGGTACCTGGCACGTACCTGGTACCTACCTGGCACGTACCAGGTACGTGCCAGGTACGTACCTGGTACCTGGCCGGCTAGCGCCGGCGGGACGCCGTCGACGGCGGCTCGATGTGGTTCGCGCGCAAATAGCCGACGACGTTGCCGTAGATCTCGTTGTTGTGGACCGTCGTGTGCAGGAACGAGAACACCAGCTGCGGCGACGACAGGATCTTCGCGTCGTCGAGCTTCGCGAACGTGGCGTCGCAGTACTCGAACGACGCCTGCAGGTTCTTGACGATCTCGTCCTTCGTCTTCAGCAGGTCCGTCTTCGCCTTCGGCATCGGGTTCGTCTCGCCGCGCAGCGTGGAGCAGTCGAGGTAGTTCCGCTCCGTCGAATGGTTGATCCATTCGCCGAACGTCATCTGCGCCGGATCGAGTTTGAACCCGTACTTGTCGGCCGGCATCGCCTCGGCCGCGCCTTCCAGGAAGTTCTTCACCGGCGTGTAGTACCGCTGGATGTTCGTCGTCTTCAGCACGTCCTTCGTGTCCTGCGCGTACAGCGGAGTTGCCGCGAGCACCGCCACCACCAGCCATGTCGTTTTCATGTCACGATCCTCCAACGGTCCACCATCATAGAATTGAACGAGCAGTATGTTGACCCAGAATCGAATCCGGCTCGCGTACGCGGTGGCGATCGCGACCGACGTGTTGCAGTTCGCGCTTGGACCATTCGGCTGGCCCTTCGCCGACGAAATCCTCGACGTGTTCGCCGCCGCCATCACGTGGAAGCTGCTCGGCTTCCACCCGCTGCTGCTGCCCACGTTCGTCCTCGAAGCCGTGCCCGTCGCCGATCTCCTTCCCACGTGGACCGCCTGCGTCGCGCTCGTCGTCGGACTGCGGCGCAAGCAGATGCGGAGCGCGTCGTGAGGTCCGCCGCGGCGCTCCTCTTCGCCTCGACGCTCGCCGCCGGCGTCGCGACGGCGCAGGAACCCAAGCCGGTGCCGAAGGATTCGGCGCGCGTGTCGGTGCCCGGTTGTTCAAAAGGCTACATCTTCACCGTGGCGGCGCGCTCCGTGAACGAAGCCGGCACGAACGTCGACATCCCCGAGGGGACGCACCTGCGGATGAACGGGCCGAAGAGGTTGATCAACGAGATCAAAGCCCACGAAGGGCAGATGATTCAGCTCACCGGCCTGATGAAGGTCGATCAGCTGCCGACCGGCGGCGTCAACCTCGGCGGCGGCGTCCGCGTCGGCGCCGGTGCGGCCGTCGGCGGCATGCCGATGCCGGGCGGTGGACAGAATTTCGTCGACGTCGAAGGCTACCGCCCCATTCCCGATCGCAGCTGCCCGTCGCGATGAGCGCGCCGGATCGCAGCGCGCCCGCACCGGACCACACCGCCGTGCGTGTGGCGCTGTGGCGGGCGCTCCATCTCGACGTCGATCCGCCTCCGCACGTCTTCGAAGACGATGTGGGCCTGAAGCTCGTGGCTCCGGACGAGGGCTGGCGCAGCCGGCCCGACATGAGCCCTTTCACGCGGCCGTTCCGGGCCTCCATCCTCGCGCGCGCCCGCTTCATCGAAGACCTCGTGGCGCAGCAGGCTGCCGCGGGCGTCGAGCAGTACGTGATCCTCGGCGCGGGGCTCGACACCTTCGCGCAACGCCGGCCCGACCTCACGTCGAAGTTGATCGTCTTCGAGGTCGACCAGCCAGGGCCGCAGGAGTGGAAACGGCGTCGGCTGGACGCGCTCGGCTTCGGCGTGCCGTCCCGGCTGCGGTTGGTCCCCGTCGACTTCGAGTCTGGCGACACATGGTGGGAGCGGCTCGGCGCTTCGGGGTTCGACCGCCGCCGTCCGGCGATCGTCGCGTCGACCGGCGTCAGCATGTATCTGACGAAGGACGCGATCGCCGAGATGCTGTGCCACGCGGCAGCCCTCGCGCACGGCTCGACATTCGTCATGTCGTTCATGCTGCCGCTCGAACTGCAGGATCCCGAGATCCGTCCGTCCGTCGAGCGCGCAGCCGAAGGCGCGCGCGCGGGCGGCACGCCGTTCATCAGCTTCTTCGCGCCGGCGGAGATGCTCGCGCTCGCCCGCGATGCTGGATTTCGCGATGTGCGTCACGTGTCGGCCGCGGATCTCGCCCGGCGCTACTTCGCGGGGCGCAGCGACGGCCTTCGTCCGCCGAACAACTCGGAGGAGCTGCTCGTCGCCGCGACGTGACCCGACGCGTCAGCTGCCGGCGGTGAAGTTGACGGTCACGGTGACGATCCCTTCGTACGGGATCGGCGTGTAGCGCCACTGCTTGACGGCGGCGATCGCCGCCTGGGCGAACTGATCGTTCGTCGACTGCAGCACCTTGACGTCGCCGATCGTGCCGTCGCGGTGGATGATCGCGTCGAGCACCACGGTGCCCGGGATCCGCGCCCGCTCGAAGATCGGCGGATACGCCGGCTTCACCTTGTTGAGCAGCGTGAGGTTGCCGCCGGATCCGAGGCGCACCGGCCCCGAGCCGGCGCCGGCGCCCTGCGCGTCCGCGGCGCCCGCCTGGCCCGTACCCGATGCCGACGGCTCGGGCTCCTGCGCCGCCTGCGCGCGCATCACCTTGCTGGGCGCCGCTTTCTTCGGCGCCGCCGGCTTCGGCGCCATCGTCGCCGCGGTCCCGGCGGTGCCTGTCGGTCCCGGCACGTAGGCGGCGATGCCGACCGACGAGGCGGCTCCCGGCGTCATGCGAACCGGCGCGTGACGCGTGCCGAGATAGATCGCGGTGAACAGCACGACATGAAAGGCGAACGCCGCGACGTACACGCCGGTGGTCACCCGCCGGTGCTGCGGAATCGTGCGTGCCGATTCGCCGAGCAGATCGATCACGCTCGTGCGCTCAGCAAGGCGATTGCCAGATCACTCGTACCGCAGAGCTAGGACCGGGTTGACGCGTGTCGCGCGGCGGGCCGGGATGTAGCCCGCCAGCGCGGCAACCACGCCAAGCAGCGAGACGGCGCCGATGATCGTTGCCGGATCCGTCGCGCTGATTCCGTAGAGCTGGTTGCCGACGACGCGGTTCAGACCCCACGCCGCACCGAGCCCTATCGCCATGCCCGTCCCGACGAGGACGAGGACTTCGCGCATCACCAGCCACACGACGTCGCCGCGCAGCGCGCCGAGCGCCATGCGCACCCCGATCTCCCGCGTCCGCCGCGCGACCGTGTACGCCATCACGCCGTACAGGCCGATCACCGCCAGCAGCGTCGCGAGGACGCCGAACGCCGTCGACAACGTCGCGATGAACCGCTCCACCAGCAGCGAGCGGTCGATCTGCCGCTCGAGCGTGCGCAGGTTGTACACGGGGACGTTCGCGTCGAGCTCTCGTACGGTTCGCTGCGCGGCGCCGAACGCCGCGGACGGATCGCCGGTGGTGCGGAGGTAGACGACGATGTTCCCCGGCGTGCGATCTTCGTAGACCGGAAAGAACACCTGCCGCGGGATGTCGTCGCGAACGCCCGTGTACTTCGAGTCGCGCACGACGCCGACGATCTCGATCGGCGTCGGCGTCCCCGGGTTGCCGCCGAAGCCGATATGCCGCCCGATCGCCTCGCGGCCGTGGAAGTACTTCTTCGCAAAGCTCTCGTTGACGATCGCGTGCCGATACCCGTTGTCGAAGCCGTCGCCGCGCACGTCGATCGCGTCGGTCATCTGCGGCCCCTGATCGCGATCGTCGAACTCGCGGCCCGCCAGGATCGGCACGCCCATCGTGTGGAAGTATCCGGGGCTGATCGCGTTGCAGTACGGGTTCATCTGCTCGCCCTGCGCCGGCTGGTAGCCCTCGACGGTCATCGTGCTGTCCCACTCGTTGCCCTCGAGCAGCCCCATGTACGCGAACGCCACGCTCTGGACCCCGGCCTGGGCCCGCAGGCGATCGACGAGCGATCGGTAGAGTGCCGGCACGCGCGCCGGCGTATAGCCGGCGAGCCCCGGCTGAATGTTGAACGCGACGACGCTCTCGGTGTCGAGCCCGAGGTCCACGAGGCGCAGGTTGCGCAGCGTCCGGATGAACAGGCCCGCGCCGATCAGCAGCAGGATCGAAATCGTCACCTGCGCGACGACGAGCGCCTTGCGGAAGCGCACGCCGCCGCCGACGACCGATCCGGCCTGGTCCTTCAGCACCGGCGCGACGTCGGGCTTCGTCGACCGCAGCGCCGGCGCCAGGCCGAACAGCAGGCCCGTGGCAAGCGACAGCGCGAAGTTGAACGTCATCACGCGCCAGTCCATCGCGCCGCTGATCACGTGCGGAAAATCGGAGGTCGGCAGGAACCCGAGCAGGAACTTCGTCGTCCACGCCGCCACGACGAGGCCGAGCGCGCCGCCGATCGCCGCGAGCGTCAGGCTTTCGACGAGCAGCTGGCCGACGATCCGTCCGCGGCTGGCGCCGAGCGCGAGCCGCAGCGCGATCTCTTTCTGCCGCGCGGTCGCGCGCGCGATCAGCAGGCTGGCGACGTTGGCGCAGGCGATCAGCAGCACGCCGGCCACGATGCCGAACAGCATCCACAGCGGCTGCGTGAGCTGCTGCCGGATGGGCGAACGGCCCTGCGCGGCGGGCAGCAGGTTCATCGTGCCGCGCAGGAACTGCTCGCGGGTGTAGGGCGTCGTTTTCGCGAAGGCCGCTTCTTTCACCTCCTGTTCGAGGAGGCCGTGGAAGAACGGCTGCAGCACCGCCAGCGCCTGGTCCTGCGTCACGCCCGGCTTCAGCCGCGCGAACACGTTGACCCACCGGCTGCGGCGGTTGTCCATGTCGTCCCAGTTCGGCGTCATCTGCGCCTTGAGGGTGATCGGAACGAAGACGTTCGACTCCGATCCGATGTCGAGGCCCGTGAAGCCCGATTGCGACACGCCGATGACCGTGATGGCGCTGTTGTTGATCGTGATCGAGCGGCCGACGATCGACGGATCGGCCCCATACCGGTTGCGCCAGTA
Source organism: Vicinamibacterales bacterium (assembly GCA_035650895.1). Classification (GTDB taxonomy): domain Bacteria; phylum Acidobacteriota; class Vicinamibacteria; order Vicinamibacterales; family CAVVIG01; genus Gp6-AA45. The sequence goes on from DASRGT010000015.1 coordinate 35,816, forward strand.
GTCGTAGCTGAGCACCGCGACGTGGCTCCCGTTCTTCTCGCGGTCGTCGTCGGGAGAGATCAGGCGGCCCGCCGCGGCCCCGACGCCGAGCACCTGGAAATACGTGCCCGACACCAGTTCACCGACGACGCGCTCGGTGCGGCCGTCGACGCCGACGTTCATCGCAATCGGCCGCCGTGCGAACATGCCGCTGAAGATCTTCGGCGTGGGCGCCGGGTTCGGCACGCTCTGGCTGATGCGCGGGAGCGCCGGGGCGGGGCCGGCCGACGCGCCGCCGGCGCCGCGGTCGACGAAGTTGTCGCGAAAGTCCTCGTACATCGGGAACGACAGCATGTTGCCGCCCGAGTTGCTGCCGTAGTGGTTGCGCGAACCGGTGAACAGCACCAGCTGCTCGGGCGCCTTCACCGGCAGCAGCCGGATCAGCACCTCGTCGACCAGCGTGAAGATGGCCGTGTTCGCCCCGATGCCGAGCGCGATGGAGGCGATCGCGACCAGCGTGAAGAGCGGCGCGCGCGCGAGGCCGCGCCAGGCGTATTTGACGTCCCGAAGCATGCACGCGGTTAGACGGAAGCCGCAGGCCGTGGGTTGTCTGCAGGCCGGCCGCGAAAATGGCAGAGCCACTTCGGGGAAGATGAAGGCGGGATGGCCGAGCGCATCGACACGGCGGACGATCCCCGGATTGCGGCGTTTCGCGACGTTCGCGATCCGGAGCTCGTACGGCGGCGCGGCCTGTTCGTCGCCGAAGGGCGCCTTCTGGTCCGCCGCGTCATCGAACACGGGCGGTACCGCGTCCGCGAGGTGCTCGTCAACGACCCCGCGCTGTCGCAACTGTCCGACGCGATCGCGCGCGTCCCCGCCGACGCGGCGGTCTACGTCTGCGACACGCCGGTGATCGCGCGGCTCACCGGCTTCAACATCCATCGCGGCTGTCTTGCGCTGGTCGAACGCCCGGCGGCGCGCACGCTCGACGAGGTGATCGCCGCCGCGCGGACGATGGTCGTGCTCGAGGCGGTCGCCAACCCCGACAACGTCGGCGGCGTCTTCAGGAACGCCGCGGCGTTCGGCTGCGACGCCGTCGTGCTCGGCCCGACGTGCTGCGATCCGTTCTACCGCAAGGCGCTGCGAACGTCGATGGGCGCGGTGCTGCAGGTGCCTTTCGCGATCGCGTCGCCGTGGCCGGCCGCGCTCGCGCAGATTCGACGCGGCGGCTTCGCGATCGCCGCGCTGACGCCGCGCGAGCCGGCGATGCCGCTCGACGCGTTCGCGCGCGACCGCCCGCCGCGCGTCGCGTTTCTCGCCGGCACGGAAGGCGCGGGCCTCAGCGCAGAGGCAGAAGGCGTCGCTGACGTGCGGGTGCGCATCCCGATCGCCGATGCCGTCGATTCCCTCAACGTCGCCACGGCGGTCGCGATTGCCCTCTACGCCGCGACAACCCGTGCCTCACACGGCTGATTCCGGCAGCCGGAGCGCCGAGCTGCCGCCTCAAAACGCCACGCGCGCGCCGAGTTCCGCGCGGCGCGGCGCCGCCGCCGACGTCGGCTGCCCGAAGAACGGCGACGTCAGCACGCCGCTGAAGTTCAACGCGTTGACGTGATTCGTCAGGTTGTACGCCTGCGCGTAGAGCTCGAAGGTGTACTTCTTGTTCTGGCCGTCCATGCCCATGCCCGCGGCGCCGAGCGGATCCGCGTTGTCGCCGCGGACGATCCGCACCTGCGGTCCCGCCGGCGGTGCCGCCGATCCGCCGAAGCCGATGCTCCAGCTGAGGCGCGCGCCGATGTCCACCTGCGCGCGGCCGCGCGCGCTGTTGCGCGTGACGCCGGCCGGCCGGTCGTTGCTGATCGTGTCGCCGTTGTCGTCGCGCCCGGTCGTGATGGAGTACGGCAGCGCCGACTGCAGGCGCACCGAGGTCGCGAGGCGGAAACGGCCGACGAGCGGAAACTGCGCGAGGCTCATCGCGCGGTGGCGCGCGTCGTTGGCCGCCGGCCCGCGCTCCGCCGCGAGATTGGCGCTGTCGGCGGGCAGCGCAAACGGGCTGTCGCTGTCGTTCGTCGACGTCGACAGCAGGTAGTTCGCGGCGACGAAGATGCGGCGCGCCGGGTTCGCGTAGTTGACGTTGATCGACAGGCCGTTGAACTGCGACGTCGCGTCGGAGCGGATCTCGGTGACCTGCGCGCCCGCCGGGTTGACGTCCACGCCGCGGAGCAGGTGCGCGCCGGTGCGGTGGATGAACGTCGTGTTCAGCCGCAGCGCGCCCGGCAGCGCCTGTTCCACGCCGAGCGTCGCTTCGCGCAGCTCGGGCTGCGTGAGGTCGGGCGCGAACTGCACGCGGCCCGCCGGCAGCAGGATCGGATCGGCGCCGAAGCGGACGTCCGGGTAGCCGGGGTTGACCCACGTCAGCGTCTGCTGGTGCGTGCCGTCGAGCTGCGCCGCCTGCGAGTAGGTCTGCGCGTCCATCCAGTCGAAGAACAGGCCGCCGCCGGCGCGCACCGTCGTCCTGCCGCTCCTGAACGGCGACCAGGCGATGCCGCCGCGCGGCGCGATGTGCGCGCCGCCGATGTGCGACTGCGCCTCCTGGCGCACGCCGACGCTGACGGTGAGATTCTTTCGCGCGCGGATGTCGTCCTGCACGTACGCGCCCAACTGCGCCTGCGTCGTCGTCAGCGCGGGATCGCCGATCGTCCGCGTGAAGGTCGTCGGCCGGCCGGCGGCGAACGCGTCGAGGCTCGCGAAGGTGAACGTGCCGCCCGCGTTTCGCAGCGTCGTCGTCGCATAGCGGCCCACGTCGAGCAGGAACCCTGCGCGGATGGCGTGGCGGCCGGCCGCGATGTCGAGGTCGTCGCTCGACTCGAGGACGTGCGATGCGCTGCCGCCGGACACCTGCGCGCCGCCGTCGTTGAACGCGTTGAGGACGAGAACGGCCGGCGCCGCGCTCGCCGGCATGTACGACACGTCGTCGGCCTGCCACTGCGCGTGGAAATCGTTGTAGAGCGATTTGCGGATGGCGCCCGCGACCGACACGCGAAACACCTGCTGCGCGGTCGCCTGTCGATACGCGCGCGACGCCAGATCGAAATCGCCGACGCCGAGGTTGTCGAGCGTGGCATGGCTGCGCTGGACTTCGGCGCGGAGCATCTGCGTGCCGGTCAGCATGTGCTCGAGCCGGATCGACGCGTTGATCGTGTCGTTCGGCTTGCGCACCGAATCGGCGAAGAAACCCGCGGGCAGCGCGGCGACGATCGTCTTCGTGTCGTAGGCGTCGACGCCGTCGGCGGTGACGGCCAGCGACGTCCGCTTCTTCCACAACGGTCCGTTGAGCGATACGCCCACCCGGTTCAGCCGTTCGTCGCCCTTGGTCGGCGCGAACGCGTTCCTGGCGTTCAGCGCGTCGGTGCGAAACGCGGAGGTGGTCGCGCCGCGCCACTGATCGAATCCCGGCTTCGTGATGACGTCGACGGCGACGAAGCCGGGCTCGTGCACGTCGGCGGCGAACATGTTGCGCCGGAACCGGATCTGCTGGATCTGATCCTTCGGCGGCAGCTTGCCGCCGCGGAAGCCGTTGACGCGCAGGACGGCGCCCGGGCCGGCCATGTCGCGCAGCGCCTGTTCCAGCTCGTCGGGATCGTCGGGCAGCTCGTTGATCTCGGCCTGGCCGAGGATCGTCGCGAACGCGTCGCTCCGCGGATCGCTGGCGCGCGTCTGCGCGTCGCGGCCGACCTGCACCGTCTCGGCGAGCCGCGCGATCGCGAGCTTGACCAGCCGCCGGTTCTCGCCGGCGCGGAGCCGCTCGTCGCGCAGCTCGCGCGGATCGAATCCGGGCGAGTCGACATGGATCGCGTACCGCCCCGGCTCGAGACCGTCGAATACCGCTTCGCCCCGCGCGCCGGTATCCACGGCCGCGGCGCCGACGGCGACGTGCGCGCCGACGATCACCGCGCCGCTCGGATCGACCACGGTGACCCGCAGCGACGCCGACGGCTGTGCGAACGCGGCGCCCGCGAAGAGCACGCCCGCGAGCGCGGCGATCGCGAGGCGAACGGCGCCGCCTGATTCACCGCCGACGCGAGCGCCGCGAACACGTGCCAGCGGCCTCACGGTCACTGCCCCGAGAACGCGTCGGCCTTGAACGCCGGATTGGTCTTGATGGTGGTGAACGTCAATTCCTCGGTCGGCTGCCCATCCACCGATCGCGTGATGTGATGGGGCAGCTGCACGCCGTCGACGCGGCGATAGTCGTCCAGGAACATCGTGATGTCGACCAGATCGCGATCGCCCGGCGGCGCCGGCGCGGCCGCCGTCGCCGGCGGCGCGCCGCCGCGCTGCGTCTGCACGACGATGCGCGGCACCGCGCCGCGATACGTCAGCATCAACGGCCGGTGGCTCGAGGCGTCGAGAAACAGGCGGACGGCGAAGCCGTTCGGCCCTTTCACCTCGAGCACGTCGGCCTTGCCGTCAGGCGATTCGGCCTGGCCGGCCGACGCGAATTCCATCGGCATCGCCGCCGGCGTCGTCAGCAACAGCGCGATGGTCATGCGCGCCAGCTCCGCGCGCGAGTTGCGCAGCGCCTGCGCCTCGGCGTCGCTGCCGGGCGCCGGCGGCGGCGGCGTCCGGAGGACGGCACCGGGCGGGGCGTTCTCGACGCGCGTGCTGCGCAGCACCTTGTCCCCGTTGATGCCGCTGCCGGTGACGACGACGGCGCCGTTGTGGCTGCCGATCGGATCGATGGCGTCGGTGCGGAACATCTTGTCGGGCAGCTGCAGCTCCAGGGTGGTCTCGCCCTCGACGGTCCGATCGCCGACGAGCCGCCGAATCGTACCGGTGGCCGACAGGCCCTGAATCTTCGACAGCGCCTTCTCGCCGCCGAGCGCGGCGCGCGCCTGGGCGACGAGCTCCGTGGCCCGCGCGTCGCCGAGCACGAGGGCGAGCGCGAGCGTGATCAACGACAGCAACATACGCGGCATGTGATCTCCTGTTCGATGATTGTGACGAAGCGCCGCGCCGGAAGTTGTTATGTCTGAGCAATCGTTTTGTAAGAAATGTAAAGCGCGCGCCCGCGTCCGCCGTTTTCGCTTACAGTGGCGATCGTGAAGCAGGTGGCGGGTGCTGCGATCGTCGCGCTCGTCGTGGCGGGCCTTGCGGTGCTGCAGTACCGCTGGCTCGGCGACGTCAGCGCGGCGGAGCGCGAGCGCATGCGCGCCAGCCTGCAGTCGCGCGCCGCCGACGTCGCGCAGGCGTTCGACGGCGAGCTGACGCGGGTCTTCGCGGCGTTTCACCTCGACGGCGACCGCCTCGACGCCGACATGGCGGGCGCGCTCGCCGACGCGTACGCCACGTGGGCGGCCGCCGCGGCGCACCCGGCCGTGGTGCGCGCCGTCGACGTCGTCGATCCGAACGATCTCGAGACGCTGCGGCGGTTCGATCCGGCGACGCGGACGCTGGCGGTCGCGGCGTGGCCGGAGGCGTTGAAGGCGTGGGTCGCGCGCCTGCAGCACGTCGCCCCGCAGCTGCCCCAGGCGCCGTCGCCGCTGCTGCTCGCCGACGCCGTCGACGGATCCATTCCGGCGCTCGTCGTCGCCGTGCCGAAGGTCCAGAAGTCGATGGACGGCGGCACGCTGCACGTCGTCGCCGATCCGGGTGCGCTGGCGCGGACGATCGTCGTCGAACTGGATCCGGACGTCCTGCGCGACGGGATGCTCGCGCCGCTGGTCGCGCGCGCCTTCGGCGAGACCTCCGATTCGATCGTCACCGTCGTCCGTCGCGACGATCCCTCCGGCGTCGTCTTCGCGTCCGATCCGTCGCAGCCGCTGACGGATCGGACGGCCGACGTGTCGGCGAGCCTGTTCGACCTGCGGACCGACGACCTCAATCACGTGTTCGCCGCGGGCCAGGTGGAGGGTCGCGGCAAGATGGCGATCACGATCGTGCGGCGGGCGACGGGGCCCGACGGCCGCCGGTTCCTCGCGTCCACCGGGATGGTGTCGGGCGCGTGGCGGCTGCTCGCGCGGTATCGCAGCGACTCGCTCGATGCGCTGGTCGCCGCCTCGCGGCGCCGCAACTTCGCGATCGTGCTGGCGGTCCTCGCGCTGCTTGGCGGCAGCGTCATGCTGATGCTGGTGTCGGCGGAGCGGGCGCGGCGCCTCGCGCGCCAGCAGATGGAATTCGTCGCGTCGGTGTCGCACGAGCTGCGAACGCCGCTCGCCGTGATCCGCTCGGCCGGCGAGAACCTCGCCGACGGCGTCGTCAGCGATCCGGCGCAGGTGAAGCGCTACGGCTCGATCGTCGAGAGCGAGGGGCGACGGTTGAGCGACATGGTCGAGCGGGTGATGCGCTTCGCCGGGATGGCGTCGGGCGTGAAGCGGCGCGCGCACGGCGACGTCGACGTGGCGGCGGTGGTGCACGAGGCGGTGGCGGCGAGCGAGGCGGACGCGGCCGAGCGCGCGGTCGCCCTCGCGCTGCAGCCGAACGGCGCGCTGCCGCCGGTCGCCGGCGACGCCGACGCGCTGCGGTCGGCGATCCAGAACGTCATCGGCAACGCCATCAAGTACAGCGCGTCGGGCGGCGTCGTGACGATTGCCCCACGGGGCGAGCATGGGCGCGTGCGCATCCGCGTCGAGGACACGGGCATGGGCATCGACGCGGCCGATCTGCCGCACGTGTTCAAGGCGTTCTATCGCGGGCGCCGCGCCGTCGATTCGCAGGTGCGGGGATCGGGCATTGGCCTCAGCCTCGTGCGGACGATCGTCGACGAGCACGGCGGCACGGTGGGGATCGACAGCCGGCCTGGGGCGGGGACGATCGTGACGATCGATCTGCCGCAACGGTCATGACGAGTCCGCGTGTGCTCGTGATCGAGGACGAAGCGGGGCTGCGGCTCACCCTCGGAGATCGTCTCGCCAGCGAGGGGTACGCGGTCGACACGGCGAGCGACGGCGAGGTCGGTCTCGAGCGCGCGTCGGCCGGCGCGCACGATGTGATCGTCCTCGACGTGATGCTGCCGAAGGTCAACGGGTTCGATGTCTGCCGCGAGCTGCGGCGGCGCGGCGTCGACACGCCGATCCTGATGCTGACGGCGCGCGGTCAGGTCGTCGACAAGGTCGTCGGCCTGAAGCTGGGCGCCGACGACTACCTGACCAAGCCGTTCGACGCGATCGAGCTCGTCGCGCGGCTCGAGGCGCTGCGGCGGCGGCGGCCCGCGGCGCTGCGGCCGGGATCGGAGACGTATCGGTTCGGCGAGGTCGTCGTCGACGTCCGGAAGGCGGAGGTGACGCGCGGCGGCGTCGCGGTGGATCTCTCCGCGCGCGAGTTCAAGCTGCTCCGGCACTTCATCGATCATCGCGGCGAGACGCTGTCGCGCGAGCAGCTGCTGTCCGACGTCTGGGGGTACGACGAGATGCCGCTGACGCGGACGGTGGACGTCCACGTCGCCGGTCTGCGGCAGAAGGTCGAGGCGCACCCGAAGTCCCCCGAGTTCATCGTCACCGTCCACGGCCTCGGCTACAAGTTCCTCGGCTGACGAAGTACCAGGTACGTGCCAGGTACGTACCTGGCACGTACCTGGTACCTACCTGGCACGTACCAGGTACACCGCAGCGGACGCCGATTTGCACCGCGCCGACCGCATCCCCGTAACTGATGCAGCCAGGAGGCGCGTATGCAGATTCTGCCCATGGTGACCCTGGTGGGCGTGGCAATCGTTCAATCGTGGTCGCCGACTCCGAAGATCGTGCGGTCGGACCCGGTGCTCGTGCGCAGCGTCGTCGACGGCGACACGATCGACGTCGTCGGCGTCGGACGCGTGCGGCTCCTCGGCATCGACGCCCCCGAGCTCGGACGCGTGTACGACACCACCGCGCCGTTCGCCAAAGAAGCGCGCGATCGACTGACCGCGCTCGTGCTCCATCGCTGGGTCCGGCTCGAACAGGACGGGCAGTCACTCGACGCGTACAGCCGCCACCTGGCGTACGTCCTCACCGAGGACGGCCAGTTCGTGAACGCGACGCTCGTGCGCGAAGGGCTGGCGCGCGTCACCGCGCGCGTGGCGCTCGCGCGGCTCCCCGAGCTGCAGCGCGCCGAAGCCGAGGCGCAGTCCTTCCGCCGCGGGATGTGGGGCGGCATGCCGCAGGTCCCGTCGACGGGGTATACTCGGCCGGGCGCGTCCGGCGCCACGCGCAAACAACCAGCACAGCGAACGAAGAAGAAGAAATCGTCGAAGTGAATATCCCTGTCGAATACGCGTCGCAACGAAAGATCCGCGAGTACAACAAGCTCTACTACCGCTTCAACCACTGGCCGATCTGGATCTTCGTGTTCTTCATCGCGCCCGGGCCGCTCACCTTCGACCTCTTCGAGCGCGGCTTCGATTCGCGGATGGCGATCTGGCTCGGGGCGGTGCTGCTCGGGACCGGCATCGCCGGGCTGCGCGGCCGCCTGCCCGGGGTCGAACCGAAACCCTACATCATCCGCTTCACCGAGGACCGGCCCAACCCGCTCTATCGCCGCGTCTGCTACACGTTCGCGTGGAGCGAGGTGATCACCTTCGCGGTGCTCAACATCGCCGGCCTCGTGGTGGCGATCGTCACCGGACAGTGGCACCTGAAGCAGATGTACCAGCAGGCCTACTTCCCGATCGCCGGCACGATCTGGCTGCTCGGCGCGCTCGGACTGCTGCCGCGCGTCAAAGCGTCGACGAAGGGCGAAGGCCACGAGCGCCGCTATTTCTACGGATCGGTATGGGCCGTGTGCTGGGCGCAGCCGACGCTGTGGCTGCTGTGGAAGATCGTGCCGCAGACGCGCGCGGGCGACGCGGCGAAGCTCGTGATCTTCGTCGCCATCCTCGCGTTCGTCGGCAACCTCGCGCGCCTTGGACGCCTGCCGCGCACGCGGCCGATCGTGCCCGGCGAACTGGCCGTGTCCGATTAGCGCGCACGTGAAGCGACGCATGCGCGAGGGCTGGGAAGGCTGGGACGACTACGCGCCGTTCTACGACTGGGAGAACGCGCAGACGCTCGGCCGCCGCGACGTGCCGTTCTGGCGCCGCGTCGCGCTCGCCGCCGCCGGCCGCGTCCTCGAGCTTGGCTGCGGGACCGGGCGCGTATCGAAGCCGCTCGTCAAAGCGGGCGTCGATCTCGTCGGCGTCGATCGATCGGCGCCGATGCTCGCGCGGCTCACCCGCCGATCCGCCGGATCGCGAGCGGCACGACTCCGCGCCGTCCGGGCCGACATTCGACAGCTGCCGTTCGCGGACCGCTCGTTCTCCATGGTGATCGCGCCGTACGGCGTCCTCCAGTCGCTGACGCGCGAGCGCGATCTCGCCGACGCCCTCGCCGCCGTGTCGCGCCTGCTGCCGGCCGGCGGCACGTTCGGCGTCGATCTGGTGCCCGACGTCCCGAAGTGGCGCGAGTACGACAACCGCGTCGCCTTTCGCGGCCGGGCCGGCGCCCGGCACTTGACGCTCGTCGAGTCGGTCCGCCACGATCGCCGCCGCCAGCTCACCACTTTTTCGCAGACCTACATCGAGCGTCGCGCGCGCCGCACGTCCGAGCACACCTTCGACCTGACCTTCCGCACCCTGACGATTCCACAGATGACCGCGCGCCTCGAACGCGCCGGTTTCGCCATCGATCGCGTGCTCGGCGACTACCGGGGCGGCCCGTGGGATCCCCGCGCGGACGTCTGGATCATCCTCGCGAAAAAGGGGTAAGATTTTTCGCTATGTCTGGGCACTCCAAGTGGCACTCGATCAAGCACAAGAAAGGCGCGGCCGACGCCAAGCGCGGCAAGATCTTCACGCGCCTCATCAAGGAATTGAGCGTCGCGGCGCGCGCCGGCGGCGGCGATCCCGACATGAACCCGCGCCTGCGCACCATCGTGGCCGAGGCCAAGGCGAACAACATGCCGCGCGAGAACATCGACCGCGCCATCCGCCGCGGCACCGGCCAGGAACCGGGCGTCAGCTACGAAGAAGCCCAGTACGAGGGCTACGGGCCCGGCGGCGCGGCGATGATCATCGACGTCCTCACCGACAACAAGAACCGGACCGCCGGCGAGATCCGCCACCTGCTCGAGAAGCACGGCGGCAACCTCGCGGCGCCGAACGCCGTCGCCTGGATGTTCAACAAGAAGGGCTACATCGTCGTCGAGAAGACGAAGGCCGACGAAGAGAAGCTGATGACCGCCGTCCTCGACGCGGGCGCCGACGATCTGCAGGACGACGAGGACAACTGGGAAGTGTTCACGTCGCCGGACGCGTTTCCGGCGGTGCACGAGGCGGTGAAGGGCCTCGGCATCGAGCCCGCGACGGCGAAGGTCTCGATGATCCCGCAGAACTACGTGAAGCTCGAGGGCAAGGCGGCGCAGCAGATGGTCAAGCTGATGGAGTCGCTCGAGGACCACGACGACGTGCAGAACGTGTCGTCGAACTTCGACATCTCGGAAAAGGAGATCGAGGCCTCGCTGGCGTGAGAATCTTCGGCATCGACCCCGGCGCCGATCGAACCGGCTACGGCTGCGTCGAGACCGACGGCACGCGCCACCGCATCGTCACCTGCGGCGCGATCGCGGCGTCGGCGTCGGCCGCGTTTCCCGACAAGCTCCTGCAGATCCACCAGCGCCTCGCGGAGCTGCTGCGCGAGTGCCAGCCCGACGCGGTCGCCATCGAAAACCTGTTTTTCGCCGTCAACGTGAAAAGCGCGCTCAAGCTCGGCCACGCGCGCGGCGTCGCCGTGCTCGCCGCGGTCGAAGCCGGTGTGGCGATCGTCGAGTACACGCCGGCCGAGATCAAACGCGCCGTGGTCGGCTACGGCCGCGCCGAGAAGCCGCAGGTGCAGCAGATGGTGAAGCTGATGCTCGGCCTGCCGGCGATCCCGGCGCCGCACGACGCCGCCGATGCCCTCGCCGTCGCGATCTGCCACGCGCACTGCGCGCATACGACCGTTCCCGCCGCGCGCGGCGCGACCTCGTGGCGCGCGTACCGGCCCGCCGCCGCTCCTCCGGCGCTCCCCGCGTCGCCGAAGGGTTCGGCGGACCGCCCGGGCGTTCGCGACGCCGGCCGGCGCGCCAAGCCGTGATCGCGCAGCTCCGCGGCCGCATCCTCGAAAAGCATCCGAACCGCGTGATCGTGGACGTCAACGGCGTCGGCTACGACCTCTTCGTGCCGCTCTCGACCTTCTACGTGCTCGGCGACGCCGGCGCCGAGGTGACGCTGCGCACGCACACGCACGTGCGCGAGGACGCGCTGGCGCTGTACGGATTCGCCACGCTGCTCGAGCAGGAGCTGTTCGAGCGCCTGATCGGCGTCAGCGGCATCGGGCCGAAGGTCGCGCTCGCCGTGCTGTCGGGAATCGAGCCGCTGGAGCTGATTCGCGCGATCGAGCGCGGCGACATCGCGCGCCTCACCGCGATTCCCGGCGTCGGCAAGAAAACCTCCGAGCGCATCGTCCTCGAGCTGAAGGATCGGCTGCCGCGTCCGCAGGCGGCGGCCGTGGCGCTCGGCGACGATGCCGTCGCCCTGCCCGCCGACGTGCGCGACGATGTGCTCTCGGCGCTGGTGAACCTGGGGTATCATCGGCCTCTCGCCGAGAAAGCCGTCGCATCAGCCGTGAAAACCATGCCGGACGGCGGCTTCGAACGCACGCTGAAGCAGGCGCTGCGAGAGCTCGCGAAGTGACCAACGATCGCATCGTCACGGCGGCGCGCGTCGACGAGGACGCGCAGTACGAAGCGGGCCTCCGTCCGCGCCGGTTCGACGACTACATCGGACAGGACAAGGTGCGCGAGAAGCTGCACGTCGCGATCGAGGCGGCGAGGCAGCGCAACGAGGCGCTCGATCACGTGCTGTTGTACGGTCCGCCGGGGCTCGGCAAGACCACGCTGGCGTACGTGATCGCGAACGAGCTCGGCGTGCCCGTCCGCGCGACGTCCGGGCCGGCAATCGAAAAGACCGGCGATCTCGTCGGCATCCTGACGAGCCTCGCGAAGCACGACGTGCTCTTCATCGACGAAGTGCATCGGATGCCGCCGGCGGTGGAGGAGATCCTGTACCCGGCGCTCGAGGACTTCGAGGTGGACGTCCTCGTCGGGCAGGGGCCGTCCGCGCGCAGCGTCAAGGTGCCGGTCGAGCGCTTCACGCTCGTCGGCGCGACGACGCGCACGGGGCTGCTGACGTCGCCGCTGCGGTCGCGGTTCGGCATCACGGAGCGGCTCGAGTTCTACACGCCCGCGGATCTCGGCGAGATCGTGCGGCGATCCGCGCGCATTCTCGGCGTCCCGATCGAGGACGCCGCCGCCGGTGAAATCGCCAGGCGCGCGCGCGGCACCCCGCGCATCGTGAACCGCCTGCTCCGGCGCGTGCGCGACTACGCGCAGGTGCGCGCCGGCGGCGCGATCACGCTCGACGTCGCGCACGCCGGGCTGAAGCTGCTCGAAGTGGACGAGCACGGGTTCGACGAGATCGACCGCAAGCTGCTCCGGACGATCATCGACAAGTTCGGCGGCGGGCCGGTCGGCCTCAACACGATCGCCGCGGCGATCAGCGAAGAGAAGGACGCCATCGAGGACATCTACGAGCCGTTTCTGATCCAGATCGGATTCCTGGATCGCACGCCGCGCGGCCGCATCGCGACGCCGCGCGCGTACGGCTATTTCGGGCTGACCGCGCCGGCCGACGCGAGAAGGGATCAACGACTGTGGTGACCCGGACGACCCCGCGCGCCGGCGGGCGCCCGACGACGATCGCGTCGCTGGCGACCTACGTGCCGCCGCGCCTGCTGACGAATGCCGATCTCGAGAAGATGGTCGAGACGTCCAACGAGTGGATCATCCAGCGGACCGGCATCCGCGAGCGGCACATCGCCGATCCCGGCGTGGCGACGTCGGACCTGGCCGCCGAGGCCGCCCGCAAGGCGATCGAAAACGCGAGGCTCACGCCCGACGACATCGACGTGATCGTGGTCGGCACGGTCACCCCCGACATGCTCTTTCCGAGCACGGCGTGCCTGCTGCAGCACAAGATCGGCGCCCGCCGCGCGTGGGGCTTCGACCTCAGCGCGGCGTGTTCGGCCTTCACCTACGCGCTGACGACCGGCAGCCAGTTCGTCGCGTCGGGCGCGTACGAGAACGCGCTCGTCGTCGGCGCCGACGTGATGTCGAGCATCATCGACTACAAGGACCGTGCGACGTGCGTGCTGTTCGGCGACGGCGCCGGCGCGGTGGTCGTGCGCGCGACGACGGCGGGCGAGCCGGCCATCGTCGACTTCGAGCACGAGATCGACGGCGGCGGCGGACAGGCGCTGAAGATGCCGGCGGGCGGCAGCCTGCATCCGGCGTCGCACCGGACGGTCGACGAGCGGCTGCACTACGTGAAGCAGGACGGCCAGACCGTGTTCAAGTTCGCCGTCCGCAAGACGGAAGAGATCTCGCGCCGGCTGATCGAGCGCAACCACCTGACGCCGGACGACATCGATCTGTTCGTGTCGCACCAGGCGAACGGGCGCATCATCCAGTCGGCCACCGAGAAGCTCGGCATCGATCCCGCGAAGGTCGTCATCAACATCGATCGCTTCGGCAACACGACCGCCGCGACGATCCCGCTCGCGCTGAACGACGCCATCTGTTCCGGGCGGCTCAGGAAGGGCAGCCTCGTGCTGCTCGCGTCGGTCGGCGCGGGGTTCACCGTCGGCGGCGTGCTGCTGAGGTGGGGAATCTGATCGATCCCTCCGCGTCGTTGTAAGTTTGTACAGCTGTTGTGTCCGTTGTGTCCGTTGTGATGTTGTGACCATGAGCCGCCTGTTTCTGCTCTCCCCCGCGAACTGCGGCGGCACGCGTGCGAAGCAGATCCTCTCGCCGAAGGCGCAGTTCGAGCTGGCGTGCGCGCTGCGATCGCGGCGCGGCGCGATGCTGGGCGACGTGTTCGCCTTCATCAGCGGGCTGTACTTCCGCGGCAAGCTGACGTATGCGATGCGCTTCGCCGACCCGCCGGAGCGCGACAACCCGGTCCTCGGGCTGGGCGTCCACGTGATTACGCCGAACGCGGGGCTGCGCAGCCCTGACGTGTACGTGACGCACGATGCGGTCCGCGCGTTCGCCGACGGCGACGTGCACCAGGACAACGCGCAGTACCGCCGGCCGCTCGAGAAGAGCGCGCGCGCCCTGCTGCGCGAAGCCGGCCCGGACTGCGAGGTCGTGCTGCTCGGCAGCGTCGCCTCGCCGAAATATGTCGACGTGCTCACGCGCATCTTCGGCGACCGGCTGACGTTCCCGGTCGACTTCGTCGGCCGCGGCGACATGAGCCGCGGCGGGCTGCTGCTGCGGAAGGCGCGCGAGGGCGTCGAGCTGCCGTACGTGCCGATCGTCGGCGCGACGCTGCACGGCCAGCGGCCGCCGAAGCTGCCGCCGCTGCGCCGGATCGATGCCGGCGGCCTGTAGGCCTGCCGCCGCGGAGCGCTGCACTACACTGCGGAGATGCGGATCACGATCCCGCGCGGCGAAGAGAACGCCACGCTGCTCGCCGCCACACGCGAAGTCCGCGTCACCAACCTCCGCAAGATCTTCTGGCCCGAGCTCGGCCTCACCAAAGGCGACCTCCTGCAGTACTACGCGGACGTGGCCGGCGTGCTGCTGCCGCACATCCGCAACCGCGCGATGGTGATGAAGCGCTATCCGCACGGCGCGGCCGGCCAGTTCTTCTTCATGAAGCGCGCGCCGTCGCCGCGCCCGCCGTGGATCGAGATCTGCCGGATCGATCACGGCCACGGCAACGTGATCGACTTCCCGATGATCCAGGACGAGGCGGCGCTGATGTGGGTCGTCAATCTCGGCTGCATCGACCTGAATCAGTGGTACGCGACCTGCGACGACACCGATCGTCCCGACTACCTGCACTTCGATCTCGATCCGGGCGAGGGCGCCGGCTTCGACAAGGTGATCGAGGCGGCGCTCGCCGTGCGCGAGGCGTTGGAGTCGCTGAAGATGCCGCCGCTGGCGAAGACGACCGGGTCGAAGGGGATGCACCTGTACGTGCCGATCGTCCGCGGCCCGGAGCAGAAGCAGGTGTGGACGTTTGCGAAGGCGCTGGCGATCGAGCTCGCCGCGCGCCACCCGAAGCTGATGACGTCGGAATACCGCCGCGAGAAGCGCCCGCACGGCCGCGTCCTCGTCGACTACAACCAGAACCGGTGGGGCAGCACGCTCGCGTCCATCTACTCGGTGCGCCCCCGGCCCGAGGCGACCGTCTCGACGCCGGTGACGTGGAAGGAGGTCGAGCGGGGCATCCGCATCGAGGACTTCACCGTCCAGAACGTGCCCGCGCGCGTGAAGAAGGTCGGCGATCTCTGGAAGCCGCTGCTGCAGGCCCGCGGACGGTTCGACCTGTCCACGTTCGTGTAGCGCGCATCCGCGGTCCGCGACGACTCACTCGCCGAGGAGCTCGCCGACGCCCTTGAAGTCCTCGACGTGATCGCAGATCGCCTTGATCACCATCAGCATCGGCACGGCGAGCAGCATCCCCCACACGTTCCAGATCCAGCCCCAGAACAGCAGACCCACGAACACGGCCACCGCGTTCATGCGCGCGGCGCGGCTCGTCAGCCACGGCGTGAGCAGGAAACCCTCGAGGCTGGTGATCACCAGCGACGTCGCGCCGACGATCACCGCCATGCGAATCGAGCCGAACTGCATGAAGCCGACCGACGCGGTCGCCGCCGTGACGAGCACGGGCCCGAAGTAGGGGATCGAGTTGAACAGCCCGGCCAGCACGCCCCAGAGGCCCGCCTGCTGCAGGCCGAGCCACCGGAACGCGAGCCACGTCGCGACCGCCACCACCGTGCTCGTGAACACCTGGACGATCAGGAACATTTCGATCTGGCGGTCGATGTCGGACAGGATCTGGAGGGTGACCTTCTTCTTCGTCAGCGACGGCCCGACGATCTTCACCAGCTTTCGCCGATAGAGATCGCCCGACGCCAGGACGAAATAGACGAGGAACATGATCAGCACGAACTGGCCGACGCCCGCGGCGATGCTCATCGAGCCCCACATCAGGTAGTCGCTGACGTTGAACGCCGGCGGCTCGAGCTGCACTTTCTGGACGCCGGTCGGCGGCGGCGGCGGCGCGGCGGTCGCGGTCGTCGCCGCCTTCTCGAGCTCGGTCGCCGCCTTCTGCACCTGCTGAATGGCCGTCGCGGTCCGCGGCTGCCGCGTCTCCATGAGCGTGCGCAGCCGGTGCGCCGCGTCGGGCAGCTGCGCGATGACGGCGTCCACCTCGCCCCGCAGACCGTACACGAGATAGGCGCCGCCGCCGACGAGCGCCATGAGCACCAGCGCCGCCCCGATCGGCCTCGGGACGTGCGCCTTGGCGATCCACGCGACGATCGGATCGAGCGCGTAGCTGACGAGCAGGCCGATGACGACCGGGATGACCACGGCCTGCGCGTACTGCAGCATGAGGATGATCGCGAGCACCGCCAGCACCGTCAGGGCGGCGTTGCGGATGTCGACCGGCACCGACGGGACCGTCGTCTCGTCGCTCACGCCAGCTCCTCCGCCTGCAGCGCCTGGTTGATCGCCACCGCCGCCTTCACCCCCTCCGACGCCGCGACGACCACGAACTGCGCGTCGTGCGACGCATCGCCCGCGACGTACACGCGCGGCACGTTCGTGTCGCACATCTTGCCCGTCCTGACGGTGCCGACCCTCGTCAGCGCGCAGCCGAGCCGCGTGGCGATGAGCGACTGCGGATGCTGGCGGCTGGTGAAGAACATCGCATCGCGCTCGAGCCGCGTGCCGTCGGCGAACACGACGGCCGTCATCTCGCCGTCGCGATGATCGATGCGGTCGACGGTGGCGGTGCGCACGGCGACGCCGTTGCGCGCGAGACGCGCCGCGACCGTCCGATCCACGCGTCCGCCGTTCGTGCACAACACGATGTCGCCGCTCCACGTCTTGAGCGCGAGGGAGAGGCCCGCGGCGTCCTTGCCGATGCCGAACGCGGCGAGCCGCCGATCGCGCCACTCCCAGCCGTCGCAGTACGGACAGTGAAAGATCGATCGGCCGTAGCACTCGTGAAAGCCGGGGATGCCCGGAAGATCGTCGACGACGCCGGTCGCCAGCAGCACGAACCGCGAGCGAATCGCTCCGCCGTTCGCGAACGCAATCGCGTACTCGCGCTCGCCCACACGCGTCACGTCGACCACGCCGACGCAGCGGAACTCGACGCCGTAGGCGGCGAGCTCGCGGCGTCCGAGATCGGTGAGCTCCCGCGGCGCGATGCCGTCGCGCGTCAGGTATCCATGGACCCCGTGCGTCGTCCGGTTGCGCGGCTCCCCGAGGTCGCAGACGAGGACTCGGCGGCGGCAGCGCCCGAGCATCAGGCCGGCGCTCAGGCCCGCCGGCCCCCCGCCCACGATGACGACGTCGAACAGCGGCTCAGTCACTGCGAGCGCCGAGGTGCAAGACCGAATCCGAGTACTCTATGTTCGTTTGAGCGACACGTGTCCTCGATTGGAACAAGAGGCCGCGATCGTCGATTTCGTTCCGACTTACGCCGTAATCGGGCTCTCACCTCCCGCCGCGTGTGTCGCAACGGCACAGAACCACAGAGGTCGGTAGAGTACCTGCCGACGTCATGACCACCGCTAATACGTTGCGGTTGAACGACTTGAAGACTGCGGCCGCGGGAACGGAACCGTGGCGTCCGAATTGCTCAGTCCGTGGCGCCAATGTCCGTCCGACGACTATCTGTCGCCCTGTCCGTGGCCGCGCTGGTGAGTCTGACTCCCGCGTCGGCCTTTGCTGAACCCGTCAACCCGAAGATCGACCGCGGCCTTCGCGAGCGTCTCACGTCCGGTGCGCCGACGCAGAACGTGATTGTGTCCGTCAAGGAGGGCTGCCGCGACTTCGTGCGGACCTCGCTGCAGAAGCACGGCGACCCGATCCGGTCCGAGCACCCCTTCATCAACGCGATCGTCGTCGACCTGCACAGCGAGGACGTGCCGGAGCTCGCGTCGCACAGCTGCGTCAAGAACCTTGCGTTCGATGCGCCGGTATCGGCCACGGGCCGGCCCGAGCCTCCAGCGCCGGCGGTGTCGAACGCGCTCCGCCAGACGCTGGGGCTGCCGCCGGTGCCGACGCCCGAGACGCCGACGGGCGACGACGGCATCGGCGTCGCGATCATCGACTCGGGCATCGCGCCGAGCGACGACTTCGGCCTCCGCATCACGGCGTTCTACGACTTCACCAAGGGCGGCATTCCGACCAGGCCGTACGACGATTACGGCCACGGCACGCACATCGCGGGGCTGATCGGCAGCAACGGCCGGCTGTCGGGGTCTGCCTACATGGGGATTGCGCCGGACGTCCGGCTCGTCGGGTTGAAGGTGCTCGATGGCAAAGGCGCGGGCCGGACCAGCGACGTGATCAAGGCGCTCGAGTACGTCGTCGCGAACCACTCGCGGCTGAACGTCCAGATCGTCAACCTGTCGCTCGGCCATCCGATTTACGCGCCGGCCGCCGACGATCCGCTGGTCCAGGCGGTCGAGCAGGCGACGGCGGCCGGTCTCGTGGTCGTCACCGCGGCGGGCAACGCCGGGCAGAGCGAGAAAGGCCATGGCTCCGGCTACACGGGCATCACGTCGCCCGGCAACGCGCCGTCCGCGATCACCGTCGGCGCGGTGATGACGCAGAACACCGCCACGCGCGCCGACGATGTCGTGGCGCCGTACAGCTCGCGCGGCCCGACGTGGTACGACGCGTTCGCCAAGCCGGACGTGGTCGCGCCGGGACACCAGCTGTTCTCGGACTCGAGCACTTCGTCGTACCTCTACAAGAACCTCGGATCGAGCCGCGCCAAGAACGGCGGGCCGTTCCTCGCGCTGAGCGGCACGAGCATGGCCGCCGGCGTGACGACGGGCGTCGTCGCCCTCGTGTTGCAGGCGCACGCGCAACACGGCCCGCGCGACTGGCGTCCGATGACGCCGAATCTGGTGAAGGCGGTCCTCGAGTACAGCGCGATCCCGGTCGCGAATGCCGACTACCTCACGCAGGGCGCCGGCGAGATCAACGCGGCGGGCGCCATCGAGCTGGCGCGCGCCATCGACACCGATGCGCCCCTCGGTTCCTGGTGGCTGACGCGCGGCGTGACGCCGGCGTCGACGATCGGCGGCGCGACGTACGCGTGGGGCGAGCGCGTCGTGTGGGGCGGGTCGGTGCGCGGCGGAAACATTCTGTACGCGCACAACATCGCGTGGAGCACCAACATCGTCTGGGGCACGAACGTCGTCTGGGGCACCAACATCGTGTGGGGGACCGGCGCGTTGTGGCTTCCGGGCGCGCGCGTGCTCGCGTCGAACATCGTCTGGGGGACGAGCGCCATCTGGGCGTCGAACGTCGTCTGGGGCGACCGCGTGATCGGCCAGATGGACGGCGACGAGAACATCGTCTGGGGCACGGCGTCCGACGAGAACGTGGTGTGGGGCACGCTGAAGGCCACGAACATCGTGTGGGGCACGCGCGTGAACGGCAACAACATCGTCTGGGGCACGCTGCGCGGCGAGAACATTCTCTGGGGCACCTCCGCCGGCGACGAGAACGTGGTCTGGGGGACGTCGATGGACGAAAACGTCGTCTGGGGGACCTCGATGGACGAGAACGTCGTCTGGGGAACCGGACTGCTGACCGGCTTGTCCGGCGTCCTGCAGTAACGGGGGCTGTCCATGGAGCACATGCCGTACAGACCGCACCTCGACGTCGTTTCGACGGTGCCGCTGACCGATACGACCAACGCGCCGGCCGACTGGCGCACGGGTCTGCCGACGCTGCGCGCCGGGCTCGTCACGCTGCGCGAGCTGCGCACGAGTGACGCCGCATCGCTGTTTGCGTCGCTGACGACGGAGGAAGTCGCGCGGTTCATCTCCCCGCCGCCGACGACCGTCGAGGGGTTCGAACGCTTCATCGCGTGGACCCATCGGCAGCGCGCGGCCGGCACGTTCGCCTGTTTCGCCATCGTGCCGCGCGGGTCCGACACCGCGGTCGGCATCTTCCAGGTGCGGTCGCTCGAACCCGGGTTTGCGACGGCCGAGTGGGGCTTCGTCATGGGTTCGGCGTACTGGGGCACGGGTCTCTTCGTCGAGGGCGCGCGGCTGGTGATCGGGTTTGCGTTCGAGGCGATCGGCGTGCGCCGCCTCGAGGCGCGTTCGTCGGTCGCGAACGGCCGGGGCAACGGCGCGCTGCGGAAGATCGGCGCGGTGATGGAAGCCGTGCTGCGGCGATCGTTCCTGCGTGACGGCGAGTATCACGACCAGGCGCTGTGGGCGATCCTGCGCGAGGAGTGGCGCGACGCGAAGGCGACCTGGGGTTCGGCCGTCGTGATCCACTAACATCAATGGCGTCCGGCGGCACGAGTCCGCGGCAGCGGGCTCTGCCTGTCGGCGTGCCATGGATGTCCGCGATTTCGATTTTCAACTTCCACCAGAACTCATCGCGCAGGAGCCCGCGGCCGATCGGTCGGCGTCGCGGCTCCTCGTCGTCGATCGTGCGGCGGCGGCGCTCACGCACACGCGCATCACCGCGCTGCCCGAGATCCTCCGGTCCGGCGATCTCCTCGTCGTCAACAACACGCGCGTCTTCCCGGCGCGGCTGATCGGGCGTCGCGTGCCGTCTGGCGGGGCGGTGGAGTGCCTCCTGGTCCGGCGACTGGGGACGGAGTGGGGACGGAGTGGGGACGGAGTGGGGACGGAGTCGACTCCGTCCCCGACCGCGGCGTGGGAGGCGCTGATGCACCCCGGGCAGAAATTGCACCCGGGGGCGCGCGTGATCTTTGAAGGAATTCACCCCATTCACGGCGAGGTGCTGGATCAGATGTTCTTCGGCCGCCGGGTGATCCAGTTGTCGACCGCCGACGGCACCCCGCTCGACCAGGCGATCGACGCGATCGGGCACGTGCCGCTGCCGCCGTACATCAAACGCGACGACCGCACCGCCGACCGCGATCGCTACCAGACCGTCTTCGCGCGCCAGCGCGGGTCGGTCGCCGCCCCGACCGCCGGCCTCCACTTCACCGCCGACCTGCTCGCCGCCCTCGCCGCGCGCGGCGTCGACACCGTCGAGATCACGCTCCACGTCGGCTACGGCACGTTCCAGCCGGTACGTGTCGACCGCGTCGAGGATCACCGGATCGAAGCCGAACGCTACGACATCAGCGATTCCGCCGCCGCCGCGATCAACCGGGCGCTCGACGACGGCCGCCGCGTGATCGCCGTCGGCACGACGTCGACCCGCACGCTCGAAGCCGTGGCCCACGCGCACGGCGGACGCATCGTCGCCGGCGAGGGCGCGACCGATCTGTTCATCTATCCCGGATTCGACTTCCAGGTCGTCGGCGCCCTGCTGACCAACTTCCACATGCCGAAATCGTCGCTGCTGATGCTCGTCGCCGCCTTCGGCGGCTACGACCTCGTACGAACGGCGTATGATGCCGCCGTCGCCGAACGGTACCGGTTCTACAGCTACGGCGACGCGATGCTGATCACGTGAGGTGTCGACTGCCGCTATGCCGTTCAGCTACGACGCGTTCGATCTCTCCGACGTCAAGACCTACCCGCTGAAGTCGCGCAGGAGCAAAGCGCGCATCGAGGACTTCGCGCGGCCGCCGGCCGCGTCCACCATCGCCGCGCTCGTCGACTCGATGCCGAAGATGCTGGCCGCCGCCGATTTCGTCGCGATCGTCGCCGCCATTGCACGCGCGGCGCGCGAGGACGCCGGCGTCGTGTGGGGCCTCGGCGCGCACGTGATCAAGACCGGCCTCGGCCCGGTGTTGATCGACCTGATGCAGCGCGGATGCGTCTCCGCGCTGGCGACGAACGGCGCCGCCGTCATCCACGATTTCGAGATCGCGCTCGTCGGCGCCACGTCCGAAGACGTTGACGAGGCGCTCGCGCCTGGACGCTTCGGCATGGCCGACGAAACCGGCCGCCTGCTGAACGGCGCGATCAACGACGGCGTGGCGCGCGGGCTCGGCATCGGCGAGGCGGTGACGCGGTACCTCCACGACCGCCAGCCGCAGTTCGCGCGCGACAGCGTGCTCGCCGCCGCCGGCAGGCTCGGGATCCCGGTCACCGTTCACGTCGCCATCGGGACGGACGTCATCCACATGCACCCGGCGGCGTCCGGCGCGGCGCTCGGCGAGGGCAGCCTCCGCGATTTCCGCTACTTCGTGTCGAACGTCGCGCGCCTCGAGCGGGGCGTGTACTTGAACTGCGGATCTGCGGTCGTCCTGCCCGAGGTGTTCCTGAAGGCGGTCGCGCTGGCGAGGAACCGCGGCATCCCGCTCGCCGCGTTGACGACCGTGAACCTCGATTTCGTGCGCCTCTATCGCCCGCAGACCAACGTCGTCAGCCGCCCGACGGCCGGCTCCGGCCGCGGCTACTCGCTCGTCGGCCATCACGAGATCATGATTCCGCTGCTCGCGGCGGCCGTGAAGGAAGAGATGGTAAAATCATGAGTTCCTGCCGGAGTAGCTCAGGTGGTTAGAGCGAGCGTCTCATAAGCGCTAGGTCGACGGTTCGAGTCCGTCCTCCGGCACCAGCCTTCGCCACGGTCGCCCAGCGTGAGCGGACGGCGTCCACATCCCGCGCGAAGGCGGACCACCGCATCATGGACCTGCTCGCACGCGTCCGGCGGTTCATTCGTCAGCACGATCTGCTGCGCCCCGAGGCGCGCGTCGTCTGCGCGCTGTCGGGCGGCTCCGACTCCGTCGCGCTCGCCCGGATTCTCGATGCCCTGCACCGCAGCGGCGAACTGCGCTTCGTCGGCCTGGCGCACCTGAACCACCAGCTCCGGCCGACCGCCGATCGGGACGAGCAGGTCTCCCGCGAGATCGCCGCGCGCCTGGCGCTCCCGATTGTCGTGGCGCGCGAAGACGTCGCCGCGCGCGCGGCCAGCGAACGATGCTCGATCGAAGTCGCCGCCCACGACGCGCGCTGCGCGCTGTTCGCGCACGCCCGCGCCCACTTCGGCGCGGACGCCGTCGCGCTCGGCCACACGCGCGACGATCAGGCCGAGACGTTTCTGCTGCGGCTGCTGCGCGGCGCCGGCCCGCGCGGGCTCGCGGCGATGTATCCGCGCCGCGGCCACCTCGTGCGCCCGCTGCTCGATTGCCCGCGCGGCGAGCTGCGCGAATTCGCGCGCCCCTGGGGCTTCGTGGACGACGAAACCAACACGGACCGCGGCATTCCTCGCAACCGCGTCCGCCACGATCTGATTCCGCTGCTCGCCGACCGGTTCAACCCGACCATCGTCGACGTGCTGGCGCGCGAAGCGGATGTGGCGCGCGAAATCTGGTCCTGGCTCGAAGCCGAACTCGCAGTCAGACAGTTGGACGGGGCCGCAGACGGGGCGCTCGACGTCGACGGCCTCGCCGGAGCGCCGCTCGCGCTCCGCCGCCTCGCGCTGTGGCGCGCGATGAGCGCGCGCGCCGGCGAACGCCCGATCGGCGCCGCGCATGTCGACGCCGCGCTGGCGCTCCTGTCCGCCGCCGACGGGAGCGCGGTGGACGCGCCGGGCATCCGAGTGCACCGAATCGGCCGCCGGATCGTCTTAAGGGAGAGAGACGGCGATCAGCGATCGAACCTTTGGAGCTACCCGCTGTCTATTCCAGGAGAGATCGTCGCCGATCACCTGACACTCTCGGCAGAGCTCGCGGCGGATGCCGCCGCCGGGCTCGAGCGCAGTGCAAATCTGGGCAGCGGCGCGGTCGCCGCAGTGCGCGCCGACCTGCTGCTGGGCAGCGACAGGCGCCTGCTGGTGCGAAATCGTCGCCCGGGCGACCGTTTTCGACCTGTCGGGCTGGCGGGCCGCAAGAAGCTGCAGGACGTCTTCGTCGATCGCAAAATTGCGCGTACCGAGCGCGATTCCGTTCCGATCGTCGTCGACGATCGCGACCGGATCGTGTGGGTCGCGGGACACGGCATCGACGCGGCGTTTCGGGTAACGGACGTCTCGCAAGGCGTGGTAGTCTTGAGACTTAAGTACTTGGAGAGGTGCTCTTGAACTCGACCCTGAAGAGTTTGCTGTTCTGGGTGGTCCTGGTCGTCATCGGCGTGCTCATCTGGAATTTCTCCACGCGATTCCAGCATCCCGAGCGCACGGTGAAGTTCAGCGAGTTCATGTCGTGGGCCGACTCGGGCAGCGTCGCCTCCGTCACGATCACCGGTCAGGACGTCACCGGCTTCACCAAGAGCGGCGACCACTTCCGCACCTACGCGCCGGCGCAGTACGACGGCCTCGTCAACAAGTTGATCGAGAAGAACGTGCAGGTCGACTCGCGCGAGCCGACCGCCAGCCCCTGGGCGTCGCTGCTCTACTCGTGGGCGCCCGTGCTGCTGATGATCGGCTTCTGGATCTTCTTCATGCGCCAGATGCAGAGCGGCGGCAACAAGGCGCTGTCGTTCGGCAAGAGCAAGGCGAAGCTCTCGTCCAGCTCGCAGAAGAAGGTGACGTTCAAGGACGTCGCCGGCGTCGACGAAGCGAAGGAAGAACTCCAGGAGATCATCGAGTTCCTCAAGGAGCCGCAGAAGTTCCAGAAGCTCGGCGGCCGCATCCCGAAGGGCGTCCTGCTGATGGGTCCTCCCGGAACGGGCAAGACGCTCCTCGCGCGCGCGGTCGCGGGTGAAGCGAACGTCCCGTTCTTCTCGATCAGCGGCTCCGACTTCGTCGAGATGTTCGTCGGCGTCGGCGCCTCGCGCGTGCGCGATCTGTTCGAGCAGGGCAAGAAGAACGCCCCGTGCATCGTGTTCATCGACGAGATCGACGCGGTGGGCCGTCACCGCGGCGCCGGTCTCGGCGGCGGCCACGACGAACGCGAGCAGACGCTCAATCAGCTGCTCGTCGAGATGGACGGGTTCGAGTCGAACGAAGGCGTCATCCTCGTCGCTGCGACGAACCGTCCCGACGTGCTCGACCCGGCGCTGCTGCGCCCCGGCCGCTTCGATCGCCGCATCGTCGTCAACCGTCCCGACGTCAAGGGGCGCGAAGGGATTCTCGCCGTCCACACGCGCAAGATCCCGATGGCCGACGACGTGGAGGTGGCGGTGCTCGCGAGGGGGACGGCGGGCTTCTCGGGCGCCGATCTCGCCAACCTGGTCAACGAGGCGGCGCTGAACGCCGCGCGCTACAACCAGAAGGTCGTGCGCATGCACGACTTCGAGTTCGCGAAGGACAAGGTGCTGATGGGATCCGAGCGCCGCTCGATGATCATCAGCGATGCCGAGAAGCGCGTGACGGCCATCCACGAAGCGGGGCACGCGCTCCTCACGGTGCTGCTGCCGCTCGCCGATCCGATCCACAAGGTGACGATCATCCCGCGCGGCATGGCGCTCGGCCTCACGCAGCAGCTGCCGGCCGACGAGAAGCACAACTACTCGCGCGACTACCTGCAGGACCAGATCGCGATTCTGCTCGGCGGGCGCATCGCCGAAGAGATCACGATGAACAGCCTCACGACGGGCGCCGGCAACGACCTCGAACGGTCGACGGAGCTCGCGCGCAAGATGGTCTGCGAGTGGGGCATGAGCGACGCGATGGGGCCGCTCACCTTCGGCAAGAAGGAAGAGCAGATCTTCCTCGGCCGCGAGATCGCCCAGCACCAGGACTACAGCGAAGACACCGCGCTGCGGATCGACCAGGAAGTGAAGCGCTTCGTCACCGCCAACTACAACCGCGCGCAGAACGTGCTGCTCGAGCACAAGCAGCGGCTGCTCGACATGGCCGACGCGCTGCTCGCGCGCGAGACGCTCGACGCGGAGCAGGTCAAGCGCCTCGCCAGCGGCCTGCCGCTCGACGAGCCGACGCCGGCCGCTGCGCCCGACGTGGCTGCCGCCGCGCCGCCGCGCGAGCCGAAGGTGGCGAAGGAGCGGCCGTCGATCGTGCCGCCGATTCCGCCGCGTCCCGTCACGCAGGAATAGCAACGCATCCAAGGCGCCGCTTCACCGTGCCCTTACCGGGAGGGCGGAGCCTTGCCCTTGGCGATCGCACGCTCGTCATGGGCATCCTCAACGTGACGCCCGACTCGTTTTCAGACGGCGGACTGCGGCTCGATCCCGCACGCGCGATCGACGCTGGCGTGCGGATGGTGGACGAGGGCG
>DASRGT010000016.1:0-34802 GCA_035650895.1 Vicinamibacterales bacterium
TGGGTTCCATGGACCATGTGCATCATGCCGAGAGCGAGATTGGTCGCGGGTACGGGCCGATCTCGCTGAAGGCCGAGCTCGCCTCGATGCGCGCGCGGCTCGTGATCGAGAGCGGGGCGTGGGGCGAGCTGAAGGGGCGCACCTCGTTCGACAACGTCGACGAGCTGTTCGCGCTCGGGCTGGCGAGCGTCAGGGTGGGCGACGAGGCGCGGGCGGAGGCGGTGTTCGATCAGCTGAACCAGGCGCGCCGGTCGGCGCCGGACGAGGACAACCGTCAGCTGGCGCAGATCATGGCCGCGGAGATCGCGGGCGTGCTGCAGCTCGCGCGCGGGCAGAAGGCCGACGGCCTGCGGGCGCTGGAGATCGCGGCGCAGATGGAAGGTCAGCGGCCGCGGCCGATCGCGCGGCCGTATCCGGTCAAGCCGGCGGTGGAGCTGTATGCCGAGTCGCTGCTGGCGTCAGGCGACGCGGCGGGCGCGGTCAGGCAGTTCCAGGCGTCGCTGGCGCGGACGCCGCGGCGGGCGGCGTCGATGATCGGGCTGGCGCGCGCGGCGGCCGCGGCGGGTCAGCGGTCGCTGGCCGCGAAGACCGCGCGGGAGTTCGTGGCGATGTGGAAGATGGCGGACGCGAGTCGACCGGAGGTCAAGGAGGCGCGGGCGCTGGGGGGCGGCTAGCGCGCGGTCCGCGGTGTCTGACACCACCGCGGTCGGTGTCTGACACCACCCCCACCGGTGTCTGACACCAGCCGGCACCGCCGCCGCATCACACCTCGTCAATCTCCACCGACCGCACATAAAAGAACAGATCCAGCCGCCGCGTGCGGATCGACGGATCGTCGACCCGCAGCACCACGTCGTACCGCCCCGCCGCCGCCGGCCGCCACGTGTGCGTCCACGTCGACCAGGTCAGCGGCGTCCGCTGCGGCGCGCAGCGCTCGACCGGCACCCACGGCGTCCCCGTCTTGAACCGGATCGACAGCGCCGTCGTCGGCTTCGTGCCGCCCCAGATGATGCCGACGATCCGGTACTCGACGCGCCCGTTCGCCGCCCATTTCTCGACCCGCACCGGCACCGCCGCGGTGTCGATGACCGGCGGCTCGTAGTCGCGCGCCTTCAGCGAATGCAGCGTTCCCGGCGCGTCGAACGGCTGATGCGTCCGCTCGGCGAACTCCCGCATCTGCGACGTCGCCTCCGCCGCCTCGGGCACGAACGCGATGCGGTCGACCCACTTGATGCACGCGCACCCGTACCAGCCGGGCACGACCAGCCGCGCCGGCGCGCCGTGGTGGCGCGGCAGCGGCGCGTCGTTCATCTGCCTGGCCAGGACCGCACCCTCGAGCTGATCCCGCGAGAAGATCCAGCTCGCGCCCGGCGTGGACGTCCGCGACGGCCCCGGATCGTCGACGCCCGACACGAGCACACGCGCGCTCGACGCCGGCTTCGGCAGTCGATCGAGGATCGCCGGCAAGGGCAGACCCTCCCACGCCGCCGCGCTCAGCAGACCGAAATTGGCCGGGTCGCCGTTGCCGGCGCACTCCATCACCCAGGGCCCCACGCGCACGGCGCTCTTCTCGAGCGCGGCGAAGTCGACGCCGGTCGCCCGTCCGAGCGCGCGCGCCGCGTCGATGTTCTCGGGCGCGGCCGTCCGGATGTAGAACCGATCGGTCGGCGTCACGAGCGTCGACGGATCGTCCGGCTGGATCGTCGAGAGGTCGTTGAACTGCCGCGCATCGAGGCCGTTGCCGAGCAGGCGGTTGAGCGGCGGGGTGCGCGCGCCCGCGATCGAGCCGAGCGGCACCACGCCGACGAACCGCGCGGACGAAGACTGCGGAAAAAACGGAAGGGCGAGCGCGCCGGCGAGGAAGTCGCGGCGGGTGATCATGGAACGCAGAACCCGGAACGGAGAACCGGGAACTCGGATGCCTGCTCCGGAGTTCCCGGTCCCCCGCGCCGGGTGCTCAGTTCAATGCGTGCTGCGCGGCCAGACCGTCCCCTGGTCCTGACCCTTCGTCACCGTCTGCATCCCCTTGTAGAGGAAGCGCTGCAGGCGGCGGCCGTCGTAGGTCTCGGTCGTGTAGATGTTGCCCTTCGAGTCGGTGGCGATGCTGTGGACCGCGTAGAACTGGCCGGGCATCTTGCCGCCGTCGCCGAAGCTGGTCAGGATCTCGAGCGACTGCCGATCGAGGATCCACACCTTCTCGTCGTGGCCGTCCGCCAGGTAGATGAACTTCTGCTGCGGATCGTTCGAGAAGGCGATGTCCCACGTCGATCCGTCGCCGAGCGTCTTCTTGCTGACCCACGCCTCCTTGACGAACTTGCCCTCGGGCGTGAAGACCTGGATGCGATCGTTCACGCGATCGCAGACGTAGACCATGCGGTCCTTCGACATCTCGGCGCAGTGCACCGGCGTGCGGAACTGCTGCGCGGGCGGCGCCTCCGGGTTGTAGCGGCCGATGTTCGTGTCGTCCGGCTTGTTGCCGTACGCGCCCCAGTAGCGCTTGAACTTGCCCGTGTCGGCGTCGATGACCGCGACCCGCTTGTTGCCGTAGCCGTCGGAGATGTACGCCTCGTTCTCCTTCTGGTCCACGAAGATCTTCGCCACCTGCCCGAAGTGCTCGCTGCTGTTGCTGTCGACCGGCACGCCCTTCTTGCCGAACTGGTTCAGGAACTTGCCGTCCTGCGTGAATTTCAGCACCAGCCCGTCGCCGCCGCCGTTGCCGCCGATCCAGACGTTGCCCTTGTAGTCGACGGTGATCCCGTGGTTCGACGAGGGCCACTGGTAGCCGTCGCCGTCGCTGCCGCCCCAGTGGCGGAGGAGGGTGCCCTGCTGGTCGAACTCGAGAATCGGCGGCGCCTTCGCGCAGCACTCGCCGGTCTTCGCGTCTTCGGCCGCTTCGAGCGGGTTGACCGTGTCGGGACGGTGGACGATCCAGACGTGATCGTTGGCGTCCACCGAGACGCCGATCGACATCCCCTGGTACCAGTGATTCGGCAGCGGCTTGGGGAAGGTCGGGTCCACCTCGAAGCGGGGGACCTGCACCTTCTGCCCGGCCTGCGCGTCGGCGTGCCTTTCGAGCAGCATCTGCCCGATGCCGAGCGCGAGGAGCAGGGCGGCGAACGTCGATCCGATGTAAAGGTTGCGTTTCATGATCCCTCGCTACTTCTTCACGAACTTCTGAACGCGTTTCCCTTCGTAGTTCTCGCCGGTATACACGTTCCCCTTCGAATCGACGCCGACGCTGCCCACGGCGTAGAACTCGCCGGGGTAGCGGCCGCCCTGGCCGATGCTGCCCGACGGCGCGAGCGTCTTCCCGTCGAGGATCCAGACCTTCTTGTTCTGGCCGTCGGCGACGAGCACGTTCCGCTGATCGGGCGTCCACGTCAGATCCCAGACCGATCCGTCGGCGCCGGTCCCTTTCGCGACGGCGGCTTCCTTCACGAACTTGCCGTCCTTTTGGAACACCTGGATGCGATCGTTCTCGCGATCGCAGACGTACACCATGCCGTCCCTGCCGATCTTGACGCACGAGACGACCTTGAAGTCGCCGCCGTTGCCCTGCCAGGCGCGCTTGAACGCGCCGCTGTTCGCGTCGAACACCGCGATGCGCATGTGGCCGTGATCGGCGACGTAGAGCTCGTTCGCGCCCTCGTCGATCGCCACGGCGAGCGGACGGTCGAGGTTCGCCTCGCTCGATGCGTCGGTCTGGCCGGCCTTCCCGATCTGCGACACGAACTTGCCGCTCTTGTCGAACTTCACCACTTGCGCGTCAGCGGCGCGGGGCGGTCCGGCCGGCGCGCCGCCGCGTCCGCGACCCGCCGCCGCGTCCCCTCGCCCGCGGCCGGCGGCGGCGTCTCCTTCGGGCGCCGGCCCGCGTCCGCGCGCCGGGAGGTTCGAGGGCGGCAATCCGCCGGCGACGTAGACGTTCCCCTTCGAGTCGACCGCGATGCCGGCCGGATCGTGCGGCCAGTCGTACCCCTTGCCGCTGCCGACGTCCCAGCTCGCGACCAGCGTGCCGGCGGCGTCGAACTCGAGGATCTGCGGCGCCGGGAAGCAGCACTCGCTGGCCCACGGCTCGAGCGTCGGGCCCTTCTCGTTGTTCTGCAGCGAATCGACGCCGCGGTGCACGACCCAGATGTGGTCCTGGGCGTCGACGGCGAGGCCGCTCACCGACCCGAGGATCCAGTGCTTGGCGACGGGAAACGGCTTGGGCCAGAGCGGTTCCACCTGATATTTCGGGGTCTGCGCGAAGCCGACCGCCACGGCGCTCGCGAGCGCCGCGGAAAGCAGAAAAATACGTCTCATGGACGCGCAGTATAGCGAAAAACGGGAAGGCTGCGGGCCCGCTACTCGGCGGCGAACACGCGAACGCCGGATCGGCCGGCGCGCAGCGCCGGTCCGGCGCACGCCGCCACAGCGACCGCGGCGACCAGCGCCGCCGCCTGGCCGAACGTCGCCGGACCCGATGCGGTGACGCCGAAGAGCGTCGCGGCGATCAGCCGGGCCGACGCCGCCGCCATCGCGATGCCGACCGCGAGGCCGATCGCGACCGATCGCGCAATCCGGCCGATCACCAGCCGGGCGATCGCCGCACGGTTGGCGCCGAGCGCGACGCGGATCGCCAGCTCGCGCGCGCGCTGGCTGACGCCGTACGCGACCACGGCGTAAATGCCGGTCGCGGCGAGCGCGAGCGCCGCCGCCGCGAACAGCCCCAGCATCATCAGGCTGAAGCGACGCGGCGCGACCGAATCCGCGAGGTAACGACCCATCGGCGCGATCGGCGACGCGACCACCTCCGCGTCGAGCCGGTGGACTTCTCCCGCCACCGCCTCCGCGACGCTCATCGGATCGCCGGCGGTCCTCACGACCCAGAACATGCCGGCCGCCGCCAGGCCGACGCTGTCGCGATGCATCTGCGAGTAGAGGATGTACAGGTCCCAGGTCGGGCCTTCGTCGAGCGCCACCTGCGGCACGTTGCCGACAATGCCGACGATCTCCACGGGACGCGGGCGACCGTCGTTGTCGTCGACGAACAGGCGCGCGCCGATCGGATCGAGCCCCGACAACCATCGATCCGCCAGCGCCTGGCTGACGATCGCGACCGGCCGCGTCGCGCCGGTGTCGGCGTCGGAAAACAGCCGTCCGCGCGCCAGCGGAATGCCCGCCGCCTCGAAGTAGCCCGGCGACACCATCCGGAACTGCGCCAGCGGAACGCGCTCGCGCTCGATCGGCCGACCGTCGACGGTGAACGGCACGCGTGCCAGCGAACCGCTCAGCGGCAGGATCGAAATGGCGCCGACGCGATCGACGGTCGGCACCGCGCGCAGGCGATCGGCGAGCGTGCGCTGGAAGCCGACAATCGCGTCGCGGGTGGCGAATCGGCCCGGCGGCAGCGTGAGCCGCGCGGCCAGCGCGTGCGCCGGATCGAATCCGGGCGCCACCGCCTGGACCTCTGCCAGGCTCTTCGCCAGCATCCCCATCGTCGCCAGCAGCGCCACCGCGAGCGCGATTTCGGCGCTGACGAGCAGTCCGCGCGTCGCGTCGCTCGCCGTGGATCCGCGGCCGCTGCGCTGGAGCGATTCGCGCGCGTCGAGGCGTGTCGACGCCCACGCCGGCGCGATGCCGAACAGCACGCCGGCCGCCGACGAGACCGCGACGGAGAAGAGCAGCACCGGCATGTCGACGCGGATTCCGGCGGCGCGCGGCAGCTGCGTCGGGAGGATCGCGAGGAGCGCCGCGACGCCCCACTGCGCGAGCAGGATGCCGGCCGCGCCGCCGACGATCGCCATCAGCAGCGCTTCCAGGAGGACGTACCGCACGATCGCCGCCCGTGACGCCCCGAGCGCCAGTCGCACGGCGAGATCCTTCTGGCGGCCCGCCGCGCGCGTCAGCATCAGGTTGGCGAGATTCGCGCACGCGATGAGGAGCACGCCGGCCGCCGCCGCCAGGATCGTGAGCAGCGTGGTCCGAAACGGACCGGTGATGCCGTCGAGCGCGGACACGAAGCGGACGCCGCGCTTCCGCGCGTTCTCGACCGGATGCTCCGTTTGCAGCCGCCGCGCCATCGCGGTCAACTCGTCGGCGGCCTGCCTCGCCGCGACACCGTCGGCGAGCCGCCCGACGCCGTGCACGAAGTTGAGCGAGCCGCGCGCGCCGCGCCGCGGGTCCGCATCGGGCACGAACGGCACTACCATGTCGACGTCGCGGATCGGCGTGCTGAACCCCGGCGCGAGGACGCCGACGATGGTGTAGGTGTCGCCGTCGAGCCGAACGGTCTGGCCGATGCTCCGCGGGTCGGCGCCGAACCGCCGGCGCCACAGCGGGTCCGACAGCACGACGACGTGGTCGGCGCCGGGGCGCGCGTCCGCCGGCTGCAGCAGGCGCCCGCGGCCGGCGCGGGCGCCGAGGACGTCGAAGAAGTTGCCGGTCGCGCGCAGGCCCTGCAGCCGCTCGGCCGCCGCGGCGTCGTCGAGGTTCGCGCCGAAGGCGAAGTAGCCCGCGAACCCCGACAGCGTCCGCGTGCCGTCGCGGTAGTCGAGGAAGTCGGGGACGTTGAACGGGGTGCGGTCGCGGCCCGGCTGATCGGACCAGATCCAGAACACGCGATCGGCGTCGCGGAACGGCAGCTGCCGCAGCAGGACGCCGTAGACGACGCTGAAGATCGCGGTGGTGGCGCCGACGGCGAGCGCGACGGTCGCGACGGCGCCGACCGCGAAGGCCGGCGTCGTCGTCAGCGCGCGCGCGGCGTGCCGCAGGTCGCGCCACGACGCTGCGAGGATGGTGACCACTTGCCCGCGACTCTACGCTCGGGCAAAATAGTTGTCAATGCCAACTATCACCGCAGCGCTGCGGCGCGACGCCGCCGCGCTGTACGACGCCGCCACCGCGTTCATCCGCCGCTATCAGTTCCGCGATCGCAACCAGGCGCTGCGGTTCGGCCTCACCGTCGTGCAGGCGTACGCGCTCGACCTGCTCGTCGACGCCGACGGGGCCGTCCGCCTCGGCGACCTCGCCGCCGCGCTCCATCTGGACAAGAGCACGATGAGCCGTGTGGTCGCGGGAATGAAGCGGCGCGGGCTGGTGGAGTGGTCGCGGTCGCCCGACGATGCGCGGGCGATGGCGATTGCGGCGACGGGCGACGGGCGGGGACGGTACCGGCGCCTGCGCGCGGCGATCGTGCGCGACAACGCGCGGCTGCTGGCGGATTACACCCCGGCGGAGCGCCGGGCGATCGTGGCGGCGCTGCGGCAGCTTGCCGGCCGGCGGCGCGCCTCGAGGGAGTCGGCAGTCGAGAGCAGGGAGTAGCCGCCGAGCGCGCGAGCGCTCAGCGTGCGGCTGCTCCCTGCCGTCGGTTCGCTGCCCTCAGTGGGTGGTCGTCTTCGTCGGCCAGACCACGCCCTGGTCCTTCTTGGTGACCGGCGCGAGGCCCTTGTAGACGAATTTCTGGAGACGCTTTCCCTCGTAGGTTTCCGTCGTGTAGATGTTGCCCTTCGAATCGGTCGCGATCGAGTGCACCGCGTAGAACGCGCCGGGGTAGCGGCCGCCGTCGCCGAAGCTGGTGAGCTCGGTCATCGACTTGCGATCGAAGATGTGGATCTTCTCGTTCGCGCCGTCGGCCAGGTAGAAGTACGTCTGCTGCGGATCCTTCGAGAAGGCGATGTCCCACACCGCGCCGTCGCCGAGCGTGTTCTTCTCGACGAACACTTCCTTCTGGAACTTGCCGTCCTTCGTGAAGACCTGGATGCGGTCGTTCGGGCGGTCGCAGACGTAGACGAGCCCGTCGTTGGACGGCACGGCGCAGTGCACCGGGTTCCTGAACTGCTGCGCCGGCGGCGCCTGCGGGTTGTAGCGTCCGAGGTTCGTGTCGTCCGGCTTGTTGGCGTAGGCGCCCCAGTACCGCTTGATCTTGCCGCTCGCCATGTCGATCACGGCGACGCGGTGGTTGCCGTACCCGTCGGCGACGTAGGCTTCGTTGGCGCCCTCGTCGAGCGAGATCTTGGCGACCTTGTTGAACGCCCACATGTCGTTGCTGCCGGCGTTGGCGTAGGCGAAGCCGAACTGCTTGACGAACTTGCCCTCGCGCGTGAAGACGAGGATCTGGCCGTCGTTCGGGCCGTTGCCGCCGATCCAGAGGTTGCCTTTGCTGTCGGGCGTGATGCCGTGGTTGCTGCCCGGCCATTCGTAGCCGTCGCCGGGGCCGCCCCACGCCTTGACGAGGTTCCCTTCCTGATCGAACTCGAGCACCGGCGGCGCGACGTTGCAGCAGTCGGCGGCCGGCGGATTGGCGGTGGCGTAGATTTCCTTCGGATTCAGATTGCCTTCGCCGCGATGGATGATGAAGATGTGATCGCGGTTGTCGACGCCGACGCCGATCACGTTGCCGTAGAGCCAGTGGTTCGGCAGCGGCTTCGGCCACATCGGATCGACCTCGAACCTCGGCGCCTGAACGGTATTCTTCGCCTGCGCCTCGGCGCGGCGTTCGGCGATCGTCTGCGCGACGGCCAGCGCCGCCAGGAGCGCCACGAACCCGCTCCCGATCAAGACGTTACGTTTCATATTTCTCAACCCTCCCCTCGGCGGCGGCAAGTATACTTCCAGCAATACCCATGGGGAAGCGAACTCTTTTATTTGTCGCCATTTGTCTGCTGATGGCCGCGCCGGCCCCGGCGCACGAGATCCCGAACGACGTCACGGTGCAGACCTTTTTCAAGCCCGAGGGGCAGACGCTGCGCCTGCTGCTCCGCGTGCCGCTCGCCGCCATGCGCGACATGGACTACCCGAAGCTCGGCGCGCGCAACTCGGAGATGCTCGACCTCTCGCGCGCCGACAAGACGCTGCGCGACGCGGCGACGCTCTGGGTCGCCGACTTCCTGGACATCTACGAGAACGGCGTCAAGCTGCCGTACCCGCGCATCGCCGCGGCGCGCGCGTCGCTGCAGTCGGATCGCTCCTTCACGTCGTACGACGCCGCGCTCGCGCACGTCACCGGTCCGCGCCTCGCCGACGGCACCGAGTTCCCGTGGTCGCAGGGGCTGCTCGACGTGCTGTTCGAGTTTCCCATCCAGTCGGACCGTTCGCGCTTCTCGATCAACCCGCGCTTCGCGCGTCTCGGCCTCCACACGCTGACCGTCGTCCGGTATCTGCCGCCGGGCGGCGCGGTGCGCGCGTTCGAGCTGCCCGGCGATCCGGGCCTGGTGCACCTCGATCCGAGCTGGACGCAGGCGGCGTTTCAGTTCGTCAAGCTCGGCTTCGAGCACATTCTCGACGGCACCGACCATCTGCTCTTCCTGTTCTGTCTGGTGCTGCCGTTCGGGTTCCGCGGCGCCGGTCGCGGGGTGTCGGTGCGGTGGGAGCAGGCCAGGCCGCTCGTCGCCGTCGTCACGTCGTTTACGGTGGCGCACTCCATCACGCTGTTCGCGTCGGCGTTCAACCTCGCGCCCGACGCGCTCTGGTTTCCGCCGCTCATCGAGACGCTGATCGCCGCCTCCATCGTCTACATGGCGCTCGAGAACATCGTCGGCGCGAACGTGCGCCGGCGGTGGCTGATCACCTTCGGCTTCGGTCTGGTGCACGGCTTCGGCTTCTCGTTCGCGCTGCGCCAGACGCTGCAGTTCGCCGGCTCGCACCTGCTGACGTCGCTCTTCTCCTTCAACGTAGGCGTCGAGCTCGGCCAGCTGCTGGTCCTGGCGATCACGCTGCCGGCGCTCGCCGTGCTGTTCACCTACGTCGTCGAAGAACGGATGGGGACGATCATCCTGTCGGCGCTGGTGGCGCACACGGCATGGCACTGGCTCGCCGATCGCTACGCGACGCTGCGGCAGTACCGGTTCGAGTGGCCGGCGATCGATGCGCTGTTCCTCGTGAGCGCGATGCGGGTGGCGATGGTGATCATCGCCGCCATCGGCGTATGGTGGCTGGCCGGCGTGGTCCGGACCACCGTTTCAACGGCCGCAACCGCTGATCGTCCGCGCGGTTGATTCGACCCGTTCCGCTTCCGTAAACCTTCCGAGCTGACGGTCCAGCCGCGCGGCTTCGGGCGCGGCCGCGCAGAGGTGGCGCTGCACGACGCCGCAGGACGTGTTCAGCGCGGGGCCCGCGGCGCTAGTCGTCGTCGCGCAGCCGCGTTCGTCGAGACCGGCGGCATACAGGCCGAGCAGCGCCTGGGTGAGGCCGCGATCGGCGGTGACCATCGAGCCGGCCATCAGCGTGATCGCCGCCGCATCGGGCTCCTGCCGCGCGAGCTGCGCCGTCGCCGCCTCGCGATACGCGAGCGGCGCCAGCGGCTCGAGGTCGCGCGCGCGTGCGGCCGCCGTGTAGGCGCCGTCGGCATCGTGAACTCCGAGATAGGCGGCGGCGAGCAGGCGATCGAGGTCTGCCTCCGCCGCCGCGTTCGCGGACGCGCCGTACCGGCGCGCGCCCGCGTCGTAGATCGACTTCGCGCGGCGGAGCCGCGTCAGCGCCGCCTCGTATTCGGGGCGCCCCTCGGCGGCGAGGGCCGTCGCTTTGTCGAGATGGTACGCGCCGGCCTGCCGGTACGCCTGGAACCAGTTCAGGCCGTCGGGCAGCGGATCGAGGATCGCGATCGCGCGCTGCTGCTCGGCGATGACGGCGTCGATGTTCCCGTGCGACGGCTCCGCGTCGTAGAGCGCCTCCGCCAGCGCGTGATGCGCCTTGGCGCTCTGCGGTTCGGCCGCGACCGCGGCGCGCCACAGCGTGATGTCGCTCGCCCAGTCCGGGTTGCGCGCCCACGTCCGGCCCGCGAGCACGACGACGACGAGCGAGGCGAGCGTGATGAAGGCGGCGCGCCGCAGGCGCGAGAGCAAGAGGGCCGCGAGCGCCACGAGGCCCGCGGACGGCAGGTACAGCAGTCGCTCGCCGAAAATCGTGCCGGAGGCGAACAGGAGGTTCGACACCGGCAGGAAGGCGACGATCGCGAACAGCCCGAAGAACGCGGCCGCGCGGCTGCGGCGCGATGCGTATGCGATGGCGCCCGCCGTCGCGGCGAGCGTCGCCCACGCGAGCCAGTCCTGCGGCGCTCCGCCCGCGAGCGGAATCGCCGCGAACGAATAATCCGCCGAGAGGCGCGCCGGCCATGCGAGCTTCCAGAGGTACATCCCGGCGGCCTTGGCAGCCGTCAGGCGCGCGACGATCCACGTCGCGCCGACGATCGGGTTGTCGACGAAGGGGAATTCGGCCGGCGGCGCGGCGCCGAGCACGGCCGAGCGCGCGGCGAATGCGATCGCGAGCGGCGCCGCCATCGCGCCGGCCGCGATCAGCAGCGCGCGGGGGCTCGTCTTCCGACGCCAGCGGCAGAGTTCGCAGCACACGACGATCGGCGCCAGCACGACGCCGCTCTCTTTCGAGAGCACGGCAACCGCCGTCGCGACGACGAGCCCGGCGATCGCCAGCGGGCGGACGCGGCCGTCGCGATCGCAGGCGCGGCCGTACAGCCAGACGCCCGCAAGCACGCCGAGCGCGGCGAGCAGATCGGCGCGTCCGACGATGTTCGTGACGGCCTCGACCGAGACCGGCAGCACGGCCCACATGGCGGCGGCGGCGAGCGCCGCCTCGTCGCGCTCGGCGACGTCCGCGACCAGCATCCACACCAGCAGCACGTTGAGCAGGTGCACGGCCAGGTTGAACGCGTGATAGCCGAACGGCCGCTCGCCGCCGCCGAGCACGGCGTAGTTGAACAAGTACGACAGCGTCGTCGCCGGGCGGTACAGGCCGCTCTCGCCGTACGGCCACCAGTAGGTATGACGAAGAATCAAATCGACGTTGTCGGCGGTCGCGGCGTGGACGCGCGGGTCCTGCAGGATCAGCGCGCGGCTGTCGAAGGCGAAGCCGGCGGCGAACGAGTTCGCGTACGCGGCGATCGCGATCGCGCACAGGCCCAGCGCGCGCAGGGCGGCGCTTCGGGCGGGCCTCGCGGGCGCCGCCGGCACGCCGCGGCCGACGGCCGTCACGCGTACCGCCCCGGGGTCGTTCCGAACGTCTTGCGGAACACGGCGACGAACGCGCTGACGCTGGCGTATCCGCTCTCGGATGCGGCGTTGCCGACCGATTCGCCTTCGGCGAGCCGCCGGACGGCGAAGAGCAGGCGCGCCCGGCGCCGCCAGTCGCCGACGCGCATGCCGGTCTCCGATCGGAACAGCCGCTCGATCGTCCGCCGGCTCGCGCCGGCGCGTCGCGCGAGCGCCGCGATCGACGATCGATCGCCCGGCTTCGCCTGCACGGCGTCGGCGAAGCGCAGCGCGCGGGCGTCGCGCGGCAGCGGCAGCTGCAGCGGCACGGCGGTGACGCCCGACAGCTGATCCAGGAGCACGCCGATGATGTCGGCGTCCGACCGCTTGCGCCGATCGAGCGCGCCGCGCCGCGACACGTGCAGGATCAGCTCGCGCAGCAGCGCCGAGATGTTCACGGTGCGGCACTCGCGCGGCAGCGCCTTCGCCAGCCGTGGCGCGAAGTAGAGGGTCCGCACCGAGACCGGCGCGTGCATCTGCTCGGTGTGCGACACGCCCGCCGGCACCCAGACGGCGCAGTGCGGCGGCACCGTCCACGTCGCCTCGGCCGTCTCCACGCGGAGCACGCCCGCCGCCGCATAGGTCAACTGGTCCCACTCGTGCGCGTGCGGCGCGACCGTGTGCGGGTGCAGGAAGGTGACCGGATAGGTCCGCACGAGGACGCTGCCGTCGGGGCGGTGACGCATGCGCGACAAAGGTTGACACTATAACGCAACGGCGCCACGCGCATAATCCGGCGCATGCCACACCTTGCTCACTTTGCCATCAACGCCGACGACGTGGAGCGCGCGAAAACGTTTTACGAGCGGGTCTTCGGATGGACCTTCAGCGCGTGGGGCCCGCCGAAGTTCTACCAGATTCAGACCGGCCCGGGCCCGCAGCCCGTCCGCGCGGCGCTCCAGGGGCGCCGCACCTTCGCCGGACACGCGCCGATCGGCTACGAGTGCACGATCAGCGTGGACTCGATCGACGAGACGGCGAAGCGCGTCGCCGCCGCCGGCGGCCGCGTCGTGCTGGAGAAGTCGGTGATCGTCGGCGTCGGCGCGCTGATGTTCTTCACGGATACCGAGGGGAACGTCTTCGGGGCGATGCAGTTCGACGGCCGAGCCGAGTAGTCGGTGAAATGGCGAGTTGGTGACTTGGAGAATTCAATCTCCAGTTCTCCAACCCGCCAATTCTCCAATTAGAACTGGAATCGCAGCGTGAACTGCATCATCCGCATGTTGTTCGCCTGATTGTTGATCTGCCCGAACGACGAGTTGCCGAACGCCGAACTGGCGGGCGCCGCCCACTGCACGATGTTGAACATGTTCAGCACTTCCAGGCGGAGCGAGGCCGACGTGCCTGCGCCCGTGTGCACCTGCTTGCTGACGCCGAAGTCGACGTTGTTCCGCCACGGCGAGAGCACGCCCAGCATGCGCGGCGAGTTGCCCAGCTGGTTGAGCGGCGTCGCCGAGAAGGCGCCGAGGTTGTAGTACAGGTTGTCGGCCGTGTTCGCCGTGATCCGATCGGTGATGTCGCCGGAGGTCTGAATCGGCTGCCCGGTGAGGTTCGGACGCAGCGTGCCGCCGTAGAGATACGGCGTGCCGGTGACGTTCTGCGTCACGCCGAGCGGGAAGCCGCTCTGCATCGTGATCGCGAGCGTCGCGCTCCAGCCGCCGAGCACCGCGTCGCCGATCGTGCTGTTGCTCAGGAACTTCTGCCCCTTGCCGAACGGCAGGTTGACGATCGGCGCGATCACCAGCTTGTGCGGCGAATCGAGCAGGCTGCGACCGTATTCGGCATCGGGGTTGTACGTCGCCGATCCGGGGATCACCTCGTAGTAGTTCTGCAGCCCCGGGTTGCTCGAATAGTAGTTGCTCTCGCCGAACTGGTTGTCGTTCAACCGGCTATACGTGTAGCTGAACGTGCCGCCCCACAGTCCGGTCGTGCGCTTCCGAACCTGGATGATCCCGGCGTGATACTGCGAGTGCGCGCCGGTGGCCTGCTGCATGTAGACGTTCCCGAACTCCGGGTACGGCCGCATCAGCTGACCGATCTCGATCGTCTGGCGCGTCGAGAATTGACCCGCGGCCGCGACGCCGAAGAACGGATTGGGCACCGTCGTCGACGTGTTGGCCATCGTGCCGATGTACTTCGGATCGATCTGGTTGATGTTGATGAGCGCGTTGCCCGATCCGCCCCAGCTCATGTTCGAGCCGGTCAGGCCGGTGTAGCCGATCGACACGCTGACGCCGCCCGGCAGCTCGCGCTGCAGGTCGACGGAATACTGCTGCACGCGCGGCGCGCCCTTGCTCGGGTCGACGAAGTAGATGTCGCCACCGGTTCCGGTCAACAGTCCGAGCGTGTTGCCCGACGGCTGCACCAGGCCGTTCGGGAACGGATTGCTCATCGTCACCGTCGGGACGCCGGACGGCTGCGGCACGAGCGTCGTCGCCGAGTAGCCGATCTGGCCCCAGCCCGTCGTGCCCGCCGCGGCGTAGTTCCAGGGTGAGAAGTACAGGCCCCAGCCGCCGCGGACAACGGTCTTGTCGTCGATGCTGAACACGGCGCCGGCGCGCGGCGCGGGCTTGATCGCGGGCTGGTTGCCCTGGACGGTCGGCGCCCCGTTCTGACCCGCGAAGACGAGACCGCCGAGAAGCTGGCGCGGCTGCTTCGTGACGGGATCGACGAAGCTCACCATCGAGTTCAGCGGGTTGACCGCGTTCTTGTCGAAGTTGACGCTGATCTGGTTGTTGCGCTCCTGCAG
This sequence comes from Vicinamibacterales bacterium, assembly GCA_035650895.1. Lineage (GTDB taxonomy): Bacteria > Acidobacteriota > Vicinamibacteria > Vicinamibacterales > CAVVIG01 > Gp6-AA45. The sequence goes on from DASRGT010000016.1 coordinate 14,770, forward strand.
CCCGGTCTCGCGCTCGAGGCGCAGGCCGTAGTTCAGCGTGAGGCGGCCGTTCACGCGCCAGTCGTCCTGGACGTAGCCGCTGTAGTACTTCACGAAGCCGTCCACCGGCGAGTTGAGCGGCACGCCGAGGCTCGTCGGAGCGGGGTAGCCGAGGAGCAGGTCGGCGAGCGCGTTGCCCGAGTACGTTCCGGAGAAGGTGAACGAACCGGTGGAGGCGCCGTAGTTGGTCGACGTCACGCCGATGATCCGGTAGTCGCCGCCCACCTTGATGCTGTGCGCGCCGGTGAGGTGGCTCAGCGTGCCGTTGCCGCCGTACTGGTAGTAGCCGTTGGCCTGCTTCGCCGTCCAACCGGTGCCCATGTAGCCGGTGATCGACATCGAGGGGAAGCGCGTCGGGTCGGAGAACTGACTCACGAGGGACGAAGGCCACCCAAGCTGCGACACATTGAAGTTGAGCGGGTTGCCGTTGCGGTCGTTCAGGTTGTAGTTGTCGTCGAAGTGGTTGTAGCCGCCGCGCAGCGTGAGGACCGTCGCGTCGCTCAGCACGTAGGTGTTGTTGGCCACGAAGGTGTGGATGGTGCGATCGAGCTGGTAGCTCTGGCCGGCGAAGTCGTGCTGCGGGTTGTAGTTCGTGCTCGCCTCGTGCGTCACCTGATCGAGGAAGAAGCCGGTCAGCGCCACGCGATCGTTGAAGTGGTGATCGACCTTCGTCGTCCACTGGAACGCCTTGTTCGGCAGCAGATCGGTGTAGCTGTAGTTCGACTGCCCGTTGTCAATCTGCGAGTCGGGCGTCGGCAGGTAGCTCGCCAGCTTGACGCCGACCGGATTGAGGCGGCTCGCCGGAATCACGTTGCCCGGGAACGGCTGGCCGGTGAGCGGATCCTTGATCGTCACCTGCTGGCCGCTGCGCGTCACGCCGTTGAAGTTGCCGGAGAGCTCCGCGGCCGTCGGCACGAGGAACGTGTTCTGCTGCGGCTGGTTGTCGACGTACTTCTCGCCCGCGAACCAGAAGAACGTCTTGTTCTTCACGATCGGGCCGCCGCCGCCGCCGCCGCCGTCACGCCAGTACTCGGGCGCGTTCGGCTGCCCCTTCAGCTTCGGGATGAGCAGCTCGCTCACCGTCGACTCGGGCCGGAACACCGTGTATCCCGAGCCGTGGAAGCTGTTCGACCCCGATTTCGCCGCCATGTTCATCACGCCGCCGCCGGTGCGTCCCATCTCGGCGTCGTAGGTGTGGATCTGCACCTTCATGTCCTGCACCGCTTCGATGCTCGGATTGGTCGACGCGCGGTTCTGCAGGTCGGTGACCGGGAAGCCGTCGACCAGGTAGTTGTTGCCGCGGACGGCGCCGCCGCCCATCGACATGGCGGAGTTGCCCACCTGGTCCTGCATCCGGTTCCAGTGGGCGTTGCCGCTCGTCTGCACGGTCGGCGCGAGGTTCGCCATCAGGAACACGCTGCGGCCGGCCGTCGGAATCGACTCGAGCGCTTTGGTGTCGAGCGTCTCGGCGGTCGACGCGTTGCTCGTTTCGATGAGCGGCGCCTCCGCCGTCACCATCACCGTTTCTTCGATGGTGCCGACCTCGAGCTGCACGTCCAGCGTGACGAACTGCTGCGTGCCGATGGCGACGCCCTTGCGTTCGAACGTCTTGTAGCCCTGGACGGAGACCTTGATCGAGTAGGACGCCGGATCGACGGCGGGGAAGGAAAATTCGCCGACGTTGTTGCTCACGGTGTCGCGCGTGACGTTGTTCGCCGTGTTGACCAGCGTGACCGTCGCGCCGGGGATGACGCCCTGCGCATCCTTGACGGTCCCGCGAAGTCCGCCCTGAAACGATTGTGCGTGGAGTGTGGCTGCGACCAGTGCACACGCCGCCGAGAGGAATAGCGTCCGCATCTCAACCCTCCTGTAGACACGCCACCCAGGGGTAATCGAGCGCCGACCGAGTAAAGAAGTTGTGGGAGTCTACTACTGGGGGTCGATCTTCGAAACGGAAATCGCGGTGCCTTTGAGGTCGCCGGTGATTTTCACCTTCGCGCCGGCGTTCTTCTCCAAATCCTTGAAGTCCTGGTTGGCGATGTCGTAGACCTTGCCGTCCGCGCCGAGGAGCACGTACTTCGACCCCCCCTTGACGCACGCGACCGTGCAGTCGTGATCCGACATCTTGCCCTGATCTTCGGCCGCTTCCTCGTGCTTCGCCTTGCACAGGCTGTCGCTGATCTGGCCGGTGAAGCTCTGTTCCGCCGCGAGCGGCGCGGCAACGAAAAACGCGAGGGCGAGGGCAGTGGCGGCTTTCATGAGGGCGAGTATAGCAGTTGGAGAGTTGGCGAGTTGGCGACTTGGAGATTCCCAAGTCACCAACTCACCAATTCACCAATTCACCAACTCACCAACTTACCAACTTACCAATTCACCAACTTACCAATTCACCAATTCTAGAACTGGTAACGCAGTGTGAACTGAATCATGCGCATGTTGTTCGCCTGATTCGTGATCTGCCCGAACGCCGAGTTGCCGAACGCGGTGCTCTGCGGGGCGGCCCACTGCACCTCGTTGAACAGGTTCAGCGCATCGATCCGGATCGACGCCGACTGGTTGCCGACCGTGCGGAAGCTCTTGCTGACCGACACGTCGACGTTGTTGCGCATCGGCGACAGCACGCCCGGCAGCGTGCGCGGCGCGTTGCCGAACTGGTTCGCCGCCACGGCCTGGAACGCCGCCGGGTTGAGGTACACGTTGTCGTTCGTGTTCGCCGTGATCCGGTCGGTGATGTCGCCCGCCGTGATGAACGACTGCCCCGGGACGACGTTCGGACGCGGATTGCCGCCGAACAGGAACGGCGTCGTCGTCTGGTTCTGCGTGACGCCGATCGGGAAGCCGCTCTGCACCGTGATCACCGTCGTGGCCGACCAGCCGCCGAGCACGTAGTCCGCCCAGCCGCTCGACGCCAGCTTGTGACCCTGGCCGAGCGGGATGTTCAGCGTCGGCGCAATCACGAGCTTGTGCGGCGAGTCGAGGAGCGATCGGCCGTATTCCGCATCCGGGTTGTAGTAGGGCGACCCGGGGACGACGGTGTAGTTGTTCTGGAGGCCGGGGTTCGCCGAGTAGTAGTTGGCCTCGCCGAACTGGTTGTCGTCGAGCCGGCTGTAGGTGTAGCTGATCTGACCGCCCCACAACCCGGTGATGCGCTTGCGCAGCTGGATGATCCCGGCGTTGTACATCGAGTGCGCGCCGGTCGACTGCATCATGTAGACGTTGCCGAATTCCGGATACGGCCGCATCAACTGGCCGCGCGGAATCGTCGCGAGCGTCGAGAACTGGCCCGCCGCGGCGACGCCGAAGAACGGGTTCGGCACCTGCTGCAGCGTGTAGGTTGCCGGCAGGCTCTGGTACGCCGGATCGAGCTGGTTGATGTTGATGTAGCCGTTGACGGAACCGGAGTTCGATCCGGCCCAGCTCAGGTTCGTCCCCCTCGCGCCCGTGTAGCCGAGCGAGAGGCTCATGTTGCCGGGCAGCTCGCGCTGCAGGTCGGCGGAGAACTGGTGCACGCGCGGCGCGCCCTTGTTCGGGTCGACGAAGTAGATGTCGCCGCCGGCGCCGGTGAGCAGGCCGAGCGTGTTGCCGGACGGCTTGACGAGGCCCGCCGGGAACGGATTGGTCATCGTGACCGTCGGCGCGCCGCTCGTCGACTGCTGCACGAGCGTCGTCGCCGAGTAGCCGATCTGGCCCCAGCCCGTCGTGCCCGCCGCCGGGTAGTTCCACGGCGAGTAGAAGAGGCCGTAGCCGCCGCGCAGCACCGTCTTGTCGTTGAAGCTGTAGACGCCGCCGATGCGCGGCGCCGGCTTCAGCGCCGGCTGGTTGCCCTGCACGGTCGGCGCGCCGTTCTGGCCCGCGAAGATCAGGCCGCCGAGGATGTTCCGGCGCGCGCCGGTCACCGGATCGATGACGGTGACCTGCGAGTTGAGCGGGTTGGTCGACGCGGTGTCGAAGCCGACGGAGATCTGGTTGTTCTTCTCCTGCAGCCCGGTCTCGCGCTCGACGCGCAGCCCGTAGTTCAGCGTGAACTTGTCGCTCACGCGCCAGTCGTCCTGGACGTAGCCGCTGTAGTACTTGACGTAGCCGTCGACCTCCGAATTGATCGGCACGCCGGGGCTCGTCGCGGCGGGATACCCGAGGAGCAGGTCCGCGAGGGCGTTGCCGGTGAAGCCGCCGGTGAAGCTGAACGATCCGGTCGACGCGCCGTAGTTGATCGAGTCGACGCCGATGATGCGCCAGTCGCCGCCCACCTTGACGTTGTGGCTGCCGGCGAGCTTGGTCAGCGTGCCGTTCGCGCCGTACTGGTAGTAGCCGTTCGCCTGACGCGCCGTCCACCCCGTCGGGAAGTAGCCGGTCGTCGTCAGCGTCGGGAAGCGGTTCGGATCGGCGAACTGGCTGACGAGCGAGCTCGGCCACCCGAGCTGCGACACGTTGAAGTTGAGCGGCTGGCCGCTGCGATCGTTCAGGTTGTAGTTGTCGTTGAACTTGTTGTAGCCGCCGCGCAGCGTGAGGACCGTCGAGTCGCTCATCACGTACGTGTTGTTCGCCACGAAGGTCTTGATGGTGCGATCGAGCTGGTAGCTCGCGCCGGCGAAGTCGTACACGTTGTTGTAGTTCGAGTTGGCCTCGTGCGTCCGCTGATCGAGCCAGAAGGCGGTGAGGGCGACGTTCTGGTTGAAGTGGTGGTCGCCCTTGATCGTGTACTGGCCCGCCTTGTTCGGCAGCAGGTCGGTGTAGCTGAAGTTCGGCGACCCGTTGTCGATCTGGGAGTCCGGCTTCGGGAAGTAGCTCAGGAGCTTCGCGCTGACCGGGTTGATGCGGTCGGCGGGGATCACGTTGCCCGGGAACGGCAGGCCGGTGAGCGGATCCTTGATCGTCACCTGCTGGCCGCTGCGCGTCACGCCGTTGAAGTTGCCGGCGAGCTCGCCGGCCGTCGGCACCAGGTAGCTGTTCTGCTGCGGCTGGTTGTCGATGTACTTCTCGCCCGCGAACCAGAAGAACGTGTGGTTCTTGACGATCGGCCCGCCGACGCCGCCGCCCCCGTCACGCCATTCTTCCGGCCGATTCGCCTGCGACTTCAGTTTCGGGATGAGGAGCTGATCCTCCCACGCGGTCGGGCGGCCGAGGAAGTAGCCGCTGCCGTGGAAGTCGTTGGCGCCGGACTTCGCGGCCATGTTGATCACGCCGCCGCCGGTGCGGCCCATCTCCGCGTCGTAGGTGTGGACCTGGACCTTCATCTCCTGCACCGCTTCCATGCTCGGATTGGTCGAGGCGCGGTTCTGCAGGTCGGTGACGGGGAAGCCGTCGACGAGGTAGTTGTTCGCGCGGACGGCGCCGCCGCCGATCGACACCGCGGAGTTGCCCACCTGGTCCTGCATGCGGTTCCAGTGCGCGTTGCCGCTCGCCTGGACCGTCGGCTGCAGGTTGGCCAGCATGAACACGCTGCGGCCGGCCGTGGGGATCGCTTCGATCGCCTTCGCGTCCATCACGTCGCCGGTCGAGGCGTTGGTCGTTTCGATGAGCGGCGCGTCGGCCGTCACGGTGATGGTCTCTTCGAGCTGCCCGACTTCGAGCGACACGTCGAGTCCGACGACCTGCTGCGTGGAAATGCGCACGCCCTTGCGTTCGAACGTCTTGTATCCGGAGACGCCCGCTTTCACCGTATAAGTGCCGGGATCCACCGCCGGGAATGAATACTCGCCGACTTCGTTGGTGACCGTTTCGCGCGAGACGTTGGTGGCTTCATTCGTCAACGTGACGGTCACGCCGGGAATGATGCCCTGCGGGTCTTTCACGACGCCGCGCAGCGCGCCTTGTGCGCTCTGCGCGGACAGACCGCTGATCGACATCGCGCACGCGCCGATGATCGACAACAGCCCGTACGTAAACCTACGGACGCTTTGCATCGTTCGTCTCCTCCCTGATGGCCGGTGTGGTCTGTGGTGAGCCCGTTGGTAGGTGTGCCCGCCGACGCCGCCCAGGGTATTTTGTATCCGTGAAGTTGTATCACTGCTGCCGCCGGTACGATCCGCCGAAGGTGACAACCCGGTGACGCGAAAAACGGCGGGATCCAATACCTCGGAGTGTCAGCGAACGTCATCGCGCGTCATCAGTTGAAACGGCACAGCTCCGTCGCGGCGCATGTTGTCTGCTACGATCACATCTCTTTTATGACCCCTGGGCGCGACCTGCGGCGGTGGCCCGTGCTGCTCGGCGGCGGGCTCTTGAATATCGCCATCGGGACCTACTACGCGTGGAGCGTCTTCGTCCCGCCGCTGGAGAACGAGTTCGGCTGGTCGCGCACGCAGACCTCGTTCGTCGCCACGATCGACATGGTCATGCTCGCGACGACGTTCTTTCTGGCCGGGTTCATCCTGCGCCGCGTCGGACCGCGGCCGGTCGCGTTCTTCGGCGGAATCACGTTCAGCCTGGGGCTGTTCCTCGCCAGCTTCACGCACTCGCTCGCGACGCTGTACCTCACGTGGGGCGTGATGGTCGGCACCGGGCTGGGCTTCGGGTACCTCACGCCGATAACGGTCGGGTCGCTCTGGTTTCCGCACCAGCGCGGGCTCGTCAACGGACTCGCCATCGGGATCTTCGCCGCCGGCTCGGGCGTATTCGGACCCCTGGCGGGCTTCCTCGTCGAGCGGCTCGGCTGGCGCGCGACGTTCCAGATCCTCGCGGGGATCTTCTTCGTCTTCACGATGGTCGGCGCCTACCTGCTGACCGATCCGCCCGAAGGCTGGGAGGCGCCGCCGCCGCGGCCGCGGCGCGCCGGCGCGCCCCCTCGCAAGATCGCCGGCCTGGACGTGCCGACGTCCCAGGTCGTGCGGACGCCGTCGTTCTACAAGCTCTGGATCGCGTACGCGCTCGGCACGACGGCCGGCACGATGGTCATCTCGCAGCTGGTGCCGTTTGCGCGGTCGTCCGGGCTCAGCCCGCGCAACGCGGCGCTCGCGATCACGATCGGCGCCGTCGGCAGCGCCACCGGCCGCTTCTTCTCGGGCTGGATGTCGGACCACTTCGGCCGGTTGTTCACGCTGCGCGGCATCATCTTCGTCTCGATGCTGGCCACGCCGTCGCTCTACCTGCTGCGCGAAAACATCGGCTTGTTCTATGCGTTCCTCTACGTCGTGTACTACTGCTACGGCACGCAGCTCTCGGTGTACACCGCGCTCGCCGGCGACTTCTACGGCACGAAGTACCTGTCCACCAACTACGGCCTGCTGCTGATGGCATGGGGCTTCGCCGGCGTGCTCGGGCCGCTGATCGGATCGGGCGTGTTCGTCGCGACCGGCCACTATCGCTACGCGTTCTTCGGCGCGGCGGTGTTCGCGCTCGGCGCGCTGGCGCTGCTGTTCGTCGTGCGGCCGCCGGCGGCGCCGCAGCCATCGGCCGTCCTCCGCTCGCCCTCGGCCGTCTGACCGTCGACGGCCGAGCGGGCTGACGGTAAACTGCTGTCGTGTCCCCGTTCCGCCGACTGCTGGGCTACGCGCTCCGCTACCGCGCCGATTTCACGATCGGTCTCCTCTCGGTCGTCGTCACGACCTCCGTCTCGCTCGCGTCGCCCAAGATCCTGCAATACGCGATCGACGACCTGACGCGCGGCGTGACGCGCGCGAAGCTGCTCGAGTACGGATCGCTGCTGCTGTTCATCGGCCTGTTCGGCGGCGTCTTCCGGTTTCTGATGCGCCGCATCCTGACCGGCGTGTCGCGCCGCATCGAGTACGACATGCGGAACGACTTCTTCGCGCACCTGGAGAAGCTGCCGCTGGCGTATTTCCAGGCGCACCGCACCGGCGACCTGATGTCGAGGGCCACCAACGACCTCAACGCCGTTCGCATGATGATCGGCCCGGCGGTGATGTACTCGGCGAACACGCTGCTGACCTTCACCGTCGCGCTCGCGATGATGATCGCGATCGACGGGCGGCTGACGCTCTGGTCGCTGATCCCGCTGCCCTTCGTGTCGATCTCGGTGAAGTTCTTCGGCAGCGCGATCCACAAGCGGTTCGAGCAGATCCAGGCGCAGCTCTCCGAGGTGAGCGCCGTGACGCAGGAGGCGCTCGCCGGCGTCCGCGTCGTCCGCGCGTACCGGCAGGAGGCGTCGGAGCTGGCGCGATTCCGGCGATCGAACGAGGAGTACCTGATCCGGAACCGGCGGCTGATCGTGCTGCAGGGCTTCTTCTTCCCGAGCATGTCGTTCTTTCTCGGGCTCGGCGCGCTGCTCGTGCTGTGGCTCGGCAGCCGCGAGGTGATCGGCGGGCGCATCTCGCTCGGCGAGTTCGTCGCCTTCAACGCGTACCTGACGATGCTCGCGTGGCCGATGATCGCGTTCGGCTGGGTCACCAACATGCTCCAGCGCGGCATGGCGTCGTGGAAACGGATGCTCGAGATCCTCACCACCGAGCCGGCCATCGCGGATCGCGGAGCGCCGCCCGGGGCGTCGCCGGCGATTCGTGGAGAGATCGAGTTCCGGCACCTGACCTTCGCGTTCGGCTCCGCCGTGGTGCTCGACGACGTGAGCGCCCGGATCGAGGCGGGCCAGACGGCGGCGCTCGTGGGCGTCACCGGCTCGGGCAAGTCGACGCTGATCTCGCTGCTCGCGCGGCTGCACGAGCCGCCGGCGGGCACCGTCTTCATCGACGGCGTCGACGTGCGCGACATGCCGCTCGCCGCGCTGCGCGGCGCGATCGGCTTCGTGCCGCAGGAGCCGTTCCTGTTCTCCGACACGCTGGCGGACAACGTGGCCTTCGGGCTGGACGCGAACGGGCCCCGCGGCGACGGCCGGCCCGCGGGAGCCGATCGCCTGGAGAAGATTCTGGCGGCGGCCGCCGTGGCGCGGCTCGACAAGGACGTCGTCGACTTCCCGAAGGGCTACGACACGATGGTCGGCGAGCGCGGGATCACGCTCTCCGGCGGCCAGAAGCAGCGCACGGCGATCGCGCGGGCCGTCGTCATCGATCCGAAGATCCTGATCCTGGACGATGCGCTGTCGGCGGTGGACACGTACACGGAAGAGGAGATCCTGTCGCGCCTGCGCGCCGTGATGCGCGCGCGCACGTCGATCCTCGTGTCGCACCGCATCTCCACCGTCCGCGACGCCGACGTGATCTTCGTCCTCGACCGCGGGCGAATCGTCGAGCGCGGATCGCACGACGAGCTGATCCGCCGCGGCGGGCTCTACGCCGAGCTGCACAAGAAGCAGCTGCTCGAGGAGGAGCTCGCCGCGTCGTAGGCTACTCGTCGCGCAGCGCGGTCATCGGATCGACGCGCGTCGCGCGCAACGCGGGCACGGCGGACGCGAGCAGCGCCGTGGCGGCCAGCGCGGCGACGGTGGACGCGTAGCTTGCCGGATCCAGCGCGCTGACGCCGTAGAGCAGCGACGCCATCAGCCGCGCCGACGCGACCGCGGCGGCGAGCCCGATCGCACCGCCGACCAGCACGGGCCGCATCCCCTGGCGCACGACCATCGCGAACAGCTCGCGCGGCTTCGCGCCGAGCGCGAGGCGGATGCCGAGCTCGCGCGCGCGCTGCGCCACCGCGTAGGCGAGCACGCCGTAGATCCCCAGCGCGGCGAGGAACAACGCCAGGACCGCAAACGACGCGAGCAGCGCGGTCTGCAGCCGGTGGTCGCCGAGCGAGTCGTCGACCACGCGGCGCAGCGAGCTGACCGCCGTCAGCGCGACGTCGCGATCCACGCCGTGCACCGCCCGCCGCGCCGCGTCCGCCGCCGCAGCGTCGTCGAGCCGCGACCGGATGACGAATGTGAGCGGGTTCTGCATCCGCTGGCGGAGCGGGGAATACACCTGCGGCTGGACCGCCTTGTCGAGCGCGTCCTGCCGCTCGTCGGCGACGATGCCGACGATCGTCACCCACGGCGCGCGGTCCTGCGGGCGCCCGTAGGTGATGCGCTTGCCGACGGCGTCGGCATTCGGGAAGTACTTGCGCGCGAGGGACAGATTGACGACCGCCACCTCCGGCTTGTCGCGCGTGTCGGTCTCGTCGATGGCGCGGCCGGCGAGCAGCCGGATCCCCATCGCGCCGAAGTAGCCGGGCGTGATCGATTTGTGGCGCAGCTCTCGCTCGTAGTCCGTCGACGCGCGCCCCTCCACGGTCGCGTCGCCGGTCCACGTATAGCCGCGGAGCGCCAGGGTGCTCGATGCGCCGACGGCGTCGATGCCCGCCTCGGCGCGCAGCCGCTGCTCGATCGCCTCGAACGCCGCGAGCCGCGCCTGCGCGTCGGGATAGCGCGCGGTCGGCAGCGTCACCGTGAAGGCGATCGATCGATCCGGATCGAACCCGGGGTCCACCGCCTGCAGCCGCAGGAGGCTGCGCACCAGCAGCAGCGCCGCGGCGACGAGGACGACCGAGAGCGCGACCTCGACGCCGATGAGCGCAGCCCGCAGGGTGCGTGCCGCGGGAGCGCTGCCGTCGCTGCGATCGTGCAGCCGGTCGGCCATCGACGACCGGAGCGCCGGCACGATGCCGAACGCGATCGGCGCGACGAGCGTCAGCGCCACGGCAAAGAAGACCACGGATCGATCGAACTGGAGGTCCGCGTAGAGCGGGAGCGCCGAGGTCGCGACGCGCAGCAGCGCCGCGCGCACGCCGAACGCAACCGCGATGCCGACGGCGCCGCCGGCGGCCGCCACGACGAGCGATTCGGTGAGCAGCTGCCGGACCACGCGCCCGCGGCTCGCGCCGAGCGCGCGACGCACCGCCAGCTCGCGCGCTCGCGCCGCCGCGCGCCCGAGCTGCAGGTTCGCCACGTTCGCGCACACGATGAGGAACAGCAGCGCCACCGCGGCGCACAGCATCAGGAGCGCGGGCCGGGGTTCGTACGCGAGGCTGCCGTGAAGCGTCTCGAGCCGCACGCCCATCTGCGTGTTGGTATCCGGGTACCGCTGTTCCAGGCTGCGCGCGATCGCCGCCATGTTCTGCTGCGCCTGCCCGAGCGTCACGCCCGGCTTGCGGCGCGCGATCACGCCGAGCCAGTGCGGCCGCCGCGCCGACGTGAAGATCGAGGGCGCATACGAAACGGGCAGCCACAGCTGCACGTCGCGTCCTGGGAAGAAGAACTCGCGCGGCATGACGCCGACGACGTCGTAGGTGCGGCCGCTCAGCGCGATCCGTCGGCCGACGATGGCCGGATCGCTCCCGAAGATCGTCTGCCATGCGCCGTAGCTGAGAATCGCCGCGCGGCCGTGACCGTCGAACGTCTCCTCGTCGGTGAACACGCGTCCCATCAGCGGCGCGGCGCCGAGGACGGCGAACAGGTTGCCGGTGACGCCGAGCGCCTTCAGCGGCTGCGGCTCGCCCTGGCCGGTGAGAAACACGTCGGTCGCGCCGCTGCCCACGCTGTCGAATTGCTCGTACGCGGCGACGTCGGTGAAGACGCGGTTCTCGCGCCGCCAGTCCGCGTAGTTGGCCGGCGCGGCGATGTTGCGGGTCCAGTTCTTGAGCGGGTTGGTCTCGAACACCCGGACGAGCTCGTCGGGACGCGCGTAGGGCAGCGGCCGCAGCAGCACCGCGCGCGCGAGGCTGAAGACCGCCGTGCCCGCCCCGATGCCGATGGCGAGGGTCGCGATGGCGACCGCGGCGTACACCGGGTTGCGCCGCAGCGCACGGACGCCGGACCGCAGGTCCTGCAGGGTGGTGTCGACGAACGGCAGGCCGCGCCGTTCGCGGTGCGCTTCCATCAACTGCATCGATCCTCCAAGTGCCAGGCGCGCCGCACGGCGCGCGGCGTCGGGCGTCAGGCCGCGCCGGACGTGCTCGTCGGCGAGCATGTCGAGATGCGCGTCGAGCTCGGCGCCGAAGTCCGCGTCGAGCCGTTCCCGCGCGAACAGCGCGCGGATCCGCGCGGCGGCGGCGACGATTCGCGTCAGGCATGAGGTGGCCGCCACGCGTTACTCCTCCCGCAGCGCCGTCATCGGATCGACGCGCGTGGCGCGCCGCGCCGGCAGCGCCGCGGATCCGAGCGCCGTCAGCGCGAGCGCGCCGATCGTCGCCGCGTAGCTGACCGGGTCGAGCGCGCTGACGCCGAACAGCAGCGACGCCATCAGCCGCGTCAGCGCGACCGCCGCGGCGAGTCCGACGAGGCCGCCCGCGACGACGGGCCGCATGCCCTGACGCACGACCATCGCGAACAGCTCGCGCGGCTTCGCGCCGAGCGCGAGGCGGATGCCGAGCTCGCGCGAGCGCTGGGACACGAAGTACGCGAGCACGCCGTAGATGCCGAGCGCCGCCAGGAACACCGCGACGCCGGCGAACGCCGTCAGCAGCGACGTGCGGAAGCGCTCCCCGCCCAGTGATGCGCTGACGACGCCGTCGAGCGTCGTTTCGTCGCCGACGAGGAAGTCGCGTCCGGCCGCCCGCACGATCCGTCGCGCCGCCGCGAGCATCGGATCCGGATCGGCCGACGAGCGGACGACGAACGTGGCGGGGTTCTGCACGTTCGCCGCATACGGGACGTAGACTTCCGGCCGAACCGGCTTGTCCATCCCGTCCTGCTTCGCGTCGGCGACGACGCCGACCACCGTCATCCACGGGTCCGCCGCGGCCCGAGCGATGGTCGGTGAATCGGCCGTCGGCCGCCCGAACATGATGCGCTTTCCAATCGGATCGGCCCCGCGGAAATATGCCGCCGCGAGCGATTCGTTCACGAGCATGACGTTCGAGGTCGCGCCGTCGTGCTCGGTGAGCATCCGCCCGGCGACGAGGCGGATGCCGGCGGCCGCGAAATACCCGGGCGTGACCGATTCGTGGCGCAGCTCGCGTTCGTAGTCGTCGGCGGCACGGCCTTCGATCGTCGCGTCACCGGTCCACGCGTACCCGCGCAGGACGATCGTGCTGGAGGCGCCGACCGCTTCGACGCCCGGCAGCTCGCGCAGCCGCCGCTCGATGTCGCCGAACGCGCGCACGCGATCGGCGCCCTGCGGAAAGCGGAGGCTCGGGAGCGTGACTTTGAACGCGACGGCGTGCTCGGGGCGGAATCCGGGGTCGACACGCTGCAGGCGGATCAAACTCCGGATCAACAGCGTCGACGCGACGACGAGCACGACCGAGAGCATGACTTCGAGCGCGACGAGGAGATCGCGTGCGCGGGAGGTCCTCCGCGATCCCGAGTCGACCCGTTCGGCGAGGCGCTCGACGCCCGAGGACGACCACGCCGGCGCGAGGCCGAACACGATCGGCGCGGCAATCGCGAGCGCCGCCGCGAAGAGGAGCACCGGCACGTCGACCGTCGGCGTGGCGAAGAGCGGCAGCGCCGACGGCGCCGCGCGGAGGATCAGCGCCGGCGCGGCGGCGGCGATCGCAAGTCCCAACGTCGATCCGGCAATCGAGAGGACCACCGCCTCCGCCAGGAGCTGGCGGACGAGCCGTCCGCGCCCCGCGCCCAAGGCGCGGCGTACGGCGATCTCGCGCAGGCGCGTGCTGGCGCGCCCGAGCTGCAGGCCTGCGACGTTGGCGCACACGATCAGAAACAGCACGGCGACCGCGGCGGACAGCATCAGCACGCTCGCGCGCGCGTGCGCCGCCATGATGTCGCGCAGCGGCTCGATCCGCACGCCCATCTGCGTGTTCGTATCGGGGTGCTCCCGCTCGAGGTCCGAGGCGATTCGCGTCATGCGATCGCGCGCCTGCGGGAGCGAGACGCCTGGTTTCAGCCGCGCGATCGCGGCCAGGTAGTGCGCCCGCCGGGTGTTCGCGAAGTCGGCCGGCGACAGTCCGAGCGGCGCCCAGAACTGCGCGGTCGCGTTCGGGAAGAAGAACCCGGGCGGCATGACGCCGACCACCGTCTTGGTGCGCCCGCTCAACGGGATCGTGCGGCCGATCACGTTGGGGTCGCCGCCGAACAGACGCTGCCACGTGCCGTAGGCGAGCACGAGCACGCGATCGCTGCCATCGAAGGTTTCGTCCCACGTGAACGTGCGGCCGAGCAGCGGCCGCACGCCGAGCACGTCGAACAGGTTGCCGGTGACCGCAACGCCGCTGAGCGGCGCCGGCTCGCCGTCGATCTCGACGAACCGCTGGAGCGTGCTCGCTCCGCGGTCGTCGACGCCGAAGTAGCCGGCGAGGTCGGTGAACACGTCGTTCCGCGCGCGCCAGTCCAGAAAGTTCGCCGGGGCGCTGACGGTATGCGTCCATCCCTTGAGCGGGTTGGTTTCGGTGATCTCGACGAGCTGCGCCGGCTGGCCGTAGGGGAGCGGCCGCAGCAGCACGGCGCGGACGACGGTGAACATCGCGGTGGCGGCGCCGACGCCGACGGCGAGCGTCAGGACCACGACCGAGGTATAGACCGGATGGCGGCGCAGCGCGCGGACGGCATACCGCACGTCCTGCACGGTCGTCTCGACGATCGGCAGGCCGCGCCGGTCGCGGTGCGCTTCCACCAACTGCATCGATCCTCCAAGTGCCAGGCGCGCCGCACGGCGCGCCGCGTCGGGCGTCAGGCCGCGCCGGACGTGCTCGTCGGCGAGCATGTCGAGATGCGCGTCGAGCTCGGCGCCGAAGTCCGCGTCGAGCCGTTCCCGCGCGAACAGCGCGCGGATCCGCGACCAGAGCACGACGAGCGTCGTCATCGCTCCGACAGCCGCAGCAGCCGGCCGATCACGCCCGCGATGCGCTGCCAGTTCTCGGTTTCCGCGGCGAGCTGCTTCCGTCCGGCCCTCGTGATGGCGTAGAACTTCGCCCGGCGGTTGTTGTCCGAGGTGCCCCAGCTCGCCGTAATCCACCGGCGCTGCTGCAGCCGCACGAGCGAGGCGTAGATCGTTCCCTGGTTGAGCTGCAGCGCGTCCTCGCTCACCTGTTCGATGCGGCGGGCGATCCCGTACCCGTGCAGCGGCCCCATCGCCTCGAGCGTCTGCAGCACCATCATGTCGAGCGTGCCCTGAAGGATCTCGGACCTCGCGTCTCCCATCGGTTCTCCTGTTGGACGACCACATGAGCGTAAAGGTTGCCTCGCTTATGATCAAGGGGGGTGGCGGTCCAGGACGACGAGATACTCGGCAAGGCGTACGACGCCCAGTTGATGCGGCGGCTGATCGGCTACCTGCGGCCGTACTGGCGCAGCGTGGCCGTGGCCTTCGTCGCCATCATCGCGGGCTCGTCGGCGTCGCTCGCGCAGCCCTACCTGATCAAAGTCGCCATCGACCGCTACATCGCCGCGGGCCGCCTGCAGGAGCTGAACACGCTCGCGCTGCTCTTCCTGGTGGTGCTGGTCGTCGGCTTCGCCTCGGAGTACACGCAGACGTGGACCCTGCAGTTGACCGGCCAGCGCGTGATGTTCGACCTGCGCACGGCCATTTACGCCCACCTGCAGCGCCTCGACCTCCGCTACTACGATCGCAACCCGGTCGGGCGCCTGATGACCCGCGTCACGTCGGACGTCGACGCGCTGAACGATCTGTTCACCGCCGGCGTCATCACCATCTTCGGCGACATCTTCACGCTCGTCGGCATCATGGTCGTGATGGTGTGGATGAACTGGCAGCTCGCGCTCGTCGCCTTCGCCGTGCTGCCGCTCATCGTCCTCGTCACGCAGTGGTTCCGCCGGAACGTCCGCCAGTCCTATCGCGTCGTCCGCGGCCTGATCGCGCGCATCAACGCGTTCCTGCAGGAGAACATCACCGGGATGGCGACGGTGCAGCTGTTCCGGCGCGAAGCGCTGAACTTCGAGCGCTTCGACGACATCGACGCGCAGCACCGGGACGCGAACCTGCAGTCGGTGTTCTACTACGCGGTGTTCTACCCGGCGGTCGAGGCGATCAGCAGCCTCGCGTCGGCGCTGATCATCTGGTACGGCGGCGGCCGCGTGCTGCAGAACGCGCTGACGCTCGGCGCGCTGGTGGCGTTCCTGCAGTATTCGCAGCGCTTCTTCCGGCCGATCAGCGACATGTCGGACAAGTTCAACGTCATGCAGGCGGCGATGGCCTCGTCGGAGCGGATCTTCAAGCTGCTCGACGAGCCGGTGGAGGTGCAGTCGCCGGCGACGCCGGCGCGCCACGCGGCGCTGACCGGCCACATCGTGTTCGATCGCGTCTGGTTCGCGTACAACGACGACGAGTACGTGCTGCAGGATGTGAGCTTCGAAGTGCGTCCGGGCCAGCGCGTCGGGATCGTCGGCGCGACGGGGTCGGGGAAGACGACGCTCATCAACCTGCTGCTGCGGTTCTACGACGTCAAGCGCGGACGCATCACGGTGGACGGGATCGACATCCGCGGGCTGAACCTCGCCGACCTGCGCGCGCTGTTCAGCCTGGTGCTGCAGGACGTCCACCTGTTCTCCGGAACGATCGCCGACAACATCCGCCTCGGCGACGCGGCGATCGACGACGCGCGCGTGAAGATGGCGGCCGAAGCGGTGCACGCGGCGCCGTTCATCGAGCGCCTGCCCGACGGCTACGCGAGCGCCGTGGCCGAGCGCGGCTCGACGCTGTCGGTGGGGCAGAAGCAGCTGCTGTCGTTCGCGCGCGCGCTCGCGTTCGACCCGCGGGTGCTGATCCTCGACGAGGCCACGTCGAGCGTCGACACGGAGACCGAGCTGATCATCCGCGACGCGCTGCAGGCGCTGATGAAGGGGCGGACGACGATCGCGATCGCGCACCGGCTGTCGACGATCCAGGACATGGACCAGATCCTGGTCCTGCACAGAGGCCGGCTCCGCGAGCGCGGCACGCACCAGGAGCTGCTCGCGCAGCGCGGGATCTACTTCAAGCTGTTCGAGCTCCAGTACAAGAAGGACAGCGAAAAGGTCGAAGTGAAGAGCTAGGCGCGCCCTTCAGTAGCTCTGGTTGAGGGGCAGCGGACGCGCGGGCAGCGGCGCCGGCTCGGGCTTCCTGAACAGCCGATCGAGGAACCCCGGGGTGGTCGCGCGCGGGTTCCAGCCGAGGCGCAGCACGTTCAGGTGCACCGGCCGGCGTCCGAACGCGAGCGCTTCGTTGCAGTTCCACATGTAGATGTCGATCTGCCGCCCCTGCACGCTCGGGCCGGTGTCGAGCACCGTGTAGACCCCGTTGTATTTCTGCGGCAGCGAATCGACTTCGATCACCGATCCGACCGGCAGGAGCTCGGGATCCGACGCCACGATCCCGCTCTGCGCGGCGACGCCGGCGGTGGTGACGAGCCCCTTGCAGTACGCGGTCGCGCTGAAGGCGAGGCGCGCGCCCGGCATCGGCAGCGCGATCGTCTCGTGCATCGTCGCCTGGCGCGCGGCGTACTTCGAGTCGAGCGCGGTCACTTCGTACAGCGAGACGAAGCTGAACGCCGCGACGACGGTGACGATGGCCTTCCGCCACAGCGACCGCGCGATGATCATGAATGCTTGTGGTGGATCATGTCATGGATGCGCCGCCGACTTGTCACGAACGCGAGTGCGAGCGGATACGCGATCGACGCGATGATGAGCGCGCCAAAAAACGAGCCAACCGCGTACGGAAACACGAGCGGTTTCAATATTGTGATTAGGCGACGCCAGAACTCGCCCTGAAAAGCGGACAGCTCGAACAGCGCGACGACCTGCGCGCGAAAGCCTGGCGGCAGCCGATGACCGGTGATCCGCGCGGCGGCCATCGTCACGCCCGCGTAGTACGGCGCGAGGAACCACGGCAGATTCGAATACACGCCGAGCAGCACGGCGACGCGATTCAGGTTCAGCAGGAACGCGAACACGATGCCGAGGATCGTGTGCAGCCCGAGCAGCGGCGAGAAGCCGAAGAAGACGCCGAGCGCGAAGGCGGCGGCGGTGCGTTCGGGCGTATCGTCGATGTGGAGCAGTTGATCGAGCCAGCGGCGAATCAGCTGCTTGGTGAGATGAATCAAGGCTCGCGCAGACCTTCCGGCGTCGCCGCGGGCTCCGGCGGCCGCGCGAAGTGGGTGTACCCGTGCGGGACCGCCTCCGTCACGCCGCCGCGCTTCAGCACGAGGTCGCGCGATTCGGTGCAGACGCCGATCCGCGTGACCGCGACGCCGGCGTGGCGCGCGACGGTGCGCAGCCGATGGCGTGTCCGCGGCCGCACGGCGAAGAGCAGCTCGTAGTCGTCGCCGGCCGTGATCGCGGCGGTGATCGCATCGCGGCCGCGCGCGTCGAACTCGGATTTGACGGCGTCCCAGATCGGCAGCGCGTCCGCGTCGATCGCGACGCCGACGCCGCTGGCCTGCGCGATCTGATGCGCGCCGTCCGCGAGGCCGTCGCTCAAGTCCACGCAGGCGGTCGCCGCACGGTTGCGCGAGAGCAGCGTGCCGAGGCGGACGCGCGGTTCCGGAAACAGGTACCGCTCCGCGGTGGCCGTGTGCTCGGCCGAGAACGACGGGCACACGGTCGTCCGCAGGCTCAACAGGCCAGCGGCAGCGGCGCCGACGGTGCCGCTGACATAGAGCTCGTCGCCCGCCCGCGCTCCGCTCCGCGTCAGCGCCTGACGTCGCTTCACCGTGCCGACGAGCGTCACGTCGAGCGTGAGCGGACCGGGCGTGCGCGTGAGGTTGCCGCCGACGAGGTGAACACGATGCCGCGCGGCGAGGGCGGCGAACCCTCTGGCGATGCCGTCGAACGCGTCGAGCGACAGCGACGCCGGCAGCGCCATCGAGAGCAGCGCCAGACGCGGCGCGGCGCCCATCGACGCGAGGTCGCTCAGGTTCACCGCCAGCGCGCGGTGGCCGATCGCGTCGGGCGGCACGAACGCGCGGTCGAAGTGGACGCCGTCGACCAGCGCGTCGACGGTGAGCACCTCCACGCGGTTGCGCTCGGGCTCCACGACGGCCGCGTCGTCGCCGATGCCGACGAGGACCCATTCGGGGGGCGGCTGAAGGTGCTGCTGGATGCGCGCGACGAGGTCGCGCTCGCTGACGTCGCCGACGGTCATTTCGCGTAGTCGACCGCGCGCGTCTCCCGGATGACGGTCACCTTGATCTGTCCCGGATACTCGAGCTCGTTCTCGATGCGGCGTGCGATGTCCTTGGAGAGCCAGACGGCCTCCTCGTCGGAGATCTTCTCGCTCTCCACCATGATGCGGATCTCGCGACCGGCCTGCAGCGCGAAGGATTTCGACACGCCCTTGAACGAGTCGGCGATGCCTTCGAGCTTCTCGAGGCGCTTGACGTACGACTCGAGGATGTCGCGGCGGGCGCCGGGCCGCGCGGCCGAGATCGCGTCGGCGGCCTGCACGATCATCGCTTCGAGCGACGGCCAGTCGATGTCCATGTGGTGCGCCGCCATCGCCATCACCACCGCTTCGTGCTCGCCGTGCTTGCGCAGGAAGTCGATCCCGAGCTGCAGGTGCGTGCCCTCCATCTCGCGGTCGATCGCCTTGCCGATGTCGTGCACGAAGGCGGCGCGCACGGTGACGTGGGCGTCGAGGCCGATCTCGCGCGCCATGATGCCCGCCAGCCGCGCCACCTCCGCCGAGTGCGCGAGCACGTTCTGCCCGTAGCTCGTGCGGAACTTCAGCCGGCCCATCAGGCGCAGGATCTCGGGGTGCAGATCGTGGAGGCCGAGCTCGAACGCGACCGCGGCGCCTTCCTTCCGCGTCTCCTCGTCGATCTCGTCCTTCACCTTCTGGACGACCTCTTCGATCCGCGCCGGGTGGATGCGGCCGTCGGCGATCAGGCGCTCGATCGCCTTCTTCGCGATCTCGCGGCGGTACGGATCGAACCCGGAGAGGATGATGGCGCCCGGCGTGTCATCGACGATGAGGTCGACGCCGGTCGCCTGCTCGAGCGCGCGGATGTTGCGCCCCTCGCGGCCGATGATGCGCCCCTTGAGATCGTCGCTCGGCAGATCGACGACCGACACGGTCGTCTCGATCGCGTGTTCGGCCCCGCACCGCTGGATCGCTTCGGTGATGTACTGCTTAGCGCGGCTGACGGCCATCTCGCGCGCCTCGGCGTCGAGCCGCTTCAGCAGGTTCGCGGCGTCGTGCCGCGCGTCGGCCTCCATCTGCTTGATCAGGAGCTCCTTCGCTTCCTCGGCGGTCAGCCCGGCGACGCGTTCGAGC
>DASRGT010000017.1:0-133331 GCA_035650895.1 Vicinamibacterales bacterium
TTGGCGGTCGGTGGTGAGCCGGGTGGGAATCGAACCCACAACCCGCAGATTAAGAGTCTGCTGCTCTGCCAATTGAGCTACCGGCCCGACAAACGCTCAATGTTATCACAGCGATGGCGAGGTTGCCTGCCGCCGGTGATACACTTCAGGACGACGTCAGCACGACCTGAGAACGCGCCCGTAGCTCAGCTGGATAGAGCGACAGGCTTCGAACCTGTAGGCCGGGGGTTCGACTCCCTCCGGGCGCGCCATCCTTGCTCGTCCGTCCCGCATCACGACGCGGCGGCTCGCCGCGCACAATTCCACACGCGAACGCCGGCGCCGCGTTACCATAGACCTTCCCGCGCCCGTAGCTCAATTGGATAGAGCGTCGGCCTCCGGAGCCGAAGGTTACAGGTTCGAGCCCTGTCGGGCGCGCCAGCGCTTTCCCCTGCATCTCATCCGCCGCGCAACCCCGTGGTATCCCGCTTGCTGACAGCGCGGTCGCAGGAGGCACCATGGCGAACGACCGCAGTGACGACATCCGCAACGACGACATCGCCGACGTCAACGAAGACGACATCGTCGGCCGCGCCGATGCAGAAGACGACGACGAAGACGGCGATGACATGGAAGATGCCGACGAGCTCGACGAGGAAGCGGCAGACGGGGAGTAGGCGCGTGCCTGATCGCGAACAACCGACCGACGAGGTCGCCAGCGAAGGCGGCACGCCCGGAAACCTCGAGCGCCGCGACGACGATGCGACGGCGCATGGCAGCGAAGCGACATCGACCGTGACGCACGTGGATCGGCGCGAGCGATCGGTCGTCCGCGACGAAACCGGCACGGAGGGACGTCGATCGCCGTAGCCGCCGTGCGCCGCGCGCCTCGCGCGGCGCGAACCGCTAGCCGCCCCCTCGCCGCGTGGCATGCTGCGCGCGGTGAGGGGCTTCCGTATACCGGGCCACGCGCCCGAGGTCCACGCCTTTCGACGACCGCAGCGCCGCCCAGAGATCGCCCACCTGCTCGAGCCGCGCGGGCATGGTCGTGATCGTGAAATCCTCGCGATCGATCCCCTCGTCGATCTCCGTCCACGAGACCGGCGCCGAGACGCCGGCGTAGGCGCTCGCGCGCGCGCTGTACGCGGTCGCGAGCGTCTTGCCGAGCACGTTCTGCATGAAGTCGATGTAGGTGCGCCGGCCCCGCGCGCGCACGCTGCGCTCGACGGTCGCCGCTTTCGGATGTTTGTGCGCGACGACGGTCGCGATGATCTGGCAGAAGAGCAGCCCCGCGTCGTACGGCGTCTGCTTCGGCAGCGGAATATAAACGTGCAGTCCCGATGCGCCCGACGTCTTCGGGACGCCGACCGCTCCGAGCGCGTCGAGCTCGTCGCGGATCCAGCGCGCCACGTCGAGGACCTTCGCGAACGGCACGTCGTCGGCCGGATCGAGATCGAGCGCGACGTAATCGGCAAACTGCGGGTGCTGGACGCGCGAGCACCACGGGTCCTGCGAAATCGCGGCCAGCTGCGTCGTATAGAGCAGCGCCAGCAGCGATCCGCCGATGATCTGCGGCCGCTGTTCGACGACGCTCACGACTTCCGTTCGGATGCCGGCAGGCGGCGTTTCGACGCGGTGCTGGTAGAACGGTTTGGCGTCGACGCCGTTCGGATACCGCTTCATCACCAGCGGCCGATCGGCGACCGCGGGCAGCAGGAACGGCGCGACGCGCACGTAATACCGGAACAGGTCGCCCTTCGTCAGCCGCTGTTTCGGCCAGAAGATCTTGTGCAGGTTGCCGACTTTCAGGGTGGCGCCGTCGGGCAGCGTCAGCACGCCGTCGTGGCGCGAGCGCTCGATCGCGTTCAACTGCTCGATCAGGTCGGAATCCGCCGTGCCGAAGCCGCTGCCCGGCACCCGCGGGCGATCCTCGCGCGTGACGTCGGCCGGCCGCTTGTCGTCGCGCAGGCCAAGGTAGACGGGGTGCCGCAGCTTTCCGTCGGCGGTCCACTCGGTGAACTTGATCTGCGCGACGAGCTCCGGTTTCGCCCAGTGCGGGCGCTCGTTCGTCTTCGGCTTCGGCGTGAACGGACAGGCGGCCGTTTCGAGCGGCTTCAGCAGCTTCGAGACGCGAGCGAGCTCCTTCTCGTTGAAGCCGGTGCCCGTGTGCCCGGCGTACACCAGGCGATCGCCGTCGTAGACGCCGAGCAGCAGCGCGCCGAAGTAGCTGCGCGTGTGCCGCGGCTCGGTCCAGCCGCCGACGACGAACTCCTGTTCGCGGACGATCTTCAGCTTCCGCCAGTCCGGCGTGCGCTTGCCCGACTTGTACAGCGACGCCGCCTGTTTGGCGATGAGCCCTTCCCACCCGTGCGCCAGCGCTTCCTTGTACATCGCGCGCGCGTCGCCCGCGACCTGCGCGCTGATGCGCAGCATCGACGTCTGCCCCTTCGCGAACAGCCGTTCGAGCGCCTGGCGCCGCTCGGTCAGCGGCCGATCGCGCAGGTCGTCACGGCCGATGCGCAGCACGTCGAAGACGACGTACGCGACGCCGCCGCCGCCCCCCTCGGTCAGGTGGATGCGGCCCTGCAGCTGCTGGAAACCCGTCGGTTCGCCGTGCCCGTCGAGCGCGACGATCTCGCCGTCGAGCACGACCGCGTCGCGGCGCGTGCGCGCCCAGGCGGTCAGCGCCGCGGCGATCTCGGGAAACTGGTCGGTCTTCTCGTTGCCGAGCCGCGACCACAGCCTCACCTGGTCGCGCGACACCTCCGCAATCGCGCGGATGCCGTCGTACTTCGGCTCGTAGACGAACTGCGGGTCCTGCAGCGGCGCGTCGGTCAGCGACGCGAGCATCGGCGACAGGATTGCGGGTGGAGAAGTGCGGATTGCGGATTCTACCTACGCAGCGTGTTTCGCGCGCTTCTTTTTCGGCCTGGCGGCGCTCTTCCGGCCGTGCGACGGCTTGCCGGACTGCGCCAGGCTGCGGCGCAGGCGCTCCATCAGGTCCACGACTTCGGCCTGGCGCGGTTCCTCCGCGGGCTCGAGCTCGACCTCCTTGCCCTTCGCCTTGCTCTGAATGATGCGCAACAGGTTTTCGCGGTACTGATCGCTGTACTTCGCCGGATCCCACTCGGCCGCCAGACTGTTGACCAGCGCCTTGGCCATGTCGAGCTCCGGCTTGCGGACGCTGTCGGTCGAGGGGAAGTCGAAGCCTTTGACGTCGACGAGCTCGTCCGCGAACCGCATCACGGTCAGCACGATGGCGTTCTGGATCACTTCGACCGCGCACAGATGCTGCGCGTCGCGCAGGATGAACTTCGCGATGCCGATGCGCCCCGAGTCGCGGATCGCTTCGCGCAGCAGCGCGTATGCGCGCTCGCCGCCCTTGGCGGGGACGAGATAGTACGGCGTCTCGAAGAACCGATCGTCGATCTCGTCGGCCTTCACGAAGTCGATGATGTCCACGGTGCGGGTCTTCTCGAGCGCCGCCGCCTGGAAATCCTCCTTCGTGACGACGATGAAGCGGCCTTTCTGGTATTCGTAGCCCTTGACGAGGTCCTCCCACGCGACGGGATGCCCGTCCTTGATGCACACGCGCTCGAACTTCACCGGCGACTTGTCCTTGGCGTGGAGCATCCGGAACTTCGGCCGGTGATTGCGTACGGCGGTGTGCAGCTCGATCGGGATGTTGACCAGCCCGAACGAAATCGATCCCTTCCAGAGCGCCCTAGCCACGCTTGCCGTTTCTCAGCTCGCGTTCGGCCTCGAGCCAGTCGTCGAAGTCCTGGCCGTGGCCGGCGCCGCGTTCGAGGTAGCGATGGTAGGCGCGCTCGCGAATCTCCTCTTCGGTCGGACCCGTATCGGCGGCCGACACCTCGTCCATCGTGTCGGCGGTGCCGGCGATAGCGGTGTCGGCAGCCTGCGCCGGCGCTTCGTCGGCCGGACCCCGCGTGCGCCTGGCACGGGGTTGAGATGAAGGGACTCGTTTCGCCATACGTGCAACTCCGTCGCGATTCTGGTCGCGCGTGCCGATGAAATTCGTTGTGGACTACCCCATCTGCAAAGGGCTAGCCAGCGAGCACGCCGCCGCGTCAACTCCGGATGAGCTTCTCGATGCCAATGAGCGGAATGCGGACCCACTCGGGCCGATTCGTCAGCTCGTAGTTCACCTCGTGCAGCGCTTTGTCGATGCTGAACGCGCGCAGTAACGTTTGTGTCGTGGAGCCCCGCGGCAGCAGCGGCGAGGGGCCGAGCGCCTCGCGATAGCCGCGCTGGAACGCGCGCGCCACCCAGTAGCGCCACGTTTCGGCCCAGGCTTCGAGCGGCTCGAACTCGTTCGGCGCGTGCACCGTGAATGCGAACAGTGCGGCGTATGCCGCGTAGCTGAACGATCGCAGCATGCCGGCGACGTCGCGCAGGGGCGACTGCTTCCGGCGCCGATCCGCGATGCGCCGCGCCGGATCGCCCTCGAAATCGAGGATGACGAAGTCCTCCTCGGTGCGCAGCACCTGCCCCAGATGGTAGTCGCCGTGGATGCGAATCCGCATGCCCGCATCGTCGAGATCGCGCATGGCGTCGATCTCGTGCAGCAGCGCCCCGCGCGCGTCGAGCACGGCGTCCGCCAGCGGCCGGACGGACGCGTCCAGGGTCGGCGCGCGGTCGGCGAGCCGCGCGAGCGCCGCGTCCGCGTGCGCGTGGAGATCGCGCGCGAGCGCGTCGAGCTCCGCGGCGTCGAGCGGCTCGGGCGCGAACGCGTCGCCGCTGCTGTCGGCGAGCGCGCGGTGCATGTCGGCGGTACGCCGGCCGAGCGTCGCCGCGCCGGCGAGGTACCAGCCCTCCAGCGCCGCGAAGAACGGCGGCGGCTCGACGCCCTCGCGCCCCGCGTGTCCATCGAGCCGCTCCTGACCGTCGGAGCGCGTCGATCGGGCAGACACGCGCTCGAAGTAGCGGCGCAACTCGTCGATCGTGTACGTCCAGCCGGTGCCCTGATTCGCAATCGCGCGCTGGACGATGGCGAGGGTGCCCGGTTCGAGGGACGGGCGCAGGTACTCGACGGCGCCGACGAGCGGCGGCACGCGGTCGAATCCCTGCTGCGCCAGCGTCTGTCCCATCTCGAGATCCGGGTTGAGGCCCGGCTCGATCCGGCGGAACACCTTCATCGCGATCTGATCGTCGGCGAACGCCAGGCTGTTGGTCTGGTCGACCGAGCCACGCGTCCACGTGTGCCCGCTCCCGCCCGAGCGCTGCGGCTCGCCGGCTGACGCGGCGCCGGCGGAGAGATTGCGCCCGCGCACCGAGCCTTTCACCGACGCGTGCTCCTGGTCGGCCGTCGCCCACGCCAGCAGGCGATCGCAGAGGTCGTCGTCATGCAGGCCGTCCACGATGACGCCCTTCCGTGCGCCGGTGATGCGCGCGAGGACGGTCGACGCCGACTGGAGCGCGCGCGCCGCCGCCTCGCCCGTCACGAGCGCGATCGGGACGAAGTAGCTCTCGCTCCACCCGTCGGTGTACTCGACCGACACCACGGTGAGAAACGCCGGGTGCGCGGCCGACCGGATCGGCGCCCAGTCGGTGAAGCGCGCGTGCCGGACCTCGCGCCCGTTCGGCGTGAACCACCGCTGCCGCTGCAGAAACGCGAGCAGCGCGTGCCGCTCGAGGACGGTGCGCGTCCCCGAATCGAGCAGGTTCGTCCAATCGGGTCCGACGAGCAGCGAGTACAACGATTCGACGACGGCGGCGTTCGGATCCGGCGCGGTGGTCACGCGCGCCGCCATCTGCACCGGCGTCTGCTGCAGCGCGAACCAGTACGACGCGTACGGGCCCAGCGACAGGAAGTACGGGTCCTCGCCGATCCGTGGGAATTCGGTGAGGCCGCCCATCTCGATCGGCGTCAGCCCGGCAAACGCGCGAAGCTCGAGCGCCGCCGGCTGCACGGTCCGCGACAGGTTGGCGACGACGAGCACGGTTTCCTTGTCGTCGCGGCGGACGTACGCCAGCACCTTGCGGTTGGGCGACGCGACGAACTCGAGCGTGCCTCGGCCGAAGACGCGGTGCTGCCGGCGCGTCGCGATCAGCCGCTTCATCCAGTTCAGCAGCGAGAAGGGGTACCGCTCCTGCGCCTCGACGTTGATCGCCTGGTACCCGTAGACCGGATCCTGGATCGGCGGGGCGTACAACCGCGCCGGATCGGCGCGCGAGAAGCCGGCGTTGCGATCGGGGCTCCACTGCATCGGCGTGCGCACGCCGTTGCGGTCGCCGAGGTAGATGTTGTCGCCCATGCCGATCTCGTCGCCGTAGTAGATGATCGGCGTGCCCGGCATGGAGAAGAGCAGCGAGTTCATCAGCTCCGTGCGCCGCCGGCTGTTCTCCATCAGCGGCGCGAGACGCCGGCGGATGCCGAGGTTCAGCCGCATCTGCGGATCGCCGGCGTACACCTGATACATGTAGTCGCGCTCCTCGTCGGTGACCATTTCGAGCGTCAGCTCGTCGTGGTTGCGGAGGAAGAGCGCCCACTGGCACGACTCGGGGATGTCGGGCGTCTGGTTGAGGATCTCGGTGACGGCGTGGCGATCTTCCTGGCGCAGCGCCATGAACATGCGCGGCATCAGCGGGAAGTGGAACGCCATGTGGCACTCGTCGCCCTCGCCGAAGTACGGGCGCACGTCGGCCGGCCACTGGTTCGCTTCGGCGAGCAGCATCCGGTTCTTGTACGCCGCGTCGAGCTCGCGGCGGATCCGCTTCAGCACGGCGTGCGTCTCGGGCAGGTTCTCGTTGTTCGTCCCCTCGCGGACGCACAGGTACGGCACGGCGTCGAGCCGCAGCGCGTCGACGCCCATGTCGAGCCAGAACTTCATCACGTCGATCACCGCGTCGACCACCGCCGGGTTGTTGTGGTTCAGATCCGGCTGGTGCGAGAAGAAGCGGTGCCAGTAGTACTGGCCGGCCACCTCGTCCCACGCCCAGTTCGACTTCTCGGTGTCGAGGAAGATGATGCGCGTCTCGGGGAACTTCTTGTCGGTGTCGCTCCACACGTAGAACTCGCGTTCGGGCGATCCCTTCGGCGCGCGCCGCGCGCGCTGGAACCACGGATGCTGGTCGGACGTGTGGTTCACGACGAGCTCGATCAGGATCTTGATGCCGCGGTCGTGCGCCGCGCGGACGAGCGCCTCGAAGTCCTGCAGCGTGCCGTAGCTCGGATGCACGTTGCGGTAGTCGGCGATGTCGTAGCCGTCGTCGCGCAGCGGCGAGGGGAAGAACGGCAGCAGCCAGACGCAGGTGACGCCGAGCGATTGGAGGTAGTCGAGCTTCTGCGTCAGGCCCGGGAAGTCGCCGGTCCCGTCGTTGTTGGCGTCGAAGAACGACTTGACGTGCGCCTGGTAGATGACCGCGTCCTTGTACCAGAGCGGATCGTCCTGCGCGGCCGAGGGCGCCGGCGCGACGGCGTCGATCGGAAGCGTCAGGTTCGGGGTTTCGGTCGCCACAGGATGTGCCCTTGCCGGATGTCGGGGTCGAAGCGGACGTAGTTGCGTCCGCGGTGCCACGTGTACTCGACCTCGTCGATCAGATCGCGGACGACGAACGCGTCGGCGGCGACGTCGAGGTCGACGAAGCCGTGCTGCATGTGATGCGGGTCGAGGTTGACGATGACGTAGATCGTCTCGTCGTCGGTCCGCTTGCTGTACGCGATGATCTCGGGGTTGTCGGTGTCGTGGAAGCGCAGCGAGCGGTCGAACTGGAGCGCCGGATGGCGGCGGCGGGCGCGGTTCACGCGGCCGATCAACTCGGCGATGTTCGGCTGCGTCCAGTCCCGTTTCCTGAACTGATACTTCTCCGAATCGAAGTACTCCTCCGACCCCGGCGCCACCGCGCGCCGCTCGCACAGCTCGAAGCCGCTGTAGATGCCGTAGCTGGCGCCGAGCGTCGCGGCGAGGAGCAGCCGGGCCTCGAAGGCCGGCCGGCCGCCGTGCTGCAGATAGGCGTGCAGGATGTCGGGCGTGTTCGCGAAGAGATTCGCGCGCAGGTATTCGCCCACGTTCGTCGCCGTCAGCTCGGTGAAGTACTCGGTCAGCTCCGCCTTGGTGTTCCGCCACGTGAAGTACGTGTACGACTGCGTGAACCCTTCCTTGGCGAGATACCGCATCGGCTTCGGCCGCGTGAACGCTTCCGCGAGGAACACGACGTCCGGGTGCTCGTCGTGCACGCGCTCGATGAGCCACGCCCAGAAGCCGAACGTCTTGGTGTGCGGGTTGTCCACCCGGAAGATCCGGACGCCGCGATCGATCCAGAACCGCGTGACGTCGAGCAGCGCCTGCCACAGCGCGCGCCAGTCCTCGTTTTCGAAATCGAGCGGGTAGATGTCCTGGTACTTTTTCGGCGGATTCTCCGCGTACTTGATCGTCCCGTCGGGCCGATGCCGGAACCACTCCGGATGCTCGGTGACCCACGGGTGATCGGGCGAGCACTGCCACGCGAGGTCGAGCGCGACCTCCATGCCGAGGCGCTCCGCTTCGCGGCGGAACGCGACGAAGTCGTCGAGCGTCCCGAGGCCGGGCTCCACGGCCGTGTGGCCGCCCGCGGCGGACCCGATCGCCCACGGGCTGCCGGGATCGTCGGGCTCGGCGCGCAGCGCGTTGTTGCGTCCCTTCCGGAAGCTGGTGCCGATCGGGTGAATCGGCGGGAGGTACACGACGTCGAACCCCATGTCGGCTATGCGCACGAGGTCCGCCGCGGCCTCGCGAAACGTACCGCTCCGATGCGGGTCGGCGCCGGCGGACCGCGGGAACATCTCGTACCACGCGCCGACGCGCGCGCGCTCGCGGTCCACCCAGACGCGCTGCGCCGCCGACGTCGTCGCCCGCGACCGATCGGCATGGCGCATCATCGCGTCCGCGAGATCGACGTCCATCGCCTGCGCGACGCGCTGATCGATCGGCGACGATTCGGTCAACATGTCCGCCGCCGGCAACAGACGGTCGTCGCCGCCGCGCGCGGCCGCGTCGCGAACCAGCATCGACCCTTCGAGCAGCTCGACGCCGACGTCCTGGCCGGCCGCGTGCTTCTTCTGCAGATCGCGCCGCCAGGTCAGGAACCTGTCCACCCACGCCACGACGCGGAACTCGTCCCATCCCGGGCGCCCGACGACGAACGACCCGGTCCACTCGTCGGTCCCTTCGCCGGCGAGCGCCATCGGGATCTCGTCGTCGCCGTGCTGGACGACGGCCGCGATCACGTCGTGGCCGTCGGCGAAGATGTCCGCGCGGACGTCGACCCGCTCGCCCGAGGTCCGTTTGATCGGGAAGCGCCCCTCGTCGACGTTCGGACGGATGCGCTCGATGACGACGCGCCGCGCCAGCGCCTCGGGAATCTGCGGGACCGCGGAGGGCGGCGTGCGCCCTTCGACGGCGTCGGGGCCTGCGGAGCGTGACGCGGATCGAAGTGCGGATTCCGAGCGCGCGCTCATCTATTTCTCGACGGCGACGGGCGCCGGCGCGGGCTCGGCCGCCGGCTGACGCTCCTGGTCGTGGTGCCCGCGGCGGTCGCGGACCGGCGGCACCACCCGGAACAGCGCCACGGATCGCCCCTCGAGCGGATAGCGCCCGCCCGGCTTGTAGGTGCGCTCCGAGGGCGACGGCTCCGCCGTGTCGAAGACGCGCCGCCACTGCTGGTTCGCCTCCACCGGCGGCAGCGTGAACGGCACCTTGTCGCTGTGCGCGTTGAAGAGGACGAGCAGCGTGTCGCCGATGATCAGCTGGCCGTGTTCGTCGACCTCCTCGATCGCCGCGCCGTTCAGCACCATCCCGAGCGATCGGACGAAGTCGGCGTTCCACGCGTCGTCGTTCATCTCCTGGCCGTCCGGCGCCAGCCACGACACGTCCTTGACGTCGCCGCCGCGGATGCTGCGTCCCTGAAAGTACTTGCGGCGCCGCAGCACCGGCTGCGCGTGGCGCAGGTGCACCAGCTTGCTCGTGAAATGGAGCAGCGCGCGCTTTTCGTCGTCCAGGTTCCAGTCGATCCAGGTGATGTCGTTGTCCTGGCAGTACGCGTTGTTGTTGCCGCGCTGCGTGCGGGCGATCTCGTCGCCGTGGCTGATCATCGGGACGCCCTGCGACAGCATCAGCGTCGCGAGGAAGTTGCGCGTCTGGCGCGCGCGCAGCGCCGCGATCGCGGGATCGTCGGTCGGCCCTTCGGCGCCGCAGTTCCAGCTCAGATTGTTGTTCTCGCCGTCGCGGTTGTCCTCGCCGTTCGCTTCGTTGTGTTTGTCGTTGTAGCTCACGAGATCGCGCAGCGTGAAGCCGTCGTGCGCCGTGATGAAGTTGATGCTCGCGTACGGCTGCCGGCCGCTGCGCGCGTAGAGGTCGTTGCTGCCGGACAGCCGCGTGGCCAGTTCGGACACGGTGCCGCCGTCGCCGCGCCAGAACCGACGCACCGTGTCGCGGTACTTGCCGTTCCACTCGGTCCAGAGGACCGGGAAGTTGCCGACCTGGTAGCCGCCGGCCCCGAGGTCCCACGGCTCCGCGATCAGCTTGACCTGCGAGAGCACCGGGTCCTGGTGGATGATGTCGAAGAACGCGCCCAGCCGATCGACCTCGAACAGTTCGCGCGCCAGCGCGCTCGCCAGGTCGAAGCGGAACCCGTCGACGTGCATCTCGAGCACCCAGTAGCGCAGGCTGTCCATGATCAGCTGCAGCACCTGCGGGCTCTGCATGTTCAACGTGTTGCCGCAGCCGGTGAAATCCATGTAGAAGCGCGGATTGTCGCCGACGAGTCGGTAATACGACGCGTTGTCGATTCCCTTGAGCGACAGCGTCGGCCCGAGGTGATTGCCTTCGGCGGTGTGGTTGTAGACCACGTCGAGGATCACTTCGAGCCCCGCATGGTGCAGCGCCCGCACCATGCGCTTGAATTCGCGCACCGCGCCGGCCGGCGTCTTGGACGCGGCGAAGCGGCGCTCGGGCGCGAAGTAGCCGTAGCTGTTGTACCCCCAGTAGTTGGTGAGGCCGCGCTCCTCGAGATAGCGATCGCGCGCGTGATGGTGCACCGGCATCAGCTCGACGGCCGTGACGCCGAGCTTCTTCAGATGATCGATCGCCGGCTCGGTCGTCAGCGCCTCGTAGGTGCCGCGCAACGCCTCGGGGATGTCGGGATGCTGAATCGAGAAGCCGCGCACGTGCATCTCGTAGATGACCGTGTCGTGCCACGGCGTCCGCGGCGGCCGATCCTCGCCCCACGTGAACGCCGGATCGACGACTGCCGCAATCGGCGCGAACGCCGCGTTGTCGCGCTCGTCGAACGACAGATCCTCTTTCTCGTCGCCGACGACGTAGCCGAACATCGCGTCGTCCCACTGAATCGTACGCGCCACCGACTTCGCGTATGGATCCATGACAACCTTGTTGGGGTTGAAACGGTGTCCGCTCGCCGGATCGTACGGGCCGTGGACGCGATAACCGTAGAGCTGGTTGGGCCGTGCGTCAGGCAGGAACGCGTGCCAGATTTGATCGGTCTGCTCGGTCAGCGCGATGCGCGCGCGTTCGGTGGTCGCGTCGGTCGCGTCGAAGAGGCACAACTCCACCTTCGTCGCGTGCGCGGAGAAGAGCGCGAAATTGACGCCGACGCCGGTCCAGGTGGCGCCGAGAGGATACGGTTCGCCAGGCCATACACGCATCGTGCATGGCCGAGTTTCAAGGCACGTGCCAGTGGCTATTCAGTGGCGTAGCGATCGTTGAACCACGGCTCCGCGGAGTTCGAATAGCCGCGAATCTCCCAGAAGCCTTTCTTGTCCTCCGCCAGGAACTCGATCTTCCTGATCCACTTCGCGCCCTTCCAGGCGTACAGCTTCGGGGTGATCATCCGGCACGGGCCGCCATGCTCGCGTGGAAGCGGTTTTCCCTCCCACGTGTGCACGAGCAGCACGTCGTCGTCCATCGCGCGATCGAGCGGAAGGTTCGTCGTGTACGGAACGAACGAGCCGGGCATGAAGTCGTAGCCGGTGCAGAGCACGTAG
This sequence comes from Vicinamibacterales bacterium, assembly GCA_035650895.1. Classification (GTDB taxonomy): domain Bacteria; phylum Acidobacteriota; class Vicinamibacteria; order Vicinamibacterales; family CAVVIG01; genus Gp6-AA45. The sequence goes on from DASRGT010000017.1 coordinate 11,981, forward strand.
CGCGCGTCGGCCCTCGGCACGACGAGCTCGGCGATCGTCCTGAACTTCACGCCGCGCCACCGGTTGTCGAACCGGCTCCACGTCGTCACGCAGTGGAAATCGCTGATGTCGTCGACCTGCGGCAGCGCCGTGAACGCCGCCCAGTCGAGGGTGACCGGGTTCTCGACGAGGCCGCCGACTTCGAGTTTCCACGCGTCGGTCGAGACGTCGGGCGTCTCGCCGAGGTCGAGCACGGGCCAGTTCTTCACCTGATGCTGGCCGACCGGCAGCTGCGGCATGCCGTGGCGGTTCGTCGGCCCGGTGCCCTGCGCGTCCCGCCCGGCGAACTGCACGTTGACCGCGCTCTTGTCCATTGCGATGTGGCGGTCGATGAAACGCTGCCGCCGCTCGACGAGGCTCTCTTTGCCGCTCACGCGCGCGCTCCGACGACGACCGACGCCGGCCGCAGCAGCTCGTCGCCGATCGCATAGCCTTCCGCGACGACGGCGACGACGCGTCCGTCCAGCTCGGGGTCGTCGACCGGGCTCGTCGCAATCGCCTCGTGCTGCATGGCATCGAACGGCTCGCCTAGCGCCTCGAGGCGGACGACGCCGAATCCCTCGAGCTTGGAGAGGAACTGGTCGCGGACGAGACGGACGCCGACCAGCAGCGGCGACTCGTCCTCGCCCGCGGCGGCGATCGCGCGGTCGAGATTGTCGAGGACGTCGAGCAGCTCGGCGAGGACGGCGCGGGTGTTGCGGCCGACCTCCCGTTCCATGTCGCGCCGCATCCGGGCTCGGGCCTGGTCGAACTCCGCGCTCATATCGGCGACTCGCTGTTCGAGCTGCTCGATGTAGGTCGGCTTGGGACCCTTGACCGGCTCGGGTTCGGCTGTCGGGGTCGATTGGGCGGCGTCGGCCTGCGCCCACCAGCGCCGATCGACGACGCGTACCTGAGGTTCGGAGTGTTCGTCCACGCGTTCATTCTTGCATGGACACGAAACCTTCCAAACAGGACGGCCCGCTCGACGGCAGCGTCAGCGGCACCATCGGCGGCGGCGGCGCGGAAACCGGGGGATCGACCGACCGCCCGGAGGCTCCGGCCATGCCGCCGGCGCATCCCGAGGACGCGGCCAGCGGGCGCCGCGCGCCGGACGCACTCGGGGCGACGCGCCAGGACAGGGAGTTGACGGTCGACAGCCCGGAGTCGACCGAAGACTGACGGTCGCCTGCGGCCGCCCGATTACGCGAGCTTTTGTTCGAGGAGCGCCGGCGCCTCGTCGGCGACGCCGACGAACTCGCCGGGAGAAGCCGGCTGCGTGACGCGCAGGTGGCCGCGGCGGGTCGCCTTGTCGCGGTACATCCGGTGATCGGCGTCGGCGAGCAGCGCTTCGTAGTTCGTGCCGTCGTGCGGGAACACCGACGCGCCCGCGCTCGCCGCCAGCCGGATGCGCTTGCCCGACCGCACTTCCAGCTGCACGTCGGCCACGCGCGCCTGCAGCTCCCGCCGCTTCGCATCCGCCGCTTCACGCGAGCAGTCGGACAGGACGACGATGAACTCGTCGCCGGCGTAGCGGACGCACAGATCGTAGGGGCGCAGCGCCCCCTGCAGCGCGTCGGCGACGCTGCGCAGCGCGTGGTCGCCGACCGTGTGGCCGTACGTGTCGTTGATCTGCTTGAACCCGTCGACGTCCATCACGATCAGCGCCATCTCGCGCTTGACGCGCTCGGCGCGCGCCAGCTCGCGCGACAGGTGCACGAACATCGAGCGGCGATTCGGCAGGCCGGTCAGCGGATCGGTCAGCGAGTCTTCCTGCGTCTGCTCGAACACGATCGAGTTGTGGATGACGGCGCCAGCCTGTTCGGCGATGCGCTCGAGCAGGCGGCGGTGGTCCTCCGTGTAGTAGTTCGCGTCGACGTGGTACAGCGCGAGCGATCCGATCAGCGTGTCGTTGTAGTGCAGCGGGCAGACGATCGCCGATCGCAGCGCCGAGGTGCCCTCGACGTTCGCGTTGGCGAACGTCACGGCGGGATCCGCGTTGACCAGCGTCCGGCGGTTGCGCGCGACCCAGCCGCTCAGGCCGGTGCCGTTCTTCACCATGGTGTTGAGCAGCCGCGGCGTGTCGACGCCGGCCGCGAAGCGGCATCGCAGCGTGTCGCTGTCGGGCTGATACAGGAACAGCGCGCAGCCGGACCACGGCACGATCTTCGAAATCTTCGACGAGATCAGCGCCATGGTGTCTGACACGCCGAGGCTGGTGCCCATCGACTGCGCGATCTCGTACAGCGCGTAAATCTCCCGATGGGCGAGCGCGATGTTCTCGAAGGCGCTCGCGCCGCTCGGCACGAGTCCCACGGCGGTGGAACCGGCGCCGACGGTCGCCGGTTCGTCGGCGGCTTCGCCCATCGCCTCGGGGCCCAGCTCGGCGACGAGCGCCGGCAGCATCTCGACGAACTTCGGCACGAGCGTCGGATCGAGGGCGCGGCCCGCCTCGTGACGCAGCAGGCCGATCGCGCTCTCCTGCGACAGCGCCTTGTGATACGGACGCTCGGTCGTGACCGCGTCGTAGTAGTCGACGATCGTCAGGATCCGCGCGCCGATCGGGATGGCGTCGCCGACGAGCCCCTGCGGGTATCCCTTGCCGTCCCACCGCTCGTGGTGGCTCAGGATGATCGGCGCGACCGGATACGGAAACGGAACGGCGGCGATGATCTCGGCGCCGACCTGCGGGTGGATTCGGATCTTCTGGAATTCCTCCTGCGTCAGCGGACCCGGTTTCGACAGGATGTGCTCGGGAACGGCGAGCTTGCCGATGTCGTGCAGCAGCGCCGCCGTCTTGACGCCCTGGATCTCGGGCTCGGACAGGCCCGCGGCCCGCGCGAGGCCGGCCGCGTACACCTGCACGCGGCGGATGTGCATCTGCGTCGTCTGGTCCTTCGCGTCGATGGCGCGCGCGAGCGCTTCGATGGTCGCCAGGTGCAGGTCCGACGTCTGCTGCACGTGCCGCTGCTCGTCCTCGATGCGGCCCATGTACACCTTGTACGTGCGGTAGGTCAGGTACAACGGCGCGAACGTGAACGGCAGCCAGTAGCCGGCGTGCACGATGAACCACGCCGCCACCGCCGCGGTGCCGGCGCCGACGAAATAGCTCGGCGCGCTCCACAGGAAGTTGTTGTGCCAGGTGGTGACGATCCGCTGCCGGCTCGAAAGCGCGATCGCCGTCGCCACGAACCCGGTGTTGAGCAGGAAGTACAGCGTCGCCGCCGCGACGAGCGGGCGCGCGAGGGTCGCGAGCGACGAGGCGGTATCGGTGCCCCCCAGCGCGTTGAACGCATACCCGGCGGCCTGCACGGTGACCACGAGCGAGGCCATGCTGAAGAGCGTGCGGTAGAACGGATTGCGCTCCTTGCTGTTCAGATGACACTGACAGAGCGCGCTGCCGGCGGCGACGAACATCGTCTCGTGCGGGCCGAGGAGCAGCAGCGACGCGAAGTCGACCGCGTACGACACCGACATCGTCGAGCCCCCCGTCGTCAGCGGCAGCGATACCTTCATCGCCGCGGCGGCCGACGACAGGATCAGCAGGCCGACGAAGAGCAGCGGCTGATCGAAGCGGACCTCGCGGAGCGCGGCGAGGAAGAGCAGCACGCCGGCCGCGATCACCGCGCCGACGAACACGCGCGCTTTCCACGGAAGCTGCCGCATCAGTGGACCCGCGGACCCGCCGCTACCCAGTGATCGCCCCAGTCTTCTTTCAGCATCGACCACAGCACCTGATCGACGTATGCGCCCGCGCGCCGCGCCGATCGGCGCAGGATGCCCTCCTGCACCGCGCCGAGCTTCCGCAGCGCGCCGTTGCCGCGGCCGTTCTGCAGCAGCACGCGCGCTTCGAGGCGATGCGTGCCGAGGGACCCGAAGACGAACGAGCCGGCGAGCCGCGCCGCTTCGAGGAACACGCCGCTGCCGCGCACCGAGGGCACGAGCGTGCACTCCCACTCGGCGGCTTCGAAACCGGGATCGAGCTGGCGAACCTGGATCAGTCCGACGACCGTGCGCGCGGCGCTCAGCGTGATCACGTAGGTGAGCGCCAGGCCGTTCGCGCGGTCGCGGAGTGCGCGTTCGATCAGCTGCTGCACGCCGAACTCCGTCACCCCCTCGTCCATCCCGAAGCGCGACGCGTCGGCGAGCGAGAGGAGATCCACGAGCGGCCCGAGGTCCTGGGACGCCGGCTCGCGAAGCAGCACTGTCCTGCCGGCCAAGACCGGAAGCTCGGTGCGCCACTCGGTCGTCGCGAAGATTCGCTCGTTGCTCATGTGATGGACCACGGGCCTGTCGGCCCCTGATCCGGACCGTCAGGCAGCAACTCTGGCGCCATGCTGAACCGTTGGCCGTAACCGCCACATGGGCGGACGGTTAGCGTCACGATCCCGATTGTGTAACGTACGCCAACGTGTGCGTTTATATGACAATAACGACATTGTCCCGCTCGGGGGTATAACATTAACACGTAGAGCATCAGTCACTTGCCGCGATGTGCACAGAAAAAGAACATGGTGTCCAATACTGGCACACGGACCGCTTGCCTCTGCGGGTATAACGGTAGCGTGGACGAGCGAACGCCTAAGCGGTCGGTGGCGGACGACCCCGAGTTCCTGGCCGAAATCGAGGAGCTCGACCGCGGGCTGGCCGGCGCGAACCGCGGACGCCCGGCGCCTGCCGACACCGCGCCGGCAATGGCCGTCGAGCCGACACGGTCCGCCGCTCCGCCGCCGCCGCCCGTCCACGCGGCCGACGGCGCGACCACCGGGCTGCCGCTCGAACCCGGCGCTCGGCGGCCGCTGCTCGATTTATTTCCGCCGCCCGCCGCCCGCCTCCCCGATTCGCCGGCGCGCGGCACCGCCGCGGCCGCGCGGCAGATCCCGCCCCGCGATTCGCGCGGCGAGCCGCGCGAATCGACCCCGCGGCCGCGGCGCGACGAGACGTTCTACGGGTTCGTCGAGCCGGCGTTCTCGCTTGCGCCCGACCCGCGGTTCTACTTCCACAGCACCGAGCAGGATCGCGCCGCGCGGGAGCTCGTCGACGCCATCGGCCGCCGCGAGCAGCTCCTCGTCGTCGTCGGCGCGCCCGGCATCGGCAAGACGATGTTGTGCTACGCCGTCGCGCAGCAACTCGATCGGCGCACGCTCGCCGCGGTCGTCGCCGCGCCGCCGCCGACCGTCGACGCGCTCGTCCAGGCGCTGCTGGTCGAATTCGGGCTGGCGTCGCGCGACGCATCCGAATCGAGCGCGACCGCTCGCCTCGGCACGCTGCGGGAGTTCTTCTCGTCGCTCGCCGCGCGCGGCGCGTCCGTCCTCGTCGCGATCGACAACGCGCACACCGCCGCGCCCGACATGCTGCGCGCGCTCGTCGCGCTGTCGAACGAGGCGCCGCGGACGCTGCAGATCGTTCTGGCGGGGACCGCGTCGCTGGCGGCGCTGCTCGAGCGCCGGGATCTCTTCGGCGTCAACCAGCACGTCACGCGCCGCGTCTCGCTCGGGCCGCTCGCCGCGGACGAAATCTCCGGCTACGTGATGCACCGCGTGAACATCGCCGCGGCCGGCCCGCGCGTCGAGTTCGACGACACGGCCATCGCGCGGTTGTACGACGTGTCTGCGGGGGTGCCGCGCCTGATCAACCAGGTGTGCGATCGAGCGCTGACGCGGGCGTTCGAAGCGTCGGCCACGCTCGTCGATGGCGATCTGATTCTTGCCGCGGCGGTAGACGTGGGGGCCGCGCCGGCATCGGCGGCGCGTCACCGGAGGACCGGCGTCGCGATCGCGCTCGGCTTCGTCGCAGGCGGCGTCGCCGCCGCGTGGATCTTCCGCGATCGCCTCCAGGCGATCCTCGTGCACTGGCCGCTGTTCCGCTAGCGCGGACCGACGGCGGCCGCGAGCGTCAGCGGCTCGCCTCGGGATCGTACGGATCGGCCTGCGCATCCGGCTGGCCGGGTGCCGGATCGCCCCGGCGCCCCGGGTGCGTGTCGCCGGCGCCGAGCGGCGCGTGCGGGCCGACGGTGGCCTTGCCGCGGCGGATCTCCTTCGTCAGATAGGGAATCCAGAGCGCGATCATCAACGCGACCGCAATCAACAGCGCCCACAGCATGGTCGACCACCTCCGCGAGACGGAGTGGCAACCCCCGTGCCGTTACACCTGGATGCGGATATCTCGGCGGTACAGCACGCCCGCCACGGCCGTCCAGACCCCGACGGTGATCACGGCGAACAGCAGAGATATCCCCGGCTCGCTCAGCCGGTGCAGCACCAGCGGCCGCAGCAGGCCCCAGTAGAGCGTCGTCTTCACCGGCGTCAGCTCGATGATGTGGGCGACGAGCTCGGCGAGAAAGTAGATGGCGAGCGGGTTGACGCCGAGCCAGACGAACGGCCTCGCCCACGCGCGCACGCCGACGATCTCGATGCCGATGTAGCACGCCGCGAGCGCCAGCAGCGCCAGGCCGCCGGTGAAGGCGGCGTAGGATCCGGTCCACAACGGCTTGTTGATCGGCAGCACCACACTCCAGAGCAGGCCGACGACGGCGAGGAGCGCGCCCGCCGAGAGCACGTTGGTCATGGGTCGCGCGTCGGGCGATGCCGCGCGCAGCCAGTCGCCGGCGAGCGTGCCGATCAACGCCGACGCGATCGCCGACAGCGTGCCGAGCAGCCCTTCGGGGTCGTAGGTGGGCAGCAGCAGGTGCCGCCCGAACACGGCGTGATCGATCTGCGCCGCAATCGTCGCGCGCGGGGTCATCGGCGCGAGCGTCAGGACGAACCAGTGCGCCAGCACGAGCGCGACGGCGGCAGCGGCGCGGACGCGGCGCGACCCGTGGAGCGTGATCAGCGCGGCCGCGAAATAGACGAGCGCAATCCGCTGGAGCACCCCGGGGATCCGAACGGTGGCGAACGAAAACTGCGCGGCCACCAGGTTCAGCACGAAGCCGAGCGCGAACAGCAGCACCGATCGCCGGACGATCCGCGCGTGCACGCGGTGCATCTCGTGACCCGATTCGCGCCGGCGGGCGAGCGCGAAGGGGAGCGCGACGCCGAGAATGACGAGGAAGAACGGGTACACGAGGTCGGCCAGCGTGCAGCCGTTCCACTCCGCGTGGACGAGCGGTGCGTAGACCGTGTCCCAGTTGCCCGGATTGTTGACGAGGATCATGCCGGCGATGGTGAGCCCGCGGAACGCGTCGAGCGATTCGAGGTGGTGCTGCCCGGGCCTCACGGCTTCGCGATGTTCTCGTCGCGGCACCAGCAGGGGGGCAGCGGCGACGGATCGTCCTCCACGAACAGCTCGCGGCCGTTTTCGAACTTGCGCATGAAGTCGCCGATGATCAGCGTCTGGCTCCGGTACGCCTCGATCGCCCGCCGCTTCGCCGCGGTTTCCCGCCGTGTCAGCGCGAGCGCCTCGGCGCGATCCGGCTGGCGCCCGTGGATCACGTAGTGCAGCACGCGTGCCGATGGCCGATCGCCGAGCGCGCGCGTCACGAACCGGTGGGTGGAGCAGTGATCCGGATGCTCGTCGGCGGGCGCGGGGATCACGACGATCGTCGGCTTGAAGCGCGCGATGATCTGCTGCAGCTCCCGGACGACGTCGCGGCCGCGGTAGCCGACGTCGTCGAGCAGCCGCTCGCCGTCGGGCGGACTCCTGCGCCGCGTGTACGGCGACTCGAATTGGACGGCGCTGTACGCCGACGACAGCAGACACAGGCCGTCGTCGGGAAAGCCGAGGAACGTGATCTGCGACGCGGGCACGCCGAGCGTCCCCATCGCGGCGATCGTTTCGCGCTCGCGGCGCAACCCGTAGGCGCGATAGTCGTCCGGCGTCGGCCGGTCGGTCCGGTCGATCTTCTTCACGCCTTCCGAGAACGCGTCACCGCTCGTCATCTGCACGACTTCCACCGAGCCCCGCGCACGGACGACGCGCGATACGAGACCGGCGGCGGCCAGCGCGCCGTCGTCGGGATGCGGCGACACGATCAGCAGCCGCGTTGCCGCGGTGATGCTGAGCAGGAGCGGCCGGACGAGCTCCATGCGCGTAGCGTATCATCCGACGAGCTCTCGCACGAGTCTTGCGTACCGCACGGAGTGTGGCAGAAGACAGACGCCGGCTCTCGCGGCGCGGCGGCTCGGATCGGCGGGTCATGCCCGGATCCGTCGTGGACGTGACGCGGCTGGAACACGAAAACATCTGCGGTCAGATCGACGAGCTGCTCAAGGCGGTGCGGCGCATCGAGCAGGAGCTCCGACAGCAGCGGTCGTCCATCCACACGCTCGAATCCGATGTGGGCGCGCTGATGTCGGCGATCAAGAAGACGGCGTAGCGGGTGCCCGGGGCGGGTGGCGGAGTGGGGTGGGTAACGGGGATCGAACCCGCGACATCCGGAGCCACAGTCCGGCGCTCTACCGCTGAGCTATACCCACCGTGAACTCTCGAGTTTAGCACCTAATCGGTGAGATCGAACAGCAGGCCGTTCTCGACCCGGGCTCGCACCAGGTAGATGTGGTTGGCGCGCTCGCCCTTCGCCTCGTACATCAATTTGTCGGCGCGCTGAATCAGGTCCGCCGCGAGGCGCCGGGCGATGAAGCGCCGCTCCGCCACGCGTCCGAGCGAGAGGCAGACGACGCCGACGTCTACGCGAACGGGCTGGACGGCGAGGCGCTCGTCCTCCTGCGACCAGTCGAAGCGTTCGACCGCCTCGCGGAAGCGCTCGGCGATCGAGTGCGCCTGGTTGCAGGCTTCGAGATCGGGCACGAGGAAGCAGAACTCGTCGCCGCCGAAGCGGGCGTGCAGATCTTCGCTGCGCGACCCGCGCTCCTGCGCCAGCAGGTCGTCGGACCGCACCTGCTCGCGGAGCAGCTGCGCGACGCGTTCGATGATGCGATCGCCGACGGCGTGCCCGAGCGCGTCGTTGTACCACTTGAATCCCGTGATGTCGACCAGTCCGACGGCGCACCACTTGCCGCGCTGCTCGAGAGCGAGAAACGACTCGAGCTGCTCGGTGAAGCGCCCGAAGTTCATCAGCTTGGTCTTGGGATCGCGGTGGGAGCGGTCGGTGAGGTCGGCGACGAGCGCTTCGAAGTAGCGCGAGATGCTGCTGACGGTCGCGTCCTTGGCCGACAGCTCGGTCTTGACGCGGGCCATCTTGTCGGCGAATCCGGCCGACAGCGCCTGGATGGCCTCCTGCTTCGATTCCTGCCACAGGCGCTCATGGCGCGTGAAGACCGCGTCGATCGCGTTCAACAGCGCCGTCTCGACCGGCGTCGGCAGCCCGAGGGTTTCGCGCACCCACGCCTGCAGCTCGCTTCTGGTCTGCGGGTGATCGCCGGCGATCGCCTTGTCCGGGTGCATGAAGTTGACGTGCACGATCCGCTCAGCCATATGCGACCGTGCGTCCCAACTCTACAAATGCCGTGCCGATGACTTCGTTACGCGGTCCGCGGTTTTGACTCCAAAACCCCGCACGGCGGACCGGCGATTCGCCGATCCACCGTGTAGAGTTTCCACTTCTGTGAATCGACGCCTACTGGCAGCTCGCCGAGATCATCTTCACGGACGAGACGTCGAGGCGCGGGCCGCCCGTCATGCTGGCGGAGGCCGAGCCCGTCGTGCCGGTCGTCGTCGTCGTCGAGGACGAGGACGACATCGAGGAGTGCTCGTTCCAATCGGTGCGGCCGGTCACCTCGATCTTGTGGCCCACGTGCCGCTCGAGATCCTTGCCGCCTTCGAGCTTCCACGTGGTGGTCGAGCTGCCGGATGCGCCGGTCGTCGTCGCGGGCGACGCGGGTTCGGCCGCCGTCGTGCCGACGCTGCTGCTGCCGGTCGTGCCGGTCGTCCCGGCGGTCGTGGTGGTCGGATTCGTCGCGCCCGCGGTGGTCGTCGCGGAGCTGCCGCCGGCGCGATCGTCCATGCGCGCGTTCGTCAGCGTGAACGCGCCGTCGCTGCCGCGCGCGAGACAACCGGTCACCGACACTTCGCGGCCCTTGTCGCTGCGCATCGAGTGCTGATCCTGCGGAGTCGTCGTGGTCGTCGTCTGCGCGCCGAGCGACACTGCGAAGCCGAGCGCGGCCGCAATGCCGAGGCCAGTCGCTGTACGAGTCATGCCGTCCTCCTTAGTGTCCGAGTTTGTCGCCGAGATCCTTCACCGCGTCGCCGACCTTCCGCCGACCCTTGCCGAATGCTTCCTCGGCCTGTCCGGCGGCGTTATCGGCGTCGCCTTCCTCTCGCAGGTTCTCGTCGTCCTTCAGATTCCCGATGCCCTTCTTGATGTCACCCTTGACCTGATCGGTCTTGCCGCGGACTTCGTCCTTGTTCCACATGAGATGCCTCCTCCTCACACGTGCCAGTGAGGAGTGCACGAGTCGTTCCGCTGTAACGGCTCGGGTCGCGGGATGTGAGACGCGAATCGTCGCTACGTGCTGATGGTGCGGAGAGTGGCGAGCAGGTGATCCGTTTCCTCGCGCAGGCGGCCGAGCGCAGCGGACGCGCGTGCGAGCTCTGCGGTTTTGCCGATCTCTTCGAGCTCGCGCGCGAGGTCGACGATCGCCTGGGCGTCGAAGTTGGCGGCGGCGCCCTTGAATCCATGCGCGGCGCGCCGGAGCGCTTCGGCGTTGCCGCCGTCGATCGCGGCCGCGATGCCGGCGAGGTGCCGCGGGGCGTCCTCGATGAAGAGCTGCGCGATCTCGGCGAGCAGCTGGCGGTCGCCGCCGACGCGCGCGAGCGCGGCGTCGATGGTGCCGTGTGCGCCCGCGTCGATCTCCTGCGGCGGGCGCCGATTGGCGGCGAGCTCTTCGACCACCAGGCACAGCCGCCGCGAGTCGAGCGGCTTGGTGAGGTACTCGTCCATGCCGGCGTCGAGGCACCGCTCGCGGTCGCCCTTCATCGCGTGCGCCGTCATCGCGATGATCGGCAGCCGCGGCGCGGCCGACGCGGCTTCGTGCGCGCGGATGGCGGCGGTCGCTTCGAACCCGCCCATCTCGGGCATCTGCACGTCCATCAGCACGACGTCGAAGCGCTGGCTCGCGGCGGCGTCGACCGCCTCCCGCCCGTTCGCCGCGATCGTGACGCGATGGCCGCGGCGTTCGAGCAGGCTCGCCGCGAGCCGCTGATTCACGGCGTTGTCTTCCGCGATGAGCACGCGGAGTCGCCGTTCCGGCAGCTCCGCGGGGAGCATCGCCTCCGGCAGCTTCGCACGTTTCGGCAGATCGCGCGCGAGCACCCGCGTGATCGCGTTGAGCAGGTCGCGCTGGTCGATCGGCTTCGTCAGGTAGTGCGCGATCCCCAGCTCGGCGCACCGCGCCATCTCGCCGTGCAGCCCCGACGAGCTGAGCATCATCACCGTCGCCTCCCCGAGCGTGGGGTCGCGGCGCATCTCCTGCGCCACCTCGAAACCGTCGACGACGGGCATGTTCGCGTCGAGCAGCACGAGCGCGAACGGCTTGTACCGATCGCGCGCGTCGGCGAGCGCGCGCAGCGCCGCGGCGCCGCTCTCGACGGCGACCGGCTTCATCTTCCACCGCAGCAGCAGGTCGTGCAGCACGCGGCGGTTGACCGCGTTGTCGTCGACGATCAGGACGGGCACCTCCGCCAGGTCCAGCGCCGACGCTTCCGGCCGCACGTCGGTGACGCCGAGGACGACGGTGAAGTGGAACGTGCTCCCCTCGAGCGGCGTGCTCTCGACCCAGATGTGGCCGCCCATCATCTCGACCAGCGTCGAGGAGATCGAGAGCCCGAGGCCCGTCCCGCCGAACCGCCGCGTCGTCGACCCGTCGGCCTGCTTGAACGGCTCGAAGATCGCCTGCTGCTTCTCGGCGGGGATGCCGATGCCGCTGTCGCTGACGAAATAGTGCAGCGTGAACGCGGCGTCCTGCTTCGACTCGACCTGGACCTGCACGAGGATCTGGCCGCGGTCGGTGAACTTGATCGCGTTGCCAATCAGGTTGACGAGCACCTGGCGCAGCCGGCCCGGGTCGCCGACGGCCGCGTGCGGCACGTCGGGGAGCACGTGGCAGACGAGCTCGAGCTCCTTCTGCTCGGCGCGGAGCGCCAGCGGCTTGACGAGATCGGCGAGATGGTCGCGCAGCGAGAAGGGGATCGCCTCGAGCTCGAGCTTCCGCATCTCGATCTTCGAGAAGTCGAGGATGTCGTTGAGGATCGACAGCAGCGCGTCGGCCGAGCTCTTCACCATCGACAGGTACTCGCGCTGCTCGCCCGACAGCGGCGTGTCGAGCGCGAGTTCGGTCATGCCGATGATGCCGTTGAGCGGCGTGCGGATTTCGTGGCTCACGTTGGCGAGGAACTCGCTCTTCGCCTGGCTGGCTTCCTCGGCGACGCGGGTGGCGGCGGCGAGCTCCGCGGTCCGCTCGCGGACCTTGCGATCGAGATCCTCGGTGAGCTGACGCAGTTCGGTGTTGAGCCGCTCGCGCTGGACGAGCGCCTGCTCCAGCTGCTGGTACGAATCGGACAGCCGTCCCTGCATGCCGTTGACGTCCTCGACGAGCCGCGCGATTTCCGCCGGCGGACTCGACGAGAGCTTCCGCGGCACCGGCGTGCCGTGCGCCGACACGTTGCGCACGATCTCGACCAGCTCCTCGAGCGGCTGCGTCACGCGGGCCGCGAAGCCGCGGGCGCCGAGCACGGCGCCGCTGAGCGCGAACACCACGAGGCCGAGCGCGAGCACGTAATAGCCGGTCGACTGCAGGCGCAGGTGGACGAGCGGCTGTTCGACGAAGACGCGCCACCCCGCCGCGTCGATCGGCGCGCCGGCGGCGATCCGGCCGGCGGTGTCGGCGCTGCCGTTCGGCTGGCGGTAATGGAAGACGCCTTCGAGCGCCTGGGCGGAGCCGCGCAGGAGCGCGTCCCCCTCGAGCGACTGCAGCGCGAGGTACCCGGTGTTGTCGCTGCCGTAGATCACGCGGCTGTGCTGGTCGACGATCGTGACGCGCGCGTCGGCGATCGTGTTCAGGTCGTCGACGAACCGCTCGAAGCGCGACAGATCGAGCGATCCGCCGACGACGCCGATCACCTGGGCGTCGGGGCCGATGACCGGCATCGCCATCGTGACGATCGGCGCGTGCGCGAGGCGCCCCATGATCACGTCGGAGATCGCGAGCCGGCGTGTCCGCACCGCATCGAGGAAGTACTGGCGGTCGTTGATCGGCGGCAGCGCCTGCTCGGCGGTCGTCGTCGCGATCTCCTGGACGATGCCGTTGCGATCGGCGTGGAACAGCGTGACGAACCCGGGGTAGATCTGGCGATCGCGCGCGACGAGCAGGCGGCGGTCGGCGGCCGTGAGCCGATCGTTCGACATCGCGAGCGCGAGCGACTCCACCGCCTGCGCGTGCGACGTGACGTACGACGTGATGTGCTCGGCCAGCGCCGTGACCGCTTCGTGGAGGCGGGCGGCGCCGGCCGCTTCCTGGCGCGTGGCGATCGCCTGGTTGTCGAGCGCGGCGAGCAGCAGCACGGGCAGCATCGCCACGAGCACGAAGGCGTGGAAGGCGTAGCTCCGCAGCCGCATCCGCTCGGGACGCCAGCCGGTCGTCACGCGGACGCGCGGCGCGAGGACGATCGAGATCAGCTCGGCGATCACGACGGCGACGAGCGAGTTGAGCAGCAGCTGGAGCGCGAGCGGCCACGCCGTGGACCGCCGCACGTCGAGGCCGATGAACGACGGCGCGACGATCAGCAGCAGGGCGACCGACGCCCAGACCATGGCGCCGGCGACGAGCGGCGACTTGCCGCGCCTCGCGAACACGCCGACGACGATCGCCTCGATCGTCAGGACCGCCAGCGCCGGGCCGGCCGGGACCGTCGTGCGCAGGACCGCGGCGCCGGCGACGATCGCCGAGACGACGCCGAGCGCGGGGCCGGACATGATCGCGATGGGCAGCGTCACGACGCGGCCGAGCAGCATCGGCGCGATCGCGACGCCGGACACGACGTTGATCGCGAAGCCGACGGCGCCGCACAGCACGGCGACGCCGAGCGGCCGGAGTCCCGAGTTGTTCATGCGTGGAGCGCACATTGTATACTTCGCGCACCGATGCACGTACTGATCGCCGAGGACGATCGCGCCACCGGCCAGATCCTCGCGCGCACGCTGCAGCGTCTCGACCACGAGACGACCGTGGTCTTCGACGGCGCGCAGGCGTGGGAACATCTGCGCACGGCGACGGCGCCGACGCTGGCGATCCTCGATTGGATGATGCCCGAGCTCGACGGCCCCGACGTGTGCCGCAAGGTGCGCGCGGAGCTGCCCGAGGCGAACATGTACCTGCTGCTCGTGACGGCACGCGAAAGCCGCGGCGACGTCATCGCCGGTCTCGACTCGGGCGCGGACGACTACATCATCAAGCCGTTCGATCCGGACGAACTGCGCGCGCGCGTCGCGGTCGGCGTGCGCGTCCTGGCGCTGCAGCAGAAGCTCGCCGAGCGCGTCGCGGAGCTACAGACCGCGCTGTCCAACGTCAAGCAGCTGCGCGGCCTGCTGCCGATCTGCAGCTACTGCAAGCGGATTCGCGGCGACGATCAGTACTGGCAGCAGGTCGAAGGCTACATCGCCGAACATTCCGATGCGCAGTTCAGCCACGGCATCTGTCCGAGCTGCTACGAAACGATCTCGGCCGAGCTCGACGCGGTGGCGAGGAACAAAGCCCGGATTCAGAAGTAAGAGCCGGCCCCGAGCTCTACCCGATCCGCCACGGGGAGAACCCCCAGCCGCGCATCGCGTCGATCGCCCACGCGCTGGTCTTGTCCTTGTGACACGACGTGCAGGGGTTGGGCACCGTCATCCGCTCCGTCGCGCCCGGCGTGATGAATCGGAACGTGTGCGCGCGGACGTTGATGTCCGCGATCGTCTGCTCGATCTGCGGCATGTGGCAGGCGACGCACTGGCTGCCGGCCGATCCCGCGGCGTGATGCGTGTGCTGCTCGATCGTCGCCGCGTGCGGACCGTTCGGCGACTTCGGTCCGTGGCACTGCAGGCAGACGCGATCGGCGGGCGCGCGCAGGTCGGCGTTGTTCGCCGTTCCGTGGACGTCGTGGCAGTTGAAGCAGGTGACGCCCCGCTCGTACATCCGGCTCGAGGAGAAGTCGTTCCCTTGCATTCGGTTCTTGTGGGCCGTGCCGTCGGCGAAATACAGGAAGTCCTGCTTCCCGAGCTCGGGCGGATCGAGGCGCCAGTAGTCGCTCAGGCGCGAAGTGGGCGTCACCTCGAATCCGACCGCCCAGTCGTAATAGCGCCCCTCGATCGGGTTCTTCAGCGGCTGCCCCTGCGAGTGGCACTGGATGCACACGTCGTTGGCGCGCACCGGATCGAGCCGGGCCGGGTTGACGATGTTCGCGCGCGTCGGCGTCGCGACATGGTCGGCGCCGGGGCCGTGGCACTTCTCGCAGCCGACGTTCCACTCCGACGGCGTCTTCGTCCGCACGTCGTAGTTGATCGAGTGGCAGCCGTCGCACGTCGGCCCGGTCGGCCGCTGCATGTTGTCGTCGGGGTAGTGCGCCACCCACCAGTCGGTGTTCGGCGCAACCTTGTACGGCCGCCAGATCCGGTGCGCGACGTCCCACTGCGCGCCCAGCGGGAAATAGTCGTCGCCCACCTTCGTGAAGTAGCGCTGCTTCCACTTGCTGCCGTAGACGAACGCGACGTCCGCCGCCGTGAACGTGACGAGCGGATCGGGCTTCGACAGGTCCGGCAGAATCGCGTCGGGATGCGTCTTCGGGTCGCGGACGACGTTCGCCATCCGCGTCTTCGTCCAGCGGCTGTACTGATCGGCGTGGCAGCTCCGGCACTGTGCCGATCCGACGTACCGGTTGGCGGCGGGCGCCGCCGGCGCCTGCGCCCACAGGACCGCCGCGCACCACGGCACAACGCCGAGCGCCAGGACCGTCAGCGATCGACCCATGGCGAGCTACTTCCCGGCCGCGACCTGGTCGACGATGCGCCGCGCGATCGGCAGGCTGACGCCGCAGGTGGGATCGTCGACGCGGCACCGTGCGATCGTCAGATCGCAGCCGCACGTGCACGACTCGGCGTTCAGCTTCTCGAGCGTCTGCCGCCGCTTCGCGGGCGGCAGTCTGGCCAGATCGACGCCCGGAATCTCGAGCGCCTGCGCGTTCGGCCCGAGCTCCAGCTTCTGCGTCTGCTCGACCTGCTCGATCCGCGCGTTGACCGGCAGGCCCGCCAGCGCGCGCGTTTCCTGCTCGGTCGTCGCGGCGTTCAGCATGCCGACGTGCTTCTGCACGATGCGCCCCTCGCGGTCGATCACGAACGAGGTCGGCAGCGCCGCGATCCCCGGGAACAGCTTCTCGAGCTCGGGCGACGTCATCGCGATCGGGTAGTTCATGTGGTGGTCGGCGGCGTATTTCCGCACGACCGGCGGACCGTCTTCGTCCTCGGAGATGCCGATGATCTGCAGCTGGTCGCGGTACTTCTCCTGCAGCGCGATCAGATCGGGAATCTCCGCGCGGCAGGGCGGACACCACGTCGCCCAGAAGTTCACGATGGTGACCTTGCCCTTGAACGTGTCGAGCGAGATCTCGCGGTCGTCGATCGTCCGGACGGTGAACGGCTTCGCCGCCGCGGGGTTCTTGAAGAACCGCAGCGTGCCCGACGACGTGGCCGCCGCGCTTCCCGGTTCGGCGGCCGCCGCAACGCCGTCGCCGGCGTGCTGGAACTGCCGCTCGGCCAGCCACACGGCGGCGACGACGATCAGCACGACACCGATGGCGAGCGCGCGGCGCGGGGTCATCAACCTCACCAGTGTAAGCTGAAGCCGTGCGGAATCAAACGGTTGCCACCCTGATGGCCGGCGCGATCCTTCTCGCGAGCTCGTGCGCGAAATCGGAGCCCGCGCCCGCGGCCACCTCGGCGGCGCCGGCGGCCACCGCGGCGCCCGCTCGGCCTGCGCCGGCGGCGCCCGGCACCGTGACCGGAAAAGTGCCCGGTTTTGCACCCGGCGCGTTCGCCATCGTCGTGCTCGAGCCGAAGACGCCGCGCGAGTTCCCGGCGTTGACCGAAACGCCCGTGATGGATCAGGTGGGCCAGACCTTCTCCCCGGCCGTGCTGTTCGTCCGCACCGGCCAGCCCGTCGAGTTCCGCAACAGCGACGACACGCTCCACAACGTGCACGTCACCAACGAAGACACGCGCGAGGGGGCGTTCAACGTCGCGATTCCAACCGAGAACACGTACAGCTACATCTTCGAGCAGGACGGCTTCTATCACGTCGGCTGCGACATCCATCCCGCGATGTCGGCGGAGATCATCTCGACGACGACGCCGTTTGCGACGATGGCGTCGGCCGACGGGAGCTACGAGTTCGACGACGTGCCGCCGGGATCGTACCGGCTGACGATCTACTCGGGCGGCGCGAAAACGCAGTCGGACGTCGACGTCACAGCGTCGCCGCCACGAGGAACGCCCAGCCCAGAATGAATGCCACGCCGCCGAGCGGCGTGATCGCGCCCAGCGTCCGGACGCCCGTGAGCGCCAGCAGGTACAGGCTGCCGGAGAAGAGCAGGATGCCGACGGTGAAGCTCCAGCCGGCGGCGTGGAACAGCCAGCCGTCGAAGCGCGCCATCAACGCGGCCAGCGCGATCAGCGCCAGCGCGTGGTACATCTGGTATCGCACGCCCGTTTCGAAGACCGCCAGCATGTCGGGCGACAGCCGCGCCCGCAGGGCGTGCGCCCCGAACGCGCCGAAGCCGACGCCCACGCCGGCGGCGAGCGAACCGATGAAGAGAAATGTGCGAGCCATCAGCGCCTCGGCACGAACCGCGCGAGCGCACCCTCGTCGGTCTGCGTGTTGACGATCTCGAACCCGTAGCCGTCCTCGGCGCGCGTCGTGCGGACGGTCAGGCTCGTGTTGACGTCCCAGTCCTGTGCCTGAAATCGATCGCGGGGGTGGATCTCCCAGCGCGAGCCGTCTTCGAGCATCAGAAAGCGTCCGTCGCCGCTCACGTCGCGCAGCAGATGCCCGCCGCCGAGCGCGGCATACGTCGTCGCGCCGGCGGTCGGCGACGCGGCCTTCGGCGTCTTCTTCGTGAGGCGCAGCTTGTGCTCGGCGCCGTTCGCGTCGCGCACGTACACGGTGTTCTTCTCGACGGCGAAGGTGACCGCGGCGCCGATCTCCGCGTCGATCGAGCGGCGCGTGATCGGCACGGTGTCGCGCAGCACGTAGGTGGCCTCGTCCGTGTCGATCGTGAAGACGCGCACGTCGGCGAGCGCCCGCATCTGCAGCCCGGCGTTCGGCGGACCGAAGCTGCTCTGGCCCGGACCGAAGTCCACGAGCTGGCGCGTCGTCGAGATGTCGGTCCACGTGCCGGTCTGCCAGTGGCGCTCCGCCGCGACGAGGGGGGCGGCAAGGAGACACGCGACCGTAAGGGCGATCGCACGCACGCTCAGAGTGTACAGCGTGGGGCGGCGGGTGGTGCAGGTGTCGGGATTACGCGCGGGAGAGGAGCCGCTCGGCGAGTTCGTGCAGGTCTTCGGTCCAGATCGGCTTGAAGCAGACGTCGGCCCCGAGGTCGGCGATTTCGGTCAGCGCGTCCTCGGTCAGCGAGGCGTCGCCGGTGATGATCGTCACCGGGGTGCGCTCGTCGCGTTCCCGCAGGCGGTAGAGGAATCCCAGGCCGTTGACGAGCGGCATGCGCAGGTCGAGGATGATCGCGTCGGGACGGAACTCTTCGGTCTCGCGGAGGGCGTCCTGGGCGTTGCCGGCGGTGCGCACCTGATGGCCCTCGAGGCGCAGAATCCCCGCGAACGTCTGCGTGACGCCCTCGTCATCGTCCACGATGAGGAGACGGCCGGGTCGGCTCATGACGATCATGACGCGCACGCGACGGGTCGGGCGGTCACCGATTCGAGGAACAGCGCTTCGAGTTCCTGCTCGCGCTTCACGGCGTCGGCGGCCGTCGCAAAGTACTCGACGATGGTCCCTCGCGGATGCACGACCGACAGCTTGAACGGTCCGCCGCTGGCGACGGTCACGATTTCCCACGTGACGCGCTCTGACCCCGCCATGAAGAAGTTTGTCACATCTACTGCACAGGCAATGCCGGTACCCGCGGATTGTGTGCAGAATTGCACACTCTGGCGCGACACCGTGTCCTGCTGAGGTACACGGGACTACAACTCTGCAAGCGTATAATCGGCCGCATTTCGAAGGAGCTACAGATGCAGCGATTCACCGCGCTGACGGCGCTCGTGGCGGCCGGCGCCCTGTCGGCGGCCATCGGCGCACAACAGCAGCCGCCGCGACCCACGCTGCCGGATGCGCAGAAGGTCAGGGACACCCTGTGGGTAATCACCCAGTCGACGCCGGGCCCGGACTTCACCGGCGGCAACACCGGCATCTTCGTGACCGACACCGGCGTGGTCGTCGTCGACACGAAGCTCTCGGGGTACGGTCCGTCGATCCTGGAGAAAATCAGGAAGATCACGGACAAGCCGGTGACGACGATCATCAACACGCACACGCACGGCGATCACACCGGGAGCAACGAGGCGTTTCCCGCGACCGTCGACTTCGTCGCGCAGGAGAACACCAAGGCGAACATGGCGAAGATGCCGGCGTTCGCCGGCGACAGGGCGCGGTTCCTGCCGAAGCGCACCTACAAGGACAGGCTGACGCTCGGCAGCGGCAAGAACGAGATCGATCTCTACTACTTCGGTCCCGGCCACACCAACGGCGACACGTGGGTGGTGTACAAGTCGCTCCGCGTCCTGCTGACGGGCGACATGTTCGCGTGGCGCGACGCGCCGACGATCGATCGGAACAACGGCGGCAGCGGCGTCGAGTACCCGAAGACGCTGGCGAAGGCGATCGCCGGCATCAAGGACGTCGACACGGTGATCCCCGGCCATAGCCCGGTCACGACGCCGAAGGATCTGCAGCAGTATCAGCAGTTCATGGCCGAATGGATCGCCGCCGTGCAGCAGGCGAACGCCGCCGGCAAGAGCGCCGACGAGGCGGCGGCCTCCATCGATCTGACGTCGAAATACCCCGGCTACAAGAAGGAGCGCTACAAGACCGCGATCGACGCCGTCTACGCAGAGCTCAAGAAGTGAGAGGGAGCGTTCGGCTCCCTCCTTCCTACTGCGGCCGCTTGAACCGGCCGACCAGAATCGCCTTGCCGAGAACGTGCCCGTCGATCGCCTTCAACACGTCGGCGCGCGTCGCGTCCGGCGTGAGATCGAGCTTCGTGTCGAGCGCGTAGAGCTCCCACGTGTAGTGATGGTTCGGGCCGACGGCCGGCGCGCCCGGCCCGAGAAAGCCCACGGCGCCGCGCTGGTTCTTGATCTGGATCGTCCCGTCCGCCAGCTTCGCGTCGGCCGGGACCGCCTCCGGCAGCTCGCGCGCCGTGCCCGGAATGTTGAAGGCCATCCAGTGGACCACGGTGTCGGTCTTGCGCTGCAGCGCCGTGTCCGGGTCGAGCATGTTCAGCACGAACGACTGCGTGCCGTCGGGCACGTTCGTCCATTCGAGCCTGGGCGAGACGGGATTCGGCACGGCCTGCGTGTACTTGCCGGGGATCTCGCCGCCGTCCTGGAACGCGGTCGTCGTCAGCGTGAGGCCCGGCCGCGGCGGCCCGCCGCGCTGCTGGGCGTGCATCGCCGTCGAGAGGAGCAAGAGGGCCGCGGCGATCGTCAGCATGATTTTCATCCGCGCATATTAAACTTCCGGCATGTCGATCTCAATGCGCGCGCTCGCGGTGGCGGCTCTCGTCGCGACGCAACAGAACCCCTTTCCGGGCGGCACCAACCCCGACGGATCGCTGCGCCCGACGCCGCCGGTGACGCGGCTGTTCACGCAGGACGCGTACACCGAATACGCGATCCTCGAGCCGGGCAGCGAATCGTTTCGGATCAAGTTCCTGCCGGAAGAGACGCGCGCGGGTGCGACCGAGCTGGGCAACGCGACACGCGGCGGCAGCGAAGGCTCCGACATCGAGGTCTTCGATCCGCGAACGGGCAAGCCGCTCCCGTTCGCCTACGAGCAGGACAAGAACGATCCGGACACGCACGCGATCCACGCGAAGCTGCCGATCCCGGTGCCGCAGGGCGGCGTCGGCCGCGTCCTGATCTACAAGACGTACAAGGATCCCCGCACCTACATGATGCACGGCGACGACATCGTCTGGGTGAGGAGCCTCAGCGGCTATCGCCTGGGCGTCCTGCTGCCGCGAGGCTTCGCCTTCATCTCGTCGAACGTCGCCGCGCAGCTCTCGACGACGGCGGACGGCCGGCTCAAGCTGGCCTTCGCGAACCCGAGCGGCCAGAGCAACCCGGTGACGATTCACGCGCGCAAGACGACGGCGAAGCTCGAGCCGACGCCGTACACCGACATGTTCTTCGACGACATGAAGACGCTGTACGACCTCGGGGACCCGCAGCGCGGACAGATCCACGTCGACCAGACCTACAGCGACTACCGCAAGGGCCCGGCCGCGACGCTCGACTCCCTGTCGTATCTGCGGATGCCCGACGCGAAGGTCGTCGATCTCGACACGGCGAAGCCGCTGCGGATCTCCAAGACGCAGATGACGTCGACGGCGGCGCTCGACGTGCCGATCGCCGACGACCGGCAGAGCGCGCACCTGCAGATCACCGGCACGCTAGAAGACGGCAGCTACAAGCTGGCCGGCGACGAGCTGCAGTTCGAACGGGTGATGCGCGGCCTGCGGAACACGATCCTGCTGCCGGCCGGGTGGGATGTGACGGCGGTCTCGCAGTCGGGGACGATCGGGACCTATCAGGGCCGCCAGTTCGTCGCGCTGATCAACCTGAACGCGGAGAACCAGTACACCGTCCGGCTGCGGGCACGTCGGCGATAACGGCACTCAACCTTCGATTGGCGGCGATCGTCTAACCGGCACATGGCCGATCTCCGCTACGCCTTCCGCATGCTGCGCAAGCAGCCGATCTTCACGATCGTCGCCGTGCTGACGCTCGCGCTCGGGATCGGCGCCAATACCGCCATCTTCAGCCTCTTTTACCAGATCCTGCTGAGGCCGCTGCCGTACGCGCAGGCCGACCGGCTGGTGATGGTGTGGAACAGCTATCCGGGCAGCAACCTGCTCCAGGCCTCGGTCTCCATTCCCGACTACCTCGAGCGGAAGACCCAGGCGCGGTCGCTCGAAGACGCCGCGCTGATCACCGTCCGGAACGCGAATCTCAACGAGGGCGGCGTGCCCGAGCAGGTGCGCGCCGCGGCGGTGACGCCGTCGTTCTTCTCGACGATCGGCCGCGCGCCCGCGATCGGCCGCGCGTTCACCGAGGCCGATGCGACGCCGGATGCCGATCGGTTCGCCGTGCTGATGTATGGCCTGTGGGCGTCGCACTACGGGTCGGATCCGTCGATCGTCGGGCGCGACATCCGCGTCAACGGCGAGGCGTATCGCGTCGTCGGCGTGATGCCGGCGGACTTCGAAGTGCCGGCGCGCGACGTCGCGATGCTGGTGCCGTTCGCCTTCACGCCGGCGCAGATGTCCGACAACGGCCGCGGCAACGAGTTCAGCACGATGGTCGCGCGGCTGCGGCCCGGCGCGACGCTCCAGACGGCGAAGGCGGACTTCGACGCGATCATCGCGCGCAACAGCGCGCGGCTGCCCGCGCTGCGCGGCTTCTGGCAGACCGCCGGATTCACCGCCTATGCGATCGGACTTCGCGACCAGATCGTCGGCGACGTGCGCACGCCGCTCTACATCCTGCAGATCGGGGTCGTCCTCGTGCTCCTGATTGCGTGCGCGAACGTGGCGAACCTGCTGATGATGCGCGCCACGGGCCGCCTGCGCGAGCTCGCGATTCGCGGCGCGCTCGGCGCCGCCAGGCGGCGGATCGTCTCGCAGCTGCTCGTGGAAGGGCTCGTGCTGGCGGCGATGGGCGCGGTGGGTGGACTCGCCGTCGGCTACGCGGGCCTGCACGCGCTGATCGCGCTGAGCACGACCCGAATCCCCGGCTCGCCGCACGCCGCGCTGCACCCGCCGGTGCTGCTGTTCACGATGGCGCTCGCCCTCGTCACCGGCATCGTGTTCGGCATCGCCCCGTCGCTGACGGTGCTGCGCGGGAACACGGCGGCGTTCCTCAAGGACGACAGCGCCCGCGGCACGGCCGGCCGCGGCACCGGCGCCACGCGTGCGGCGCTCGTCGTCGTCGAAACCGCGTTTGCGGTGATGCTGCTCATCGGCGCCGGCCTGACGATTCGCAGCTTCGCGCGGCTGCAGCGCGTCGATCCGGGCTTCGCGCCCGAGAACGTCCTCACCGCCCAGGTGGCGCTGCCCGCAACGCGGTATCCGGATGTCGCCGCGCGCGGCGCGTTCTGGACGCGGCTGGTCGACCGCGTGCGCGCGATTCCCGGCGTGGTCGCCGTCGGCGCGACCTCCAACGTGCCGTTCAACGGCATGGTCGGATCGGGGTCCTACTCGATCGTCGGCCGGACGATCGCGGCCGACGAAGCGGCGCCGCACGGCCGCCAGGAGGTCGTCGGCGGCGACTACTTCCGCGCGATGCACATCCCGCTCGTCAGCGGCCGCGTCTTCAACGACGGCGACGTCGCGTCGGCGCCGCGCGTCTGCGTCATCGACGCGTACCTCGTGCAGAAGTACTTCCAGCATCAGAACCCGCTCGGGCAGCAGATTCAGAACGGCCAGACCTACACGATTGTCGGCGTGGTGGGCTCGATCAACAGCATCGATCTCGGTCAACCGGTCACCAAGGAGCGCATCTACTACGCGGCGGCGCAGCGCGCGCCGCAGGCGATGGGCCTGGTGGTGAAGACCGCGATGGATCCGCTCACGCTCGTCACGCCCGTGCGCGCGGCGCTGCAGGCGATCGATCCCGAGCAGCCGATGGCCGACGTGCGGACGATGGACGAATGGATCGCGCGGTCGCTCGAGACGCGGCGCGCGCCGACGACGCTGCTCGCGGTGTTCGGCGCGGTGGCGCTCGCGCTGTCGGCGATCGGGATCTACGGCGTCATCGCGTTCGGCGTCGCCCAGCGGGCGCGCGAGTTCGGCATCCGCCACGCGCTCGGCGCCGACGGCGGGACGATTCTCGCGCTCGTGCTCTCGGAAGGCATGCGGACCGCCGGCCTCGGCGTCGCGCTCGGCCTGGCCGGCGCCTTCGCGTCGACGCGCGCGCTGGACTCGCTGCTCTTCGGCGTGACGACGCACGATCCCGCGGTGTTCGCCGCGGTGGCGGCGATGCTGCTGGCGGTCGCCGCGGCCGCGTGCTACGTGCCCGCCCGGCGCGCGACGAGCGTCGATCCGATGGTGGTCCTGCGCGAGTCGTAACGGGTACCTGGCACGTACCTGGTACGTACCAGGTACGTACCTGGCACGTACCTGGCACGTACCAGGTACCGCGTCAGCGCGGACCGGCGGTCGCGGTCGCAGGCTCGGCCAGCAGCTGCTCGGTCAGCTCGCGCAGCTCCTTCTTCAGCCGCACGTGCTCCTCGCCGGTCGCCGGGCTCGCGAAGCCGGCGTGCACGGTGCGCACCTTGCCGTCGCGCCCGAGATAGATCGACGTCGGGTACGCGCCGAAGTTGACGAGCTGCGGCAGCGCGTCGGCGATCGTCTTCGATTGCGGCGTCGGGCTCGTCGTCCCCGCGTACAGCATCGGGTACTGGATGTTGTAGCGCTTCATGAACGCCTGCACGCGCGGACGGTAGTTCTTCGGGTCGGGATCGTTTTCGAACATCAGGCCGACGATCTCGAGCCCCTTCGCGTGGAAATCGCGGTACAGCTCGCCGAGGAACGGCGCCTCGTCGTGACAGTTGGGGCACCAGCTGCCGCCGATCGCCAGGATGACGACCTTGCCGCGGAACTGCGGATCGCTGCTCGACACCATCTTGCCGGTGATGGCGTCGGCGAACGCGAACTGGAAGGGCGCCGTCGGATCCTTGACGTTCGTGTAGCGCGACGGGTCCGGCGGCTCCGGGATGCCCTTGGCGCGCGCCATGTCGCTGCGCATCACCGTGTAGTGCGCGTTGCCGTTGTAGGTGACGGCGAGCGAGCCGTCGGGGTTCGGCGTCGCTTCGAACAGCGTCGGACGTTCGCCGGAGAAGTGGCTCAGCGTCAGCCGGCCGTTCTTCCAGTGCCCGACCAGCGTGCCGACGTCGCCGTCGACGCGCAGGACGGAGCCGGACACCTCGGACCCCGACTGGCGGAGAAACACGTTCCACGTGCGCGTGTCGCGCGGCGCGGTCACTTCGGATTCGAGGCGCCGCATCTCCCAGTAGCCCGCGACCTGCGGCACGTTGTCGGCGTCGGCCGACACCGCGACGAACCGCTTCATCCGCACGTCCTGCGGCCGCGCGTTGGGCCGGTTGTTCCGGTAGGTGCCGACGAGCTCGTCGCCCTTCTGCGTGAGCTCGAGGATCGTGTTCAGGAAGTCGTACTCGAACCGGAGGGTCCCGTCGGCCACCGTGCCGGCCGTCGATCCGATCCTGCGATCGCCTTCGAAGAAGAAGCCCTGGGGCTGGGCGCCCTTCGTGTCGATCTCGAACCGGAACGGCACGTCGGTGCCGCTCGCGGCGATGACGGCGTCCCACAGGCCGTCGACGGTCGCCGCGCGCATCGGCGCGACGATCAGGAGCGCGGCGGCGATCAGCATCACTTTGCGCATAAGACCCCTTGGCAGCCCGGACGGGCTGCGCTACGGCTGCGATGAACCCCTGGCCGCCGACCGCTGCGCCGTCGGCAGCACCTTGCGCGGCAGCTTCTCGTCCCGCATCGCCGCGTCGTACGCGAACGCCGCGATCACGGTCGCCTGCTGGACCATGTCGTCGCGCTGCACCCGGTCGAACGTGTCCATGTTCGAGTGGTGCGTCCGCGAGTTGTACTCGAGTCGATCGACGAGGAACTGGAATGCCGGCACGCCGATGTTGTCGAACGACACGTGGTCGGTCTGCGCGACGGAGCGCGGCGACAGGATCGTCACGCCGAGATCCTTCAGCGGCGCGATCCACTGTTCGAAGACCGGCCGCACCGCGAGGTTGCTCTGCATCCAGACGCCGCGCACTTTGCCGCTGCCGTTGTCCGAGTTGAAATAGGCGGCGAGCTTCGCCTGTTCCGGCTTCAGCGTCATCGTCTCGACATCGCCGAGGTGCTCGGCGACGTACGCCTTCGACCCGAGGAGCCCCTGCTCCTCGCCGCCCCACAGCGCCACGCGGATCGTCCGGCGGGGCCGCACGCCGACCGCTTTCAGGATCCGCACCGCTTCCATCATCGCCGCGCTGCCGGTCGCGTTGTCGGTGGCGCCCGTCGCATAGGGATGGGAGTCGAGGTGCGCGCCGAGCAGGACGACTTCCGACGCGAGATCGGTGCCAGGCAGCTCGGCGATCGTGTTGATGCCGTTCATGCCGGCGCCTTCGTCGTAGTACTTCGTCTCGACGTTCAGCTCCACCTTCGGCCGCAGCCCCTTGTCGAGAAGCCGCACGAGCCGGTTGTAGTGCTCGACCGCGAGCGTGACGCCGGGCACCGCCGTGCCGGCGCGCTCGTCGCGCGCGAAGCCGCCGGACGGAAACACCGTGCCGCCGTCGGGATGCTGCTGCTGCCACGACAGCGTGCTGCCGCCGTCGGCCATGTCGCTGTCGCTGCCGCGATCCAAGGTGGCGACGACGCCTTCGCTGGCGTAGAACGCCTCGACTTTGTCGCGGAACGCCTGGGCCGCGGCGCCTCGGCCGCCGCCGGGACGCGCGGCCGGCACCGGCGTCTCCTCCGCCTCGCGCGTCCACCGGTCGTCCATGCGCAGGATGTTCGGTCCCTCGTACATCCGCACGCGCCGCTCCGGCTGCGTGAGCACGATCTTGCCCGCGAGCGTGCCGCGGTACTTGTCGAAATCGTTGTCGGTGGCGATCTGGACGCGCACGACGTCCGCGGTGATCGTTCCCCGGGTGCCCGACGACCACTCGCGCGGGTAGCCGACGATCGTCTGCACCTGCGGCTCGACGAGCTGCGCGCTGAAGCGGACGAGCGACCATCCCTTGCCGAACTTCCACCGCTCCTGGTGGACGTTGGCGAGACCCCAGTCGCGGAACTGCTTCATCGCCCACTCCGACGCCTGCTGCATCGCCGGCGATCCCGTGAGCCGCGGCCCGTACACGTCGCTCAGCCACGCCACGTGGTCCATCACCTGCGACCGCGTCAGCCCTTCGTCGCGGATCTTTCCGATCGTGGCGTAGTCGATCTTTTCGGTCTGCGCGACGCCGACGGCGACGAGGGACGCGACGGCCAGCGCGGCGACAGGCAGTGTTCTCATCTCGGTTCTCGTGTCCCTCCGGGCGCGACCGAACGCCGAGGTTACATGATACGCTCCGGCCATGCGAATGGCCGCCGTTCTTCTCGTGCTCGGCCTCGCCGGGCCCGACGTCATCCGCACGGGCGACATCACGGTTCGCGGCCTCACGGCGGGCGATTTTCCGCGCGTCCAGCGGCTGGCGACAAACGTTTACACCTTCGAGCAGATCGATCCGACCAAACGCACGGTGACCGTCAACAACCTCATCGTCACCTCGGAGTCGGGCGTGCTCGTGGCGGAGGGGCAGGGGACCGACGCCAACGTCGCGCTGCTGAAGGCCGCGGTCGCTCGACTCACGGCTCAGCCGATCAAGTACGTCGTCGTCGGATCGGAGCACGGCGACCATACCGGCGGCGACGCGGCGTTCGGGCCCGACGTGACGTTTCTCGTCCACCCGAAGTCGAAGGGCGCCGTCGAGCGCCGGCTGCGGGGTCCCATCGAAACGGTCGCGGACACCCGCGTGCTGCGTCTCGGGACGACCGAGGTCGACGTCCTGTTCCTCGGGCGCGCCCACACCGGCGGCGATCTCGAGGTGTACCTGCCGCAGCCGAAGATCCTGTTCATGAGCGAAGTGTTCTCGAACCGGATCTTCCCGTCGATGGCCAACGGCTACCCGAGCGAGTGGATCGCCACGCTGCGGAAGGCCGAGCGGCTGGCGCCGGCGTGGTTCGTGCCGGCGCACGGCTTCGTCGATACCGCCGCGATCCTGTCGGAGGAAGAGCGGAACTACCGCGCCGCGATCGAGCGCATCGTCGCGGAAGGCACGCGGCTGCACGACCGCGGCGTCGACGTCGAGACGGCGGCGGCGGGCGCGGTGCTCGAGCCGTACGACGCGTGGACCCGCGCAGGCAACAACGCGTACCAGGCGATCAAGCGCGTGTACACCGAGCTGGATGGAGGGCTGCAATGAACCGACGCGAATTTCTGGCGGCGACGGCGGCGGCGTCGCGCGTTCGTCCCGCGCACGCGTTCGGCTCCCGCGCGGCCGACCGCGCGTCGTGGCGCGCCGATTTCCCGGTGACGCAGGCGTCGACCTATCTCAACTCCGCCGCGATGCATCCGCTCAGCGTGCCTGCGGCCAGGGCGCTGCAGGAGTACATCGACGCGCAGGTGTACCGCCGCACGCGCGACTTCGACGCGGAGCGCCAGGCCGAGCTCAAGCAGCGTTTCGCCGCGCTCGTCAACGCGCGTCCCTCGGAGATCGCCTTCGTCCAGAACACGTCCGACGGCGAGAACATCGTCGTCATGGGCATGGACCTCGCGCGTCGCGGCGGCAACGTCGTGCTGGACGAACTGCATTTCGAGACGTCGCTCTACATGTACAAGACGCTCGAGGCGAAAGGGCTGCGGCTGCGGGTCGTCAAGCACCGCGGGTGGAGGATCGATCTGAACGACATGGACCAGGCGATCGATCGCGAGACGCGACTCGTGTCGATGGCGCTCGTGTCCAACGTCAACGGCTACCTGCACGACGCGCGCGCCATCGCGGATCTCGCGCACGCGCGCGGCGCGTACGTGTTCGCCGACCTGGTGCAGGCCGCCGGCGCCGTGCCGGTGGACGTGCGCGCGATGGGCATCGACTTCGGGTCGACCGCCACCTACAAGTGGCTGATGGGCGAGCGCGGCTTCGGGTTTCTCTACGTCCGCGACGACCTGCAGGACACCGTCGTCCCGACGACGAGGTACGGACACCGGCAGCTGGCGAAGTTCGATCGCGTGGGCATCACGTGGGAACCGCTGCCGGGCGCGGCGAAGTACGAAACGGGCACGATCCCCAACGCGCTGGCCGCGTGCGCGTCGCGGTCGCTGCAGTACATCGCGGAAATCGGCGGCGTACCGGCGATCCGGGCGCACGCACGGCCGCTCGTCGAGCGCCTGCAGACCGAGCTGCCGAAGAAGGGCTACGCCCCCGTGACGCCGCACGGGACCGAGACGCCGATCGCCGCCTTCGAGGTGCGCGACGTCGCCGCGGTGCAGCAGAAGCTGCAGGCGGCGAACGTCTCGGCGACGCTGATCCCCGACGAGAAGCGGCTGCGACTGTCGGTGTCGGTCTTCAACAACGACGAAGACATCGATCGCGTCGTCGCCGCGCTCTAGCGGGCCCGACGCTGCGCACGGCCGGACGACGTGTCCGGCGGCGCGCAGCATTCAGGGCTGCTTGTCGTACATGCGCCCGTACGCGAGGTACTGCTTCATCGGATCGCGCGGGTAGGCGATGTGCACGGCGGCCGCGTTGCCTTTCGCGTCGAGGTCCGCCGTCAGCTCCGCGTTGACGCCGGCCCAGTAGGTCGGCAGGTCGAGCCCCTTGTAGCGCGCGACGACCTGGTCGCGCAGCGCCGGATCGAAGTGCACGCCGTAGCGATCGATCAGCGCCTTGATCGCCGCGTAGTCGCCTTCCGCTTTGATCCGCATCAGCTCGGCGAGCAGCAGGCCGACGCCGTCGTGCATCTTCTGGTAGTCCTTCACCTCGATGTACGTCTTCCCGCCGTGCTGCACGTAGTCGATGGCGCCGGTCCTGTCCTTGATGTAGTTGACGATCAGCTGCCGATCGCGCTCGTGATCCTCCTCGATGGTGTCGCCGGACAGGATGCGCCGCAGCTGCGTCAGCGCCGCGCGCGCCGCCGCGTCGTACATCGTCTTGGCGACGGCGTCCTGGTCGGACACCAGGCCGAGCGCCTTCAGTTTCGGGTCCCAGACGTTCCACAGCCCCATCAGGTCGGCGCGCGCCTCCTCGAGGGTGGAGAAGTATTCCTTCAGCGCGGGGCCGGCGCCGCCCTTCGCGAGGTGCTCGCTCAGCCTACCCGATCCGTGGCCGATCACTTCGTGCATCGCCGTCAGCACGTCTTCCGCCTCTTCGCCGTACTTGTCGGCGCGGCGCGCCTCGTCGGGCGTCGCCGCGAACTCCGAGCTGGTTTTCGCCGACGCGGCCGCCGAGAGCGCATGGCTGCTGCCGAGGAACAGGAAGTTCTTCGTGCCGTACATCTCGTGGATTTCGTTTTCGTTCGGCAGGTTGTCGCCGATCGTCGTGACGTGGAAGTCGCCCGTCTCCACCAGCACTTCGACCGCCTTGACGAGCGGCGGCGTGAAGTCCTGCTTCTTGTACCTGGCGTCCCACGGCGCCTTCTGCTCGAAATAGGCAGCGTTCTGCGCCAGCTTCGTCATCGCATCGGTGACCGGCTTGTCGGTGACGGTGACGAACGCCTGCGAGCTGCCCTTCGCGCCGCGCGCATCGCGGTAGACCTCGATGAAGCCGTTCGCGAAGTCGACGGTCCCGTTGTCGCGCACCCAGTCGCCGCCGAACTGCAGCCACTCGGCCGGCTCGCCGGTCTCGTAGTACCGAACGAGATCGCTGATCGCCTTGGCCTGCGGCTGGTCGACCGAAGCGGCCGCGAGGCGCGCCTTCTCCAGATAGTCGACGGCCTTCCGCAGGTAGACCGCGTAGAGTCCGGGCGCCACGCGCCCGTCCTTCGTGCCGGCGCGGTAGACCTCCTCCCGGATCGTGCCGTCCGCGCCTTTGACCACGCGGGAATTCAGCGGGTACTGCTCCTTGAAATTCTTGAGCTCGGCGAGCGTCACGCCGCGGTAGAAGGTGTTGGAACTCGCCTGGATGATGTCCTTGCCCGGCGCCGGCGTCTTGGTCGTCGCCATCGGCTCCACGTTCGCGTCGAAGAGCGACGCGCGCAAATCGCCGAGCTCGCGCCGCAGCGCCGCCGCATCGGCGAGCGGCGGCAGGTCGGCGTAGCCGCCCTTGAAGGCGCCGTGCGCCTGCGCGCGCAGCGCCGCGTCCTGCCACTCGTCGAACGTGAATGCCGGCAGGAACTTCTGCGACGTGTTCTCGTTGTGATTGCCGCGGTTTGCGAAGAAGAGCAGCGCGTACTCGCGGATCCGGCCCAGAACCTCCGGCGGAATGCCTTCGCTGTGGGCCATCACGCCTTCCAGCAGCCGCTTCTCGCGGATGCCGTACTGCGACAGCTGGTCGTAGATGATCGGATCGATCGCGATCGCCGCCTGCGTCAGCCAGTACGCCACCGCCTGCTGCGAGGGCGTCAGCTGCGAGAAGCTGTCCGCGCGAAGCTGGATGAATCCGGTGTCGCGCACCCGCTCGACGAGCGGCGACGCCGGCGGCTGCGCGGAGGCGACCGCGCCTCCGAGGAGCACGGCGACGAGAAGTCGGGAGAACATCCCGCGATTTTACCCCTCGCGCGTGGCCGGCCGGTTGCTGTAGGCGCCGCGCTCGCGGCGACCCGGAGGGTGGCGCGGGAATGGGTTACCGGTTAGTACCAACGATCTTCTGCTTAGTGGCGAGCTCGTTCGCGGCCGCAGCGGTCGCGCGCGCTCAGCCATTATCCTTCGCGCGTGACGATGTCGCGTCGGCGACCGGCGCGCGCGGCATCGCCGTCGCCGATCTGAATCGAGACGGGTGGCCGGACGTCGCGACGGCGAACACCGTCCGCAATTCGGTCGTCGTGCTGCTGAACCATGCCGGCACGCTGACCAAGAGCCTCGAAGTGCCCGTCGGCCGCGGCCCGTTCGACATCACCTCCGGCGATTTCAACGGCGACGGCAAGCCCGACCTGGCGGTGACCAACGCCGATGCGAATTCGGTGACGCTCCTCGTGGGCGACGGCAGCGGCGGGTTCTCCGCGCAGGCGACGATTCCGTTCGGGCCGTCGGTGTCGAGTCCGCGCGGCATCCGCGCCGCCGACGTCAACGGCGACGGCCGGCTCGACCTGGTGGTCACCGGCTACAGCTCGAACTCCGTGATGACCCTGATCGGCGACGGCGCCGGCGGCTTTTCGATCGGCCCCAGCTTCACCGGCTACGCGCCGCAGCCGCAGGGCGCCGCCGTCGCCGACTTCAATCACGACGGTCGTCCCGACCTCGCGGTGGCGTACGACAGCGGAGGCGGCCTGGCGATCATGTACGGCAACGGCACGGCGAATCTGTTCGCCGCGCCGAAAGCGGTCGGCGGGCCTCAGTCGCTCAACGTCGTCGCCGCCGCCGACTTCAACGGCGACGGATGGATGGACGTCGCCGCGGCGTCGACGCGGAACGGCATCGTGTCCGTGTTTCTGGGCAGCTCGACCGGCCTCGCGTTCAGCGGATCCTACTCGGTCGGATCGTCGCCGCGCGGCATCGCGGTCGCCGACGTGAACGACGACGGCGCGCTGGACATCGTGACGGCCAACTACGGCGCCGGCACGGTCAGCGTGGTGATCGGGAACAAAGCGCGTCCCGGCCTGTTCACCGGCGAGGTCCAGTTCGCCGCCGGTCCGGGCAGCCGCGCGGTCGCGATCGCGGACATGAACCACGACGCGCGCATCGACATCGTCGCTGCGGATCAGAACGCCGCGGCGGCGACGGTGCTCGTCAACGAAATGGCGGCCGCGCCGGCGGCGTTCGCGTTCAGAGCGACGACGATCGGAACCGACAGCGGCACGGCGGGCGGCAGCAACCACGTCGAGGTCGCGGACTTCAATCGGGACGGCAAGCCGGATCTCGCGACGCTCGGCGCGAATCTCGACGTGCTCGTCTACCTCGGCGGCGGCGGGACCGTGTCGCTGCAGCCGAACCCACCGTACGGCGTCGGCCGATGGAACGTCGTCGACGCCAACGCCGACGGCGCGCCCGACATCGTCTCCGTGCTCGGCGCCGAACCCGACACGCTGACCGCGTTCGTCGGAAACGGCCGCGGAACGTTTACGAAGGTGCAGACGTCGACCCCGCTGCGCGTCGCGGACTATGCGCTCGCCGACATGAACGGCGACGGGCGTCCCGACCTGGTGTTCTATGGATACGACCGCGGCGCGGCGACGTACGTCCTCGGCGTGTTCCAGACGAACGCCAACGGGACGTTCACGCTCGTGACGAAGATGCCGATCGGCACGCAACTGCTGAACCTGGCGGTCGCCGACGTCGATCGCGACGGAAAGAGCGACGTGGTCGCCGAAGTGTGGCCGACCGGGCTGACGACCTTCACCGACTACGCGGCGTCGCAGGGCTGGCGGCGGGTGGCGACCTACGATCTGTCGCTGCCGAACATCGCCGCGGAAATCGTGTGCGGCGATGTCAACCACGACGGCTTCGCCGATCTCGTGCTGTCGACCGACGAGCAGACGGCGGTGATGCTGGGCGGCGCATCGGGGTTCCGCGAAGCGACGTACTTCGATCGGCAGACCGTCGGAGGCAGCTTCTGGTCGCCGACGATCGCCGACGTGAACGTGGACGGCAACCCCGACGTCGTCACGGACCAGGGTGTGATCGTCTTCGGCAACGGCGACGGCACCTTCGGCCCGCCGCAGAAATTCGACGTCGGCATCAATGGCGGGTACGGCGTGACGGCGGCCGACGTGGACGGCGACGGCCTTCCCGACCTGTTGTTCGGCGGCGCCTGGTCGCAGGTGACGGTGCTGTACAACTCGCGCGACACGGCCAACCATCCGCCGAGCGTGTCGGGCGGCGACCGGACGGTGAGCTATCAGGACCAGTTCGGCGAGGACGGCGTGGTGCTGGTGGCGAGCGGCAGCGATCCCGACGCGCACGCGCTGACGTACGTCTGGCGCGATCAGCACGGCGCCGTCGTTGCGACCAGTCGGTTTTACGAGCTGCTCCAGCCGCTGCCGCCCGGCACCTACACGTTCACCGTCACCGCAAGCGACGGCCGGGGCGCCTCGGCCACCGATTCGGTTGCGTTGACGATCGCGCCGGTGAAGGAGATCGTCGTCTGGGCCGCCGACGGCTTCCCGCAAGGCAGCGCATGGGTCATGGCCGCGGACGCCTCGGCCGCCGGCGGCGCTCGCGCCTACAATCCGAACGCGAACGCGGCGAAGATCAACGCGCCGCTCGCGAACCCGTCAAGCGGCTACACGATCGGCTTCATCGCCGATCCGACGCAGACCTACAAGCTCTGGATTCGACTGAAGGCCGACGGCAACTCGCCCTACAACGATTCGATATTCGTGCAGTTCTCCGGATCGACCGACGCCGCCGGGCATCCCGCCTATCGCCAGGGGACGACGTCGGCGCTTCCGATCAACCTCGAGGAGTGTGCGGGGTGCGGCGAATCAGGCTGGGGTTGGGAAGACGACGGCTGGGGCAGCGTCGATCGGAACGGCGTCACGCTGCGGTTCCCGGACGGCGGCTTCCACCAGATCTTCATCCAGCAGCGGGAAGACGGCGTGTCGATCGATCAGATCGTGCTCTCGTCGGAGAAGTTCCTGACGACGAGACCGGGCAAGGCGAAGAACGATTCGACGATCCTGCCGCGCACGTTCGTGCCCGGGGAGGATTGACGACGACCGGCCGCTACTTCACCCGCGCGCCCGTCAGCTGAGCGACGGCGCCGAGCGTGGTCTGCGCCGCGTTGAGCCCCAGGCGGAAGTCCTTGTCGTCGTACGTCGCGTAGACGTCCGTCGGCTGATGCCACTGGGGATCCCAGCCGGCGCCGATCTCGGTGCCGCGTTCGTTCTCGCGGACGCTGAGCGACGCGACCGCGTCCATGAACGGCGTGGAGTCGGTGTTCGTCATGTGGCTGCCCACATGGGCGGGGTAGTCGGTCGCGAACTTCTCGTTCGCCTCCTCCAGGATCCACGCGAGCTTCTGGCTGGCATCCGCCATCTTCGAGTTCACCTGGAACTCGATGTTCACGTCGGCCTCGGGCCGCTGCTCCCTGCTGAGCGTGCCGTCCGCGTGCGGCATGCCGTGATCGAACAGCATCATGTCGTGCTGGATCATGCCGAGCCACTTCGGCTCGTCGGGCGTGCCCTGCAGCGCCTGGCGCTGCGTGACGTAGGCGCGCGCACCGTTCAGCCCGGTCTCTTCGTTGTTCCAGAGCGCGAACCGGATCGTGCGATCGGTGAGGACGTCGGGGCTGCTGAAGACGCGCGCGAGCTCCATGACGAGCGCGGTGCCCGACCCGTCGTCGTTCGCCGCTTCGCCCCACCCGTGACCGTCCATGTGGCCGGACACGATGTACATCTCGTCGCGATGCGTCGTGCCCCACTTCGTGCAGTAGACCTCTTCGCGCGGGCCGTCGGTGGCCGGCTGGGTATCGAGCGCGCGCAGCTTCTCGTCGGGCTGCTTCATCGGATCGGTGTTGACGCCGGTGCGCGCGCGGATGCCGCGCAGCCGCCCGCCGCCCTGCGCTTCGTCGGCGCCCCGTCCGCGGCCGCGGCCCTGCGCCGGCGGCGGCGTCGTGTATTCGTACCGGATGCGCGCGGTGGGGCAGCCGTAGCTTTTCAGCTGCGCCTCGATCCAGTCCACCGCCGCGCGATTGCGATCCGTTCCCTGCCGCCGGTCGCCGAACTGCGTCAGCCCCTTGATCGTGGCCTTGTATTTCTCCAGGTCGAGCCGCGCCACCAGCTTCTTCGCGTCGTCGTTGTTCTGCGCGCGCGTCGCGCCGGGCGCAAACGCCGCGGCGAGGCACGCCACTGCCAGGATCGAGGTTCGTCGCATGCCCATACTTTACCCGCTGTTCGCCGGGACCGGGGCGGCATTCGCCGATATCCGATCGGGATTTCGCGCGCCGGCTCCGCACACTGGGCCGCAGAGGCCGATAATGACTGACGCAGACCTGATGAATCCCCGCGACAACGTCACCCCGCAGCTCGTGATCGGGCTGGCCGTGATGGCGGCCGGCGTGCTGATGACGCTCGACGTGGCCGGCATGGTCCACGCGCGCGACTACCTGCGCTACTGGCCGGTCGTGCTCATCGTGATCGGCGCGCTCAACCTGGCGTCGGGCTCGAGCCGCCGCG
Organism: Vicinamibacterales bacterium; assembly: GCA_035650895.1. Taxonomy (GTDB): domain Bacteria; phylum Acidobacteriota; class Vicinamibacteria; order Vicinamibacterales; family CAVVIG01; genus Gp6-AA45. The sequence continues at coordinate 48,053 of DASRGT010000017.1, forward strand.
GATCGTCGACCGGCCTGGTGCAGATGGCGATCGGAATCTGGTTCCTCCTCATCTCCACGCGCGTGCTGCCGCGCAACGCGTGGCTGCTGTTCTGGCCGATGGTGCTGATGTTCGGCGGCGCGATGCTGGTGCTGCACACGATTCGGCGCGGCAGCGAGCCGCTCGACACGCGCGAGATGGTCAGCATGACCGGCATCCTCGGCGGCAGCAACCGCCAGTCGAACGCGAACCCGCTGCGCGGCGGCGAACTCGTCGGCCTGATGGGCGGCGGACGTCTCGACCTGCGCCAGGCGGTGATTCCGCCCGGCGGTCAGGCGGTGCTCGACGTGCTGTGCGTCATGGGCGGGTACGAAATCGTCGTGCCCGACTCCTGGATCGTCGACGACCGGACGACGGCGTTCCTGGGCGGCAACGGCAACGAGACGCGGCCGCGTGCCGACGCGTCGGCCGTGCTCGTGCTGCGCGGGTTCCTGATGATGGGCGGTTGCGCGATCAAGAACTGAGATGCATCCGATTCTGATCGACGCGAGGCGGCTGGGCCTCTATCTGCTCGGCTGGATCCCGGTCGTCACCCTGTTGACGCTGGGCCTCGGGCGCGGCGCGCCGCCGTGGGCGGCGATCGCGGTGTTCGTGCCGCTCGGATTCGTCTACGCGTTCATCGGCCTGTCGGCGTGGTGGGTCTGCCGCGTGGCGCCGATCGAGCGCGGAATCGGCCTGCGAGCGGCGGCCGCGCAGGCCGTCGCCGCGGGCATGGCGAGCGCCATCTGGATTCTCGCGGCCGACATGTGGGTGTCGCTGCTCGATTCGACGATGCCGCAGCTCGCCGCCGGGGCGATGTTCGCATCGCGGCGCCTGCCGCTCCTCGTCATCGGCGCGCTGTTGTTCTGGCTGGCCTCGGCGCTGCACTACCTGCTCATCGCCTTCGCCGCGTCGCAGGCGGCCGAGCGCCGGGCGCTCGAGCTGAGCCTGCTCGCGCGCGACGCCGAGCTGCGGGCGCTGCGCGCGCAAATCGACCCGCATTTCCTCTTCAACAGCCTCAACTCGATCAGCGCGCTGACGGTCGCCGACCCGCCCGCCGCGCGCCGCATGTGCCTGCTGCTGGCGGACTTCCTCCGCGACACGCTGCGGCTCGGCGCGAGCGCGCGGATCTCGCTGGCCGACGAAATGCGGCTCGCGGATCGGTTCCTGGAGATCGAGCGGGTGCGGCTCGGCGGCCGCCTGCAGGTGACGCGCGAGACCGATCCGCTGGCGGCGGGGTGCCTCGTGCCGCCGCTGCTGCTCCAGCCGCTCGTCGAGAACGCGGTCGTGCACGGGATCGACCAGCTCGTCGACGGCGGGACGATCCGCATCGCCGCCCGCCGCGCCGGATCGGCGCTGCGGATCACGCTCGAGAACCCGTGCGATCCCGATCGGCCGCGCCGGACGGGCAGCGGCCTCGGCCTCGACCTGCTGAAGCAGCGCGTCGTGACGCAGTTCGGGACGGACGGCGGCGTCGACGTCGACGAACGGCCCGATCGGTTCCGCGTGGAGGTGACGATCCCATGCGCGTCGTGATCGTCGACGACGAGCCGCTGGCGCGGCGGCTGATGCGCGAACTGCTCGCCGCGCACGCGGACGTGGAGATCGTCGCCGACTGCGCCAACGGGTTCGAGGCGGTGAAGGCGGTGACCGATCACAAACCGGATCTGCTGCTGCTCGACGTCCAGATGCCGAAGCTGGACGGCTTCGAGGTGCTCGACCTGCTCGGCGGCGAGACCGACGTGATCTTCGTCACGGCGTACGATTCCTACGCCATCCGCGCCTTCGAAGTGCATGCGATCGACTACCTCCTCAAGCCGTTCAGCGCGGAACGCCTGTCGGAGGCGCTCGAGCGCGCGCGGCAGCGCATCGCCGCGCGCAGCCGGCCGGCGCAGGCGTTCGCGTCGGAGATGCGCGCCGAGCGCGCGCCGCTCGGCCGCATCCTGATCCGCGACCGCGGCGACGTCCACGTCGTGCCGATCCCGAAGGTCGACTACATCGAATCGCAGGACGATTACGTGGCGGTCCACACCGGCGGCCGGAGTTTCCTGAAGGAGCAGACGCTCGGCGAGCTCGAGTCGCTGCTCGACGGATCGGCGTTCGTCCGCATCCACCGGCGGTACCTCCTCAACGTCTCGCGGCTGGCGAAGATCGCGCTCGGCGCCAAGGACAGCCGGATCGCGATCCTCAACGACGGCACCGAACTGCCGATCAGCCGCAGCGGCTACGCGCGGCTGCGCGAGCTGTTGTGACCCGGCGGCCGGAGCCTCGCGCCGTTGCGGCTGCGGCCGCCGCGACGACCGGCCAGCAGGGGACCGCGCCGTGCGCGCCGTATCACGTGTCCGATCAGCGCGAGCTGGCGTTGCCCGCGCTCGACATCCAGTCGTTCGAGCGGACCACCGGCCGACGGAAATAGCGATAGAGCAGCCAGAGATCGATCCCGACGACGATCGCGAAGAGGGCGAAGGCCGCCGCGCCGTCGACGAATCGCAGCTCGCGCAGCAGCATCGACAGCCCGAAGCCCACGACCCACGCGTCGAAGCTCATACAGATCCGCCGGAACGCTTCGGCGGGGAGATGCCGGATCGCCAGCGCACCCAGCGGCACGCCGATCGCGACGCTCGGGACGATGCTCGGCAGCAGCGCCAGGCTGTCGTCCGAGAACAGGCCGGCGGCGAGATACGCGCCCGCCGTCATCGTCGATTCCGCCAGCCGCACGAACCCGACGGCCGCGCGGAATTCCTGCTTCGAGAAGCCCTGATTGTTCAGGGCAACCGCCAGCGGCGGACCCGAAATCGTCGTCACCGAGTACAGCGCCCCGAGCCCAAGGCCGAACACGGGGCCGGCACCGCGCTCCGAGCGGATCGGGCGCCGGAATCCGGATGCCTGCAGCAGGATCACCGGCAGCAGCGCCGCGTAGGTCGCGAACTTCACCCACGCCGGGCTGATGCGCGCGACGACGAGCGTCCCGACGACGACGCCGGGCAGGAGGCCGACGACCACCGGCGTCAGCCGGCGCCTGACGGCGCCGAGCGACGCGCGATTGACCCAGAGCACGTACGCGTTGAGTGCAACCTCGATCCCGACGAGCGCCGGGTTGAGCACCCGGTTGCTGACGAGGAACAGCGCGAGCGGAACCGTGATGGAGGAAAAGCCGTACCCGAGCGCCCCGTTCACGATTGCGGCACCGAATGTAATCAGGGCGATGCCGCCGGACGACAACATGCGGCATCATTATGGTCCATGAACCTGGACCGGTACGGCGACCTCGCGGTGAGAGTGGCGTTGAATCTCCAACCCGGCCAGCGGCTGCTCATCATCGGCCCGCTGGTGAACGGCGGCGTGGCGCTCGAAGCGGCGCCGCTCGTGCACGCCGTGACGGCGGCGGCGTACCGCGCCGGCGCCGAACTGGTCGAGGCGATCTGGGGCGACCAGGCGATGATGCAGACCCGCTTCCGCGAGGGTCGCCGCGAATCCTTGACCGCGGTGTCGCGCTGGCTGCCGCACGCGCTGCAGGCGCACGCGGCGGCGGGCGGCGCGCTGCTGTCGATCTACGCCAACGATCCGGATCTCCTCTCGCACGAGCCGTCGGACATCGTCGGCGCGCTGCAGCAGGCGGTGTCTCGCGAGCTGGCGCCGTTCCGATCCCATATCTCGAAGAACGACACGAACTGGGGGGTCATCGCGGGAGCCGAACGCACGTGGGCGGCAAAGGTGTTTCCCGACGCCGGCGACGCGGACGGCGTGGCGCGCCTGTGGGCCGCGATTGCGCGGCTCTGCCGCCTCGATCAGCCGGACCCGCTCGCCGCGTGGGACGTGCACCTGAAGCACCTGGCCGAGCGGAGCGCGTTTCTCAACGCGAAGCACTATTCGGCGCTGCAGTTTCGAGGGCCGTCGACCGATCTCCGCGTCGGGCTGCCGGCGGGGCACGTCTGGGTGAGCGGCCAGTCGGTGAGCCGGACGGGCATTCCGTTCGTGGCGAACATTCCCACCGAAGAAGTGTTCACGATCGCCGACCGCGCACGCGTCGACGGGACGGTGCGCGCGACCAAGCCGCTCAGCTACGGCGGCACCATGATCGAGGACTTCGAGCTGACCTTCAAGGACGGCCGCGTCGTCGCCCTGTCGGCCGCACGCGGCGAGGCGGCGCTGCGGCAGCTCGTGTCGACCGACGACGGCGCGGGACGCCTCGGCGAAGTGGCGCTGGTGCCGCACGGTTCGCCGATCGCGCAGTCGGGCCTGCTCTTCTACAACACGCTGTTCGACGAGAACGCGGCGAGCCACGTCGCGCTCGGCACGGCGTACAAGTTCACCCTGTCGGGCGGCGAGACGATGGACGAGGATGCGTTCGCGCGCGCCGGCGGCAACCGCAGCGCCGTGCACGTCGACTTCATGATCGGGTCCGGCGAGGTCGACGTCGCGGGCATTACGTCGACCGGCTCGTCGGAGCCGGTCATGCGCGCCGGCGAGTGGGTCGACTCGCCGATGCCGGAGCGTCCTACTCCGCTCTGAGGGCGATCATCGGGTCGACGTGCGTCGCGCGGCGCGCCGGCACGAGCGTGGCCACCGCCGACACGAGCGTCACCACCGCGAACACCGTCGCGTAGGTCGCCGGGTCGCGCGCCGTCACGCCGTACAGCGTGTTCTGGATGCCGTCGCCCAGCGCGGTCGCCGCGGCGAACGCCAGGCCGAACCCGAGCGCCAGTCCAATCGCGATCTGCAGCGTCCCCTGCCGCAGCACCATCGCGATGATCTTGCCGGCGTTGGCGCCGAGCGCCATGCGGACGCCGAACTCCTGCGTACGCTGGTTGACCGAGAACGACATCACGCCGTAGATCCCGACCGACGCCAGCACCACCGCGACCAGCCCGAAGATCGAGAACATCGCCGCGATGATCCGGTTCGCCGCGACGAACACGTCCTGCTGCGACGCCGGCGTGCCGACGAAGTACAGCGGCAGGTCGGGATCCACCTTCGCGACGTCGCGCCGCAGCGTCGTCGCGAGCGCGTCGGCGCGCTGCCCCGCGCGCGGCTTGACGACGACGGTCGCGAACTGCGAGGCGAGCGGCGCAGGCAGCGCCGGTCCCGTGACCGTCGAATAGAACGGCACGTAGAAGCCGGTGTCGTCGACGTTCGGGTTGTTGAAGGGGCCGAGCATCCGGACGTTCGACACGACGCCGACGATGGTGCGCCACGGGCCCGGCGTCTTGGTGTTGCCGTCCACGGTGCGGAATCGCCGGCCCACGGCGCTCTCGCTGCCCCAGTACTTTCGCGCGAATGCGGCGTTGACGATCGCCACCGGCTGTTTCGCGTCGAGGTCGTCGTCGCGGAACGCGCGGCCGTCGAGGACGCGCTGCGCGGTCACGTCGAAGTAGCCGCCGGTCACCTGCTCCCAGTTGGCCTGCGGCCGGTCCTTGTGCTCCATGTACTTGCGGCCTTCGATCTCGATCGGGCCGTTGCCGGAGAACACCATGCGGAAGCGGTTGGTCAGGCCGACCGATTCGAACTGCGGCTCGGCGCGGAGCTCGCGCGCGAGCCGGTCGTAGAACACCTTGCGCGCGTCGGAGTTCGGATACGCGCCGTCCATCAGGCCCATGCGCGCCGACAGTACGCCGGTCGTGTCGTAGCCGTAGTCGATCGTCTGCTGCTTCAGGATCGAGCGCAGCTGGAGCAGCGATCCGACCAGCAGCACGCAGGTGACGATGATCTGGAACACGACCAGGCCGCGCGATACGAGCGTGACGCTGCGGCTCGTGTTGCCGCGTCCGGCGTCGCGGAGCACGTCCACCGCGTTCTCGCGCGAGGCCATCCAGGCCGGCAGCAGCCCCGACGCGACGGCGGAGAGCAGCGTCGCGGCCACGCTGATCGCGAGCACGATCGGGCTGACGTCGAAGGTGATCCACGACGGCGGCGGGTTTTCGAGTCCGCGCACGCTCGCCGAGAGCCAGCTGATCGATCCGTACGCCAGCGCGATGCCCGCGGCGGCGCCGATTGCCGACACCAGCAGGCTTTCGGTGAGCATCTGGCGCAGCAGCGTGGCTCGCGTGGCGCCGAGCGACGAGCGCACGGCCAGCTCCTTCGCGCGCAGCGTCGCGCGCGCGAACTGCATGTTCATCACGTTGACGCACGCGATCAGCAGCACGCCGACGCAGAACGCCAGCATCGTCCAGAGCGTGCCCCGCAGCGGCCGCGGGGTGAAGGTCTGGATGAGCGGCTCGACGCGCGCGGCGGTGAACTGCTTGTTCGACTCGGGATAGGCCTTCGCGAAGCGGGACGCGAAGGTCGCGAACTCGGCGTTCGCCTGATCGATCGTGACGTCGCGCTTGAGCAGGCCGAGCAGCGCCGGATTGTTCGCGCTCGGGTCGTTGCGAGGCTTGGGCAGGAACTCGCTGAAGAGCGGAATCCACAGCTCTTCGTTGGTCGGGAAGGCGAAGCCTTTCGGCATCACGCCGACGATCGTGGCCGGCTTCCCGTTGATGCGGACCGGACGTCCGACGATATCGGCCGCGCCGCCGAAATCGCGCTGCCAGATGCCGTAGCCGATCAGCGCCACCTTGGCCGCGCCCGGCGTGTTGTCCTCGGCCGTGAAGTCGCGCCCGAGCATCGGGGCGACGCCGAGAATCCTCAGGAAGTGCTCGGTCGTGTACGCGCCGGTGTAACGCTGCGGCCGCCCGTCGACCGTGACGTTGACGGTCGACCCGTTCAGGTACGCCGCCAGGTACTCGAACGAGCGCTGCTGCGGCAGCAGCTCTTCGTAGTCCATCGACGACACCTGCCCGTTGACGCCGAAGAAATTGGCGCTGGACGGATCGATGAACGTGGCGCTCGCGAGACGGTCGGCGTTCGGAAACGAAAATCCGCGGAGCATCACCCCGTTGACCACGCTGAACATCGTCGTGACGCCGCAGATGCCGAGGCCGAGGACGATGACCGCCAGCGAGCAGAAGGCGCGCTCTTTGATCAGCACGCGCAGGCCGATCCGCACGTCCCGCAGGAAAGTCTCCATTGCGGAATTGGACGAGCGGCGCCGCCCGATGGTTCTGCCGGACCTAGTCGAAATGGACAGCGGTGGTGTTGCCGCCGCTCAGCACGATGCCGACCCGCTCGCCCGGCGCGGGCACATAGCGGCCGGACAGGACCGCGGCGGTCGCGGCCGCGGCGCCGGGCTCGACGACGAGCCGCAGGACGTCCCAGAGCTGCCGCTGCGCGCGGCGGATCTCCTCGTCGTCCACCAGAACCGTGCGCGACACGTGACGCTGCGCGATGGCGAACATCAGCGCGCCGACCTGCCGCGGCGCCAGCGAGTCGGCGGCGATGCTGCCGGCGGGCGCGTCGACGGGCCGTCCCGCATCGAGCGCCATCGTCAGCGTCGGCGCGCCGGTCGGCTCGACACCGACCACGCGCGTCGGGCTGCCGGCGTACCATGCGGCGACGCCGCCGATCAAACCGCCGCCGCCGACGCCCATCAGCACCGTGTCGAGCGACGGCGCCTGCTGTTCGAGCTCGAGGCCCACGGTCCCCTGACCGAGCAGCGTCTCCGGCGCATCGAACGCGTGCACGGCGTACGCGCCCGACTCGGCGACCCAGCGCTCGCTCGCCGCCAGCGCGTCGGCGTAGCGGTCGCCGACGAGCACGAGCTCGGCGCCGTAGCCGCGGATGCGATCGACCTTCGCTTTGGACGAAATCGTCGGCACGAAGATCGTGGCGCGGATGCCGAGACGCATCGCGGCGTACGCGACCGCCGCGCCGTGATTGCCGCCCGAGGCGGCGGCGACGCCGGCGGCGGGCAGCTGACGGCCGAGGAGGTTGGCAAACGCGCCGCGCGCCTTGAACGACCCGGCGTGCTGCAGGTGTTCGAGCTTGAAGGTGAGCGGGAAGTCGGCGAGGCCGAAGTCGGCGCCGCGCGCCGAGACGACGGGCGTCTGCCGCACGTGCGCGCGAATTCTCGCGTACGTGGGTTCAATCGACGAACGATCGATGGTCACGCGATCGACTGTAATCGACCTCGAGGCGGCGCACCCGGCCAATTCGCCATTGGCCCGTGCCGCCGTCGCGGCGGTCGACGGCTACTTCCCGACCGCGATGATCGTGAACGAGTCCGCGACCATCGGTCCGCGCCCCGCGCGTCCGCCGGCCGGCGGAGGGCTGGGCGGCGGTCCGAATTCCGCCGCGATGAGGATCACGCGGTTGGTCTTCGCGTCGATCGTCATCGTCCGCGCGCCGGGCATCGTCTGGACCGTCTGTTCGACCGAGAACGCGGACGGGCTGTTCTCCTTGATGACGGTCAGCGTGCCGTCGCCCTGCGAGCTGAATGCCTCCATCGTCTGCGGGTTGAAGCCGGCGCCGTCGACGCCGGTGCCGATCGGCAGCGTCGTGACGATACTGCCGGTCTCCGCATTCAGGATCACCATCGTCGGCGCGTTCCGGCAGGCGGAGAACAGAACGTGGTTTTTCGCGTCGAGCGCGAGCCCCGCCGGCGTTTTCGCTTTCGAGGACAGGTCGTAGGTGCCGGTGACCTTGAGGGTCTTCGCGTCCACGACCGCGACGCTGTCCTTGTCTTCGATGTCGACGAACACGCGGCCGTTGCCGTCGCTCTGCGCCTGCTCGGGCGCGCCGCCGAGATCGATCGTCCCGACGATCGAGCCGTCTTTCCCGTCGAGCACCGTGGCGTTCGGTGCGGAGTGGCTCAGGATCCAGACCCGCTCGTTGAAGCGGTCGAACATGATGCCGTCGGGGTTGCCCTGCACGTCGATCGTCTTCACGACGTTCAGGGTTTTCGTGTCGAACATCACCACCGGGCGGCTGCTCGAGAACCCGTGGCCGGATGCCGCATCGACGGCGACGCCGTGCGCGTTGACGTCCGGGATCTCGCCGACCGGCGCGAGCGTGTCGAGGTCGAAGACGGTGATTCGCGCGCCCTGGCCGCTGCGCGGGATGTACAGGCGCCGCCCGTCGGAATCGGCGAAGACGTAGTCGTACCCGCCCGCGCCGCCGACTTTCGCGGTCTTCAGAATCTTGTACGGGCCGGCGCCGGACTGCGCCGCGGCCGCCGCCGCCATGACGGCCATTGCGCAGACGGTCGTGCCGATCGCCGCGGAGATCGTTCGCATCGTGGGGACTCCTGGCGGCATTCTACACCGGCGGCGCGAACGCTCCTGTTGACTTCCGACAGGCATTCCTGTTGAATTTCTACAGGAGGCCGGTTCGATGGGCCACGACGACAAGGCGGACATCCTGCGCGGCACGCTCGACCTGCTGGTGCTGAAGACGCTCGACACGCTCGGACCGCAGCACGGCTACGGGATCGCGCAGCGCATCCAGCAGGTGTCGGGCGACATGCTGTCGCTCAACCAGGGGACGCTCTATCCCGCCCTGCTGCGCCTCGAGCAGCGCGGCTGGATCGCGTCGCGCCTCGGGACCTCCGACAACAACCGGCGCGCGCGGTTCTATTCGCTGACGACCGCCGGCCGCCGCCAGCTCCGCCAGGAGACGGAAGACTGGGTGCGCGTGTCGGGCCTGATCAACCGGATCCTGCGGGCGACGGACTGAGGAGGGCAGCATGCGCGAATGGCTGATGCGCGCGATGTCCGTCGGCCGCCGCGGGCGGCGCGATCGCGATCTGGACGACGAGCTGCGGTTCCACGTCGACGAGCTGTGCCGCGCGTTCGAGCGCCGCGGATACGACGCGCACGCCGCGCGCATCGCCGCGGAGCGCGAGCTCGGCGGCGTCGGCCGGACGAAGCAGGCCTGGCGCGATCAACGGACCTCGCCGCCGCTCGAGGAGCTGCTGCAGGACGTTCGCTACGGCATGCGCGTGCTGTGGCGGTACCGCGGGATGACGGCCGCGGCGGCGCTGATGCTGGCCGGCGCGGTTGCCGCGACGACGGCGCTGTTCTCGGTCGTCGACGCCGTGCTGCTCGCGCCGCTGCCGTACGCGCGGGCCGGACAGCTCGTGGTGCTCTTCGAGAACTACCTCACGCTGCACGCGCCGGATGTCTCGGTGACGCCCGGCAGCTTCCTCGAATGGCAGTCGCGCGCGCACACGATCGCCGCGATGACCGCGATCGATCAGCGGCAGCAGAACCTGACGTCGGACGGCGAGCCGCTGCAGGTGAACGTCGCGGCCGTGACGCGCGGGTTCGCCGCGACCGTCGGCGTCCAGCCCGTCACCGGGCGCCTGTTCACCGACCGCGAATTCGAAGCGGGCAACGAGCGCGTCGCGATCATCTCGCACGCGCTCTGGACGACGCGGTACGGCGGCGCGGCGATCGACGGCACCTCCATCGTGCTCGACGATCGGCCGTACGCCGTCGTCGGCGTCATGCCGGCGAGCTTCCTGTTTCCGACGCCGCGGCAGCAGATCTGGGTTCCGCGTCCGATGACGGCGGCCGATCGCGAGAACCGCACCGGCCACACGCTGTACGCGGTCGCGCGCGTCCGCGACGGCGTCTCGATCGCGGCCGCCGAGCGCGAGCTGCACGACATCGCGGCCGCGCTGCGGCGCGACTACCCCGATTCGAACCGGGAATGGGACATCACGGTGATGCCGGCACGCGACGCGCTGATCGGCCAGACCTCCGACGTCCTCGCCGCGATGATGGGCGCCGTCGCGCTGCTGCTCCTGGTGGCGTGCGCCAACGTCGCCGGCCTGCTCCTGACGCACGGCCTGACGCGCAGCCGGGAACTCGCGGTGCGGGCGGCGCTCGGCGCCACGCGGCTGCGCATCGTGCGGCAACTGTTGACCGAGAGCGTGCTGCTGGCGGCGCTCGGCGCCGCGCTCGGCGTGTTCCTGGCCTGGGCGGCGCAGCCGCTGCTGGAGGCGCTGCGTCCGGCAGATTTCCTGACGTGGAAGCCGATCGCGATCGACGCGCGCGCGCTGTCTTTCTCCGCGATCGTCGCCGTGGCGTGCGGCGTCCTGTTCGGCACGCTGCCGGCCGTCGCCGCTTCGCGCGCGAACATCGCCGCGGCGGCATCGACACGCGCGGCGGGCCGCGGCGCTTCGCGTCTGCGCCATGCGCTGGTCGCGGTCGAAGTGGCGCTCGCCGTCGTGCTCGTTGCCGGCGCGGCGCTGCTGGGGCAGGCGCTGCATCACGTCGTCGCGATCGATCCAGGGGTGCGCGCCGACGGCGTGGTGACGATGACGGCGTCGCTGCCGGCGACGCGCTACGGCGAAGATGCGCGGGTCGACGTGTTCTATCGGACGCTGTTCGATCGGATTCGCGCGATTCCCGGTGTCCGCGCGGCGGGCGCCGTGCAGGCGCTGCCGTTCAGCGGCAACACGTCGGTGCGTCCGTACGCCACCGACCGCTCGGCGCCGACGCTCGAGAGTCCGGTGGCGCACTACCGGATCGTGACGCCCGGCTACGTCGAGGCGATGGGCATTCCGCTGCGCGCCGGCCGCACCTTCACCGACCGCGATACCGCGAACGCGCCGCTCGTGGTGCTGGTCAACGAGCGGCTGGCGCGCGAGGCGTGGGGCGACCCGAGCCCGATCGGCGCGCGCATCACCTTCGGCGGCGGTTCGGGCGCGAACGTGAAGTGGGCCGAAGTCGTCGGCGTGGTCGGCGACGTGCGCCACTTCGGTCCGGCGGCGCCGGCGCCGGCGGAGATGTACTGGCCGGCCGAGCAGATCGACGCGGTGCCGGGCGAGACCCTTCGCCGGATGCGCCGCGGCCTGACGCTGGTCGTCTCGACCGACGCCGCCGATCCGCTCGCGATCGTGGCGCCGGTGCGCGCGGCGCTGCGCAGCGTCGATCCGGCGCAGCCGGTCGCGAACGTGCGGACGCTGACGTCGATGCTCGGCGCCTCGCTGTGGCTGTCGCGCGCCGCGACGTGGCTGCTGACGATCTTCGGAACCGCCGCGCTCGCATTCGCGCTGCTCGGCGTGTTCGGCGCCGCCTCTTACGGCGTCGCGCAGCGGCGGCGGGAACTGGCGGTGCGGCTGGCGCTGGGCGCGGCGCCGCGCGCCGTCGCGTCGCTCGTCCTGCGGGGCGCGATGGTGGGCGCCGCGGCGGGCGTCGGCGTCGGCGTGCTGATGGCCGCCGCGCTCGCGCGGAGCGTGTCGGGTCTGCTCGTCGGTGTGGCGCCGGGGGATCCACGAACGCTCGTCGCCGTCGCCGCCGGGCTCGGCGTCGCGGCGACGCTGGCGACGTGGGCGCCTGCGCGCCGCGCCGCCCGCCTCGACCCGATGTCGACGCTGCGGAACGCGGATTGACGATCCGCATTCCCGCAGCTCTGACTATCGGGATCCGCGAAGGTCGGCGCGCGACGCCGCCTCGTCCTTGAGCGGCGTCACCTTGTCGGGATCGATTCGCACCATCAGGTACCGGATGTGATCGTCGATCTGCGTGAACTGATGGCCGACGCCCGCCGGGATCACGATCACGTCGCCCGGCTTGAGGTGATGGGTGACGGGATTGCGGATCGACGTGCCGTCGCCGCCCGGGCCGTTGAGCAGCCGCACGTTGGTCTGATCGCCGGGGCGCCTCTTCCAGCCGGCGATGTCGGACCCGGTGACCAGGGTCGCCGTGCCCTCGATGACGTGATACACCTCGCTCACCTGATCGTGCTCGGCGACGTTCGGCGCGCCGCTGATCCTGCCGCGGTACACGACGCCGATGGCCACGTGCGACTTGCCGACGTCCACGTCGCGGACCTGCTGATCGTTGACCGCCTGCGTCGCCCGCGCGAAGTACTGCTGGATTTCGTCGACGCCGATGTAGGTTGCCGAGCACCTGTTGCAGGTCGGCTTCGGCGCGTCCTGGGCTTGCGCGGCGGCGCCGAGCGCGACGAGCGCCGCCAGCATTACGGTTTTCGCGGCCATACCACCCCCTGATCTTTCTTCGTGACCGGCGCGAGCCCTCTGTACACGAACTTCTGAACGCGCTGGCCGCGGTAGGTCTCCGTCGTGTAGATGTTGCCCTTCGAATCGGTCGCGATGCTGTGCACCCCGTAGAATTCGCCCGGCTGCCGGCCGCCTTCGCCGAACGTGGTCAGCATCTCGAGCGACTGGCGATCGAAGATGTGCACGCGATCGTTCTCGCCGTCGGCGAGATACAGGTACTTCTGCTGCGCATCCTTCGAGAACGCGATGTCCCACGCCGATCCCGATCCGCGCGTCTCTTTCTCGACGAACATCTCTTTGACGAACGTGCCGTCCGGCTTGAACACCTGCACGCGATCGTTGACGCGGTCGCAGACGTACAACAGCCGGTCGACCGACAGCTCGGCGCAGTGCACCGGATTGCGGAACTGCTGCGCCGGCGCCGCGCTCGGGTCGTAGTTGCCGAGGTTCACGTCCTCGGGCCGGTGGCCGTACGCGCCCCAGTGGCGCTTGTATCGTCCCGTGTCGGCGTCGTAGACGATCACGCGGTGGTTGCCGTAGCCGTCGGCGACATAGACTTCGTTCGCGACCTTGTCGACGAACGTCTTCGCCGGCAGCCGCAGGTTCGCGGTGTCGTTGCTGCCCTTGCTCGCGCCGGGCTTGCCGATCTGCAGCAGAAAGGTGCCGGACTGCGTGAACTTCAACACCATGCTGTCGTTGAAGTAGCCCCGCACGCCGGCGGTCTGCGATTCGTCGAGCTCCTGCTGCCCGCGGCCGGGGCCGCCCTGCGCCGCGCCGGGGGCGCGGCCGCGCCCGTTGCCGCCGATCCAGACGTTGCCTTTGTAGTCGACCGTGATGCCGTGGTTCGAGTCGGGCCAGTCGTACCCCTGTCCCGGACCGCCCCAGTGGCCGATGAGCGTGCCGTCCTGGTCGAACTCGAGCACCGGCGGCGCCGGCGCGCAGCACTGCGCCGTCGGCGGCGTCGTCGTCGCATGCTGCTCGCCCGGTTCGAGCGAGCCGGCGCGGTGGATGATCCAGACGTGATCCTGCGCGTCGACCGACACGCCGATCGTCTGCCCGAGGATCCAGTGGTTCGGCAGCGGCTTCGGCCAGAGCGGATCGACCTCGAAGCGCGGCGCCACCGCGCCGGAGGGGGCCGCGCGGACGGCCGCCGCGTGATGGATCCCTGCCGCGCCGCCGAAGAGCGCCGTCAGGATCGAGGCGACCGCGAGATGCCGTTTCATGCGGCGCATTGTAGCGGTTTCGCCGCGCGATCGACGTGGCATAAGCTGAGAGAATGTTTTCCCTCGACGACTTCCTGCACACGTTCGGCCGCGTGCGCGACCGCACCCGGCGCGTGGCGGCCTGCATCCCCGAGGACCGCCTGGAGTGGACGTACAAGCCGGGCGCCTTCACCCTCGGCGATCTGGTGCGGCACATCGCCGTCGCGGAGCGCCGCATCTGGGCCGAGACGGTCCACGGCCGTCCGGTCCGGTACACCACCCACGGTCGCGAGCTCGCCGACGGCAAGGACGCGGTGCTCGCGTTCCTCGATCGCATGCACGCGGAAGCGCTCGCGGAATTCCGCGCCCTGACGCCGGCCGCGCTCGACGCGAAGTGTCTGACACCGGCCGGCTCGCCGATGACCACGTGGAAGTGGCTCGGCATGATGCCCGAGCACGAGATCCACCATCGCGGCCAGATCTACACGATGCTCGCGCTGCTCGACGTGCCGACGCCGCCGCTGTACGGCATGACCGCCGATCAGGTCAAAGCGGCGTCGACGCCGTGACGCCGCTCGCGGCGCCGGCCGCTCACAACGCGCGCAGGAACGCCGCCAGGTCCGCCTTCTCCTGGGCCGTCAGCCGCAGATCGAACCGCTCGTCGTAGAAATCGACGACGTCGGACAGCGTGGCCGCGAGGCCGTTGTGGAAGTACGGCGCGCGGGCCGCCAGACCTCGCAGCACCGGTCCCTTGAACTTGCCGACGTCCGCCCATTTGCCGGTGATCATCGCGCGGCCCGGATCGGTGGTCTGCACCGTCTCGCCGGTCGCGCGGTTCATCAGCGTGTAGAGCGGCATGTCGTCCGTGCGCCGCGACGCGTCGGTGAGGCCGATGTTGAGCGGCGCCTTCAGCGAGTGGTCGCCCGCCCCCGGCGTGTCGTGGCACACGGTGCACGACCCGGTGAACGAGTCGGGAACGTGGACGCCGTTCGGCAGCGTCTGCCCGTTCAGGCCGGCAACCCCCTGAATCGTGATCGGCCGCGTGTTGAAGATCCGCTGGCCGCGCGCGATCGCGGCGCGCGCGTCGCCCGCCGGATCGTGATGGCGGCTGCGCAGGCCCTCCCACGCATCGAACATCCGGAAGACGCCGGGATCGAACGCCGCACCCGACGGATTCAGCCCGACCGGATCGTTGATGCCGATGAAGAACGGCTGCCGCGCCAGCGCGCGTGGTCCGCCCGACGCGCCGTCGCCGCTCAGGCTGCCGGCGGCGGTATCGCGCGCCTGCGCCGTGAACAACCCGGTTTCGAACTCGACGATCGCCTGCTGCTGCGCGGGCGTGAGGTCCAGCGACGCCTGCGCGTGACCCAGCGTCGCATCGTTCGCCTGATGCGCCAGGTCCTGCAGGATCGTCGTCGTGGTCGCGGCCGGCGTTTCGCGGCCGTCCCACATGACCGCGCTCAGGAAACGCAGATTCGTCGAGGGCAGCGGCCGCCGATACATCGAGACGCTCTGCAGCGGCGCACGGCACCCGTGCGGATCGTCGACGGCGACGACGTCGAACTCGGCGTCGCTCGGTACGTCCATGCCGACGCGGATCAGCCCCTTCGACAACAGCATGCGGTACGCGGCGCGGCGATCCCCGTTGACCGCGTCGACGCCTCCGCAGTCCGATCCGTCGTTGGCGCGGAAGATCGGATCGGTGCCGCGGCTGCGCGCGAACCGCTCCCGCAGGTGCGCCGGCGTCACCGTCCACGCGTCGCCCGGCTGGTGGCACGTGACGCAGCGGCGTCCGTTGGTGCCGAGATCCTGGAAGAAGGGATTCGAGAGATCCAGGTCGCCGCCGGCGTCGAAGGTCCGCAGCTGGCCGCTGCCGTCCTGAAACGCGAGCAGCGCCGGATCGTGATCGGCGCGCGAGGTGGCGACCGCGATCGCGAGCGGCGCGAAGACGAGAACGAGCGCGGCGAGCAGTCGTGATTTCATCCTGTATCTCCGTCTGATCCACAGATCGGAAACGCGGGAAGAAACCCGACAACGGGTCACGGACCGGCGGCCGCCAGCTGCCGAGCCCGGATGGTTTCGGCGTGCGCCGCGCCCGCCGCGGCGCCGAGGATGTCGGCGGCAGCTGCAAATTCCGCGCGGGCCGCCGCGATTCTGCCCTGCGCCTTCCACGCGAGACCGAGCGCCACATGCGCGCGGCCGGCGTTGATCGAGCGCTCGAGTCCCAGCGATCGCGCGAGTTCGAGCGATCGCCGGGCGTCGCCGACCGCATCGGCGGCGCGACCGAGCTCGAGCGCGACGCCGGCGCGGCGCATCAGGCCGATCTGGAGGTATTCGGTGCCCTGGTTGCGGCGCGCGACGGCGTCCTCGGCCAGCCGCACCGCTTCGTTCGCGCGGTCCAGTGCCGCGGCCGGATCGCCCTGCGCGTCGGCGAGCAGTGCCTGCTGGAGGGCGAGCGAGGATCGCCCGATGTGTCCCGGCGGCAGGTCGCGCGCGTACCGCGCCGCCGCCTCGTCGACGGCGCGCGCGGCCGCCTCGAGATTCCCGCGCCCCCGCTCGATCGCGGCGACGACGAGCAGCGACTGGTCGACGACGACGCCGGCGCCGGCGTCGCGCGCTTTGGCGTACGCGCGACCGGCGTAGTCGGCGGCGCGATCGAACGCCTCGAGCTCCGCGAGGATGCGCGCGTAGTTCACGAGCAGCATCGGCGCCACCGCCGCTTCGCCCGCATCGTCCTGTCCGAGCCGGATCGCGCGGCGGAAGATCGGTTCCGCGCGCAGCGGCTGACCGGCGAGGTAGAGCGAGACGCCCCAGTTGTTGAGAATCGTGGCCGCGCGCTGCGTGTCGTCGCGGCCGAGCGCGCCCAGGCGCGACATCGCCTGTTCGAACGCGGCCGCCGCCTCGCGATGGCGGCCGCCGCTCGTGTAGGCGCCGGCCGTCGTAATCAGCACGTCGATGTCGGTCACCTCGGAGCGGACGGGCAGCTGCAGGGCGGTCGCGCGCGCCGCTTCGGCCTGCGCGATCGCGTCGGCCGCCGCCCCGGCGCGAACCGCCACCTCGCTGGCGCGGAGCTGGCAGTCGAGTCGATCGCCGGCGTAGGTCGGATCGCGCGGCAGCACGCGCAGCCCCTCGTCGATCAGCGCTTTCGCGCGGGGCAGGTTGCCGGTGCTCGCGTCGACCTGCGCGAGGCCGCACGCGGTCTCGGCGCGCATCGCCGGATCCGGCAGCGCCTGCGCAGCGGCATACGCCTTGTCGAGCAGCGCGCGCGCTTTCGCGTACTCGTCCTGCACGGTGTACTGACGGCCTATCGACGCCAGCAGCTCGACGCGGCGCCGCTGGTCGCCGTGCTCGCGCTCGACGATCTGCTCGGCGCGGGCGAGCAGATCGTCGACGGTGAAGCGATGGCCGGCCGGCGCCGCATCCGAGAGCAGGAAGGCGTTGAGGCCGTTCACCGCCTCGCTGCGGGCGAGCTCGCGCAGGGCGAAGTCGCGCTGCACGCGCGCCGTCCGCGCCTGGGCGAGCGTCCCGACCACGCCGGCCGTCGCCGCCGCCGCCGCCAGCGCGGCGAGCGACGCGGCGAGGCGGTTGCGCTGCAGGAGCTTGCCGGCGCGGTACGCCCACGAGTCGCGCCGCGCCGAGATCGGTTCGTGGCGCAGGTACCGTTGCAGATCGTCGGCGAGCGCGGCGGCGGTCGCGTACCGGTCGCGCGGATCCTTCTTCAGCGCCTTCCGTACGATCGTGTCGATGTCGCCGCGCAGCCGGCGATCGGGGTCGCGCTCGACGATCGCTTTCATCAACAGCGCCGGCGACCGCAGCGCCTGGTCGCCGGCCGGATGGGTGCCGGTGAGCAGCACGAAGAGCAGCACGCCCGCCGCGTACACGTCGGTGGCGGTCGTGATGTCGCCGCCGGTCACCTGCTCGGGCGCCGCGTAGGCCGGCGTCAGCGCGGACCCGTCGTCCGCGGTCGCGAGCGTCGCGGCGGCGCGATCGGACTGCAGCAGCCGCGCGATGCCGAAGTCGAGCAGCTTGACGTGCCCCTCGCCGGTGACGAGGACGTTCGACGGCTTCAGATCGCGATGCACGATGAGGTTCGCGTGCGCGTGGGCGACGGCCGAGAGCATCGCGACCACGAGACGGATCCGATCGTGCGCGTCGAGCGCGCGGCGCTCGCAGTAGCGATCGATTGGCTCGCCCTCGACGAACTCGAGGATCAGATGCGGCTGACCGTCGGCGGTGACCCCCGCGTCGAGCAGCTGCGCGATGTTGGGATGCGACAGGCGGCCGACGATCGATCCCTCGCGCCGGAAGCGGTGTTCGTCGGCGGCCGCCAGCGTCAGCCGCGGAAACTTCACCGCCGCGCGGCGCGCGAAGCGGCCGTCGCTCCGATCGGCCAGCCATACCGTGCCCATCCCGCCTTCGCCGATGCGCGACACGAGCGTGTAGGCGCCGACGCGTTGCCCGGGCGAGAGTCCGAGCGACGGGGAGGGGCCGTCGAGAAACCGGTCGCGCGCGAGCGCGCGATGTTCGTCGAGCAGCATCTGCAGCTCCGCGGCGAGCGTCGGCGCGTCGGCGCGCAGCGCGCCGAGCCAGGCGAGGCGATCGGTCTCGGTCAGTTCGAGGGCGCGATCGAGCAGCGGACTGATCTGCTGCCAGCGGTGCGCGTCGAATCCGCGCATGACGTCACCGGGGCGGCGCCGGGCGCAGCGCGTGGTGCAGATAGATGCGCGCCTTGTCCCAGGTGCGCTGCACCGTCCGCTCCGACGTTCCTCGCATCGCGGCAATCTCGCCGAACGAGAAGCCACAGAAGAATTTCAGGTCGACGACCTCGGCGAGCGCCGCGTCCGTCTTCGCCAGCTCGTCGAGCGCGTCGCTGATCGCGCTCAGCTGCCGTGCGTCGGCCCCGCGCTGCGCCGGGGCGTCGCCGAGCGTCGTCAGGACGAAGCCGCCGCCGCGCTTGGCCGCCTGGCGCTCGCGCAGGTCGTCGATGATGACACCGCGCATGACGCGCGCGGCGTAGCGCATGAAGCGCGCTTCGTCGGGAAACCGGGGCAGCTGCCGCTCCGCCATGTCGAGATAGGCCTCGTGCAGCAGCGTCGTTGCGCTGACGCGGGCGGCGCGGCCCTGACGGCCGACCTCCCGCCGGGCGATGCGATGCAGCTCGGCGTAGAGCGACGCGAACGTCGCCCGATCGGGTTCCATGGGCGTTACCCGGCCGGCCGCTGGGGGTGGGACCGGCCTACGAAATCATGACCTTGCGCGGCGCCTGCGAGTTCTCCTCGAGGAACGATTTCTTGTCCTTCAGGTCCTCGGCGGTCGGCTGCACTTTGCCGGCGGCGTCGGTGACGCGCGACACCAGCGTGTGCGCGCCGGGCGTCGGGTTGTTCCACGTGTAGTGGAACAGCTTCCAGCCGAACTTTTCCTTGGCGGTCGCCGGGTCGAGCGTCGCCGGCTGCCACGCGCCGTCGTCCACCTTCACCTCGACCGACTTGATCGGCGTGCCGTCGTTGAGCACGACGCCGGTGACCGTGCACTGTTTTCCACTCTTCGTTACGCGCGCAACGAAGGATTTGAGGTTCATGTGCGTGACGGCCGTTTCCATGTACTTCATCTCGCCGTCGATCATCTCGCCGCGCACGGTGCGGTACCACCTGGCCTGGTACTTGCCGAGGTACGCATCTTCCTGGACGTGAATCTGCGAGAGCCACTTGACGTTGGCGACGCCGTACCAGCCGGGCACGATCAGGCGGAGCGGCGCGCCCTGGTGCTTGGTCAGCGGCTCGCCGTTGAGCGACCAGGCGAGGAACGGCTCGGAGGAGAGCGCCTTTTCGCGGTTCAGGCTGCGGCCGAACGGAACGTCGATGTTGTACTTCTGCGTGCGCCACTCGACGTCTTCGGTCCCGTGGTCGGCGCCGAAGAAGACGAACTCGCGCGCCGAGGGCTTGACGCCGCACGAATCGAGCAGCGTCTTCAGCGAGACACCGGTCCACTTTGCGTTGCCGCACAGGCCCTGCAACGGTCCGCGGTTGCCCGAGCACTCGAAGCCGGCGACGAGATCGGTGGAGCCGATCTTCTTCAGTTCGTCGAGCGTGAGCTGCTTGGGCCGATCGACCAGCCCCGACACCTTCAGCTTGTAGGAGGCGAGATCCACGTCGGGGTGGCCGTAGTGCTGCGTGGTGGCGAACTTGTCCTTCGCGACGAACGGCCCCTCGATCGTGCGCACGTCCAGCATGCGGCGATCGGGCGGGGTGTCCCAGCGGACGTTCTCCGGGATGTCGGTGAACGGGACGAGGGTTTCGCCCTGTGCCATCGCGGGCACGACCCAGTCCGGCAGCCCGGCGACGGAGAGACCGGCCAGGACCAGACCACCTTTGAGGACGTCACGCCGAGTGTGCGGATTCGACATGCCGCAGATTCTAGCGCGAAACGGGGAACCGCTTGACACCGGAATCCGTATTACTGTACTAGTTCAGTAGCACAGTGACGCTGTTCCGCCCCAACCCGTCGCTCGGCGTCCCGATTTACCTCCAGTTGATGGAGCAGGTGAAGCACGCCATCGAAACCGGCGCGCTGCGGCCTGGCGAGCAGCTGCCGGGGATCCGGCCGCTCGCGGAAGAGCTGGTCGTCAACCCGAACACGATCGCGAAGGCGTATCGCGAACTCGAGCACGAGGGCGTCCTCGAGCTGCGGCACGGCGCCGGCGCGTTCGTGTCGGCGCAGGCGCGCGACAAGAAAGCCTCGGACCGCCTGCGCGGCGCGCAGCCGGTGGTGAGCGGAACGATCGAAAAGCTGCGGGCGCGGGGCCTGACCGACGAGGAGATCCGCCGGCTGTTCGAAGCGGAGCTCGCGGGACTCGCGCGCAAAGGAGACGAGAGTGTCTGACGTCCTCGCGATCGAAACCGTCGACCTCCGCAAGCGCTACGGCGACGTCGAGGCGCTGCGCGGCATCAACCTGGGCGTGCCGGCCGGATCGATCTTCGGCTTCCTCGGCCGGAACGGCGCCGGCAAGACGACGACGATTAAGGTGCTGCTGGGGATGGCGAGGGCGACGAGCGGAGCGGCGCGCGTGCTCGGCATCCCCGCATCGCCCGACGCCGTCGACATCCGGCGGCGGACGGCGTTCGTCAGCGAAGAAAAGGACCTCTACGACTCCATGACGGTCGAGGAGATCGTCCGCTTCACGGCCAGCTTCTATCCGCGCTGGCGATCGGAGCTCGAGCAGCGATACCGGCGCGCGTTCGACCTGTCGCCGAACGCGCAGGTCAAGACGCTCTCGCGCGGCACGCGCTCGAGGCTCGCGCTGCTGCTGGCGTTGTGCCGCGGCGCGGAACTGCTGATCCTCGACGAACCGACGTCGGGTCTCGATCCGGCCGCCGCCGAGGACGTGCTGCAGGCGCTCGTGGCGCATGCCGCGGCGGACGCCGTCACCGTCTTCTTCTCGTCGCACCAGATCGCCGAGGTGGAGCAGATCGCCGACCACATCGCGATCGTCGATCGCGGACGCACCGTGGTCGCCGGAGCGCTCGACGATCTGCGCGCGCAGTACCGGCGCGTGCAGTTCGTCTTCGACGGCGACGCGCCGGCCGTGTCGTTTCGCGCGCCTGGCGTCGCGCGTCTGCAGCGGCAGGGGCGCGTCCTGACCTTGCTGTGCAGCGGCGGCGTCGACGCGCTCGTCGCCGAGGCCCACGCGCTGCAGCCGGTCGCGATCGACGTCACGCCCGTCACGCTGAAGGACATCTTTCTGGACACGGTCCACGCGGAGGAGGCATAGCCATGCTGTGGCAGAAATCGTGGGTCGAAACGCGGTGGCGGTTCCTCATTGGCTTCGCCATCCTGCTCGTGCTCGCGTGCGGCATCGTCATGCAGTACCCGGCGATGCGGCGGTTGATGCCGCTCGCCGCGTCCGTCGGCGCCGGTACGGCGGATGGGCGCCTCGCGCGCGCCATCGAGCACGCGATCGAGGTGCAGCGGGACTACCGCGGGTTCGTCTGGTACCAGTGGGTGAGCCAGAACTTCGCGCACACCTGGGTGCTGTTTGCCGCGCTGCTCGGCAGCGGCGGCCTGCTCGCGCGATCGACGGGCGCCGGCGCCCTCTTCACGCTGTCGCTTCCGGTGCGCCGCCGCGATCTCGTCGAGGTTCGCGCCCTGACCGGGCTGGCGGAGCTGTTTGCGCTGGCGCTCGTCCCGTCGCTGCTCATCGTCGTGCTGTCGCCCGCGATCGGCGAGCGCTACAGCCTTGCCGACGCGGCGGTGCATGCCGCCTGCGTCTTTGTCGGCGGCGCGATGTTCTACTGCCTGGCGCTGCTGCTGTCGACGCTGTTCAGCGACATCTGGCGGCCGGCGCTGATCACCTGCGGCGTCGCCGTGCTGATGGCGGGTGCCGAGGCGATGGCGGCCGGCGGCTCGCGCTTCGGCATCTTCGGCGCGATCACCGCCGAGTCCTACTTCCGCACGGGCGCGCTGCCGTGGCCGGGACTGCTCGTCAGCGTGGCGGCGTCGGCCGCGATGCTCTCCGCGACGCTCGCCAACGTCAACAACATGGAGGTGTGACATGACATCCGTTCTCCTCGCCCTCGCCGTCGCCGCCTCGGTCAACCCGGCGGGACACTGGGAAGGGTCGGTCGAAACGCCGCAAGGGAACATCGCGTTCCAGATCGATCTCGCCGGATCGACCGGCGCGATGGTCGGTGCCATCACCATCCCCTCGCAGCGTCTCCGGGCGCTTCCGCTGACGACGATCACGGTCGACGGCGCGACGCTGATCTTCGGCGCGCGCACCGATCAGCTCCTCGAGGCGCGCGTGGCCGACGACGGGCAGTCGATGACGGGCACGTTCCGCCTGGCGACGTATGCGTTTCCGTTCGCGTTGTCGCGCACGGGCGACGCGCGGTTGACGCCGGCGCCGGCCAGCCCCCGCGTCGGCGCCGAGCTCGAAGGCACGTGGCGCGGCACGCTCGCCGACACGGGCGGCGATCTGCACGTCGTGCTGACCGTGCACAACGATGCCGACGGCTTCGCGCGCGCCGAAATCGTCAACCTCGACGAAGGCGGGCTGCGGATCCCGCTCGCGATCGCGCAGACCGCCGCGGCGGTCACCTTCGAGTCGCCCGCCGTGGAGGGTTCGTTCGCCGGATCGCTGACCGCATCGGGGGAGCTCGCCGGCACGTTCCGCCAGAACGGCGCCGAGCTGCCGCTCACCTTCCGACGGACCGAGTAGCATTGAACGGATGCGGGTCGTTGCCGCCGTCGCCGGCGTCACGCTCGTCGCGCTCGTCCTCATCGACGCGTTCGAGACCGTCGTGCTGCCGCGCTCCGTGTCGTGGCGGTTTCGTCTCACGCGCGTGTACTTCCAGGCGACGTGGCGGGCGTGGACGGCCTTCGCGCGCCGCGTCGATCGGGTCGCGCGGCGGGAACGGTTCCTCGCGGTGTTCGGACCGTTTTCGCTGCTCGGCCTGCTGGCCGTGTGGGCGGCCGCGCTGATCCTCAGTTTCAGCGCCTTGCAGTGGAGCGCCGACGCGCTCTCGGCGGGCGACGCGCTCTTCATCAGCGGCACGCTGTTCTTCACCCTCGGCTTCGACACGCTGCACCCGGTCAGCGGTCTCGCGCGGGTGCTCGCCGTGGTCGAAGGCGGCATGGGATTCGGGTTCCTCGCGCTGGTGCTGGCGTACTTTCCGGTGCTGTATCAGTCGTTCTCGCGCCGCGAAGTGCGGCTGACGCTCCTCGACGCGTGGGCGGGCTCGCCGCCCGCCGCCGGCGAAGTGCTGCGACGACTCGCGCGCGCCGGCGAGCTGCCCGCGCTCGAGCACTTCCTGCGCGACTGGGAGGTGTGGTGCTCGGAGCTGCTCGAGAGCGGGATCTCGTACCCGGTGGTCGCCTACTTCCGGTCGCAGCATCAACGCCAGTCGTGGGTCTCGGCCCTGACGACCGTCCTCGACCTGACGGCGCTGCTGCGTGTCGGCATCGACGGCCTGCCGTCGTGGCAGGCGCGGGCGACATTCGCGATCGCCCGGCATGCGGCGGTCGATCTCTCGCAGGTGTTCCGCGCCGATCCCGATTTTTCGTGCGATCGGCTCGACGACGAGGCGCTCGAGCGCCTGCGCCGGCATCTGGAAGCGGCGGGCCTGCGGCCGAGACGCTCGCCCGAGGCCGACGCGCAGCTGCGCGAGCTGCGTCGCTCGTACGAACCGTTCGTGTCGGGCCTGTCGCGATCGATGATGATGCCGCTGCCCGCCTGGTGGCGCGACGAGCCGGCGAAGGACAACTGGGAGACGAGCCCGAAGCGTCCGGCCGACGGGCATCTCTGAGCGCGCGACGGCTCGCAGTCGACCGGGCGGCGTCACCCGCCGACGGGGCCGAGGACGGCGTTCAGCGCGTTCGCGAACGCCTCGCGCATGAAGAGTGCCGCGTGGCCGCCGCCTTCGACGATCGCCAGGCGCTTCCTCGGGGCGACAATGTCGCGTTCGAAGTCGGCGACGACGCTCGTCGGCGTGTAGCGATCGAGATCGCCCTGGATGAACAACATGGGCAGCGAGTATTCGAGGCCGAGCGCCCGAGCGTCGAAGGCCGCGATCTCGTCGCGCAGCTGCAGGTACATCGTCGTCGCCTGCGCGCGCTGATCGGTGCCGGTGCGCGGGATCGCGGCGAACGCGGCCTGTTCCGCCGGCGTCAACACGAGCCCCTCTTGCGAGTCGGTGATGTCGGTGCCGCGCACGATCTGGCCCGTGCCGACGTACGCGGCGAACAGGTCGGGCCGCGCTTTCGCCATCTTCAGCCCCACGATCGATCCGCCTGACGTGCCGAGGAGGATCGGCGCCGTGCCGCCGAGTGCGGCGCGCACCGCCTCGGCGACCGCGAGGCCGTCGACCGCGAGCCGATCGAGCGTCACCCCGCCGTCCGTCGGCTGATCCCAATAGACGAGGCGAAAGGACGATTCCCACGGCGCGAAGAACTCCGCCATCCGCGACAGGTGAAGGCCGGCGCCGCTGACGAGCAGCAGCGCGGGATTCGATTGATCGTGGCCGCGGATTTTGAACAACATAGACGTGTGTTGACACACTACACCGACGTGCGCGGTTGGATCGACGTTGCCGATCGCGTCGTCGCGCTGACGGGTGCCGGCATCTCGACCGAATCGGGCATCCCCGATTTCCGCGGGCCGCAAGGGCTGTGGACGACGAACCCGAAGGCCGAGCGGATGTCGAACATCCACTTCTACATGTCGGACCCCGAGGTGCGCCGGCTGTCGTGGCAGAGCCGCCTCGATCATCCGGCGTGGTCGGCGCAGCCGAACGCCGGCCATCGCGCGCTCGTCGATCTCGAACGGCGCGGCACGCTGCATGCGCTCGTCACGCAGAACATCGACGGTCTCCATCAGCTGGCGGGGAGTTCGCCCGCGAAGGTCATCGAAGTCCACGGCACGATGCGCGACGCGATGTGCATGTCGTGCGGGTGGCGCGGACCGATGCCGGCGGTCCTCGATCGCGTGCGCGCCGGCGAGGACGATCCGCCGTGCGAGCGATGCGGCGGGATTCTGAAGAGCGCGACGATTTCGTTCGGTCAACCGCTCGTGCCGGCGGTCATCGATCGGGCGCTCCGCGCCGCGTCCGAGGCGCACGTCCTCCTCGCGATCGGCACGAGCCTGCAGGTGTATCCGATCGCCGGCGCGGTGCCGGTCGCCCGGTCGTCCGGCGCGCGCGTGGTGATCGTCAACGCGGAGCCGACGCCGTTCGACGACATCGCGGATGCGGTCATCCGCGATCGCATCGGCGCGGTGTTGCCGCAGCTGGTGCCGCCGGCGCGCGCCGCAGCGTCCTCAGTCGGACCCTGGCAGCACGACCCGCCGCGTTGACGCGAACTCGCGTCGCAGCTGCGCGCGGAAATCGGGGTGGGCGATGCCGATCAGCGCGTCGGCACGTTCCCGCAGGGTCTTGCCGAACAGATCCACCGCGCCGAACTCGGTGACGACCCAGTGCACGTGGCCGCGCGTCGTCACGACGCCGGCGCCGGCGCGGATGGCGGAGGTGATGCGCGACACCGTGCCGCCCGCGGCGGTCGAGGGCAGCGCGATGATCGGCAGCCCCCCGGGCGAGAGCGCCGCGCCGCGGATGAAGTCCATCTGCCCGCCGATGCCCGAGTAGATCCGCGCGCCGATCGAATCCGCGACGACCTGGCCCGAGAGATCGACCTCGAGCGCCGAGTTCACCGCCACGACGAGATCGTTCTTGCGGATCACCGCCGTGTCGTTGGTGTGATCGCACGGAAAGAACTCGACGAACGGGTTGTCGTCGACGAAATCGTACAGGCGCTGCGATCCCATCACGAAGCTCGTCGCGATCCGCCCGGGATGGACCTTCTTGAACTTGTTCGTGACGATGCCGGCGGCCACGAGATCGAGGATGCCGTCGGAGAACATCTCCGTGTGGACGCCGAGATCGTGCTTGTCGACGAGCCGGCGCAGCGCCGCCTCGGGAATCGCGCCGATGCCCAGCTGCAGCGTCGCGCGATCCGGGACGAGCCGCGCGATGTGCTCGCCGATCGCGTCTTCGACCGGCGACGGCGGCGCCGGTGGATGCTCGAACAGCGGCCGCGACGTGTGCACGAGCGCGTGCACCTTCGAGACCGGCACCAGCGTGTTGCCGTGCGTCCGCGGCATGCGCTCGTTGATTTCGGCGACGACGAACCGCGCGGATCGCGCCGCAGCGAGGGCGGTGTCGACCGACGTTCCCAGCGTGCAGTAGCCGTGGCGATCGGGCGGCGACAGTTGCAGCAACGCGACGTCGAGCGGCACGCGGCGCGACGAGAACAACCCGGGGATGTCGGAGAGGAAGATCGGGACGTAGTCGGCGCGCCCTTCGTCGATCGCGCTGCGGACCGGCGGCCCCGCGAACAGCGAGATGGACAGGAACCGGCCGCGATGCCGCGGTTCGATGCACGGCATGTCGCCGGTCGTGTGCAGGTGATAGAGCTTGACGTCGGCCAGGTCGAGCCGGCGGCTCAGCGCGTCGACGAGCGGCGTGGGTGTCGCGGCGGCGCCGTGGATGAACACCGACATGCCGCTGCCGACGCACGCGACGGCTTCGTCCGCGCTGACGGCGCGGTCGGCCCAGGGGAGTGCGGTGGCGGCGCTCTCGGTCACGCTCTCACCGTAGCGCACGGCATCCATTCGACGTCAATGGGCGCGCTCGCATTCCTCGCACGCGACGTGCACGCCGGCGCACGGAGCGCCGTCGCCCTGCAGTTCCGCGCAGCACGCCTCGTGCGCGTGGACCGCCTGGCGCCCCGCCTCGAACGCGTCGAGGTTCGCCGGGATCAGCGCCGGCCTGGCGTGGAGCGCCTGTCGGATCGCGGTCGCGAACGTGTCGATCGGAAACAGACCGGTCGCCTCCGCGAGCGCGCCGAGCGCAACCATGTTCTTCATCATCAGTTTGCCGAGGCCGTTCGCGATCCCTGTCGCCGGCACCGGCACGACGGCGACGCCGGGAAGCTCGGGCGGCGTCGGCACGACGGTGCTGTCGTAGATCACGATGCCGCGTTCGGCGACCGTCGGGCCGAACCTGGCGAGGCTGGGCGCGTTGAACGCGACCAGGACGTGCGGAGCGGGCGCCGCCGGCGACAGCACCTCGTCTTCGGCGATGCGCACGTCGGCGTACGAGGTGCCGCCGCGCGACTCCGGGCCGTAGCTCGGGATGTGCGTCGCGTCGAACCCTTCGTTGATCGCCGCGCGCGCGATGATCATCGCCGCCGTTTGCGCGCCGTCGCCGCCCGCGCCGGCGAGCTTCAGCGCGATGTCGGATCCCCACCGCTCGCGCGGGAACGCGGCGCAGAATCGATCGGCGCGCTCCGGGGACGCGCCGAGGACCGCGGCGACCCCGGCGGCATCGAACGCGGGCGCGGCGAACGGCGGCCACGGCTCACGCGTGGCGGTGACGTCCTTCTTTACGCCGAGCGGGTAGACCGGCACCATGCGGTCCTTCACCCAGCGTTCGGCCTCTTCCGGCGTCAGCCCGAGGTGGAGCGGGCATTCGGCCAGCACCTCGACGAACGCGAAGCCTTTGTTGTCGATCTGGAGCCGGAGCGCTTTCTCGATCGCTCTGCGGGCCTTCACGCGCTGCTTCGCGTCGAAGAGCGCGACGCGTTCCACGTAGACCGGCGCGTCGAGCTGCGCGATCAGCTCCGACATGCGCAGCGGCTGGCCCATGATCCGCTCGCGCCCCGCGGGGCTCGTCGCCGTTTTCTGTCCCATCAGCGTCGTCGGCGCCATCTGACCGCCCGTCATGCCGTAGATGGCGTTGTTCACGAAGACGACGGTGATCGGGATGCCGAGCTCGGCGGCGTGCATGATCTCCGCGAGACCGATCGACGCGAGATCGCCGTCCCCCTGGTAGCTGACGACGATCGAATCGGGCCGTGCGAGCTTCTGGCCGAGCGCGACCGCGGGTGCGCGGCCGTGCGCCGCCTGCACGTTGCCGACGTCCAGGTAGTAGTAGAGGAACACGGCGCAGCCGACCGGCGAGATCGCCACCGTTCGGTCCTGCACGCCGAGCGATTCGATCGCGTCGGCGACGAACTTGTGCACGAGGCCGTGGCCGCAGCCGGGGCAGTAGTGCGTGCTGTGCGCCTTCAGTCCCTCGCCGCCCGCGTGGCGTTCGAAATGGTCGTAGAAGGTGCTCATAGCCGGCTCACCACGCGTTCGACGATGTCGTCCTGCGACGGAATCATGCCGCCCAGTCGCGTGACCCGATCGATTTCGATGTGCCGTGTCTCCGCGCGCGACATCGCGAGCCGCAGCTCGTTCTCCAGCTGGCCGCCGCTCGCCTCGACGACGACGACGCGCGCCGCGCTGTCGAGGATGGGCGCGAGGAGACGGATCGGGAACGGCCACAGCGTCAGCGGCCGGAACAGGCCCGCCCTGATCCCGCGGCTGCGCAGCGTCCGCACCGCGCCCTTCGCCATCCGCGCCGGCGTGTTGCACGCGACGATGACGAACTCCGCGTCGTCGCATTCGAACAGGTCGGCGCGCTGCTCCTCGTCGTCGATGCGCTCGTAGGTGCGGAAGAGATGCTGATTCGCGACTTCGAGGTCCGCGTAGTCGAGGAAGATCGACGAGACGAGATTGCGGCGGTGCGCGGCGTCGCCGGCGACGGCCCACGCCGGCACGCCGGGGACGACGAGCCGCGGCGGCAACGTGACCCTGCCGGTCATCTGGCCGAGATATCCGTCGGCGAGGACGATCGTCGGGTTGCGGTACTTGAACGCCAGATCGAACGCGAGCATCGTCAGGTCGAGCATCTCCTGCGGCGTCGACGGCGCGAGGACGATCGCGCGGGTGTCCCCGTGGCCGAGCCCGTGGCACGCGAGCTTGATGTCGCTCTGCGCCGGCCCGATGTTGCCGAGCCCGGGGCCGCCGCGCATCACGTCGACCACGACGCCCGGCACCTGCGCGCCGATCATGTAGGAGAGGCCTTCGAGCATCAGGCTGAAGCCGGGCGACGAGGTGAAGGTCATCGACCGCACGCCGGCGGCGCCGGCGCCGTACATCATGTTGATCGCGGCGACCTCGCTGACCGCCTGCACGAATTCACCCTGCAGGCGCGGCAGCAGCTTCGCCATCAGCTCGGCGCCTTCGGTCGACGGCGTGATCGGATAGCCGAAGAAATGACGACAGCCGGCCAGCAGCGCGCCAATCGCCGACGCGTACATCCCCTTGACGACCAGCGGCTCGCTCGACGGCAGGTCGGCGAACGTGTCGGGGATCGGCACCGCGGCGGGTTGCGGTCGAGAGAGGATCGTGGCGCCTTCGGGCCGAAGGCCAAACGGCTCGGGGCAGGCGTCGAAGCAGAGGCCGCAGCCGGTGCATCGATCCAGGTTGACGAGCGTCACCGGGACGAGCCCGGTCGCCTGATGCACCGTCGCGCCCGGTTCGATGCAGCGGTGGGCGCATGCGTCGATGCAGCGGCCGCAACCCTTGCAGTATTCCGGAGACAGCGCGGGCTTCGGACGATCGAGCGTTGCAGGCATGTGGGCCGTCCCGCCGGGCCGGCTGCAAGCGGACGGCCACACGACATTGCTCCGGATCGTCCGCGTCGGCGGGGCCGGTGCCGGGAATCCGGCAGTAGCGTAGGATGTCGGGCATGACGATCGCGTCGAAGGGATTCGTGCTGGCGGCGGCGTTCGCCGCGTTGGCGTATGCGGAACACCGCCTCGAGCCGGCAGCGGAGGCCCAACGGCGCGCCCCGGCGTTCCAGGTCGATCCGGCGTGGCCGAAAGTGCCGAAGCAGTGGATGCTCGGGCAGGTGGCCGGACTCGCCGTCGACGCGCGCGACCACGTGTGGATCATCCAGCGGCCGTGGTCGCTCGCGAGCGACGAGGTCGCGAAGGATCCCGAGGCGCCGTGCTGCCATCCGGCGCCGCCGGTGATGGAGTTCGACGCGGCGGGCAACTACGTGCAGGGATGGGGCGGACCCGGCGAGGGCTACGAGTGGCCCGCCGACGAGCACACCATTCACGTCGACTACAAAGGGAACGTGTGGATCTCTTCGGCCGGCGGTCCGCGGCTGCCGACGCGCAAGGAGAACCAGATTCTCAAGTTCACGCAGGCGGGGAAGTTCCTGATGCAGATCGGCCACCGCGGCATGAGCAAGGGCAGCCTCGACACCGACAACTTCAACAACGCCGCCGACATCTACGTGTACCCGAAGACGAACGAAGTGTTCGTCGCGGACGGCTACGTCAATCGGCGCGTCATCGTGCTCGACGCCGACACCGGCGCGTTCAAACGCATGTGGGGCGCGTACGGCAACAAGCCCGACGACGGCGCGCCGAACAAGCTCGGGCCGGAAGGGCCCGGCCCGCAGCAGTTCAATCTCGTGCACGGCATCCGTGTGTCGGACGACGGCCTGGTCTACGTCGCCGATCGGATGAACAACCGCATGCAGGTGTTCACCGTGGACGGCACGTTCACGCGCGAGATCTTCGTCGAGCGCCAGACCAAGCTGCTCGGGACGTCGTTTTCCGTGGCGTTCTCACCGGATCCGCAGCAGGACCTGCTCTATCTGGCCGATGCCGGCAACGGCCGCATCCACATCTTCGACCGCAAGACGCTCGACGAAGTCGGCGCGTTCGGCCGCATCGGCCACTACGCCGGAGAATTCGTGTTCCTCCACAACGTGGCGACCGACTCGCACGGCAACGTCTACACCGCCGAGGTCGGGAACGGGAAGCGGGTTCAGAAGTTCGTGAAGTCGCGATAGCCGCGGTCGCCCCACGCGACGAGCCGCGGGCGATCCTCCGACCACCAGACCACGATCCGCCCGTTCAACGACTCGTCGTGCGCGATGCGCGCGACGATGTCCGCGACGTCGGTCGTCTTCAGCAGGCGGGCGGGCACGCCGCGCTCGACGCGCTGTTCGGGCGTCAGCGATTCCCAGTACTGCCGCGGCCCGTCGGAGTCGATCCACCCGGGCGCGAGGCAGTTGATGCGGATGCCGTGTCGGGCGAGGTCGTTGGCGAGGCCGGTGGTCGCCGAGAGGACGCCGGCCTTGGCGACGTCGTAACCCGGGAAGCCGCCCGGCGTCGTGCGGCCGCGCCACAGCGCCGAGATCGAGGAGATGCTCACGATCGATCCGCCGCTCGTGCGCATCGCGTCGATCGCGTGTCGCGTCGTGTGCAGCGTCCCGAACAGATCCGTTCGGATCGAATCGAACCAGCCGGGAATGCCGTCCACCGGGGGATGCGGCGCCGACGCGTTGTTGATCAGCACGTGCAGGCCGCCGAAGGTCGAGACGGCAAACGCGATCAGGTCGCGCGCCTGCGCGTCGTCGCCCACGTCGGCATGCTGGAACGCGGCGCGGCCGCCGGCCTCCCGGATGACGCGCACCGTCTCGTGTCCGCCCGCGTCGTTGGTGTCTGACACCACGACGGCGAGACCGTCGCGCGCGAACCGCTTCGCGATCGCCCGGCCGCAGCCGGTGCCGCCCGACCCGGTGACGACCGCGACGCGCGTGGCATCCATCGAGCGGAGATCCTATCAGCGCCGGGCGAGCCGACGGTAGATGATGAACGTCGGCCCGGGGCGCAGGATCGCGTGAAAACCGGTGACCGGCAGATAGAACGCGTCGTCGAGGTCGTAGACGCCCGTATCGGGAACGTCCGGCCGCGTCGCGCGGACGCGATGCACGATCTCGTACTGCTGCGACGCGACGGTTCGCAGCGAGGCCGGCACGGAGGAGTAGAGCGTCAGCGGCGACTCGGGGACGATCAGCCAGTCCGGCAGCGTGTCGCTGCTGCCGATGAAGCGCCCCGACTCTCCGTCGAAGGCGTGGCGCGGCCACGTCTGGGTTGCGAGGGCGCCGAGCGGCGCGTCGCTGAGACTCGATCCCGCCTGGTAGAGCGACTCCGACGGCTTGACGTGTTCGGCGAGCCACTGCGACACGAGCACGCGCGTGTCCGGCCGGGCGAGCAGCGTGTCGGACCACACGCTGGTGACGAGCGCGGGGACGACGATCAGGAGCGCGATCGGGCTGCGGGTCGCCGCGCGTATCGCGAACGCCGCCGCCACGCACAGGAACGGCACGATCGGCAGAATGTAGCGGAAGAACACGGTGTGGCCGCTGCCGAGCGCCGCGTAGACCGCGAGACAGAACGCGCCGAGCACGGCTGCCGCCGCGCGGCGCCGAACCGCCATGAGGACGAACCCGGCGGTGCCGGCGAGCAGCAGCGGCCAGCTGAGCGCGGCCGGCAACGATCGCGTGAGGTGATACGTCCAGCCGATGCCGACCTGCACACTGTTGTGTCCCTCCGACAGATGCGTGACGTCGTACGTGAACCCCTCGAAAAAGGTGTGGCGATCGAGCAGCGCGTACGGCGTGCCGAGGAGAAACCCCGCAGCGCACGCGGGGGCGAACGCCAGCGACGGCAGCCACGTTCGCCACGTTCGCCACGAGCGCGGCGACTCGCGTGCCAGCCACAGCTGCGCGGCCGCCATCGACACGACGATCGCGCCGGCGCTGTACTTGGTCGACGCCGCCAGCCCGCCGACGAATCCTGCCGCGGCGAACCCGCGCGCCGCGCGCGACTCGAGGGCGCGCACCAGCAGGAGCATCGACCCGACGATGAGGCACGTCGCCAGGATGTCGGTCATCGCGAAGTGCGAATCGCGGACGTGCAGCGGCGCGACCGCCAGACACAGCGCGGCGACGCCGCCGGTGGCGCCGTCGCCGATCCGCCGCGTCAGCAGGTAGACGAGCGCCACCGTCAGCGTGCCGGCGGCGGCGACGACGCCGCGAGCGATCAGCAGATCGCCGACGTAATCCGGCGGCGCGACGCCGACGAGGTGCCGCAGCGCGATCGCCGTCCGGAAGCACGCCGCCAGCAGATAGAACGTCAGCGACGGCCAGTGGAAGAACCGCGGATTGAAGTCGCCGCCGAGGACGTCGACGGCGTGGCCGATCGTGACCTCTTCGTCGGGCCGCGCATACTCGAAGGGCAGGCCGAACCAGATCGGCACGAACCGCAGGACCGCCGCGAGCGCGAGCACGAGGACGATCCAGCGGCGGGAAACGTCAGCGCGCCGCAAGCCCTTCCTTCAGGAATGCGACGAGCGGCGGGTACGTTCGATCGGGCGCTTCCATGTGCGGCACGTGGCCCAGTCCCGGCAGGAGCAGCAGCCGCCCGTTGCCGTTCGGAATCGTGTCGGCGATGTACTTCATCCGATCCTGGAACACCTTCGCCGAACCGGCGAGCATGTCCTCCGCGCCGCCGAACGCCAGCGTGGGCGCCTTGATGTGCGCCCAGTCGTCGATCACCTGCTCGCGGTACAGCATGTCGCCGATGAGCGTCTGGATCATCGCGAGCCGCGGCCAGTCGGCCGAGAGCGTCCACGCGTAGCGGATCCTGGCGTAGCTCTCGAACTGCGGCGTCCATGCCGCCGGGTTGTGCGCGACGTACCGCATCAGCGACGACCTCACCGTCTGATAGTTCGACGCGAGCGTCCGTTTGTAGGTCTCCTCCGTGTTGCCGGCGGGACGGTTGTAGCGGCCGTCGACGAGACCGATCGGGTTGTAGAGGACGAGCCGCTCCACCGTATCGGGGAACTGCGTGGCGAACCGCGCCGCGAGCATTCCGCCCATCGAATGCCCGACGACCATCGCCTTCTGAATCCCGAGGTGCTCGAGGATCAGATGCGTATTGCGCGCCATGTCGTCGAACGTGTACGGCATGATCGGCTTCGACGACCGGCCGTATCCGATCTGATCCGGCACGACGACGCGGAACCCGGCCTGCCGCAGCGCATCGATGGGACCGCCGAAGTAGAAGCCGGCGAAATTGTTGCCGTGCAGCAGGACCACCGTATGGCCGTTCGCCGGACCGCTCGGCGGCACGTCCATGTACGCGATGCGCAGATCCTGCCCGTACAGCGTGACCGGCAGGTACGAACTCGGGTACGGATACGGAACATCCTCGCAGGT
The DNA here is from genome assembly GCA_035650895.1 of Vicinamibacterales bacterium. Taxonomy (GTDB): domain Bacteria; phylum Acidobacteriota; class Vicinamibacteria; order Vicinamibacterales; family CAVVIG01; genus Gp6-AA45. The sequence continues at coordinate 82,579 of DASRGT010000017.1, forward strand.
GATGCTGCCGGGTTTGACGTCGGTCGGGTTGGGCGTCGGCGCCGGCTGCTGCGCGGACACGACGGCTCCGAGTGCGAGCGCGAGCGCGAGAGATTTCATACGTCGCGCAGTGTACCTGAAGTCGTCAGCCGGACGGCCGGGCCCAGATGTCCGCCAGGGCGCGCTGCGCGTTGCCGCCGAGGATGCCCGCGATCTGCGCATCGGTGTAGCCGCGCCGGATCAACCCCTCGGTGAAATCGAACACGCGCCTGACGTGATTCAGTCCGCGGATCGTGATGCCGCCGTCGGGATCCTCGTGATACTGGTAGCGCGAGAAGTTCGGCTGCGACCGCGGATCGAAGCCGCCGCCGTTCACCGCGTTCGGGTTGCCGACCACGTCGAGGTCGCTGCCGATCGCGACGTGCTCGATCCCGACCAGCTTCGCGACGTAGTCGACATGGTCGAGCACGTGCTCGATCGTGACGGGCTCGCTGTCCTTCACCATGAAGCGGATCATCGCGATGCCCATCACGCCGCCGGTCTTCGCCATCCTGCGGATCGCATCGTCGGTCTTGCAGCGGAGGTGTCCGGGGACCAGCGCCCGCGCGGTCGCGTGCGTGAACAGAACCGGCCTGGTCGCGGCGGCCAGGGCGTCGAGCGTCGTCTGATCGCCGCAGTGCGACACATCGACGGCCATGCCGACGCGCTCCATCCGCCGCATGATCGCGTGGCCGAACACCGACAGGCCGCCGTCCCGCTCCTCGAGGAAGCCGCTGCCGATGCGGTTGTTGAAGTTGTAGGTGAGCTGCGAAATCCGCTGGCCGAGACCGAAGAACGCGTCGACGTCGTCCGGCGACCGGAAATGCGTCGAGTCCTGCAGCGTGAGCATGACGCCGATCTTGCTCTGCGCCTTGGCCCGCGCGAAATCCGATGCCTTGTCGATGCGCGTCAACCACTCGCTGTAGCCGGCGAGGAATCCGTTCCACTTCGCGAACAGCTCGACGCCGTCCTCGTAGCCGCGCGCGCCGTCGCCGAGGCAGAAGCACGTGATCCCCGAGCTGCGGTATCGGGCGGCGTCGTCGGCGGTAAACGCGCCGGGCGTCGTCAGCCATCGATCGATGCGGGGCGGCTTCACCGCGTAATCCGGGAACTGGAACTGGTCGAGGAGGTCGACGACGACGTTCGATTCGACCAGGTGGATCGCGCGCGCCGAATACGTCGCGTTCGATTGCGCGAACGGCGTGAACCGTCCGCGCAGGATCGCCGGCGCCGCGGCGCCCACCGCGAGCGCGCGCATCGTCTCCCGCCGCGTCATCGCGCTCACCGCAAGGCTCCGTCGCCGCGGACGAGGCGGCCGCCCTTGATCACGTAGCGGATGCGACGCGTGTTGCGAATGTCGATCGCCGGATCGGCGTCGACGACGAGGATGTCGGCGATCTTGCCAGGCGCCAGCGTTCCACGTTCGTCGTCGATCCCGATCGCATGCGCGGCGCCGCTGGTGGCGGCGACCAGCGCCTGCATCGGCGTCAGCGTCGCGCCCTGGACCAGCGCCTCGAGCTCGCGATGCAGCAGCGGCAGCGGGTCGCGGTCGGACATCATGTCGTCGACGCCGGCGGCGATCGTGACGCCGAGCTCCTGCGCGCGCTTGGTGACGGCGTTCATCCATGGCGTCCGCACGGCGGCAAGGTCGTCCTTCGCCGGACCGTTCGAGAAGATCCACAGTGTCGGATTCAACGCCACGTCGCGCTGCCGCATCGACTGCAGCAGCGCCGTCATCGCCGCACCGTCGGCCGGCACCGCCGCGAAATCGCCGCGCGCGCGTTTCGAAAAGTCGGCGCTCGGCGGCATCCCTTCCCACACGAGATATGCCGCGTGCGCGAGCATCTTGACGCCGGCGCCGACGAGATCGGACGGCTTGGCCGGGAAGACCGTCGCGTGAGCGACGAGCCGGACGTGCTGCCGTGCCGCTTCTTCGCCGATGCGCCGCACCGTCGGCGCGTCGAGCGCGGCGTAGAGCTTGATCGTCGTCGCGCCGGCGCCGCGCGCCTCAGCGACGGCGTGGACGAGATCCGTGCCGCTCGAAATTTCGCGGTTCCACGGCGCATCGCCGGGTCGGTACCCGAGCGACGCCGCGACGACGCGGGGATCGGTGAAGAAGGCGGGTCCGGCGAACAGCGACGCGTAGCCGATCGCCGGCGAGTCGATGTCGCCGGCGAGCGACTCGCGCGCGAGGTCGCTCGTCATCCGCACGTCGCCGGCCATGTCGAAGACGGTGGTGACGCCGCCGCGCAGCACCCGCGACAGCCGTTCGACGACCTCGGCGCGCGGCCCGCCCGACAGGTGCACGTGCGCATCGATCAGGCCCGGCACCGCGAACAGGCTGCGGCCGTCGATGGTCAGGTCGGCGTCGGGCGCGTCCTGGCCGATCGACGCGATGCGGCCGTCACGGACGAAGACGCTCGCGCCGGCACGCGGCGCGCCGCCGCTCCCGTCGATCACCGTGACGCCGCGAATCAACAGCGACGGGCCGGGCGGCCGCGACTGCGCGATAATCATCGGCGCGCTTGCGACGATGGACGCGAGCAGCAGGGCGAGGGGACGACGCATGGCGAAATCGTATCGCAGACGAACGTTCCTGAAGGCCGCGGCGGCGGCAACGGCCGGCAGCGTGCTCGCGCGGCGCTCCGCGTGGGCCGCGGCGAACGGCGCCACGACGATCGATCCCGCCTGGATGATCACGCCGAAGCAGGCGCTGGAGTGGAACCTCTTCAAGAGCGCCGGCGGCCCGACCTACGCCGGCAGCAGCGGCTGGAAGCGCTTCACCGATTTCCTGGTCGCCAGGCTGCCCGAACTCGGCGCCGTCGATCTCGATTCGGTCGACATTCCGTACGACCACTACATCGTCCAAGACTGGCCCGATCGCCGGACGCACGCCCACGGATCGGGCGTCGCGGTCGAGGCGCTCGTCAGCGATGGAACGGCGGTCCCGGTCGTCGCATCGTACGGGATGACGTCCGGATTCACGCCGAAGGAAGGCATCACGGCGCCGATGCTGTTCTACGATCCGGCGCAACCGCCCGACGCGCGGGCGATCGCCGGAAAGATTCTCGTGTTCGCGACCGCGCCGTACCCCGACCCGCCGTACTCCGACACGTTTCTCGACAACTACACGCCGACCGACTACGAGTGGCGCTCGCCGGGCGAGTGGCCGCCGCTGTTCGTGCCGCCGCCGCCGAGCGTGACGAGCTCCTATCACTGCCGGTGGGTGTGGGGCCAGCTCGGCGCGTGCGCCGCGATCGGCATCCGGCACCGCGCCGCGGGCATCGTGGCCGTCTACGATCTGTCGCCCGGCGCGGCGTTCGGCCTGGCGCAGCGCAGCGTGTACACCGCCGACGGCAAAGCCGGACTCGGCGCGGCGTACGTGAACTGTCCGACGCTGACGCTCGATCGCGTCAACGGCGCGAGGGTGATCGGCGACGCGAAGGCGGGGAAGACGGCGACGCTGACGCTGACCGCGCGCTTCCAGCGCGACACGGGCCGCGCGTTCATCGCGCACCTTCCCGGTCGCCGCTACGGCGCGCCGGACGACGAACAGATCCTGATCGCGACGCACACCGATGCCATGTCGCTCGTCGAAGAGAACGGCGGTCTCGGCCTGCTCGGCATCCTCTCCTACTTCAACCACGTGCCGAGGTCCGCGCGTGCTCGCACGCTCACCTTCTATTTCGACTGCCGCCACTTCATGCCCGGAGGCGAGGCCAGCTGGCCGCAGTTCGACTACTACACGATCCATCCCGACAAGCTGCGGTCGATCGTCGCGACGATCGGCGTCGAGCACATGGGCGGACGCCAGACGATCGAGACCGGCCCCGGGGGAAACGACTACGCGTACTCGAGCGCGCGGCCCGAGGACGGCGGCGTGATCACGAGCTTGATGGACGTCTACAACAACAACGTGTGGCTCGTCGACGCGATCGCGCGCGCCGCGACCGGGAACCGCTGGCCGAGAGTGGACGTCAAGGCGGGGAACGTCGCCCCCGGCGTGAACGGCGGCTTCCAGGGCACGGTCAAGAGCCCGATGAACAAGGGGCGCGCGTACAAGATTCCAGGCGTGGGCCTCGCCGGCGACTGGCCGGGCGGCTGGACGCAGACCTACGCGCAGGCCGACACGGAGGCGGGCGCGCACGGGTTCGACGAGCGCTACTTCGTGCAGCAGGTCGCGGGACTGTCGCAGATTGCCGGCGATCTGATGACGGTGGCGCCGATCGTGATCGACCTGGGCTGGGGCGCGCTGAAGTCGGCCATCGCCCGGCTGCCGATCGTCGAACGCGACGCTCGCATGGCGCAGTACCTCGCCGCGTTCCGCCACGTCGAAACCGGCGCGCTCGGCCGCGCGCATGCGGCGCTGGCGCCGCTCGCCTCGACCCCGTCGCTCGCGCCGCTCGTCGAGGCGCAGCTCGCCAAACTGGCGTGACCCGCGCGCGCATCGCCGCCGCGCGGCTCGCGAACCAGCATCTCGCGCGGCCCGCGTCGGACGATCCCGCCGCGGTGGTGTCGTGGTTCGGCGCCGTCCAGGCGCAGGACTACGGCGCCGCGACCTGGGCGCTCGCGACGCGGCTGCGCGGTCGCGCCACCCACGCGGCGATCTCCGCCGCGATCGACGAGGGCCGCATTCTGCGCACGCACGTGATGCGTCCGACGTGGCATTTCGTCGCGCCGGACGACATCCGCTGGATGCTGGAGCTGACCGCGCCTCGCGTTCATCGCGCGCTGAACTGGGGACACACGCAACTCGGGACGCATGCCGCGCTGCGGAACCGCGCGATGGCGGTCATCGAACGCGCGCTCGCCGCGCAGCCGGCCCAGACGCGGCCCGAACTCGCAAGCCACCTCGCGCGGGCGGGGATGCCGTTGAACGGCACGGCGCTCGCCCTCGTCGTCATGCACGCGGAGGTGGAGCAGTTGATCTGCAGCGGTCCGCGGCGCGGCAAGCAATCGACCTACGTGCTGTTCGAGCGCCGCGTTCCGAAATCGACGCGCCGGTCGCGCGACGAAGCGCTCGCGGAGTTGACGATCCGCTACTTCCGGAGCCATGCGCCCGCGACGGTGCGCGATTTCAGCTGGTGGTCGGGCTTGACGGCCGCCGACGCGCGCCGCGGACTCGACATCGTGCGCGGCCGAAGCGAGTCGATCGACGGGCTGACCTACTTTTCGCTGCCGCACCGCCGCCGCGCGACGCCGTCGGCGCGTGTTCATCTGCTGCCGGTGTACGACGAGTACCTGGTCGCATACCGCGATCTGGCCGCCGTTCCGCGCGGCGCCGCGAAGTGGGGCATCCTCCCCCAGGCTCTCGTCGTCGACGGCCTGGTCGTCGGCGACTGGAAACCCGACCGTCGCGGGAACGACCTCACGGTGCGCGTCAGAGCCGAGCGGCGGCTGACCGAAGCCGAGCGCGCCGCGCTCGTCCGGGTGGTGGACCGCTACCGCGGCTTCCACGCGGCGCCGACCGCACGCCTAGACATACTGCCTATGTGACCGGTAGAATGCCTAGGCATGGCCGCCGCCGATCGCTCCGACCTCCTCCAGGGCACGCTCGACATGCTGATTCTGAAGACGCTCGACGCGTCGCCGCTCCACGGCTACGCGATCGCGCAGCAGATCAATCGGACATCGCGCGCGCTGCTGCACGTCCCGCAGGGCTCGCTGTACCCGGCGCTGCACCGGCTCGAGAACAGAGGATGGCTCGACGCGCAGTGGACCGAGACGGAGTCGGGGCGCGAGGCGAAGGTGTACAAGCTGACCCGCAAGGGGCGCGCGCGGCTCGAGACCGAAATCGCCGGCTGGCGGCGCCTGACCGAAGGGATCGCGCTGGTTCTGGAGGGCGCATGAACTGGGTGATGCGCGTCTGGCATCGCGACCGGCTGGATCGCGACCTCGACAAGGAGCTCCGCTTTCACGTCGACGAAGAGACGCAGCGCCTCGTCGCCGGCGGCATGCGGCCCGACGATGCGCGCCGGACGGCGATGGCCGCGTTCGGCGGCATCGAGCCGATCAAGGAAGCGGCGCGCGACGTGCGCGGGTCGCGATGGCTCGAGGATCTCGTCCAGGACGCGCGATACGCCGCGCGGACGATGCGGCGCGCGCCGGTCTTCGCCACCGCGGCGGTGCTGTCGCTGGCGATCGGGATCGGCGCCAACACCGCCGTCTTCGGCGTCGTCGACGCATTGCTGTTGCGGCCGCTGCCGGTGCCCGACGCTGGGGAGCTGTCGTACGCCGTTCGCACCGGGCCGTCGACCGACGGCCAGATGCTGCAGGCGCGTTCGCGTTTTTCGTACCCCGCCGCGCAGCGCTTTGCGGCGGAACTGCAGGCGGTCCACGGCCGCGTGGGCGCGATGGCAGCGGTGACGCGCATGCAGGTGACGGCCGGCGCCGACGATCAGGCGGAACTCGTCCTCGGCCAGCTCGTGGGCGGCAGCTGGTTCGGCGTCCTCGGCGTCGCGGCGCAGCGCGGACGCCTCCTCGCCGAGGCGGACGACGTCGACATCGGCGGCGCTCCGGTGGCCGTGATCAGCGACCGGTACTGGACGCGGCGATTCGGCCGCGATCCGTCGGTCGTCGGTTCGACCATTCGCCTCAACGGGTATCCGGTGACGATCGTCGGCGTCGCCGCGCCGCGGTTCGAGGGTTTCTGGATCGGCGAGCCGGTCGACGTGTGGGTGCCGACCGGTCTGCAGCAGCAGGTCAAGTACGCCGCGAACGCCGACATCGACGGCGACGCCAAATCGACGCAGCCCTGGCGCCCGCAGGATCGGATCGCGTGGCTCACCCTCGTCGCGCGCGTGCCGTCGCCCACGCCGCGGTCGGTCGCATCGTCGGCGATGGACGTGACGTTCCGCCGCGACCTCGAGCCGCTGGCGGCGAAGATCAGCGACCCGCAGCGGCGCGCGTTCGTGCTGCGCACGCACGCCGCGCTCGCGGACGGGTCGCGCGGCATGTCGTCGCTCCGCGAAGACTTCGGCGCGGCGATTATCGTGCTGATGGCGACCGTAGCGCTCGTCCTGCTGATCGCGTGCGCGAACCTCGCCAACCTGCTGATGGCGCGCGGCGCATCGCGCGCCCGCGAGTTCGCCCTGCGGCTCTCGCTCGGTGCCCGGCGCGGGCGGCTCGTTCGTCAACTGCTCACCGAGAGCCTGGCGCTGTCGCTCGTCGGCGGCGTGCTCAGCCTGCTGTTCGCCAAGGCCGGCAGCGACGCGCTGCTGCGGATGGCGTCGGACGGCCCGGCGCCGCTGTCGCTCGACGTGTCGACGAGCTGGCCGATCGTGCTGTTCGCGATCGCGGCTTCCATGGTGACGGGGGTCCTGTTCGGGCTGATGCCGGCGCTGCGCTTCTCGCGCGCCGACGTCCACGACGCGATGAAGAGCGGCGGCCGCGTCGTCGCGGCGAGCGGCGGACTGTCGATCGGCCGGCTGCTCGTCGTCGCCCAGGTGGCGCTGTCGTTCGTGCTCCTCGCGGGCGCCCTCATGTTCGTGCGCACGCTCCACAACCTGCTCGCGATCGATCCCGGCTTCGACGCCGCCCGCCTGGTGACCGCGAAGCTCGATCCGCGCATGGCCGGCTACACGCCGAAGACGATGACGTCGTTCCGCGAGCGTCTGCTGGCGGCGACGCGCGAGATCCCGGGCGCGCAGGCGTCGGCCGTCGCGATGTGCGGCACGATGGCCGGGTGCCACAGCATCAGCGACATCGACGTGCCCGGCCGCCAGCGCGGCGTCGGCGACGACGCCGACGTCCAGGAGGACTACGTCAGCGACGGCTATTTCGGTGCGCTCGGCATGACGGTCGTCTCCGGCCGCAACTTCCTGCCGTCGGATACGCCGGAGTCGCCGCGCGTCGCCATCGTGAACGAAACGATGGCGCGCCACTTCTTCGGCGACGTCAATCCGATCGGCCGCGTCTTCGTCGAGGGCGACAAATACGAGATTGTCGGCGTGGTGCGCGACTCGCGCATCAACGGCCTGCGCGACACGCCGCCGCGGATGGCGTTCTATCCCTTCAGCCAGCACCCGGACACGTTGATGCGCAGCGTCTACGTGCGGACGCGGTCGGACGTCCGGCAGGCCGCCGAGGGGCTGCGTGCGGCGATCCGCGAAGCCGATCGCGGGCTCGCAGTGCGCGAGGTCGTCACGCTGGCCGAGCTCGAGGAGCGGTCGATCGCGCGCGAGCGCCTCGTGTCGACGCTCACGAGCACCTTCGGCCTGCTCGCGGTCGCCGTCGCGTGCCTCGGGCTGTACGCGATGGTGTCGTACTCGGTGTCGCGGCGGACGAACGAGATCGGGATCCGTCTCGCGCTCGGCGCGTCGCCGGCGAACGTGCGCTGGCTGATCATGCGCGAAACGCTGGTGCTGCTCGTCGTCGGGTTGTGCGTCGGCATCGCGGCGACGATGCCGACGGCGCGGCTGATCGCGTCGCTGCTGTACGGGCTGACGCCGCGCGATCCGGTCGCGTTCGCTTCGGCGGTGGCGGTGCTGTCGGTGGTCGCGATGCTCGCCGGCGCCTGGCCGGCGTGGCGAGCATCGCGGGTGGATCCGTCGCTGGCGCTTCGGATCGATTAGCCGAGCGGGTTCCGGTTCGTTTTCGTCGTCGCGCTGATCTGCAGGTCGAATCCGTTCGGCGTCGTCGTGTGATAGCTCTTGTACGCGGCCGTGTGGATGTCGCCGCGGCCGCCCGTGTCCTCGCGGGCGTTCAGCCCCCGCTTTTCGAGTTCCGCCTTCACCGCGTCGGCATCGAACGGCGTGATGCCGAACGCGATGTGCCCGATCCCTGCGGTCCGCGGCGCGCCGCCGCCGCGTCCGCCGCCGCGGCGGACGATCGCGTCACCGATGTCGCCGATCTCCACCTGGTTCTGGCTGCCCTCGTCCTTGGTCGGTTTCCACCCGAGCAGCGCATCGTAGAACGCGACGCTCTCCTTGTAGTTCGGCACTTCGAACGAAATGTGATCGAGCCAGACCGTTTTCCAGTTCGTCGACGCGAAGGGCGCCGGCGCCGACGATTTGACGCCGCTCGGCAAGTACCGGTTCTTCCGCGACGCGTTGCTGACCTGGAGATTGAAGCCGCCGGGATCCTTCACATGGAAGCTCTGAAAATCGCCGTGGTTCTCGGCGACCGGGTTCAGCCCGCGTTTCTTCAACTCCGCCTCGACGGTCTTCGCGCTCCAGGGTTCGATGCCCCAGCAGAAGCCGTCGAACACCGCGTTGCGCGGCGGACGCGGGCCGCCGCGACCGGCCGGCGCGGCGGCGTCGGGGGGCGGAGTCGGCGGCGCCGGCGGCGCCTGATAACCGCCGCGGAGCACCAGCGCGCCCCATCCGTTGATGTCGAGCGTTGCCTGCTGGCCGTCGTCGGCGACGATCTTCCAGTTCATCAGCGCCTGGTACCACGCCGCTTCCTTCTGGTAGTCGACGCACTGGCAGGAGAAGTGGTGGAGCGAAACCGTCTTCCAGTTCGTGCGCTCGAACGGCAGCTTGCCGGGCGTCGGATCGCATTCGGGCAGGTTCGCGCGCGCGCCGCCGCACTGCCCCTGCGCGAACGACGCCGCGGGATGGAGCGCGGCGGCACCGGCAGCGGCGAGCCCGAGCGCCTGGAACAACCGACGGCGCGACAGCCGGCCGCGATCGAATTCGTGGAACAGCGTCTTCAGTTCATCACTCATGAGAGCGGTCCTCCGGAATGCAGAGTATATAGGCGTCAGCGCGTTTGCGGTCGGCCCGGAACCGCCACGGGTCCGGATGCCTTCACCGCCGTCCAGATGCGGCGGCCGACTTTGTCTGCATCTGCAACGATTCGGGTCTCGTCCACGGTGAGGACCTTGCGATCGCGCATCACGAAGCGGCCGTCGATCATCACCGACTCGATATCGGCCGGCTGACCGTTGTGGATCCACGCCGACACGATGCGGCCGGCCGGCACCAGGTGCGCGCGCACGGTGTCGACCACGAGCAGATCGGCCTTCTTGCCGACCTCGAGCGAGCCGACGAGCGTGCGCTGGCCGAGCGCGTGCGCGCCGCCGAGCGTCGCGTCCTCGAGCGCGTCCTCGGGCTGCGGACGCAGCCCCGGCATCGCATCGTCCCGGCGGATGCGCTCGGTCAGCAGCGCGATGCGCATCACCTCGAACAGATCGTTGGTGTTGTTGTCGGTGCCGTTCGCAATCGGACATCCGGCCGCGCGCAGCGACGGAATCGGCGGAATGACGCCGCGGTTCGCCGCCATCGCGGCCTGATGCGAGACGACCGTCTTCGACTTCGCGAGCAGCGCGACGTCCGCCGCGTCGACGTAGCGGCAATGCGCCGCGAAGAGCCGCGGGCCGAGAAATCGGTGCGCGTCGAGAAACGCCGGCGGCGTGAGGCGGTGGTGGCGCTTCATGAACTCGACTTCGGCGACGCTCTGCGAGAGATGAATCGTGTAGCCGGTGTCATGCTGCTCCGCGAAGTCGCGGACGGCGCGCAGCAGCTCCGGCGACGAGGTTTCGGCGAGCGCGGCGGCCGGGAAGACTTGAATGCGGCCGTCGTTCGAGCCGTGCCACTTCGAGAACAGGTCGGCGATCCGCTGCATGCCCTCGTCGCGCAGTTTCGGCGAGAAACGCGGCGCCTCGCTCTTCGGCAGCGCGTCGGCCGACATCGGGCCGGCCACGTTTTCGCTGTCGCGAACCGATTCGGCGAACACACACCGCAGGCCCGTCCGGGCGAGCGCCGCGGCGTGCGCGGCGATGCCGCTCGAGTTCTCGACGATCGTGGTCGTGCCCGTGCGGATGGCCTCGATCGCTCCCACGGTGACCATCAACGTGGCCTCGTCTCCGCGCAGGAGGCTGGCCGGGCGCACGGCGAGCCGCGCGGTGTTCGGGAATCCGAAATCTTCGTTGAAACCGCGCTCGAGCGTCGCGGCGAGATGCGCGTGGCAGTTGATCAGGCCGGGGAACAGCGCCTTGCCGCGGCCGTCATACACCTCGGCATCCGGATGCCGGCGCAGGACCTCGTCGGTCGGACCGATCGCGGCGATGCGATCGCCCTGCACCGCGAGCGCGATGTCGTCCTGCACGCGATCGACGGCGACCACCGTCGTGTGCGCGAAGACGACAGGGCGGCCGGGCGGCGTTTGCGCGTCGGCGCCGCTTCGGTCGAGGAGCAGCGCCGCCGCGGCGCCGGCGGTCGCGAGCCAGTCGCGTCGCGTGAAGGTGGGCATGCTATTTCCCCTTGTATCGCGGCGCGCGACCCTCGGCTTCGGCGCGGCGCCCTTCGACGAAGTCTTCGGTGCGATACAGCGCCGCGTACTGCGCGCCGAGCTTCGAGAGCGCGTCGGCCTCGACCGGATCGATCACCTGGTGCGCCGACGCGAGCGTCGCCGTGATCGACAGCGGCGCGTTGGCGGCGATCTTCCGTGCGATGCCGATCGCGGCGTCGAGGGCGTCCTGCGCCGTGGGCGCGATCAGCTGGGTGATCCGCATCCGCAGCGACTCGTTCGCGTCCCAGTGCTCGCCCGTCAGCATGTAGCGCATCGCGTTGCCCCATCCCGCTTCGCGCACGAAGCGCACCGTCGCGCCGCCGCCGGGGAAGCGGCCGTGGGTGTTCTCGTCCTGGCCGAACCGCGTGTCGGCCGCCGCCACTCGAATATCGCCAGCGAGATACAGCTCGTGACCGAGGTTCCACGTATCGCCGTGCGCGGCGACGACGAGCGGCTTGGTTCGACGGGGAAGGGCATTGCCGAGCGGATCGATGACATCGGTCGACGGAAGCGTTCGCTGCCCCGCGATGAGCGCGGCCTGCGACGCATCGACGTCGATCCCCCGCGAGAAGTGTTCGCCGTGACCGAACAGCACCGCCGCACGCAGCGTCGGATCGTGTTCGTACAGATACATCGCCTCGGCGAATCGCGCGCGTGTGGGCGGGTCCAGCCGATTGAAGATGGCCGGCCGGTTCAGGCCGATCAGGACGACATCGTCGCGACGCTCGACGGTGATCGTGTTCGCGTCGGTGCGAGGGATGTTCTCGACGTGTGTATCGGGCCTCGGCGTCTGCGCGCGGGCAACGGCGCCGACGGCGGTCGCGGCGGCCCCCGCGATCAGCGAACGGCGGCCGGTGTCGATCGATCGGTTCCTGGTCATCGCGTGTTCCCGTTCTCGCGCACCGGCAACGACGCGACGTATGCGCTGATGTTGACGAGATCCGCGTCGGACAGCTTCGCGACGATCGGCTTCATGAGCTCGGTCCACTCGCCGCGCCGCGCGCCCGCCTGCATGTCGTACAGCTGACGTGCGAGGTAGCTCGGCGATCGGCCGGCGATGCCCGGCACCGGCCCGAGCCCCGCCAGCGACGGACCGTGACACGTGGCGCAGCCGCGCGCGAGCGCTTCGCCCTTGGCGACGCTGCCCACGGGCACGTACGCGACGAACCCCGATCGCGGATCGCGCAGCACCTCGGTGCGCTCGACGTTCTCGGGCGTTTCGACGATCCGCGTGCCGATGGGCTCGGTGCCGCCGCCGTCGACCGGCACCCAGATGCCGCCGCGGCTCGCCATCTTCGGCACGCTGTTCGTCTCGAGGACCCGAACCCACGGCGTCCACTTCATCGCGCCGAAATACTCCGCCGCGGCTTTGACCTCCTCGGCGGTCATCGCCTTCGCGTAGGCAGCCATCAGATTCGTGTTCGCCTTCCGCGGCTCCGCGCTCTTGCGCAGGCCGTCGCGGAAGTCGGCCATCGTCTGGACGAAGTACGAAGAGGGGAGCCCCGCGATGCCCGCATTCTCCTGACGACCTTTGCCGTTCGGGTAATGACACAGCGCGCACGCGCGCACGTCCGGACGCCGGCCGTGCGCGACGATGTCCGGCATCGACGGGTGATCGCCGGGAAACCAGTCGGCCGGACCGAATCCGTCCGAGATCTGCTGACGCGTGAAGGTCAGCGTGCTGCCGGGCAGCTGACGCGGCGCCGGATCAGGCGCCGCGGCGGGGGGCGGCGCGGCTCCAACGGGCGGCGCGGGTGGAATCGCGTACGCCCAGTCGGGAATCGAACTGCCCGCACGCAGGAACACCGACGCGCACAGCGCGAGCGCGCACATGAGAGCCGCAGCCGTATGACGCATGCGCGACATTCTGCCACGCCTCAGCTCGCCGGTGACAACGCGCGCGAATCTTGCATACGTCGGCCGCGGGGGAGACATGCCCGAAAAGCAAACGCTGAAACGCGCGCGTGAAGATCGCCGTGAAGGCAAGGCGGCGACCACGCAGGCCGGCGAGTTCGTCAGGGAAGAGATCCATCACGTCCGCGAAGGCAAGCACGGGGCGCGGTCGACCAAGCAGGCGATCGCGATCGGTTTGTCGAAAGCGCGTCGCGCCGGCGTGCACCTGCCGCCGCCGCCCGCCAGCGCGAAGGCGACGACGAAGCGGAGCGCCACATCGGCCACGCGTGCGTCGCACCGCCGCCGCCGGTCGCCGCGCCGCGCACGCGCCGTCAAGCGCGCGCTGAAACGCGAAGGCCGTTCCGCGGCGTCGCGCAAGTCGCTGTCGCGGCAGGCGCGCAGCGCGGCACACCGGCGTGCGCCCGCCGATCGCCGCGCCGCCGCGCGCAAAGCGGCGCGGACGCGTCAGCGGCGGCGCCGCGCGTCGTCCTAGCCGCGACGGCAGTGGTCGGCGCGTTGCTGCAGCAGCGCTCGGACCTCGTCGTCGGTCGTCTGCGAAAAATCGCGATACCACAGGCCGACGGCCGAGAACCGCTCCGGAGTCTGCGCGCACACCGTTTCGTCGGCCAGTCCGGCGAGCTGCCGACACGCATCGGGCGATCCGACCGGCGCCGCCGCGACGACGCGTGCCGGCTCGTGCGCGCGTACGGCCTGCACCGCCGCCCGCATCGTGGAGCCGGTCGCGAGCCCGTCGTCGACGAGGATCACGACGCGGTCACGCAGGTCCGTCACCGCGCGGCCTTCGCGGTACGCGTCTTCGCGGCGCTGCAGCTCTGCCAGCTCGCTGCGCGCCACCGCTTCGATCTCGCTGTCCGGCACGCCGTACGAGCGGATGACGTCGTCGTTGAGGACGCGAACGCCGCCGGACGCCAGCGCGCCGATTGCGAGTTCCGGCTGACCCGGCGTGCCGAGCTTGCGAACCACGAACACGTCGAGAGGCGCGTCGAGCGCTTCGGCAACTTCGAAGGCGACCGGCACGCCGCCGCGCGGGAGGCCGAGGACGACGACGTCGCGTCGGCCGCGGAAGTGCTCGAGCCGCGGCGCAAGCTCGCGTCCAGCGTCGCGCCGATCGGCGAAGGTCGACATGCCGCTCAGCCGCGTTTCGATTTCGCGGCCCGGTTCAGCGCAAGGGCCGCACGGACGAGCGCCTTGAACGCGGACGCGTCGATCTGTTCGCCTTCGTGGATGTCGATGGCGCGCCGGGCGTTGCCTTCGAGGCTTGCGTTGAAGAGACGAGAAGGATCTTTCAGCGACGCGCCCTTCGCGAAGGTCAGCTTGACGGCGTTCTTGTACGCCTCACCCGTGCAGATGATCCCGTCGTGCGACCACACCGGCGTGCCCGGTTTCGTCGGGGTCACCCATTTCCACTCCTCGACGACGTCGGGGTCGGCTTCTTGGATCAGCTGACGCATGCGCGCGAGCGTTTGCCCGCGCCATCCGCCGAGCTCCGCGATTCTGTTCGAGATGAGCTCCGTGGCTGATTGCTCGTCGTTCCTGCGTGAAGGCTTCACGTCCGGATCGTACAACCATCCATGCGGGCCGGCCTGGTTTCTGCACCGCCGACCGCATGCGTGGCGACCCCGCATGAGCGCGCTTCCCCGGCGACGCGCCGACGAACATCGGGCTGCCGTCGATTCGGCCCCGACGGGTCGGCCGGCCGCATCGCACGGCGTCGCGCGCGCGGTCGGCCTCGGGTTGATCACCGGCGCGGCCGACGACGATCCGTCCGCGATCGGCACCTATGCGGCGGCGGGAGCGGCCGTCGGCCCGGCGATTCTCTGGACCGCGCCTGTCACCTTCCCGATGATGTTTGCCGTCGTGTATCTGTCGGCAAAGCTGGGCCAGGTGACCGGCCAGGGTCTGTTTGCCGTCATTCGCGCGCACTATGCGCGGCGCGTCCTGTGGATCACGCTGGTGGGCGTCGTCATCGGCAACACATTCGAGGCCGCCGCGGACCTCGGCGGAATGGCGGCGGCGCTGCAGTTGCTGATCCCGTGGCGATTCGAAGTCCTCGTGACGGCGATCGGTGCGATCATCTTCGCCCTCCAGTGGTGGGGATCGTACGAGACGATTCGCAACGTGTTTCGAGTGCTCGCGCTCGTGCTGCTCGCCTACGTCGGCGCGGCATTCCTCGCGCACCCCGACTGGCCCGCGGTTCTGCGAGGGACGCTGGTGCCGACGCTGCGGTTCGACCGCGAGACGTTGTCGCTGCTCGTCGCGATCATCGGCACGAGTCTGTCGGCCTACCTGTACACGTGGCAGTCGAACCAGGAGGTCGAGGAGGAGATCGCGATGGGCCGCCGGCGGCTGCGGGATCGCGTCGGCGCGAGCCGCCGCGAGCTCGCGGAATCGCGCCGCGACATCCTGTACGGGATGGTGTTCTCGAACATCGTCATGTACTTCATCATCCTGTCGACCGCGGCGACGCTGTTCGCCGCGCACAAGGGCGGCATCCAGACGGCCGCGGATGCGGCGAAAGCGCTGGAGCCGCTCGCCGGGCGCGCGGCCGGCATCCTGTTCACGCTCGGCGTGGTCGGCGTCGGGTTCCTCGCGATTCCGGTGATGACGACCGGCGCGGCGTACGACGTGTCGCAGAGCTTCGGCTGGCACAACAGCCTCGGCGCGAAGCCGCACGAGGCGGGGAAGTTCTACGGCGTGATCGCCGGCGTCACCGCGATTGCCGTCGGCTTGAACTTTCTCGGACTGAACCCGATGAAGGTGCTCGTGTGGTCCGGCATCGTTCAGGGCTTCTCGACGCCGCCGCTGATGCTGTTGATCCTGCGGATGACGAACAACCGCCGCATCATGGGCCAGCGCACGAACGGCCTCGCGATCAACACGCTCGGCTGGATCACGACGGCCGCCATCTTCGCGGCGAGCGCCGGACTGGCGATCACCTGGTTCATCTGAGCCGATCAGAAGAGCAGCTTCGCCGCGAGCTGCACGACGCGCGGATCGAGCGCGGACGTGACGGTTCCGAAGTTGGCCGCGCCGGCGACGGCGGCGGGCGCGCCCAGGTTCGGCGTGTTCAGCAGGTTGAAGATCTCCGCCCGTAACTCGATCGACGCCGCGCCGAGCGGAACGCGCCGCAGGAGAGCGAGGTCGACGTCGCGATACGACGGCCCGCGGATTGGATTTCGCGACGCGGTGCCGATCGTGAACTGCGGCGCGACGACGAACGCCGCCGTGTTGAACCAGTGCGCCGGCGTCCGCTGATCGGCGGGCAGCGCAGGGTCGCCGACGATGTTCGGCCGCTGCACGCCGAAGCCGGCGAACGCGTTGAAATTGGTCGCCTGCGTCACCGCGATCGGCGCGCCGGACTGCAGCGTGGCGAACGCGGCCACCGTCCAGTCGTCGGCGACAAGTCCGGCGAGGCCGTGCCACTCGCGCGCGCGTCCGCGCCCGGCCGGGAGATCCCAGACGAGCGACGCCGCGAAGTCGTGAGGGATGTCGCCGGTGGAGTAGTCGCGCTCGAGCGCCCGGTCGAAACTGTCGGCGACCGGATAGTTGGCGATGGGCCCGGTCAGGATCGACGCGTCGAACACGGACGACGCGTCGTCGATCAGCTTCGAGCGCGTGTAGGCGACGGAATACGAGAGGCCGTGTGCCAGGCGCTGACGGAGGCTCAGCTCGAGGCCGGCGTACCGCGTCGTGCCGACGTTGTTGCGATACAGGCTGACGGTCGTGTACTCGGGGTACGGCTTCATCAGCTGCGCCAGCGTGATCGTCGGGTCGCCCAGCGACGACGAGCGCGGAATGATGCCGAAGTAGGGATTCGGCACGCGCGCGAGCAGTGACGCGCCCAGCGCGAGTTGCTGGGCGGTCAGTTGATTCAGGTTCGTGTCCGGAATGCCCACGTGCGTGATGAACGACCCGACGTACGCCGCTTCGAACGTCGTGTTCGTCGTCAGCTCGCGCTGAAACGACACGTTCCACTGCTGCGCGTATCCGGACCCGAGCGTCGAGTCGACCGAGAACACTCCCTGCCCGAGCCCCGCGGTCGGCGTTGGGACCAGCGGCGACACGCTGGGTCCCTGCGCGAGGACGAAGGCCGGGTTGATCGCGTCCAGCGCACGCTGCGAGACCGTCTGCAGGAAGGGAAAGGTCGGTGTCGTGAACGGCGTCGTGATGCCCGCCATTTCAATCCAGACCAGTCCGTATCCGGCGCTCACGACGCTCCTGCCGGTGAGCTGATAGACGCCGCCGATGCGCGGACCGACATTGTTTTTCTTGAGCGGCCGCACGGGATCGGTGCCGGGATAGTCCAGCTGCTGCGTCTGCAGGTTGAACACGGCGGTCTGGCCGTTGATCTCGGTCGACGGGAAGTTCAGCGTGTAGCGCAGCCCCGGATTCAGCGTGAATCTGTCGGACACCTTCCAGCTGTCCTGGACGAAGTACTCCTGGACGTGCGCGCGCTCCTGGATCTCGGACGTCTGCAGATCGATCGAGAAGTTCTGCACCTGGCCGAGCAGGAAGCTCGCGAGCGGCGTCCCGGTGTTGGCGACGCCGGGCAGATCGCTGCCGATATCGTTGAACGTGAACGAACCGGTTGGCGACGGCGGCTGGATCACGTTCAACCGCTCCCAGCGCCAGTCGAACCCCATCTTGATCGAATGGCTGCCCTTCAACCAGCTCACCGAGTCGGCGACTTCGGTGACGCTCGTGTTGAAATCCGACGCCGTGTTCGGCGGCGACCCGAGCTGCTGGTACCCGGCGATCAGGAACGTCGGCAGCGTGTCCGCAAATTTCGCCGTCGACGGAATTCCGGGAATGTTCAGCGACGATCCGGCGGTGGCCGCCAGCCGCGCGGCGGTACGGCCGACGGTCCGCGCGCTGTTGCCGATTCGCGCTTCGTTCAGCACGTTGTTCGAAAACGCGTGCTGGTAGTTCGACGCGAACGCCCACGCGGTCGTGTCCTGCGGACCGAGCGTCCCGCTCGTGACGCCGCTCCCGTCGGGCAGCGGCGTCACGGGCACGAAACCATCCCGGAAGTACGTCAGGCGCGCGAACAGCTGGTCGCGTGTCGTCGGCAGCTTGTGATCGATGCGGACGTCCCACTGATCCTGGTCGTCGATCTCGTTCGCGGTTCGGCTGTAGTTGTTTGCCGTGCCGGACGCGGTCGGCAGCGGGTAGCGCTGCAGCAGGCCGGCCGCGACCGGATCCATCCGCGCGGGCGGTATCGCGTTTCCTGAAAACGCGCTGCGGATCGGGCCGGTCGCCGGGTCGTACACGATCGGGACTCGACCGGCGATGGGTTCCGTGAAGATGCCCTGGCGCTGCAGAAGCGTGGGGACCGTCGACGTCACCGTGCGGCCGATCGACTGCCGCTGACCCTGGTAGTCGACGAAGAAGAACGTCGCGTCCCTGGCGATCGGACCGCCGAGGGTGCCGCCGAACTGACTGCGATTGTAGTCGGGCGCGGCCGCGAGCGTCGACTGGAAGAAGTTGCGTGCGTTCAATGCCTGATTGCGAAAGAACTCGAACCCGTCGCCGTGAAACGCGTTCGACCCGCTCTTCGTGGTCAGGTTGACGACGCCGCCGTTGAAGCGGCCGAACTCGGCCGGCGGGCTGTTGCTCTCGATCTTGAATTCCTGGATCGCGTCGACGATGGGGAAGTACGTCACCTGTCCCGGCTCGGGCTGCAGCACCGAGATCCCGTCGAACAGGTACTCGTTGGTGCGCGGGCGGCCGCCGTTGATGCGCGGCAGCTGCGAGTTCGGCGGCAGCGCGACGCCCGGCGCCAGCGCGGCGAGGTTGACGAACGCGCGGCCGTTCAGCGGAAGCTGCGTCATCGCCTCGTGCGACACCACCATGCCGAGGCTCGGGGTCGCCGCGCGCAGGATCGGCGCGTCCGCCGTCACCGTCACCTGTTCGCTCACGGCGCCGACGGCGAGGTCGAAGTCCAGGCGGACGGTTTCGCCTGTCGCGACACGGACGCCTTCTCGCCGAATCGACTTGAACCCCGCGAGCCGGACGTCGAGCCGATAGGCGCCTGGCAGCAACCCGCCGGCCTCGTACACGCCATCGCCGGTCGTGACGACGACGCGCTGCAGACGCGTGGCGACGTTGGTCAACGTGACGGTGGCACCAGCGACGGCGGCGCCCGCCTGATCCTTCACCACTCCGGTGATGGCACCGCCCGCGATCTGGGCGCGCGCGGGAGCGCCGACGAGGACGCAACACAGAAGAGCCGTGACGAGGCGCGGCATGCGTCCGCACACTGTATCTCGGACGTAACCAGGACTCAAATCGACTATAATCGCTTCGAAATGATTATGGCGGCGGCCGCCCGCAGGCTCGGCGTCCTCCTTCTCGTCGCGGCGGGCGCGTCGACGGCCGCGCGCGCGCAGCAGGAGCTTCGCGTCGCGGCGGCATCCGACCTGCAGGCGGCGCTGCCCGCGATTGCCGCCGAGTTCGAACGCGAAACGGGACAGCGCGTCGCCCTCACCTTCGGGTCGTCCGGCAATTTTGCGACGCAGATCGAGAACGGCGCGCCGTTCGACGTGTTCATGTCGGCCGATATCGAGTATCCGAAGCGTCTCGAACAGGCGGGGCTCGCGGAGCGCGCGTCGCTGTACGAATACGCCACCGGCCGTCTGGTGCTGTGGACCCGCAACGACTCCGGCATCGACGTCGGTGCGGGGCTCGGCGTCCTGGCCGACGCGCGCGTGCGGCGCATTGCGCTCGCCAACCCGGCGCACGCGCCGTACGGCCGCGCCGCGGCCGCGGCGATCCGCCACGAAGGGCTGTACGATCGCGTGCGCGCGAAGTTCGTTCTCGGCGAGAACATCGCGCAGGCGGCGCAGTTCGCGCAGTCGGGAAATGCGGACGTCGGGCTGATCGCCCTCGCGCTCGCGACGACGCGGCCGCTCGAAGGCGCAGGATCGTACGTCGAAGTGCCCGCCGCTTTCTATCCGGCGATCGAGCAGGCGGCTGTGGTGATCGCGGCCTCGAAGCAGAAACCGTCGGCGCTTCGATTCGTCGACAGCCTGAAGCGCCCGGCGGTCAAAGCCATCCTGCGGTCCTACGGCTTTGCCGTGCGTTAGACTGCCGCGCATGGATTGGGCCGCGATCGCGCTCAGCCTCCGTCTGGCCACCATCGTGTCGATCGTCCTGCTCGCGATCGGGATGCCGATTGCGTACTGGCTGACGTTTTCGTCGTGGCGCGGCAAGTTTCTCGTCGAGGCGGTCGTCGCCCTGCCGCTCGTCCTGCCGCCGACCGTCCTCGGCTTCTACCTGCTCGTCGCCATGGGCGCGCGCAGCCCGATCGGCCGCGCGTGGGAGCGGTGGACGGGGCACGGCCTGGCGTTCACCTTCGAGGCGCTGGTGATCGCGTCGATTCTCTACAGCCTGCCGTTCGCCGTTCAGCCGATGGCGTCGGCCTTCGCGCAGATCGATCGAGATCTGCTCGACGCGTCCGCGATGCTCGGGGCCGGACCGCTGCGGACCTTCCGGCGGGTCATCGTGCCGCTGGCTCGCGACGGCATCCTGACCGCCGTCATCCTCAGCTTCGCCCACACCCTCGGCGAATTCGGGGTCGTCCTCATGGTGGGCGGCAACCTGCCGGGCGTCACCCGGACCGTGTCGATCGCGATCTACGACGACGTGCAGGGGCTCGACATGGCGGCGGCGCACCAGACCGCGCTGGCGCTGCTGGCGTTTTCGTTCGTGACGCTGTCGATCGTGTACGCGGTGTCGCGAAAGCCGTGGGCCGTCGCGACCTGGCGATGACGCTCGCGGTCCGCGTCCTGAAGCGCCTCGCCGACTTCACCCTCGACGTCAGCTTCGCGGCGGCGCCCGGCGTCACGATCGTGTTCGGCGAATCGGGGTCTGGCAAGACGACGCTGCTGCGGTGCGTGGCGGGTGTGGCGCGTCCGGACGCGGGCCGCATCGCGATCGACGATCGCGTGCTGTTCGACGCCGGCAGCCGGATCGATCTGCCGCCGCCGCGGCGTCGCGTCGGATTCGTCTTTCAACAACTCGCGCTGTTTCCGCACCTGAGCGCGCGCGACAACATCGCGTACGGCGTCGCCCACCTGGACGCGGCCGAGCGACGGAGCCGCATCGAGGCGATCGCGCGCTCGTTCCGGATCGCCCACCTGCTCGATCGGCGGCCCGCGCAGATCTCGGGCGGCGAGCGCCAGCGCGTCGGGCTCGCGCGATCGCTCGTCGGCGATCCGGAGGCGCTGCTGCTCGACGAACCGCTGTCGGCGCTCGACCACGCGACGCAGTCGCGCATCATCGAGGACCTGCTGCGATGGAACGACGCGCGGCAGATTCCCGTGCTCTACGTGACGCACTCCCAGCGCGAGCTGTTCGCGCTCGGCAGGCGCGTGCTCCTGATCGAGGAGGGCCGCATCGTCGGCGACGACCTGCCGCAGCTCGCGATGAACGCGCCGGCGCACGAGCGGCTGGCGGAGCTCGTCGGCTACGAGAACCTGCTCGACGCCGTCATCGCGTCGCGGCGTCCCGACGCCGGCGTGATGGCGGTCTCGCTCGGCGGCACGCGCGTGCAGCTCGAGACGCCGATCGTCGACGGCGAGGTCGGCGATCGCGTTCGGGTGGCGATTCGCGCCGGCGACATCCTGCTGGCCGTCCAGCGCCCCAGCGGCCTCAGCGCGCGGAACGTCGTGCCGGGAACGATTGCGTCGCTCCGCCAGACGGGCGGCTTCGTCGTCGTGGCGGTGAGCGTCGGCGCCGAGATCGAGGTCCACGTGACGCGATCGGCGGTCGAGGAACTCGGGTTGAGCGCCGGGCGCGACGTCTGGCTCGTGATCAAGACGCACTCGTGCCGCGCGCTGGCCGCCGCATGACTCGAGGCGAGGCTGCGACATAATCGCGTCATATGGCACTCCTCACGGTGCGCGGCGCCGCCCGGCAGATGGGCATCGGATACTCCACCCTCAAGCAGTGGATTTACCAGGGGAAGATCCGGACGACGCAGACGGCCGGCGGCCACCACCGCCTTTCCGAAGCGGAGATCGAGCGGTTCCTGGCGCGCCAGCATCCGATGGAGCATCCGAAGCACCGCGACGGCCCGGTGGCGCTCATCGTCGCGCTGAGCGGACGCAACCGCCTGCGCGGCTTCGTCGACGAGGTGCGCGTGGACGGGCTGCTCGGCCAGGTGCGGCTGCAGATCGGCGATCAGTCGCTGACGGCGGTGATCACGCGCGATGCGCTGGACGAATTGAAGCTGAAGCGCGGCGACGATGCGGTGGCGATCATCAAGTCGACCGAGGTGATGATCGCGCGCGAGCAGCCGAGGGCGCCGCGGACGACGCGGGCGCGGCGCAAGCGCTGATTCCGCGTCGCGTCAGTCGGCGATTCGCGAGGGCATGTCCCCCGCGCGCTGGCTGGCGCGGAATTCGACGACCCGGAATTCCGCGAGGCGCCGAACCACGAACGGATCCTCGCGCATGATCGCCTCGATGACGTCGCGCGTCGGGCCCACCGCGATGATGATACCCCCGTCGCGCGGGATCTTGCGGCCCGACACGAGGAAGTGGCCCGCCGCGTACTGCTTCTTCAGGAACTTGGCGTGCGCGGCCATCGCGGCGTCGATCCGTTCGAGCGGCGCGGTGTAGGTGAGCTCGATCACGAACATGGCAGAGATCCTGACTCCGATCGTTGAAGCCGTCTGGTGAAACGACAAGCGCCGGACGGCGTTTGGAGGAAGTGAGATCCGTGAAGGGAAACGGGATGAGAACGATGTCGCCGCCTTCCGAATCATAGCGCGCAGCGGTCTCTCGGACGGCCATCACCGCCCGAACCGCGCCGCGCGGAGGCGCGGTCAAGCGGCGTCCGTGCAGTTTCCCGCGGCGGAGGCCAATCAGGCGATTCGACCCGCTGCCGCCGCTTACGGAACCGGACGTTCTGCATCGCTGCGCCGATAGAGGTCCCGTCGAAACAGGAGCAACACGATGACAATGGGCTTGACGAGCGGGCGGTGCGCGGGGACACAAGCGCGCAGGTGCGCGCCCTGCCGTGTGCGGCTCCGCACGCTCCCTGACGGATCCGACGAACCGGCGGTGTCCCTGGTTCCAGCGCCGAGGATCGACCCTTGCAGCGCCTCGAGCGAGGGAATTTGGTACGTGAGCGGTGGTGCGCAGCACAAGCCGTGAACAACGACGACCTCGACGATCGGACGGAAGACCGACAGAGTGACGGCGCTCCGTGCACAGCCGAGAAGACGTTCCGGACCGCCTTCGATTGTTCGACGTCCGGCCGCAGCCTGACCGGCACCGACGGGCGCTTTCTACGAGTCAACGCCTCGCTGTGCGAGATGCTGGGGTACTCGGAGGAAGAGCTCAAGGACACGACCTTCGCCGCGATCACCCATCCCGACGACGAGCAAATCAGCCTCGACGCGCTTCGCGCGCTCCTGTCGCGCAACGTGGCGACCTACCGGTTCGAAAAGCGCTACCGGCATCGCGACGGGCGGTACATCTGGGCGCAAGTGGCGACCACGCTCGTCTGCGACGACGGCGGACAGCCGTTGCACTTCATCACCGATGTCCAGGACATCACGACGCGGAAGAACGCGGTCGAAGCACTCGCGCGCAGCGAGCATCTGTATCGCCGGCTCTTCCAGCACATGCTCAACGGATTCGCCCATTGCCGAATGACGTACGAGGAGGGGCAGCCCGTCGACTGGGTGTATCTGAACGTCAACGAAGCATTCGAGCGGCTGACCGGTCTCAACGATGTGGAAGGCAAGAAGGTCACTGAGGTTATTCCCGGACTGCGGGAGCAGAATCCGGAACTCTTCGAGATTTACGGGAGGGTCGCGTCGACGTTGGAACCAGAACGATTCGAATCTTACGTGGAAGGACTGGGGGAGTGGTTTTCCGTCAGTGCCTACAGCACCGACGTCGGCTATTTCAACGTGGTCTTCGACAACATCACGGCACTCAAGCAGGAGCAGCGGGAGCGCGACCGCATTCACGAGCACGTCGCCCGGCAGGCGGTCGAGCTCGCCGAGGCGCGCGACCAGGCGCTCGCGGCCACGCGGGCGAAGAGCGCGTTCCTGGCGAACATGAGCCACGAGATCCGCACGCCCATGAACGGCGTCATCGGGATGACCAGTCTGCTGCTGGACAGCAGCCTGACGGCCGAACAGCGCGAACACGCGGAGACCATTCAAAGCTCGGCCGAGAGCCTCCTCAAGATCATCAACGACATCCTCGACTACTCGAAGATCGAGGCGGGCAAACTGGCGCTCGAAGCGGTGCCGTTCGACCTGTTCCGGGTGGTCGAGGATGCCGTCAGTCTCGTCGCCGACGCAGCGCGGCGCAAGGGGATCGCGCTGCGGCACACGATCGATTCGGCGGCGCCGTCGGCGCTTGCCGGAGACGCGGGACGGCTCCGTCAGATCCTGCTGAACCTGCTCGGCAACGCGGTCAAGTTCACCTCCGAAGGTGAAGTCGCGCTCCACGTGGTGCCCGAGCGCCTCGCAGACCGAGACGTCGTGCTGCGCTTCACGGTCGCCGATACCGGCATCGGGATCGCACCGTCCGTTCGGGACAATCTGTTCCGGTCGTTCTCGCAAGGCGACCAGTCGACGTCGCGGGTGTACGGCGGCACGGGCCTGGGGCTGGCGATCTCCAAGCAGTTGTGCGAATTGATGGACGGCGCGATCGGTGTGGAGAGCACCGTAGGCCGCGGCAGCCGATTCTGGTTCACGGTGCACCTCGCCCGACAGCAGATGCAGGTCGCGCAGCCGGCGACGCCGAGTCCGCCTGCCGCGCGCACCAGCGGCACTGCGGACGGCCGCGGTCGCCGCTTGTCCGCGCGCGTGCTCGTCGCCGAAGACAACACGGTCAACCGGAAGATCGCGGCCGCGATGCTCGAGAAGCTCGGATGCCGTGTCGATGTCGCCGTCGACGGCCGCGAGGCGGTGGAGATCACCGCCCGCGCGCAGTACGACGTCGTGCTGATGGACTGCCACATGCCGCAGATGGATGGGTTCGAGGCGACCGCCCGAATCCGGACGCGCGAAGGGAACGCGCGGCACACGCCGATCCTCGCGCTCACCGCCAGCGCGATGCAGGAAGATCAAGAGCGAACGCGGCGCGCCGGGATGGACGAGCACCTCGTCAAGCCGCTGACGCTGGTGCAACTGCAGGCGGCCCTCGAGCGGTGGATCGGCGAACCCACGGCCGCCTCGCCCGGCGCCGGACCGCCGGCCGCTTAGACTACGGAACGCTCCACCGGGTCACGCCGTAGCCGCTTCCTGGACGATCCGTGCGCACGACCATTCACATCCGAGGATCCGTGTTTTTCACGGGTGGATCGGCGGGCGGTCCCGAAGTCTCTCGTCACTGGACGCAGAGTTAGTGGCTCCTTCGAATGAAGGCTGAGCGATAGAAGGTCTGCTCGCTGACGCCGAGCCGGCGACAGACCTCTTTGACCTGCTCGCCACCTTCGACACGGTGCAAGGCGTGGATGATTTCGTCGTTCGTCCGGCCTTTGCGCGGCATCGTCTGCGTCTCCTCGGCCCTTCATGGGACTGCGCGCACAGCCGCATTCACACGGCGAAGCTGCTCGAGCTGTCGGCCGATCTCCCGATCGTGATCGAAATCGTCGACGGCGCCGATCAGATCGCGGTCTTTCTCCAGGACATCGAGCCGATGATCGGCGACGGATTCGTCACGGTCGAACGAGTGGATGTGCGCGTGTATCGTGCACACCGCCGCGAGACGTCAACTGGCGGGGGCATTCAGGCGTTTAGCGCAGCACGGAGTTGAACTCCTCGCCGAGGAACTCCTTGATCGGGTTGCTTCCGCCAAGTTCAACGCAGCGAGTGTCGTCCGGTTGAATCGAAACGGTAATCTTCAGGAATGGGCAACAACGGTGCTCCAACGCCGTCCACTCGGCGACATCCTGCATCGCCGCGGCTGGGGAACCGAAGCGATTCATCGGTCGTTGTGACTGATTCGATGGGGGCGAGGACGCATGCTCGGCACTCGTCGTAACGTTGCCGCTCCTCGCGACTAAGCGCGGACATGTCGCACGCGATCGGACCCGTCTCAGAGCCGCGCTGCTGCCCGTCGCGCCGCTGCCAGCGCTTCACGGCGACGACGGTCCAGATGGCCTCGACGACACCGAACGGCCAGGCTCCTTGCAGGAAACCGTAAACCGACGACGCTGCGCAGGCCCTGCGAACAGCAGAATGAAGGTGCGCGACCGCTCTTCGAGTGGGTAACAGACCAGCATCGCGGAGACGGCCAGCACGCGAACACAGCGCCTGATCGTCGAGGAAGCGTTAACGCGCTCGTGTTGCCGTGAAAACGTCTTGGAAGTGGCGCGCCCGGCAGGACTCGAACCTGCGACCCCCGGCTTAGAAGGCCGGTGCTCTATCCAACTGAGCTACGGGCGCCCTCACGCCCGATTGTACGGTCAGTGGCACTCGGGATGCTGTCACCCTCGGAGAAGGAGCGATTCTGCCGGACCCTCGTCGCCGCACCACCGTGCCCGATTCCGACGTGTTCGCGTGCCCCCGGTGCGGGTCGCTTCGAACGACGATCATCTTCGTGAGTGTCGTGGGGAACACGGTGACGCTGTCCTGCCGCGCCTGCCAGGGATTCCAGTACGAGGTCGAATACGACCCGCGGCGCCGAAAACTCGTCGATCCCCATACACGCGCGGCGTGCCGGTGATTCGGCTCACGCCGAGTTCCGCTTGACTTCGAGGGCAATCGGGTTCAGAACGTCCGCGTGCGCGTGCTCATCGTCGAAGACGAGGCACAGATCCGCGCGCTGTTGCGGGCCTTCCTGCAGCGCCACGGCCACGAGGTGGTCGAAGCCCCGTCGGCCGAAGGCGCGCTGGCGATGGATCTCGACTACAGCGCCTTCGGCGTCGCGCTGATCGACGTCGGCCTTCCCGGCCCGATGAGCGGCGTCGACCTCGCGCACCAGATCGTCGCGCGTCAGCCGGCGCTGCCGATCGTGCTGATGAGCGGCCACATCAACGATCCCGATCGGATCGGCGCCGCGCCGCCCGGCGCGCGCTACCTCGAGAAACCGTTCACGCCCTCCGCCGTGCAGACGCTGCTGCGCGAGATCAGCTCCCGCTGATCTTCTTCGGGTTCACCGCGTTCGGCAGCGCGAGCCGGTTGTCGTGCGTGACGTAGCTGATTTGCAGGTTGAACCCGTCCGGCGTCTCGGTGTGATAGCTCTTGAACGCCGCCGTGTGGATCTCGTCCGGCACCCATTTGCCGTCGGCGTCGCGATGGCGGCTCGACGTGTCGACCGTCGCCTTCAATCCGCGCGATTCGAGCGCCGCCTTGACGCCGTCGGTGTCCCACGGCGCGATGCCGAACGAGATGTGATCGATGCCCGTGCCGCGGCGGCGCGGCGCCTTGCCGAACTCGGGATCGAGCGGGTTGCCGCCGCGAACGATGATGTCGCCGACGTCGCCCATCATCAGCTCGTTCTGGCTGCCTTCGTCGTAGGTGGGCGTCCAGCCGAGGAGGTTCGCGTAAAACGACGCGCTCTTCTTGTAATCGGTGACGTTGAACGAGAAGTGATCCAGCCAGATCGTCTTCCACCCGGTCGATGCAAACGGCGGCGGCGACTCCAGCCGCGCACCGGCGCTCGCCGTCTTGCGCGCCTTCGCCAGCCCGTTGCCGTTGCAAAGCTGGAGCGGCCATCCGTCCGGATCCTTGATCCAGAAGCTCTCGAATCCGTTCGTGCCGCGCTCCGCCACCGGCGAGAGGCCGCGCGCGCCCAGTTCCCGCTCGATCGCAGCGGCGTTCCACGGCTCGACGACGAACGAGAAGGACTCGACCGTGGTCTTGCCGTCGCCCTTCTTGAACACGGCGGAGCCCCACGGTCCGATGTCGAGCACCGCCTGCCGACCGTCGTCGCTGCGCAGCGTCCAGCCCATGAGCGCGACGTAGAACGCGGCTTCCTTGCGGTAGTCGGCCATGTTGAAGGTGACGTGATCGAGCGCCGCCGTCTTCCACCGCGTCGGCGCGAACAGCGGCGGAACCTCCGACGTGTTGCACGCCGGCGATCCGTACGTCGTCATGCAGCGCCCCTGCGCGAGCGTCGTGAGCGGCGCGCCGACGGCGGCGGCGCCCAGCGCCTGCAGCAGACGGCGGCGGGAAACGGGCGGTGTGGCCATGGTGCGCCAATCATAACGCGGCGGGAGTAGACTCTCGTCGATGATTCGCGCCGCTTCGCTCGCCCTTCTGCTGTTCGCCGCGCAGCTCGCGCCGAACGCGCTGCCGCCCGCCGAGCGCCCCTTCGGCACGCTTCGCGAGCAGGCGGCGCAGCAGCAGGCGTGGCTGCAGAAGCGGCTCGACACCTTCCTGCCGCCGTTGATGCGCAAGTACGACGTCGACATGTGGGTCGTGCCGATGCGCGAGTACAACGAAGACCCGGTGTTTTCGTCGCTCGTGTCGCCCGAG
Source organism: Vicinamibacterales bacterium (assembly GCA_035650895.1). Classification (GTDB taxonomy): domain Bacteria; phylum Acidobacteriota; class Vicinamibacteria; order Vicinamibacterales; family CAVVIG01; genus Gp6-AA45. The sequence continues at coordinate 111,194 of DASRGT010000017.1, forward strand.
ACCTTCTTCGCGCGGCGCCGGACGATCTACGTGTTCTTCGATACCTGCGCGGCGTCGGGCGCGCCCGTGTCGGCCGCCTGCGTCGAGCGGATTGCGCTCGGCGGTACGTCGCAGGGCGGCGTCTTCAAGGCGCGAACGTCGCTCAAGCCTGTGCCCTCGGCCGTCGGCGGCCGGCAGGCCGAACTCTGGGGCGACGAACAGTGGATCGCGTTGAAGCAGGTCGTGGACGAACGCAAGCCGCGCGTCATCGCGCTCGATCGCTCGAAGACGTTCGCGTTCGACGACGGGCTGTCGAGCGGCGAACTGCAGGGGATGACCGAAGCGCTCGGGTCCGCGTGGTCCGCCAAGTTCCGCGATGCGGGCAACCTGCCGCTCGATCTGATCGCGTCGCGGCTGCCGGAGGAGGAAGCGTTCTTCGAGAAGATGACGGCGCTCGTGTGGCAGATGACGCGCACGATGTTCTCGGAGCACGTGATCGCGGCAGGGAAGACGAAGACGAGCGATCTCGTCTGGTGGTGGCGCCAGCGGGTCAACGACCAGGGGCTCGGCACCTGGTTTCAGCCCAGCGTCGAGGTGCAGCGCGCCGGCGCGGCGGCGGACACGCTGGGGGCAGACCCGATCATCCTCCCGGGCGACGTGCTGCACTGCGACGTCGGGATCACCGTCGCGCGGCTGAACACCGATACGCAGCACAACGCGTACGTCCTGAAGCCGGGCGAGACCGACGCCCCCGAGGGGCTGAAGAAGGCGCTGGCGAATGCGAACGCGCTGCAGGACATCGCGATGGACGAAATCCGCCCGGGCCGCAGCGGCAACGACATCCTCGCCTCCGTGCGGGCGCGGATGAAAGCGCTCGGCATCGACGGGACGATGTATTCGCATCCGATCGGACTCAACGGACACGGCGCGGGCCCGCTGATCGGACTCTGGGACTACCAGGACGGCGTCCCCGACCGCGGCGACGCGCGCGTCATTCCGTCGATGTGGTACTCGATCGAATTGCAGGCGACGACGCCCGTGCCGGAGTGGAACGGACAGCCGGTGCGCATGGCGGAAGAAGAGGACATGATCCTCGGCGCCGACGGCAAGCCGCGGTGGGCGCTGAAGCGCCAGGACCAGCTGTTTCTCGTCAGGCCGTGAGCCAGCGCATCGCGTCGGCGGCCACGTCGGGCGGCACCTCGTGGCGCCCGTCGAATTCCCTGAACGTCACTTCGTAACCCTTCGCGCGCAACTGCGGGACGATGACCCGGCTGCACTGGTCGATCGGAAGAATCTGGTCCGAGCGTCCGTGCGACACGAAGAACCGTGCGTGTCCGTGCGCGGCCGCCGGGATGACGAAGCCGGGGGAGAACGCGGCGACGCGCGGGAACAGATCGCCGTTTGCGAGCCCGAGCGACAACGCGTACGTCGCGCCGTCGGAGAAGCCGCCGAGCGCGAGCCGCGCCGGATCGACGGCGACGTGCGAAAAGACGTGCCGCAGCACGCGGTCCAAATGCACGACGTCCTCGCCGAAATCGCCGCGGATCGCGTCCCACGTGCCGCTGCGCGAATCGGGACACACGAGCACGACGCCCGCCTCGTCGGCGGCTGGACCGACCCGCCGGATCATGCGCGCGCCGTCCTGTGTCGCGCCGTGGAGGAACAGCAGGAGCGGCAGCGCGCCGCCGTTCGGCTTTGACGGCATCTGGATCGCGCCGTCGCGGCCGTTCGTGCCGAGGCCGATCGCGCCGCTCGTCAGCGTGGTCGTCGCATGTTCGACCGGGCGGGCCTCGAGCCGACCGTCGCCCGCAGGCCGCGCCGCCAGACACGACCCGTTGCCGGCAATCGACGCGACGATCGATCCGGCGGCGAGTCCGAATTGCCGCCGTGTGAGCTGGCTCATGGTCGCCTCCACTCGGGCGCGTAGTCCCGTTCGCGGATCCGCCGCTCGACGCTGAGGCTCGTCGCGAACAGCGCCATCACCTCGGCGAGCGCGATCGACGCGTAGATCGCGTAGCGCGCGAACGCGCCCGGCGTCGGACGGCAGATGATGCCGCCGGCGTCGAAGCACTGCTGGCGCAGGACGTCGAGCATCGCCGACTCGCGGAAGATCAGGGCGAACGCCGCCCCGACGATGACGACGGTCCCCGCGATGTTGCCGAGGATCATCTCGCGGCGGCGCCACACCGGCATCGCGAGGAGCATGCCGAGCGGCAGCGGCGCGAGGCACATCACCGCAATCCACCCCCAGCTCAACTCGTTCACCGCCGCCCGGCCTCCTGCGCGCGCGCGCCGAGCAGGATCCCCTGCACGCTTCGAAAGTTTCCTTCGTGGCAGGCGTACTCGTAGATGCGGTCGCGGACGCGGCGCATCGGAAACCGCGCGGTCCACGCGGACGTCCACACCGTCGGATCGTCCATCGTGATCTGGTACTCGATGGTGTCGGCGTCGACGCGCGTAAACCGCTCGACCAGATGCAGGTTCTCGTCGCTGCCGCGCACGCTCACCTGCGGCAGGAAACCGGTCGTGTCGACGACGAGCGTGTCGCCGTCCCACCGGCCGCGCGAATCGCCCAGCCATCGCCGCAGGGTGCCGTGCGGGCGCCCGTCCATCGGCACGATGCGGGCCTCGTGAATCATCTCGTTGTGGATCACGACGGCGCTCGCCGTGACGACGAACTCCACGTTGTTGTTGTAGACGCCGGGCAGCATCGGCGGTCCGGCCACGGCCCACGAGAGGCAGCGTTCGTTCAGCGCCAGATCTTCGGGGCCGTCGGGCAGCGCGCGCTGCCGACGCGCCTGCGCCCGCTCGGCGGCCTTCGCCTGGGCCGCGGCGGTGAGCGGCGGCAGACGGCCGTTCGGCGGATCGACGATCAACGAGGTCCGGCGGCCGGTCAGATGCCGCGTGCCCGGATCCCACCAGTCGGGTCCGGCGGTGTTGTTCGTGTTCTCCTGGCGCTGGATCGTCTGCTGCTCGTAGCGCGCCGCTTCGTCGGGCGTCAGCGTTTCGCGCTCGGCGAACGGCGCGGGGCGCTCGAGCGGCGTCATCGTCGCGTAGTTCCAGATGCCCGAGAAGTCACGCGGCCGCGGCGCGTCGGCTCCGGCGAGGGCGAGCGCCGCCAGCGCCACGCCGCATGCGAAACGCATGCGCTACCGTAACACGGCCGGGGCGGCGCCAATCTTTAGACGGATCGAATTGGTCGGCGTGCCCGCGCGCGTTAGACGGTCCGCCGACCTCGCGCGAACTGCGCGATCATCGCGGAGCGTGGCCGGCGAAGATCGCGACGTCAGATTCCATAGGTCGCCGCCAGCGCGATGCCCGCCACGATCAGCGCCCGCACGCGCCTGACCAAGGCCATCGTCAGCCCGATGGCGCCGGGCAGACCGATCGATTGGAACAGCAGCGTGTACACGCTTTCCTGCGCGCCGATCTGGCCGGGGACGAAGAAGAACGCGACGCTGATGAATTTGACCGCGCCCTCGACGAGCACCGACTGGAGAGACGAAAAGGCGAAGCCGAGGACGCGGACCGTCACGAAGATCTCGGATGCGAGGAGCGCCTGGCCGACGAGCTCGATCGCGATCACCTGCGCGCCGCGCGACGCAGTCAACGGCACGTAGCCGGCGAGCGCGGCGATCGCGGCGGCGATCGTGACCGCGATCATGCCGCCGATCACATAGGTGACCGGCGTGTGCAGCGCGGGCGGCAAGGCGCCGGTCGAGACGAGCAGCGACAGCGCGAAGACGGCCAGCCACGCCGAGGTCAGCGTGTACAGCGCGTATTCGAGGCCGACCCCCTTGATCGCGTCGACGCGCGAGATGCCGTGGCGCGTCAGCATCATGCCTTTCGCCGGTTCGGCCAGGAACGGACCGGTGAACGTCAGCATCTCGACCGCCTCGCCGTAGAGCCGGATGCGCAGCACGTCCCGATAGCGAAGCGTCGGCGTCAGCCGCCACAGCGCGCCCGCGCGGACGCACACGTGCATGAAGTACAACGCCGAGACGACCGCGAACGCCCAGCCCACCTGTCGCAGCAACCCGGCGATCGTCGCGACGCCCATCGTGCGCACCAGCACGAACAACACCGCCGCGCCTGCGGCGAGCAGGGCGAGGCGGAGCAGGCGGCGCATCATCGATCGATTATGGCTTGGTGGCCGCGCCGACGACGACGTGCGCTTCTTCGGCCGCGCACGTCCGGATGCGCGACGCGGTCAGCCGCCAGAGGAGCGGCGTCGCCATCCACATCTTCAGCGTCGGGAAGTACGGAATGATGCCGGCGAGCTCGAGGCGCTCGAGGCCGGCGAACAGCGAACGGAAGCGCGCGATCGAATAGTGGCGATAGTGCTTCAGCTCGCACGCGCTCCGATCCGTGTTGGTCGAGATCACGAGCCGGCCGCCCGGCCGCAGCACCCGGTGGGCTTCGGCGACGACGCGACGCTCGTCGACGTCGGGAATGTGTTCGATGACGTCGAGGATCGTGACGACGTCGAAGCTGTTCGACGGGAACGGCAGCGCTCCTCCGGAGGAGGCGGCGAAATGCGCGAGCGGCGCGAGATCGCGCGCGTGGCCGAGCGCGCGCCTCGATACGTCGACGCCGACGACGTGGGCGCGCAGCGTCGCGTCGGCGGTGAAGCGCGCGTCGCCGCATCCGACATCGAGCAGCCGCGGCCGCGCCGCAGGCCGCTCCGGCCCCGCGAGATGCGCGAGGCGCAGCACGACGTCGGTGCGCAGCCGGTACTCGCGTTCGTCGTTCGGCGCCTGCCGCCAGTGATACGCCGTCGCGTACTGCCGCTCCTGGAGCCACGCCTTCCACCCCAGCGCGCCGGCTGCGCGCGCTGGGGAGCCTGCCTGCATCGCCATTACCGCTGCGGACAGCCGCCCGTCACGGGCGTCACGCTCTGCACGCGGAACTCCGGAAGCGTCGCGCCCGTGGCGGCCGCGCCGCCGGCGCCGGCGTTGGCCGCCGATCCGGTCGTCGCGGGAACTACCATGCCGACGATCTGCACGCGCTGCCCGGACCAGGACGACATGTCCGTGCCCGAGAGGCGATAGCCGTTCATCCCGGTGGCGCCCGACGCGGCCGTCGAGTTCGGCGTCGTCGCGGTGCCGGTGCCGACGGTGCCCGCAGTTCCGGCGGTGCCTGCGGTTCCCGCCGCGCCGACGGTGCCCGCCGGGCTCGGCGTGCCGGCAGCGCCAGCCGTCCCTGTCGTGCCGGCCGCACCGCCGGTTCCAGCGGTGCCCGATGTCCCTGCCGTGCCCGCGGCTCCGGCCGTGCCGACTCCGCCGGCTGCCGTTCCGGCGGTGCCGACGCCGGTCGCCGCGGTGCCTGCGGTGCCGACGCCCGTGCCCGCCGCGCTACCTGCGCTTGCGGTTCCGGCCGGCGGTTGCGTAGCGGAAGGAGACGTGGACGGTGCAATCGACGCAGTTGGCGTCGCCGGTTGCGCTGAGCTCGGGATCACCATCGGGTTCGACAGCATGAAGCCGCCGGTCGACCCGGTCATGCTGCCGACGCAGCCGGTCATCGTGACGGTCTGCGCGCTCCTGGACGACGCGCTCGTCTGCGCGTTCGGTTGGGTGGTGGCGGCGCCGGTGGTCTGCGCGGACGCCGTCGCGGCGCACAAGAAAACGAAACTGCCGAGGGCCATGTACTTCTGCATGACCCTCGGCAGTGCAAGGAGACTACCAGCGCGGGCGCGCGAGCCAGTCCATCGGCATGTCGCCGATCGGCGCGCCCGGCGGCGCGTCGGGCGGCGGCGCTTCGACGACGCGCGCGGCCTCAGCCGGGCGGTCGAGGAAGCGTTTGATCTCGCCGGCCATCAGGCTGCGATGGGCGTTGTCGAGCTCCGCCGCCTTGGGTGACGGCGTTTTCAGCCGCGTCATCAGCCGCGCGAGCTTCATCGTCGCGATCGCGCGAACGCCGCTGTTGGGCGACGCGGTGGCGAGCCACATCATGCGATCGACCAGCACCTGCTCTTCCGAGCGCCGGACGGCGGCCTCGTACGGATTCGCCGTGTTCGCGTCGAAGGTGGCGGCGACCAGCCGATCGATCACGTCTTCGAGCCCGGGCAGCCGCGGGTCGACCGCGTGCTGACCGACCATGCGTGCGGCGCGATCGAGCTGCAGCAGGAAGCCGACCGTCACGTCGGCCGCGATCGTGGCCGGCGCGAGCGGGTCGAAGGTGTCGCCGGTCGTGCGCGGGAACAGCTCGCGGTGCATGCCCCAGCCCGGCGGACGCGGCGGGATGAGGTCGAGCACCTTCTTCGGCACCGTCAGTTCGTTCGGCCGCAGCGTGTACATCAACGCGTCGAGCGCCTTGCGCTGATCGTCGACGCCGACGCCCTTGGTCGGCGTGCGGTTGTCGCCGCGCATGCCGTAGATGTAGTCCTGGCCGGCCACCATCGACGCCGTCGATTCGACCGCGTAGCGGTGATACATGTAGATCGGCACGAGCGGCTCCTCGATCGTCGCCATCGGCGCGCCGGCGCGGATCGAGTGCTCGCCCATGTGATCGAGCGCCGTCCGGCGCACTTTCATCAGCCGGAAGAGCTCGTCCGACTGATCGACGCCGTTCGACCACTGATCGACCTTCGGGTGCGCGTCGAGATCCTGATTCGTCATGTAAATCAGGTCTTCCTTCCACGCATCGTCGAGGATCTTCGTCAACGCCGCTTTCTCGTCGGTGCCGGCGGCGAACTGACGGTAGCCGTAGTTGATCGTCACCTTGTCCCAGTCGCCGATGTGCTGCGGGTAGGCGTCGTTGATGTCGATCGTGCCGTCGGCATTCAGCTTCTCGAGCGGATGGGGGTAGTCCATCACGGAGATCCAGCCCTTGGTGCTGTCGTAGTAGTTGTGGCCGAGGCCGAGCGTGTGGCCGGTCTCGTGCGCGGCGAGCTGCCGGATGCGCTTGAGCGCCGCTTCGTACAGCACCGGCGGACGCTCGTTGCCGTTGACGTACGGCGAGAGGAGTCCTTCGAAGATCAGATAGTCCTGGCGATCGCGCAGCGATCCGAGCGTCACGGTGGCCTTGAGGATTTCGCCCGTGCGCGGATCGGCGATCGAGCCGCCCGTGGACCAGCCGCGCGTCGAGCGGTGCACCCAGTTGATCATGTTGTAGCGGATGTCCATCGGATCCGCGTCCGGCGGCAGGACGTCCACCTTGAAGGCGTTGCGGAACCCGGCGGCTTCGAAGGCCTGGTTCCACCAGCTCGCGCCTTCGAGCAGCGCCTTGCGGACGTCCTCGGGCGCGCCGGGATCGACCCAGTACTGAATCGGCTTCACCGGTTCGCTGACGGCCGCCGCCGGATCCTTTTTCTCGAGGCGATGGCGGCGGATGTAGCGCTGCACCATCTGGTCGCCGATCGGCACGCTGTAGTCGACGTAGTTGAGCCCGCCGTAGCCGGCGCGCGGATCGTCGTAGCGCGGCTTGTAGTTGCCGTCCGGCAGCGCGACGAGCGAGACGTGCTCGCGCAGCGTGACCGCGTCGGCCGACGGCGTCACGCTCGCGACGCTGCCGGAGAAGAGCCCGCCGCCGCGTCCGCCGCCGCCTCCGGCACCGCGACCTGCCGTCGGCGTTTCGATCCGCTGCGGTCCCTGTGCCGGGCCGGCGCCGCCGCCTCCGCGGCCGCCGGCCGCGTCGTTGACGAAGGTCAGCGTCGTCTCGATCTCGGTGTTCTTCGGGAAGGCTTTCGTCCGCGGCATGAAGATCGCGCTGCGCGTCGGGTCGACGCGGTACGTCCCGGGGCGCAGCGCGCCGGCGGCGCCGAACACGTCGCGGAGCACGAACGGCGTGGCGTCGACGATCACGTGGCCGTTGCTCTCGCCGGCGACGGTGAATCCCCACAGCACGGATCGCGCGAAGGAGTCCTCGACCGATTTGCGCTCGGCGACGTTCGCGCTGCTCGATCGGAACGATTCGTTCGGCTGCACGAGAAACACTTTCGGTCCCACGCGTTCGAAGCGGACGATGCGTCCGCCGCCGCCGATGCCGCGATCGAGGCCGATGTCGTTCGAGCCGAGTCCCGCGGCAAGGCCGGTGACGTAGAGAAACTCGGTGTCGAACGCCGGGATCTCGAGGAAGAGCGATCCGGTGCGCTCCTCCCAGTAGAGCGGGAAGTACCCGTCGATCTTTTGCATGCTGCCGAGACGATCGGCAATCGATCCGCTGCCGCCGGCCGCTTGCCCGGCGCCCGTCGCGGGGCCGCTGCGGCCTTGCGCCAGCAGTCCAACGGATGAAAGGACTGCGAGCAGGAAAACCGTTCTTCGTACCATGTGGGATCCTCGTTGAAGAGGGGTGATTATGACCGATATCGAGGCGTTGAAGTACCCGGTCGGCAGGATGTCGCGCGTCGAGACGCCGCTCGATCGCGCCACGCGCGAGCGACATCTGAAGACACTCGAGGATCTGCCGGAGCGCGTCCGGACGCTCGTGTCGGCGCTCGACGACGCGCGGCTCGACACGCCGTACCGGCCGGGCGGCTGGACGATCCGGCAGGTCGTGCATCACGTTCCCGACAGTCACCTGAACGCGTACGTCCGCATGAAGCTCGCGGCGACGGAAGATGCGCCGACGATCCGGACGTACGAGGAGCAGTTGTGGGCCGAGTTGCCGGAGGCGAAGCGCGGTCCGGTCGCGATGTCACTCGACCTGCTGTCGGCGGTCCATCGGCGCTGGCTGGCGTTCCTGCGGGGGCTTCCGGAAGCGGATCTGCAGCGGGTGTTCGTGCATCCGGCGTGGGGTCGCGTGGCGATCGACGAAGCGATTTCGATGTACGCGTGGCATTCGCGGCACCACACGGCGCATATCGAACAAGCGCTGGGGCTGCCGTCCCCGGCTGGTGCCAGGTAAGTACCTGGCACGTACCTGGTACCTACCTGGCACGTACCAGGTACTTTCTGGCTAGCTCGGCTGTGGGCGCGCGGAACGCGGAGTGCATTTCGCTGACGCGGAGGCATCATGCGTCCGCTCTATCTTCTCGGCCGCGCCATTTTTGGCGGTTATTTTCTCTACAACGGGCTCAATCATTTCCTGAACCGCGAAATGATGAGCCAGTACGCCGCAGCGAAAGGCGTCGCCGCACCTGACGCGGCCGTCGCGTCGAGCGGCGCCATGCTGCTCGCCGGCGGCCTCAGCGTGATCACCGGCCTCAAGCCGCGGCAGGGGATCGCCGCGATCGTCGGCTTTCTCATCCCGGTCTCGCTGCAGATGCACCGCTTCTGGGAAGAGCAGAACCCCGAACGGCGCATGGCCGAGACCGTCAACTTCACGAAGAACATGGCCCTCGTCGGCGCGTCGCTGATGCTGCTGCAACTCGAGCATCCGTGGCCCGTCAGCATCGACGAGGCGCGCGCCGACGGCGAGGAGATGTTCGTCCGCCTCGGCGGCAGAGAATTACGCGCGCTGCCGGCCTAGTTTATGCACCGGCGTCGCCGGGAATGAACGACGCTCTCTCACCCGTCGCCCGCGGATCGGCCACGCTTGTCTGGACGCTCGTCGCCCGTTCGATCGGCCTCGCGGCCGGCGTCGCGATCGTGCTTCTGGTCGCTGCGGCGCTGCTTCGCGTGCCATGATCGCGGCCTCGTTCCTCCAGTCAGCGCTCGATCCGGCAGGACCGCAGGCGGCGCACATCGCACGCCTCTGGTGGCTGCTGCTCGCCATCGCGGTCGTCGTGTTCGTCGCCGTCCTCGGATTCCTCGCCGCCGCGATCCTGCACCGTCGCCGCGACACCACCGAGGCGTCGCTCACCTACGCCGTCTCGATCGCCGTCGGCCTCACCGTCGTCACGCTGTTCGCCATTCTCATCGTCACCGTGTGGACCGAGCGGATCAACGCGACGCTCGGCGCCGCCAGCGCGGTGACCATCGAGCTCACCGGTCATCAGTTCTGGTGGGAAGTGCAGTACGACGCCGCGAACCCCGTCGACCGCGTGACGACCGCCAACGAGATGCACATTCCGGTCGGGCGTCCCGTCGTGCTGAAGGTGACGTCGCGCGACGTGATCCACAGCTTCTGGGCGCCGAACCTCCATGGCAAGCGCGACCTGATTCCCGGCTACACGACCGCGATCTGGCTGCAGGCGGACCGGCCCGACGTGTTCCGCGCGCAGTGCGCCGAGTTCTGCGGGCGCCAGCACGCGCACATGGCGCTGCAGATCGTCGCCGAGCCGGAGCCCGCCTTCGAGCGCTGGCTGAACGCCGAGCGCGCGCCCGCGCACGACCCGGCCGACGCCGGCGCGCTTCGCGGCCGCGACGTGTTCATGAAGCGGCAATGCGTCCTGTGCCATCAGATTCGCGGCACGTCCGCCAACGGGCTCGTGGGCCCGGAGCTGACGCACCTGGCGAGCCGCGGCACGCTGGCGGCCGGCACGCTGCCCAACACGACCGGGCATCTGGCCGGCTGGATCATCAACCCGCAGGCGCTGAAGCCGGGCAGCCAGATGCCGCAGAACGCGATGGCCTCGGACGAACTGCAATCGCTGCTCGCGTACCTGGAGACGCTCAAGTGAACGATCCGGATCGCGCCCCCCACGGCGATGCGCGGACCGCGAAGGCGGAGCTGCCGCCGGTGCTCGAAGACGCGGCGGCACTGGCGCGCACGTGGTCCGACCCGCCGGGGCTCGTCGGGTGGATTACCACCGTGGATCACAAGCGGATCGCGCTCCGCTATCTGGTCACGGCGTTCGTCATGTTTCTCGGCGGCGGCGTGCTCGCGTCGATGATGCGGCTGCAGCTCTCGCGCCCGGAGAACACGCTGTTCGGCCCCGACTTCTACAACCAGCTGTTCACGACGCACGGCACGAACATGATGTTCCTGTTCGCGGTGCCGGTGACGCAGGCGCTCGGCATCTATTTCGTGCCGCTGATGGTGGGGTCGCGCAACATCGCGTTTCCGCGGATGGTCGCGTACAGCTACTGGTTGTACCTGGGCGGCTGCCTGATGCTCTGGGTGCCGTTCCTCCTGAACACCGGCCCCGACATGGGCTGGTTCTCCTACGCGCCGCTCTCCGAGATTCTGTACACGCCGACCAAGCGCGCCGACGTCTGGGCGCAGATGATCACCTTCACCGAGGTCGCCGGCCTCGCGGTGGCCGTCTCGATCGTCGTCACCGCGCTGAAGCTGCGCGCGCCCGGCATGTCGCTGAACCGGATCCCCATCTTCGTCTGGGGAATGGTGGTCCAGTCGTTCATGATCATCTTCGCGATGCCCGCGATCATGCTCGCGAGCACGGCGCTCATCCTCGATCGCCTCGCCAACACCCACTTCTTCGACGTGGAGCGCGGAGGCGACGCACTGCTCTGGCAGCACCTGTTCTGGTTCTTCGGGCACCCCGAGGTCTACATCATCTTCATCCCCGGCACCGCGCTGGTGTCGACCATCGTCACGTCCTTCTCGCGGCGACACATCTTCGGGTACCTCGCCGTCGTCCTGTCGCTCGTGTCGACCGGCTTCGTCGGCTTCGGCCTGTGGGTGCACCACATGTTCGCGACGGGGCTCCCGAAGCTGGGCGAATCGTTCTTCACCGCCGCCAGCATCATCATCGCCGTCCCCACCGGCATTCAGTTCTTCTGCTGGATAGCGACGCTGTGGAGCGGCCGGGTGTCGCTGAAGACGCCGCTCGTCTGGGTGCTCGGGTTCTTCTGGGTCTTCCTCATCGGCGGGCTCACCGGCGTCATGCTCGCCGCGGTGCCGCTCGACCTCCAGGTGCACGACACCTACTTCGTCGTCGCGCATCTCCACTACGTGCTGATCGGCGGAACGGTGTTCCCGCTGTTCGGGGCGTTCTACTACTGGTGGCCGAAGCTCACCGGCCGGATGATGAGGGAGCGCCTCGGGATCGCGTCGTTTGCCTGTTTCTTCGTCGGCTTCAACCTGACGTTCTTTCCGATGCACCTCCTCGGCCTGCACGGGATGCCGCGGCGCGTCTACACGTACCCGCCCGACGCCGGGTGGACGACGATGAATCAGCTGGAACTCGTGGGCGTGGCGTTCATGACGCTCGGCACGCTGCTGTTCCTCGCCGATGCGTGGATGGCGCTGCGACACGGCGCGACGGCCACCGACGATCCCTGGCTCGCCGGCACGCTCGAGTGGGCGACGACGTCGCCGCCGCCGGCGTACAACTTCCTGCACGCGCCGACGGTTGCCGGACGCGAACCGGTGTGGGACAACCCGCCGGACCAGCCGATCGTGGTCGGCCTGCGGACCGACGTGCGCGACGTGCTCGTCACGCACGTGATGGACGCCGAGCCGGATCACCGCACCGAGTTCCCCGAGCCGACCAAGTGGCCGCTGCTCACCGCGCTGTCGACCACGGCGCTGTTCGTCGGCTCGATCTTCACGGCCTGGGCGGTCGTCTACTGCGCCGTGCCGCTGTTCGTGTCGATGACCGGCTGGTTCTGGCCGAAGCACCCGGGCGAGACCGGCACGCAGGCGTGGCCGATCGCGCATCGGACCCTGCCGATGCCGAACGAACCGCCATCGGGGAAAGCCGCATGACCGCGCCCCAGCCGCCGACCGCCGGCCAGCACGCGTTCGCGCCCGGACGCCGCGGCGCGGCGCGGACGATCGACGTCTCGATGCTGGCCCCCGGCGGCTTCGGACACCGCAGCCTGATGTGGTGGGGCACGCTCGGCCTGGTGCTGATCGAGGGCACCATGTTCGCGCTGACGATCGGCGCGTACTTCTACCTGCGCGAGCGCAACACGTACTGGCCGCCGCAGAACATCGCGCCGCCCGACCTGCTGTGGGGGACGCTGAACCTCCTCGTCCTCGCCGCGAGCGCGATTCCGAACGAGATCGCGAAGAAAGCCGCGGAGCGGATCGATCTGCGGGCCGTTCGCCTGTGGCTCGTGGTGTGCCTCGCGTTCGGCGTGGCGTTCAACGCGATCCGCGTGTTCGAGTTCCTGCACCTCAACGTCACCTTCTCCAACGACGCCTACGGATCGATCGTCTGGATGCTCCTCGGCCTGCACACCGTGCACATCGCGACCGACGTCGCCGACACGGCGGTGCTGACGGCGCTGATGTTCATCGGGCCGGTCGAGGAGAAGCGTTTCGTCGACGTCGAGGAGAACGCGGTCTACTGGTACTTCGTCGTGGCCACGTGGCTGCCAATCTACGGAGTGATCTATTGGGCGCCAAGGATCATCTGATCGCGGAGTGGTCGACGTCGTACGCCGGCATCTGGACGCAGTGGGCGGGCATCCTCGCGGGCCCGATCGCGTGGTCGGCGATGCTCGGCTTCGACTACGCGCTGACCAAGTGGAGCTGCGGCCACGCCACCGCGTACGTGCTGCAGATCATCGCCGTCGCCGCCATCGGGTGCACGCTCGCCGGCGCCTACGCCGCGTGGCGCACCCTGATGCTCGTCCCGGCGCCCGTCGTCGACGACGGCGGTCATCCGCTCGATCGCAGCAAGTTCATGGGGCTGCTCGGCCTCGCGTCGTCTGCGCTGTTCGCGCTGCTGCTCGTAGCCGAGTCGGTGCCGATCTGGACGCTCCACGGTGTTTGCTGGTAGCGCGCTCACCGTGTTCGCGCTCGTCTACGCGATCGGCGTCGCGCGTGTGTGGCGGCACGCCGGCATCGGCCACGGGATCACCCGCGCGCAGGCGTTCGCGTTTCTGTGCGGATGGACGACGCTGGCCGTCGCGCTCATCGCACTGGACGAGCTCAGCGAGGAGTTGTTTGCGGCGCACATGGCGCAGCACGAGCTGCTGATGCTGGTGGCGGCGCCGCTGGTCGCGCTCGCGTCGCCGTACGTCGCCCTGCTGTGGATGCTGCCCGTACGCGCGCGCCGGCGAGTCGCGTCGGCGGTCCGCGGGCCGCGCCTGTCGCGAGTGTTCGCGTGCCTCTCGGCGCCGGCGGTCGTGTGGCTGATCCACGCGCTGGCGCTGTGGATCTGGCATCTACCGTCGCTGTACGACGCGGCGCTCGCGCACGAACCGGTTCACGTCCTGCAGCACGCATCGTTCTTCGGGTCGGCGGCGCTGTTCTGGTGGGGTCTCGCGCACGGCCGCTACGGCCGCGCCGGATACGGCGCCGCCGTCGTCTACGTGTTCGCGACGGCGGTCCACAGCGGCGTCCTCGGCGCGCTGCTCACATTCGCACCGCACGTGTGGTATCCGGCGTACGACACCGCGGCCGCCGCCCGATTCGGGCTGACCCCGCTCGAGGACCAGCAGCTCGCCGGCCTCCTGATGTGGGTACCGGCCGGCGTCGTCTTCATCGCGGGCGCTCTGTATTTCTTCGCCGCCTGGCTGAAGGAATCGGAGCGGCGCGCCGACCTCATCGCGATGCGATGAAGAACCTCACCAAGGTCGGCCTCGGCGTCCTCACCAGCATCGGCGGCTTTCTCGAAGTCGGTTCCCTCGGAACGGCGCTGCAGGCCGGCGCGCGCTACCGGTACGGTCTGTTGTGGGCGCTCGCGCTCGGGACGATCTGCGTGGCGTTCCTGACGGAGATGACCGGTCGGCTCGCTGCCGTCAGCCGGCACACGATGGTCGACGCGATGCGGAAGCGGTTCGGCGTCTCGTTTCAGATCTGGCCGCTGATGACGCAGGTCGTCGTCGATCTGCTCGTGCTCGCCTCTGAGATCGGCGGCGCGTCGCTGGCCCTGCAGCTCGGCACCGGCGTGCCGATGGCGGTCTGGGCGGTTCCGGTGGCGTTGCTCGTGTGGGCGCTCCTGTGGTTCGGCACGTTCGAGTCCATCGAGCATGGCGTGGCGGCGCTGGGTCTCGTCACGCTGTCGTTCGTCGCTGCGGCCGTCGTGCTCGGGCCCGACTGGCGCGACGCGGCGCGCAACCTGCTGCCGCACACGTCGAACCAGCACCCGGCGCAGTATGCCTACCTCGCCGTCGGCATTCTCGGCGCGACGATCAGTCCGTACCTGATCACGTTCTACTCGTCGGGCGGCGTCGAAGAGCGCTGGAAGCCGAAGGACCTGATGCCGAACCGCGTCGTGGCCGCCGTCGGCATGTCGTTCGGGTCGGTCGTCGCGATGGCGGCGATGATCGTGGCGGCGCTCGTCCTCGCGCCGCGCGGCGTCCGGGCCGACACATACCAGCAGTCGGCGTTCATCCTCACGATTCCCTTTCCGCGCTGGGGCTGGACGCTGTTCTGGACGTCGCTGTTCATCGGCTGCGTCGGCGCGGCGCTGGAACTGTCCCTCGACGTGGCGTACACCGTCTCGCAATCGTTCGGCTGGGACTGGGGCGAGAGTCAGCGTCCGCACGAAGAGGCGCGGTTCGCGATCGTCTACAGCCTGATGCTGCTCGTGGCGCCGATTCCGGCGCTCGCCGGGCTCGATCCGCTGAAATTCACGATGTTCTCGATGGCGGTGACCGTCGTGGCGTTGCCAATCGTCATCGGTCCGCTGCTCGTGATCATGAACGACACGCAGTACCTCGGGTCGCACACCAACGGCATCGTCGGCAACGTGGCGGTGGCGGCGATCGTCGCGCTGGCGTTCGTGCTGGCCGTCGTCGCCATTCCGCTGCAAATCGCGGGAGGCGGCTGATGGATCTCGTTCGCGACGTGCTCGACGTGCGTCTCGTCGACCGGAACGGTCAGGGCCTCGGCCGCGTGGACAGCATCGTCCTTCGGCTGCGCGACAACGGGCCGCCGCAGTTCGTGGCGATGGAGGTCGGGCTGACTGCCGCCGCGCGCCGGCTGCCGAAACCGATCGAGTTTCTGGCGCGATGGCTCGCGCGCACGCTGCGGCCGAGGCTCCAGACGGTCCGCTACGGTCCGACGCTGTTCCGCGACATCGGCGTCGATATCGAGCTCGACGTCTCCGCGGCGGACGACCCGCGGCTGCTGCGGTTCGAGAAGTGGCTGAGCCGACACGTCGTGTCGCGCATGCCCGGAGGATCGGCATGAGGCGCCGACGCGTCGTTCGCGTGGAGGAACTGCTCGGCCGCCGCGTCCACGCCGACGGCGGGCTTGCCATCGGCCGCATCGAAGAGATACGCGTGCGCCGCCGCCGCGGCCGGTACGAGGTGACCGAATACCTCCTCGGCAGCGGCGCGCTCTTTGAACGTCTCGCGATCGTGCGCCGCTGGCTCCGCCGCCCGTCGAAGAAAGTCGTCGCGCGCTGGGATCAGATCGACATCTCGCAGCCCGACGCACCGCGGCTGCTGTGTGCGCCCGAGGAGCTGACCCATGAGTGACCGGACGCTGGCGATCGCGCAGGGCGCCTACTTCGCCGCGACGGGCATCTGGCCGCTGGTCGACATCGAGTCGTTCGAGGCCGTGACCGGCCCGAAGGTCGACAAGTGGCTCGTGCGCACGGTCGGCGTGCTGGTGGCGGCGATCGGCGCCACCCTCGTCAGCGCCGGCGTGCGCCGTCAGGTGACGTCCGAAACCAGAGGGCTCGCGATCGGGTCGGCGGTCGGGCTCGCCGCGATCGACGTGTTCTACGCGGCGAACGGCCGCATCTCGCCCATCTATCTTGCCGACGCCGCCGTCGAAGCCGGTCTCGCGGCCGCATGGAGCGCAACGCGATGGAGCACGCGGACGTGAGCGACCGGCGGATCGCGTGCGTCGACTTCAACGGCGTTCTCGACGCGTACACCGGCTGGCGGGGCGCCGGTCACTTCGATCCGCCGCGTCCCGGCGCGCGCGCCTTTCTCGAAGCGCTCGCGTCGCGCGGCTACCGCGTCGTGATTTTCACCACGCGGTGGGCCGGCGACGTTCGCCGCTGGCTGCACGAACACGCGCTCGATCATCTCGTCGAGGATGTCACCGATCGCAAGCCGGCGGCCCACGTGTTCGTCGACGACCGCGCGGTCTGCTTCCGCGGCGACTTCGACGAGACGCTGCGGCAGATCGATGCATTCGCGGCGCACTGGGAGGCAGCCGAAGGCGACGACCGCACCGGCCACACGAACGCCATCCAATCGCAATGACGCGGTTCCTCCTCGTTCGCCACGGGCGCTTCGACGGCGTCGGCGCGAAACACGCCGGCCGCGCGCCCGGCACACACCTCAACGCGGACGGACGCGAGGATGCCTTGCGGCTCGCGGCTGCGCTCCGCGACGTGCCGATCACCGCGATCGTCTCGAGTCCCCTCGAGCGGACGCGCGAGACGGCGGAGCCGGTCGCCGCCGACCACGCGCTGGCGATCGAGATCGAGCCCTCGCTGATCGAAGTCGAAACGGGTGCGTGGACCGGCCGCACCTTTGCGGATCTGAGCCACGATCCCCTGTGGCGGCGTTTCAACGCGTTCCGGTCGCTGACGACGGCCCCCGGCGGCGAGCTGATGCTGGCCGTCCAGCATCGAGCGGTCGACGCATTCCTGGCGCTCCGGGCGCGCTTCGAGAATGGGACCGTCCTCGTCGTGTCGCACGGAGACGTCATCCGCAGCTTCTTGCTGTACGCGCTGGCGATGCCGATCGACCTGTATCACCGCCTCGAAATCTCGCCGGGCCGCATCAGCATCGTCGACGCCGATGACGACTCGATTCGCGTGCTGCAAGTGAACGGCGATACCGCGACGCTGCCGCGCTGAAGCGGGGCGCGTCGGTCGATCCGCCGAGGGACTCGATCGCGAGCGAGACGTACGCGAGACGGTAGCGGAGATAGGCCGTCTTGTACTCCGGCAACCGGTGCCCGATCGTGCGATCGCCGGACAGCCGCACGTACGTCTCGATCATTCGCCGTTCCGCCGACGCGTCCAGATCGAATTCGACCGAGGCGCCGGCGAGATCCCACGCGATGTCGCGGCAGCCGGGCAGAAAATCATCCGCGTGGTGATCGAGCGCATCGGTCTTGACGAGCGCGGAACCCCGCTCGACCCAGTCGTGGGGCATCATGCGGCCGTCGACGGCGATTTCCGGCTCGTCGAACCGCGCCGCGATGTCGAGGTCCTCCGTGCGCGCGCCGTTTCCCGTACGGCAGTCGCGGCGCAGGAACGCGGCGTACGCCGCCACCCGATCCAGAACCTCTTCGCGGCGGCCATCGGCCGCGTCGAGCCGCCGCCCGTCGACCCAGGTTTCGCTCAGAAAACCGCGACGGAGCGACGCCGCTCGCGGCGCGAAGCCGGCGTCGCCGAGCAGCGCGGCGCGCTCGAACTTCTCGCGGCCGTAGCGGCCGAGGCCGGCAAATCTCATCACCGTCGCGGGCGCGAGCGCGGACGGCAGGTACTTGCGGCGTTCGTGCTGCGGCTGCACGGCCGGCCATCGAGCGTCATCAGGACCGAACACGAGCGCGCGCCACTGCCCGGCGGAAATGTCGGTGAGGCCGTCAATCGGCCACACGTCCTCGAACGCCGCCACGGCGTGCGGATGCCGCCGCCATGCGGCGCGGCCGCGGGCCGAGCGGAGCCCCTCGACCGGCGCCTCCCAACTCGGAAAGAGCGTGATCCGATCGGGTGCGACGCCGCGGCCGACGAGCGCGTCCGCCACCGAGGCGAAGCTCGATCCGCTCAGGCCGGGTCCTTCGTCGACCACCGCGATCAGCTGTTCCGGAACGGGTTCGGTGAACTCGACGCGCCGATCGAACGGGTGGCCGCACGGACGCACGGTGACGACGCGCGCGGCGACCCCGAGGGCCCTGGCCGCGGCCGCGACGACGAAGGCGAGCGGGCCGCCGATGCTGCGGATGCCGATGCAGAGCAGGGATGCCGGCGCGCGCTCGCGGACGAAGCGCTCCGCGGCGACGAGGTACTGTTCGGGGAGCAGGGCGTAATAGGCGAAGCCTTCCGCGGTCGTGGCGCGAACGTCGACGGGGCTGCCGGCCGGCATCGATGGAAGCGTGATGGAAACCGGTCGACCGTGCCACGATTCGCAGAGCGCCGCCGCAACAGTCTGCATCGCTGCCGCCCATGCGTCGACGACCGCATCGCCTGGCGCTGACCCGTCCGCGACCGCGGCGTACGCTTCCCCGACGTCGACGAACAGCTCGACGATGGCGTCGTGATCGGGCGACGCGGACAGCTGCGCGATCCGGTTACGACACCGGCGGAGCCGCTCCGGCAGATGCAGGGAGAACGACCGGTGCGCGTACACTTCCACGGCGCGACGCCTCTTCGAGGTACTCCTCGAGTTGAATGGCCCGGTGCTCCGCCGTATGGTCGCCGAGGACGCGGCGCCGCGCGCGCCGGCCGATCGCGACGCGCTCGCGTTCGGACATGCCCAGCATCTCCAGCGTCTCCGCGGCAGACGTGCTGATCAGGATCTCTCGGTCGAGCACGAAGAACGCGTCGAGCCCCGGCCACGAATCGCTGATGATCGGCACCCCGCAGGCGGCCGCCTCGAACAGCCGGACGCTCGGCGAGTAGCCGGCGCGAATCATGTCGCCGCGGGTGAGGTTCAGCGTGAAGCGCTGCGACGTGTAGAACGCGCGATGATCGCACGCGGCGACGTGCGTCACGTACTCCACGTTCGTCGGCCACTCTCGCGCCTCGTAGCCGGGCCCTGCGACGATGAACCGGCTCTCCGGCTGTCGCCGCGCGGCGTCGATCAGCAGACGGCGAAGCCCGGGGTCGCGCGACGGGCAATGCGTGCCCATGTACCCGAGATCCCAGCTCGCTGCACGCCTCTCCGGATGGTACGCGGCCGGATCGAACGAGCAGTAGAGCGGGCGCGCCATGCGCGCGCCGAGGTCGCGCTCGAGGCGATCGAGCGTGGGTCCGCCGGTGAACGACAGGTACAGATCGTAGCGACGGATCAGCGCCGGGGTGAGGTACGTGCAGGTGCCGGCCTCGAGCGCGGCGAGCGTCACCGGCGTGTCGATGTCGTAGAAGGCCGTGACGCCGCGCGCCGCACCGCACACCCAGTCGCCGACCGCGATGCCGTCCGGCACGTAGGATCCGACGACGACCAGATCCGCCCGCGCGACGTCGCGCGCGAAGCGATCCTTCAGCTCCGCCACGCTGGCGTACAGCGCCGTCCGGCCATACGGCGGCTGCGGCAGATCGCGGTTCGATGCGTACCACGGCACGTCGCGTTCCAGGAAGAGGACGTCGTGCCTGCGGCGTGCGAGCTCGCGGACGAGACCGCGATAGGTCGTCGCGTGCCCGTTGCCCCACGACGAGGTGATCGTGAGACCGATGAAAACGATCCGAGCGCGCCCCGTCTTCATGCCGGCACCGTCCGCGCGTCGAGCAGCGCGTTGACCTGCGCCGCGCGATGCGCGTAGGTATGCGACGCGAGCACGCGCCGCCGCGCCGCCTCGCCGATCGCGCGTGCCGCCTCGGGCGTGAGGCGCTCGAGCTGCGCCGCCACCTCGGTGCCGCTGCGCGCCACGAGCACCTCGCGATCGGGTTCGAGGAACGTGTCGAGCCCTTCCCACGCGTCCGTGATCAGGCACGCGCCGGCGCCGGCCGCTTCGAAGACGCGCGTCGCCGGCGAGAAGCCGTAGCGCGCCATGCTCTCTCGGCTGATGTTCAGCACGGCGGACGGCGTGCAGTTGAGCGCGTTGTGGTCGGCGGTGTAGACGTGGCCGACGTACGCCACGTTCGGCGGCTTGGGCTTGTCGTCCCAACCGCTCCCGCCGAGCAGGAATCGGCGGTCCGGCAGCGTCGAGGCCGCGGCGAAGAAGAAATCGTCGACGCGCGCCTCGCGGTCGGGCAGCCGGTTCCCCAGAAAGGCGAGGTCGCACCCGAACCGCGGATCGGGCGCGACCGGGTGATGCGTCGCGGGGTCGAGCGCGTTGTAGATCGGCACGCACGCCCGCGCTCCCGCGGCGCGATAGGCGTCGACCACCGGCGCGCCGCCGCCGTAGGTGAGGACGAGATCGTACTGCGGCACGAGCGCGAGGAACGGATCGCCGGGATCGCGGTGCAGACGATCGAGCGTCGCCGGCGCGTCGACGTCCCAGAACACCACGAGCGACTCCGGCGCTCGCACGTCGAGGACGCCGCGTTCGAGCTCGCGGTCGAAGACGCCGACGCCGCTCGCCTTGACGAGTACGTCGGCGCCGCGCGCCGACTCGAGCGCGCGTTCCATCGCGTCGCGCCGGTTCGGGTACACGACGACGCGGGCCCAGTCGGGATCGGCGAGGTCGCGATGCTGCTGGCGCTCGTACGCGTCCGGTTCGTAGAACGTGATGTCGTCGCCGAGATCGTGCAGCGCGCGGAGCAGCCCGCGGTAGTACGTCGCCGCGCCGTTCCAGTACGCCGAGACGAGGCTGGATCCGAAGAACGCGATCTTCACGACACCGTCACCTCCATCGCGATCTCGTCGTAGATCGCGATCAGTTGATCGACGCGGTGCGCGCACGCGTGCCGCGCCGCAATGGCCGCCAGGCCGTTGGCGATCAAACGCCGGCGTTCGGCGTCGTCCGAACGGAGGCGCGCCAGATGGCGCGTCATCTCGTCGCCGTCGCGCGCGACGAGGAAGTCGTCGCCGGGCGAGAAGAGGCCGGCGGCCGCGTCCCAGCGCGCCGACACGAACGGAATCCCGCAGGCCATCGCCTCGAACGGGCGAATCGTCGGCACGCCGGGGAGCGATTCGAGATACGGCCGCCGCGGGATGTGCACGGTCATGCGGTGGCGGGCGAACGCCTCGGGCACCTCGGCGTTCGGCAGCCAGCCGCGATACTCGACGCCGCTCGCCTCGAGCTTCGCGCGCGCGTCGTCGGGATACCGCACGCCGTAGACGGTCGTGCGCAGCCCGAGCCGGCGCGTCGGCTCGAGCAGGAACTCGTCGATCTCGGCCGTCCGTTCCTCGTCGCCCCAGTTGCCGATCCAGACGAGGTCGCCGCTCGCCGCCGCGTTCCGCGGGTAGAACACGCGCGTGTCCGCGGCTTCGTGCCACGTCCAGGCATGCGCCGCCCAGCCGCGATCGAGGTACAGGTCGCGGATCACGTCGCCGAACGCGAGCACGCCGTCGTAGTGGCGCAGATCGTAGGCGGCCATGCTGGCCGCATCGGTGACCGATCGGTGATGCGTGTCGTGGAACAGCAGCCGATACGAGTCGTCCGTCGCACGATGCCGGCCGATGCGCGCGACCAGGTCGTGATCGTTCCATTCGTGGACGAGCACGAGGTCGGCGCCGCGAAGCGCGTCCTCCAGGACGAGCGACGCCGGGTCGTACGTCTCGGAGCGGAGACGGGGATACGCGCGATGGAACGCCTCGATCGCCGCGCTGCCGTGGTCGCGCACGAGGTTGGTGCGGCTCCAGCCGTCGCGCGGTTCGAAGACGCGCACGTCGTACTCGCGATC
>DASRGT010000018.1:0-32007 GCA_035650895.1 Vicinamibacterales bacterium
CGTCGGCGGACAGATTTACACGGTGAACCAGGATGGGGTGACGCCGCCTGCGCCCGCGCCGACGCCGGCTCCGTCTCCAACGCCCGCGCCGACTCCCGCGCCGACTCCTGCTCCCGCGCCGGGTCCCGCTCCCGCGCCGGGCCCGGCGCCGACGCCGCCGCCCGCGCCGCGGCCGACCCCACCGCCGCCGCCACCTCCTCCTCCGCCACCGCCGCCACCGCCGCCGCCACGGCCGGCGACGTTCTCCGGCGTCGTGACGGATGTCGCCGGTCGATGTCCGAACGTGTCGTTCAGCGCGGGCGGCGCGGCCGTGATCACGGACGGCAACACGAAGTTCAAAGGCATGTCGTGCGACGACCTCTCGAAAGGCCATCGCACGGTCGCCGGCTCGGGCACCACCGATGGCAGCGGCGCCATCCGCGCGGACGTCGTGCAGAAGGTCGACGACAAGGGTCGTGGTGACAACCAATGAGAGCGATGATTGCGTGCGCCATCGCGATCGTGCTGAGCGCCGCGAGCGCGTCGGCGCAGACGGTCGCGGACGCGCTGACGTTCCTGATGACCAACCAATCGGTGTCGACGGGCGACTTCGCCCGCGATCAGAGCGCGGCCGAGGCGACCAGCAGCGCCATCTCGCGCGCGCTGCTCTCGAACCTGGCCACGCTGCCGGTCGCCACCTCGTCGAGCGCGTTCGTCTACCGGCTCAATCCCGAGCTCGGCACCGTGCAGCGCGAAACGCAGACCTTCGGGCCGTTCTTCGTCGAGCGCGCGCTGACCGCGGGGCGCGGCCAGGCGTCCTTCGGCATCACCTTCCAGCAGCTGCGCTTCACGTCGCTCGACGGTCACAACCTGCGCGACGGCTCGCTGGTGACCACGGCGAACCAGTTCGTCGACGAGTCGACGCCGTTCGACGTCGATCGCCTGTCGGTGAACATCAACGCGAGCATCGCGACGCTGTACGGCAACGTGGGCGTCACGGATCGGCTGGAGGTCGGCGTCGCGGTGCCGATGGTCGATCTGACGATCGACGGCAGCCGCACCAACCTGTACCGCGGACGCACCTTCACGCAGGCGACCGCCTCCGCCCGCGCCATCGGCGTCGCCGACATCGTCGCGCGGACGAAGTACACGGTGTTCGACGAGGACGGACAGCGGATCGCGGCGGCGGTGGACGTGCGCCTGCCGACCGGGCGCGAGCAGGATCTGCTCGGCACCGGGTCCACGTCGGTGAAGCTCGGCGCGATCGGGTCGCTCGAGCAGGGACGCGCGGCAGCGCATCTCAACGCCGGGGTCACGGTCGGCGGCCTCGCGCGCGAGCTCGATTACGGCGCCGCGTTCGGGTTCGCCGCGTCGACGCGAGCCACGGTCAGCGCCGAGGTGATTGGCCGCTGGATCCAGGACGCCGGCGCGCTCGTGACCGTGACCGCGCCGCATCCGACGCTGCAGCAGGTCGACACGATCCGGCTGTCGACCGACTCGTCGGCCATCAACGCCATCACGCTCGTTCCCGGGGTCAAATGGAATCTCTCGTCGACGTGGGTGCTCGCGGCGAACGTCGCGGTCCCGCTGACGCACGCCGGCCTGACGACGACCTTCACGCCGTTCATCGGGATCGACTACGCGCTCGGGCGCTAGCGGGGGATCGACTACGCGCTCGGGCGCTAGCGGGCGGCGCGGGCGTCAGCGCTCGGCGCGCGCCGTGTCGATCTTCCAGTCGCCGTCGGCCTTGCGCAGGATGAAGGTCCACGTTCTCGGCTCGACGCGCGGCTCGCGGCTGCCCACCTTCGGCACGTAACGCGCCGTCCCCTGGCACGTCGCCACGGCATCGCTGCCGTGCAGCTGCGTGCGGCACGCGTCGAACGTCAAGCGCTGCGATTCGAGCGAGCTGAACGCGCGGGCGAGCGCCTCCTCGTTGACGGCCGGCCAGATGGCCTGCGCGCGTCTGGCATCGAGCCCTTCGTACGCGCTGCGATACTGCTGCAGCGCGCGCGCGATCTGCGCTTCGTCGTTCTCGACGCGAGAGGGCGCCGGCATCGCCGGTCGCGGCACGTCGACCGCCGTTGCGGTCGGTGCGGCCGTCAGCGACGCGATGGGAATCGGTTCCGGCGCGGCGATGGCGGTCGCCGGCGGCACAGAAGCCGGCGTCGGAGCGGCGACCGTCGCGGCCGGAGGCTCGAAGGCCGGCGGACCTGCGGCCGCGCGCTGTTGTTCTGCCGGCGGCGTCGGGGATGCGGTCGAGCGCGCCCGCTCGACCGGCGGCGGCGCCGGAGCAACGGGCTCCACCCGTCCGGCGGTCGCCGTCGGCAGCGCGACGTCCGCATCGTTCGCCGCGTCGACGGCGTCGACCTCGAGCGGCGCCGGCTGCGCCGGTTCGACCAGCCCGGCAATCGTCGCAAACGGATGCGACAGGAGGACGCGCGCGTCGCGGAACCACGTCGCGCCGAGCAGGACGACGCCGAACGTGGCGGCGGCGGCAATCATGGGACCGCGGTGCGACGTCGCGCGATCGCGCCGCAGTTCGTCGAACGCGGCGGTCAAATCCGACAGCTCCGGCAGGTTGGGATCGAGCTCGATGACCTCGTCGAGCGCCGACGCGGCGCTTCGCAGGTTGCGGCGCGCGATGGCATGGCGCGCCGCTTCGATCTTCCGGTCGACGCGGCGGCGCCGCGCGCGCTGTTCGAATCGCGCGTAGCCGTCGGTCGAGACCAGCGGCGGGGAGGCGTTTGCGGCCGGGATCGGAAGCGCGGCTGGCACGGGGCCCGACACGATCCGCTCGCGAAGAGCGACCGCGGCGAGGAAACTCGGATCGATCGCCAGCGCGGCATCGACTTCCGCCAATGCCTGGTCGCGATCGCCGCGTTCGAAAAAGGTCCGAGCGGCCGTCAGCCGCGACTGCAGAGCTTGCCAGCGTTCCCGCGCATCCACGGGCGGCTCAGGTGCAACTCGAGTACCGGGTCGGGCTCGGGTCCGGCCTGCGTTTTCCAGGTTTCTAGGTTCTGGCCCTGATTCTCGCCCAGGTGTCGCGAAGCGAGACCGTTCTGTTGAACACCACGTGGCCGGGCGTGCTGTCCGGGTCGACGCAGAAGTACCCGATGCGCTCGAACTGCACCCGCGTTCCCGGCGCCGCGCCCGCAAGCCCCGGCTCGGCGCGGCAATCGCGGAGCACTTCGAGTGACGCCGGATTCAAATTGTCGAGAAACGTTTTCCCTTCCGGGACGGCTTCAGGGTCCTCGACCTTGAACAGGCGATCGTAGAGGCGAACCTCGACGGGGACCGCATGCGAGGCGGACACCCAGTGCAGCGTCGCCTTCACCCGGCGGCCGTCGGGCGCGTCGCCGCCGCGCGTCGCCGGATCGTAGGTGCAGCGCAGCTCGACGATCTCGCCGCTCGCGTCCTTGACGACGTCGGTGCAGGTGATGAAGTACGCGCAGCGCAGCCGCACTTCGCTGCCCGGCGACAGGCGGAAGAATTTCTTCGCCGGCTTCTCCATGAAATCGTCGCGCTCGATGTACAGCACCCGCGAGAACGGCACCTTCCGCGTGCCGGCCGCCGCGTCTTCCGGGTTGTTGATCACGTCGACGTCCTCGACCTCGCCCTCAGGGTAGTTGGTCAGGACGACCTTCAGCGGACGCAGGACGGTCATCACGCGCGGGGCGCGCCGATTCAGGTCTTCGCGCACGCTGTGCTCGAGCTGCGCGACGTCGATGACGTTCTCCTTCTTCGCCACGCCGATCCGCGAACAGAAATCGCGGATCGCTTCCGGTGTGTAGCCGCGGCGCCGCAGGCCGCTGATCGTCGGCATGCGCGGATCGTCCCAGCCGTCGACGTGCTTCTGCTCGACCAGTTGCAGCAGCTTTCGCTTGCTCATCACCGTGTAATTCAGGTTGAGGCGGGCGAACTCGTACTGCCGCGGCTTGTCGCCGACGACGAGGTGGTCGACGAGCCAGTCGTACAGCGGCCGGTGCGCTTCGTACTCGAGCGTGCAGATCGAGTGGGTGATGTGCTCGATCGCGTCCGACAGCGGGTGCGCGAAGTCGTACATCGGGTAGATGCACCAGGCATCGCCCGTCCGGTGGTGATGCGCGTGCCGAATCCGGTACAGCGTCGGATCGCGCATGTTGATGTTCGGCGACGCCATGTCGATCTTCGCGCGCAGCACGTGCGCGCCGTCGGGGAACTCGCCCGCGCGCATCCGCGCGAAGAGGTCGAGCGATTCGGCGATCGGCCGATCGCGGTACGGGCTGTTCCTGCCCGGCTCGGTCAGCGTGCCGCGGTACGCGCGCATGTCGTCGGCGCTCAGGCTGTCGACGTATGCGAGATCGCGCTCGATCAGATCGACGGCAAACCGATACAACTGCTCGAAGTAGTCCGACGCGTACAGCTCCGCCGCCCACGCGAAGCCGAGCCATTTGACGTCCTCGCGGATCGAATCGACGTACTCGACATCCTCTTTCGTCGGGTTCGTATCGTCGAACCGCAGGTTGCAGATGCCGCCGCGCTCCTCGGCGACGCCGAAGTTCAGGCAGATCGATTTCGCGTGGCCGATGTGCAGGTACCCGTTCGGCTCCGGCGGGAAGCGCGTCGCGACGCGTCCGTTGTGCCGGCCGGCGGCCAGGTCCTCGTCGACGATGGCGCGGATGAAGTCGACACCCGGAGCGGGCGCCGCGGTCGATCCCGTCTCTTCGGCCATGGATAGGCCACTATTCTGGCACGTCCGCGCGGTAACGCCCAACACGGCCGTGCGCCCGGGACACCTGAACGATCGGTCCGCCGCCCGCCCTGAACGCGATCACGCCATGGCGCAAGCCGACGCCGATGGCCTTCGGCGGGGTCGCGATCCTGCACGCCATCGCCGACGGCAACCGGTTCGGCTTCGACATCATGGACGCCGCCGACGCGCTAGTACGCCAGCAGGAGGCGCGCGGCGCGTTCGATCTGCGCTTCGCTCGGCAGGTACGCGTCCTCGAGCGGCGGCGAGTACGGCACCGGCGTGTCGAGCGCGCCGAGGATCCGCACCGGTGCGTCGAGGAATTCGAACGCTTCTTCCTGCACGATGGCGGCGACGCTCTCGCCGATGCCGCCCGTGCGCGAATCCTCGTGGACGACGAGCACCCGGTGGCAGCGGCGCGCGACGGCCAGGACCGCCGCGCGATCGAGCGGCGCGAGCGTCCGCAGATCGAGAACGCTCGCCTCGATCCCGTCCTTCGCCAGCGCGTCGGCGACGCGCGTCGCGACGTGCACGTACGCGCCGTACGACACGATCGCGAGATCGTTCCCGGCGCGGCGAAGGGCGGCCTTGCCGATCGGCAACGGCGGCGGAGGCGCCTCGGCGAGGCGCTGCTTGATCCGCGGGTCGCGGTAGAGCGCGATGTGCTCGTAGAACAGCACGGGATCGCGATCGGCCACCGCCGACGCCATCAGCGCGCGGGCGTCGTGCGGCGTCGAGGGAACGACGATCTTGAGGCCGGCCGTCCGATAGAACCAGGGCGAGGTGTCCTGCGAGTGATACGGACCGGCGTGCCGCAGCCCGCCCCACGGCATCCGCACGACCATCGGCACGTCGCCGCCCCAGCGATACCGGATCTTGGCGGCGTTGTTGACCAGCTGGTTGAAGCCGGTCGCGACGAAGTCGTTGAACTGCATCTCGCCGATCGGCCGCTGGCCCGCGAGCGCCGCGCCGACGCAGACGCCGAGCACGGCGCCCTCGGCGAGCGGCGAGTTGATCAGGCGGTCGCCGAACTCCTTCAGCAGCGGGCGCAGCAGCAGAAACGCGTTGCCGTACGCGCCGCCGACGTCTTCGCCGTAGACGAATACGCGCGAATCGGCGCGCAGCGCGTCGGCGACGCCCAGCATCACCGCTTCGAGGAACGTGTTGCCCTTCGGATCGAATGCCGGCGCCGGCTCGACGGTCAGCGCGTCCGCCGCGTGCGTGCGCGCGGCGTTCAATCGGACCTCCGGATCGAGCACCTCCACGCGCACGCGCGGCGGCTCGCCCGCGAACACGCCGGCACCCGCGCTCGCCGCGTCCGGCCATGGAAGGTGGACGACGGCGCGCGCTTCGGCGTCGACGAGCGCTTCGGCCTCCTGCTTCCAGCGATCGAGATCGCCTGCGCCGATGACGCCTTCGCGCACGAGCCGTTCGGCGTACCGTGCGATCGGATCGCGCGCCGCCCAGTACGCAAACGCATCGCGATCCGCGTAGCCCTGCTCGGTCGGCGCCGTGTACTCCCAGCCGGGCGGCGCCTCGCGGCCGAGATACAGCATGTCGTCGTGGTGCGCGTGGCCGCACATCCGCATCGAGACCAGCTCGAGGAGCGCGGGCCCCTGCCCGGCGCGGGCGCGTTCGGCCGCCCACGCGAAGGCGGCGGCGATCGCGTCCGGATCGGTGCCGTCGATCGTGAAGCCCGGGATCCCGTAGCCGATTGCCTTGTCGGCGAAGACGCGCGCCGCCGTCTGGTCGGCGACCGGCGTCGACAGCGCGGTCTGGTTGTTCTCGAGGCAGAAGATCGCCGGCAGCCGCCGCGCGGCGCACAGGTTGATCGCCTCGTGCCATTCGCCGAGCGACGATCCGCCTTCGCCGATGAACGAGACGGCGACCCGGCCGGAGCCGTCGCGCGAAAACGCCATCGCCATCCCGGCCACTGTGAGCGTCGCGGTCGTCAGGGGCGCGGCGGGCGGCAGGATGCCCCAGTCGAAGTCGCCGATGTGGAGATCCTTGCCGTCGAGCGGCGGGCCCTGCTTGCCCATCTGCGCGTTGAGCACCATGCGCACCGTCTCGCGGCCGGGGCGCATCGCGAGCGTCGCGCCGAGGTCGCGGATCACGGGACCGATGACGTCGCCGGTCCACCGGCCCTCGACGCGGTACTCCGCGCCGCGGCGGAGGCGAATCGCGGCGGCGTAGATCGCCTCCTGGCCGAGCGAGCGGAACCCCTTGCCCTGGAAACCGGCGGTGCCGTATTTCACCTCGCCGGTGACGAACAGCGTCTTGAGCCGGTTGTCGGTGGCGCGCGTCAGCACCATGCCGCGCAGGATCTCGATCCGCTCGTCGCGGGTGAGCGAGGCCTCGATGGCGGCGCGCCGCAGGAAGCCGTCGCACGCCTGCAGCAGTTCCACCCGCGCGCGCACGAGGCGATCGCTCGCCGCCACGCGCGGCGTCGTGTCGCCGAGGCCCTCGGGCAGCGGCTGCGCGTCGAGCCTGCGCGCCAGCTCGCGCGTCAGCACGGGCCGCAGCGCGTCGATCTCGGACTCGGTCCGCGCCGCGGTTCGGCGCGACGCGGCCGCGAACGCGTCCACCGCGTCGCGCAGCGCGAACGGAAAGCGCTCGGCGACGAACGCGCCGAAGCGGCTCTCGAGTCCCGTCAGACGCGCCAACTCAGCTGGCTTCGACATCTGATTCGCGAATTCTACCGTCTGCGGAGATGCGCAGGCGCATGCCGCTCCGAAGCCGGGCGAACCCGGCGGGATCGAGCGCCAGCACGGGAAACGGCTTGTCGTACATCACCCCGGCCACGATCGACGCGAGCGCGAAGAACGCGTCGACACCCGTCGTCACGATCGCCGCGGGCGCCGTGCCGGCCCTCACCGCTTCGAGCAGCACCGCGGTGGTCGTCGACGATCCCTTGCTGAACGGCACCGCGAGGATCCGCCCCGCGGCCCGCGCGCCGGCGAGCGAATGGTGGCGATCGATGATCGTCCCCGTCTTGAAGTCGTAGCCGCCCCAGAACGAGAGCGCATCGGCGCTGACGAGCGCCTCGCCGTCCGCCTCGCCCGCGACAATCGGCCGGCCGACGATCACTGCCACATCGATTCGTCCCGGACGACGAGTCCGTCGACGGCCGAGCGGACGCAGTCGGCGAGGCTGCCGAAGGTGACGCGCGCGTTCAGCAGGCTCGGCGCGTAGTACGCGTACTTCGCGGAGTTGGTCATCAGCAGCCGGATCTCGGGCGGCAGCATCGGCGAGGCGAGGATGCAGGTGTCGAGCGTCACCTGCGCGCCGAAGGCGGCGATCGGCGCCAGCACGCCGGCGCGTTCGGCTTGTTCCTTCATGAAGCGACCCGACGTGATCAGGAACTTCACGCGCGGGTGCTTGCGTTTGCCGGCCACCAGCGGCGCGAGCGCGGAGAACTCGGCGAGCGAGAAGTGCGGGCTGCCGAGGATCACCATGTCGAGCTCGCGCCCGTCCGCCGTCGTCAGCTCGCGCCGGGCGTCGCGCAGATCGCTCACCCGCACGTCGACCGTCTGCTCCGGCGCGCGTCCGTGGAACGCGGCGTCGCGCGTCGGCGCCTCCGGCGTCACGCCGACGAGATGGAACAGCGCGACGCGGCCCGACGAGGCGACGGCGGCGGCCATCGCTTTCAGGTGATCTTCGGCCGGCGACACGACCACCCCGTCGATGACCGGAATGCGATCGCCGGCGAGCTTCCCCACGAGGTGGCCGAGGACGGCGAAGAACTGGTCGTCGCGCTGCAGCCGCTCGGGCACGTCCACCAGCCGCACGAGCAGCTGACCGCCGCGGTTCGCGTCGAGGTGCAGGCCGACGGCGGGCACGCGGCCGGTGATCGCACAACAGATGTCCAGCAGATCCGGGTACCGTTCCGTGCGCGCGCCGATCACCGAGTTGGCGAACGCGATCGCGTTCGATTCGCCCCACGCGATCTGCTGCCCGAAGGTCGGCCGCATCCGTGTCTGATACGGCGCGCACGTCCACGTCGGCACGGCGCCCATGCGCTCGTACGCGAGCATCTGGCGCGCCGCCTTTGCCGCCCATTCCGGCGACACCGACCATTCCTTCCAGCCGCACTCGTCGACGCCGCTGACGTTCAGGCTGGTGGGCACCGCGACCCGCGCGCCGAGCGACGCGAGCCGCTCGGCGAATTCGAGCGTTGCGTCGCCGAGATAGATCGTGCTGTCGATGTGCGCCTGGGAGATGTCCATCAGATCGGCGGCGGCGTACACCTCCGCCATGCGGACGACAATCGACATCGCGAGCTGCGGCGCGGCGCCGTGCGCGCCGTCGAGCATCTCCCGGTCGCGCGCCGTCAGACGAACCATCGGGTTAACTATAATTCGCGACATGCGATATCTCCTGATCGGGCTCGCCGCGCTCTGGGCACTGGCCGAGCCGGCCGCGCAGGCGCCCGCGCCCCCACCGGCCGTCACGGTGCTGCGTCCCGGCCGCGTCTTCGACGGCGAGGTCATGCACGACGGCTGGGCGGTCCGCGTCCGCGGGGACAAGATCGACGCGGTCGGCGCCGCCGCCACCGTGGCCGCGCCGGGCGCGGCCACGATCGATCTGCCGGGGACGACGCTGATGCCGGGGCTGGTGGAGGGGCACTCGCACATCCTGCTGCACGCGTACAGCGAGACGTCGTGGACCGATCAGGTGTCGCGCGAGGGCCTGGCGCTGCGGGTCGCGCGCGCGACGAATCATCTGAAGGCAACGCTGATGGCGGGCTTCACCACGGTCCGCGATCTCGGAACCGAGGGCGCGGGCTATGCGGACGTCGAGCTGCGCGACGCGGTGAAGCAAGGGATCATTCCGGGGCCCCGCATCCTCGCCGCGACGCGCGCCATCGTCGCGACCGGCAGCTACCAGCCGAAGTTCGTGCCCGAGTGGAGCGTGCCGCAGGGCGCGGAAGAAGCCGACGGCGTCGATTCCCTGACGCGCGTCGTGCGCGATCAGATCGGGCGCGGCGCCGACTGGATCAAGATGTACGCCGACTACCGGTGGGGGCCGTACGGTGGATCGCACCCGACGTTCTCGGTCGACGAGTTGAAGCTCGCGGTCGAAACGGCGAAGAGCGCCGGCGTGCCGGTGGCCGTGCACTCGAACACCGCCGAAGGGATGCGGCGCGCGACGCTGGCGGGCGTCGAGACGATCGAGCACGGGGGCGAGGGGACGCCGGAGATCTTCAGGCTGATGGTCGAACATCACGTGGCGCTCTGTCCGACCATCACCGCCGGCGCGGGACCGTGGCCGCCGCGCGATCCGGACTCGCCGCGCAACGGCAGAAGAAGGCGAGCTTCAAGGCGGCGCTCGACGCGGGCGTCACGATCATCAGCGGCAGCGACGTGGGCACGTTCCCGCACGGCGACAACGCGCGCGAGCTCGAAGCGATGGTCGCCTATGGCATGGCGCCGCTCGCGGCCGTCAAGAGCGCGACGTCGGTGGCCGCGCGCGTCCTGCACATGGAGAATCAGATCGGCAGCGTGAAGCCGGGGCTGTTCGCCGATCTCGTCGCGGTGGACGGCGATCCGACCGCCGACATCGGCGCGGTGCGCCGCGTCAAGTTCGTGATGAAGAACGGCATCGTCTACCGGCAGTGAGAACGGCGGGGCCGGCTGCAGCCGGGTCGGGTTTTTGCGCAGCTTCAATCGGACGACCGCGGCCTGAAGCCGGCGGCAGGTGATTGGGTGGTATCGTACGGCCATGGCCTTTACGACGCTCATCTCCACTGACGTGCTGGCCAGGCACCTCACCGATCCGGCGTACGCGATCATCGACTGCCGATTCCGCCTCGACGACACGGGCTGGGGCGAACGCGAGTACGCGGCGGGCCATGTGCCGGGCGCGGTCTACGCACATCTCGATCGCGACCTCTCGGGCATGAAGACCGGTACGAACGGCCGCCACCCGCTGCCCGATCCGATCGAACTCGGCTTGAAGTGCGGCACGTGGGGACTGCGTTCGGGACTGCAGGTGGTCGTCTACGACCAGGACAGCGGCATGTACGCGAGCCGCCTGTGGTGGCTGCTGCGGTGGATCGGACACAAGGCGGTGGCGGTCCTCGACGGAGGATACGCGAAGTGGACGAAGGAACGCCGCGCGACAAAAACCGGAGTCGAGAAGCGGCCGCGGACCGACTTCAAGATCGAGCGGCAGTCGGGCATGATCACCGACGCCAGCGCGATGAAGGAGCTGACGATCCGCAGCGACTGGCGGATGCTCGACGCGCGCGCGCCGGAGCGCTACCGCGGCGAGGTCGAGCCGATCGACGCGCGCGCCGGACACATCCCGACCGCGCGCAACCATCCGTTCGCGTCGAACCTGGACGAGCACGGCACATTCCGCACGCCCGAGGAGCTGCGCGAGCGGTACCGCGCGAGCATGGGCGCCGTGCCGCCCGATCAGATCGTCTGCTATTGCGGATCCGGCGTCTCGGCGTGCCACGACATCCTCGCGATGGAACATGCGGGGCTGCACGGGGCGAAACTGTACCCCGGCTCGTGGAGCGAGTGGTCCGCCGACGAGGCGCGGCCGATCGAGACGGGCGCGGCGGCCCAGACGGCGGAGCGTTAGCCGCCGGCCGTTCGCGGCACGCCCGCTACGGCGGCACCGGCAGCCCGTGCAGCCGCAGGAACGACAGCTTGTCCCAGTAGCCGCGCTGGACCTGAATCCGGTCGTCGCGCACCTCGAAGAATCCGCAGCCGCGCAGGCCCAGCGGATCGCGCCACTCGAGGGCCGCCCAGTCGCCGTCCTCCAGGATCTGCTCGACGAGGCACACCATCGTCGCCTGCGCGAACTCGCGCGCGAACATGTCGCGGATCGCCTCGCGGCCGACGACGGGATCGTTCGCCACCTGGTGATTGACCGCCGCCTCCGCGTACAGCGCGGCGAGCGCATCGGCATCGGCGGCGTTGAACCGGCGCACCCACGTCTCGACGATCTGCTTCGGCGTCACGCGTCCACTCCACGGCCGGCGAGATCCCCGACGATGGCCTGCGCCTCGGCCGCAATCGATCTGACGACATCTGCCGCCGAGGGCAAATCGCGGATGACGCCGACGCTCTGGCCCGCGTAGAGCGGAAAATACTCCGCGTTCCCCTGCTCGGTCGCCGCTTTCCAGATCGGCTGCTCGAGCGCCGACTGCAGCAGGCCGGGCAGCACCGGCGCGTTCGACCGTTCGTATTCGCGTTGGAACGAATTCCGGATGACGCGCGCCGGCAGCCCGGTGAAGGCGCGCGTCACGGCGGTGCGATCGCTCGACGCGTCGAGGATCGCGCGCTTCCAGAACTCCGGCGCCATCGATTCCTTCGTCGCCACGAACCGCGTCCCGAGGAGGACGCCCGACGCGCCGAGCGCGAGCGCGGCGACGAGCCCGCGGCCGTCGGCGATGCCGCCGGCCGCGACGACCGGCGCCTTGACCGCGTCGACCACTTCGGGCACCAGCGCGAAGGTGCCGACGTCGGCGCGCGCGTCGGCGCGCCACACCGACCGGTGGCCGCCGGCCTCGGCGCCCTGTGCTACGATGACGTCCGCCCCCGCCACGTCGGCGGCGCGCGCATCGTCAACATTCGCGACCATGCACATCACATGCACCCCGCGTTCGTGACATCGCGCGACGAGATCCGCTGACGGCAGCCCAAGCCCGACGCTCCACACGGGCACGCGTTCCTCCAGCACGACCTCAATCGCATCGTTCAGCCAGTCGGGCCTGCGCGGCGGCGCCGCGTCGGACTCGGGAACGCTGACCTCGCGTCTCGCGCGATTCAACGCGGCATTCACCGCACGCACATCCGCTGACGGAAGCGTCGACGGATCGACCGGCGGCTGCAGCTCCGGCAGCAGCCACAGGTTGACGCCGAACGGCGCGTCGGTCAGCGCGCGAATCCGCAGAATGTCCCGGCGCAGCTCGTCGGGCGACGCGTTCAACCCCGCGAGGATGCCGAGGCCGCCGGCCTTCGACACTTCCGCGGCGAGTTCGGGGCCGGCCACGCGGCCCATTCCCGATTGGACGATGGGGTAACGAATGCCGAGTACGCGAGAGAGCAACGACATACGCACATTATTGCGGGAGGCGGTCCGCGGATCGCACACCGATTACACCGACGGACCGGTGGGCCGCGCCGTGCTGCTGCTGGCCATTCCGATGGTCCTCGAGCTCGTCCTCGAGTCGGTGTTCGCCGTCGTCGACGTCTTCTTCGTGTCGCGCCTCGGCGCCGACGCCATCGCGACGGTCGGCCTGACCGAATCGATGCTGTCGGTCGTCTACGCGATCATCATCGGGCTGTGCACCGGCGTCACCGCCGTGGTCGCGCGGCGGATCGGCGAGCGCGACGCGGAGGGGGCATCCGTCGCCGCGGTGCAGGCGATCGCGCTCGGCTTCGCGATCGCGGTTCCGGTCGGCGTCGCGGCGGTGTCGTTCGCGCCGCGCATGCTCGCGTTGATGGGCGGCTCGCCCGGCGTCGTCGCGCACGCCTCGTACACGCAGGTCGTGTTCGGGTTCAACGTCGTCATCCTGATGCTGTTCCTGCTGAACGCCGTGTTCCGCGGCGCGGGCGACGCGACGGTCGCGATGCGCGTGCTCTGGATGGCGAACGCGATCAACATCTGCCTCGATCCGTGCCTGATCTTCGGGCTCGGTCCGTTCCCGCGCCTCGGCGTGACGGGCGCGGCGGTGGCGACGACGACCGGGCGCGGCCTCGGCGTGGTCGCGCAGGCCGTCGTCCTCTGGCGCGGCACGAACCGCGTGCGGATTCGCCGAAGGCATCTTCGTCTCGAACCGGCGGTCATGCTGACGATGGTGCGACTGTCGGGCACGGGCGTGCTGCAATCGCTGATCGCGACGACGAGCTGGATCGTGATGGTGCGGACGATCGCGAGCTTCGGCAGCGACGCCGTCGCGGGCTACACCATCGCGATCCGGATCGTGATCTTCGCGCTGCTGCCGGCGTGGGGCCTCGCGAACGCGGCGGCGACGCTCGTCGGCCAGAACCTCGGGGCCGGGCGGCCCGACCGGGCGGAGTCGTCGGTGTGGGAGGCGTGTCGATACTGCGTGTTCGTCTTCGCGGCGATGACGCTGCTGGTGTTCGTCGCGGCCGGCCCGGTCGTCGCCGCCTTCACCGGCGAGCCGACGGTCCGCGCCGTCGCGACGCCGGGGCTGCGCATCGCGACGCTGGGCTTCGTCGCGTACGCCCTCGGCGTGGTGATCTCCTCCGCGCTGAACGGCGCCGGCGACGTGTGGACGCCGATGCTGATCAACGTGGTCAGCTTCTGGGTGTTCGGCGTGTCGCTCGCGGAGCTGCTCGCGCGGTGGTTCGGCCTGGGGCCGTCCGGCGTCTTCGGCGCGATTGCGGCCGGCTTCGTGATCATGGCGGCCAGTGCCGCGGCGCTGTTCCGACGGGGACGGTGGAAGTTGACGCGCGTCTGACCTGCGCGAAACGCGACGGGCCGGTGCTATACGCACCGGCCCGTCTCCATCGGTCGCAGCGTCCTCCTGGAAACTGCGATGTTCAGTTGTGGAAAGGCGGACCCCTGGTCCGCTAGTGGATGCTCATCCCGGCCGCCTTTGCTGGCGCACGCAACGCGCGCCAATCGTCCTCGACGATCGCGTACAGGACCTGGTCGAGGTATTGACCGTTCCGGAGAAACGACTTGCGCAGCACGCCTTCCTGCACCGCGCCCGTCTTTCGGAGCGCGCCGTTGCCGCGGCCGTTCTGGACCGCGCAGCGCGCCTCCAGCCGGTGCACGTTCAACGTGTCGAACGCGAACGCGAGCACGAGCTCGGCGCCCTCGGCGAAGACGCCCGTGCCCCAGAACGCGGACCCGATGGCGAATCCCCACTCGGCCGCGCCGAACCCGGGCTCGAGCTCGCGCACCTGGAAGATGCCGATCGCCGTGTCGTAGCCCTGCACCGTCACCGCGAAGCAGGCGTAGGTTCCCGCGGTGCGCATCCGGTGCGTCCAGGCGATGAACCGTTCGAAACCCTCCACCGTCGTGGGCGGCGGCGAGATGAAGCGCGAAACCTCTTCGGTCGTCAGCATCGCCAGGAGCGACGCCGCGTCGCTGGTCCGCAGTTCGCGAAGCACGACCTGTCCGGCCGCCAGCACCGGCAGCCGCTGCTGCCAATCGGTCGTCGTCACCTGATCGGTCGGCATCTGAACCTCGGCGAGATCCAGCTCCGGTCGGTAAGGCATCTTCTCCATGATTAGAGGCCTCCGACGATGCCGAGCACGGTGCTCGTGACAGTGGCCGGAGCAGTCGCGAGCGGCACGA
Source organism: Vicinamibacterales bacterium (assembly GCA_035650895.1). Classification (GTDB taxonomy): domain Bacteria; phylum Acidobacteriota; class Vicinamibacteria; order Vicinamibacterales; family CAVVIG01; genus Gp6-AA45. The sequence continues at coordinate 14,996 of DASRGT010000018.1, forward strand.
TGTCGCCGAACTCGAGATCGAGGCTCGGCAACGGCTCCGAAGGATCCGCGTCGGGATACGTCGTGTCGTCGTCGGCGCTGCTGCCCCACGTGATGTCCTGGTCGGCGTTCGTGCCCCAGACGACGTTCTCGTCCATCGAGGTGCCCCAGACGACGTTCTCGTCCGCCTGGGCGGTGCCCCAGACGATGTTCTCGTCGGCGTCGGCGGTGCCCCAGACGACGTTCTCGCAATCGGAGCCGCCGCAGTCGGTGCCCCACACGATGTTCTCGTCGGCGTCGGCGGTGCCCCAGACGATGTTGTCGCAGGTGTCGTCGCCGCAGGCGGTGCCCCACACGACGTTTTCGTCCGTCGACGTGCCCCACACGATGTTCTCGCAGCTGTCGTCGCCGCACGCCGTGCCCCAGACGATGTTCTGCCCGGTCAGCCCGGCGGTCTTGGCGGTGCCCCACACGATGTTGGTCGCCCACGCGTTGGCGGCGGGGTTGAGATAGCCGTGCCCGATGCGGTGGTTGCCCCAGATGATCTGGCGGCTCCAGATCTTCTGGACCGGCATCTGGCTGCCCGCCCTGTTGTCGGCGTAGAACTTCGCGAGGCGGACCGCGCCGTACGCGTTCAGGAACCCGGCGCCCTGCCGGAGCGCGCTGTAGCCGCGGTACTGCTCGGAGGTGTACTGCAGGACCGCTTTCACCAGGTTCGGCGTCAGCTTCGGATTGGCCTGCAGCATCAGCGCGACGGTGCCGCTGACGACCGGCGCCGCCATGCTGGTGCCGCTCAGCGCGAGGTACGGCTTGTAGCCAAGCTTCAGCAGGCCGCTCAGCAGATCCTGCGGCTTGGTGATGTAGAACGTGCTGCCCGGCGCCGACAGCGACACGGTGCCGGTGCCCGGCGCCACGAGATCCGGCTTGGCCGAGAAGTCGATGAACGTCGGACCCGAGGAGCTGTACGACGCCATCGTGTCGTCGCTGCGCGTCAGCGTTCCGTTGGTGCTCGACGCGCCGACGGTGAGGACCCACGGCGCGTTGCCCGGCGCCGTGATCGCGCCGTACTGCAGCTGGCCGGCGGCGTTCTTCCCGAGGTTGCCGGCGGCGGCCACGACGACGATGCCGAGGTCGGTCAGCTTCTTGGCGGCGAGCGTCAGCGGGTCGGTCCAGTACGACTCGCGGACGGGCGCGCCGACCGAGAGGTTGACGACGCGGATGTTGTAGGTCTTGTAGTTGAGCGCGACCCAGTTCATCGCGGCGATGATGTTGCCGATCGTCCCCTGGCCGTTCTGGTCGAGGACCTTCAGCGACACCAGCGACGCGCCGGGCGCGACGCCTTCCATCTGGCCGAGCGAATCGTAGCCGTTGCCGAGGAGGATGCCCGACACGTGCGTGCCGTGCCCGGCATCGTCGTACGGCTGCGTGCGGCCGTTGACGAAGTCGACGAACTTCGCGACGCGCTGGTTGCCGTACGGGAAGATCTTGGACGACTTGTTGGTGAGGTCGTCGTGCCAGGTCGCGATGCCGGAGTCGATGACCGCGATGCCGACGCCGGCGCCCGTGTAGCCGAGCGTGTCGTGCACCGTGCGGGATCCGATCGTGACGCCGGTCCGGTAGTTGTGCGTCTTGACCGGGCGGTTCTCGTGGATGCGGAACACGTTGGGATGCGCCGCGAGCTTGGCGATCACCGTGTCCGGCAGCTCGAGCACCTGGCCGTTGATGATGTCGAGGTTTCCGTTGCGCGCGTATTTCTTGAACTCGGGTGGCAGCGTCGCCCCGGGCACCAGCGTGACGATGACGCTCGACGTGTGCAGCGTGTTGCCGCGCGCCGCGCGACGCGTCAGCTCGTCATCGATCTTGTAGTTCTTGACCTTGAGGCCGGGCACGCCGGGTTTCGCGTGCGGCATGTGACGCACGTGACGCCCTTCGGCCATCGCGTTCGGCGCGACTGCGAAGACCGCGAGCAGCACGGCAGCGAGCGTGCGCTTGGGCCCCCACACGGCCTTCTTCCTTGCGTTGACAGACGAGGAGATGTTCATGACGCTGAGCATTATAGCAAAAGCGCAGCCATGATATGACTCTATATGACATGTCACAAACTACAGTGGGTCAATGGGTTGGCTCGATTTCGAAACTGGTGAGCAAAGGTGGGAACTGTTCAGGAACGACGCGCTGCGACAACGGAGCCGTGGCGAAAACGCTAGAATTGTCTAATTAAACAAGGCGAAACCGCGCGTGGTGCGCCGCAACGCAACACGACGGCTAAGAATTGAGCATGTTGTCCTATAAAGTCCTATATCCCGGCCGGCACGATCGTCGAGGCCGAGCTTGTCGGGGACGGAGTGGGGACGGAGTCGACTCCGTCCCCACTCCGTCCCTACTCCGTCCCCAATCCGGACCCTGACCGTTCGATATAGGCGTCAGCAGCGGGCCGGCTCGTAGGCCAGGTTCGGCGTCAGCCACCGCTCCGTTGCCTCCACCGACTGACCCTTCCGCTTCGCGTAATCGGCGAGCTGATCCTCCCCGACCCGCCCGACCGTGAAGTACCGCGCGTGCGGGCTCGCGAAGTACAGACCGCTGACGCTCGCCGCCGGCGTCATCGCGGCGTGCTCGGTGAGATCGATCCCGATCTCGCCCGCGCGCAGCAGATCGAACAGCTTGAACTTCTCGCTGTGATCCGGACACGCCGGATAGCCGAACGCCGGGCGGATGCCGCGATGCTTCTCGGCCAGCAGATCCTCGGCGGTCGTCCGCCCCTCGATCCCCCACTCCTCCCGGGCGCGCTTGTGCAGATACGTGGCGGCCGCCTCCGCAAGCCGGTCGGCGATCGCCTTCACGAGGATCGCGCTGTAGTCGTCGTGCTCCGCCTCGAAGCGCCGCGCGAGATCGTCGGCGCCGATTCCCGCCGTCGCGGCGAACGCCCCGAGCGAGTCGCGCGGCCCGACGAAATCGGCCAGCGACAGGTTCGCCTGCCCCGACGCCATCGCTTCCTGCTGCCGCAGCATGTTGAACCGCGCCGCCTCGCCACGACGCGCCTCGTCCGCGAACAGCACGATGTCGTCGCCTTCGCTCGACGCGGGCCAGAAGCCGTACACCGCGCGCGCGGTCAGCAGATCCTCGCCGACGATGCGATCGAGCAGACGACGCGCGTTGTCGTACAGCTCGCGCGCCGCGGCGCCGTACTGCGGGTGATCGAGGATCGCCGGGAACCGTCCCTTCAGCTCCCACGCGGCGAAGAAGAACGTCCAGTCGATGAACGGCACCAGCGTGTCCAGCGGCAGCGCCAGCGTGCGCCGCCCCACGAACGGCGGCGCCGGCATCGATTCGGCCGCCCAGTCGATCGCGAGGCGGTTCGCGCGCGCCGCGGCATAGGGGAGCAGCGGCCGCTCCTGGCGCGCCCGGTGCTGCGTCCGCAAGGTGTCCTGCAGCTCGCGGTTCTTCTGCTCGAACGCGCCCCGCCGATCGGGGTTCAGCAGGCTCGACACCACGTCGACCACGCGCGAGGCGTCGAGGACGTGAACGGTGGCGCTGCCGTACTCGGGCGCGATCTTCACCGCCGTGTGCTGGCGGCTCGTCGTCGCGCCGCCGATGAGCAGCGGCAGCTCGAAGCCGCGCCGCGCCATCTCCCGCGCGACGAACACCATCTCGTCGAGCGACGGCGTGATCAGGCCGCTCAGTCCGATCAGATCCGCGCGTTCGTCGATCGCCGTCTGCAGAATCCGGTCGGCGGCCACCATCACGCCGAGGTCGACCACGTCGTAGCTGTTGCAGCCCAGCACCACCCCGACGATGTTCTTGCCGATGTCGTGCACGTCGCCCTTCACCGTCGCGAGCACCAGCTTGCCCTTCGCCTTCCGCGGCCTGCCCTCGAGTTCGCGCTCCATGAACGGCTGCAGGTACGCCACCGCCTTCTTCATCGCGCGCGCGCTCTTGACCACCTGCGGCAGGAACATCTTGCCGGCGCCGAACAGATCGCCGACGACCTTCATGCCGTCCATCAGCGGCCCCTCGATGATGTCGAGCGGCCGCGGGTACTGCTGACGCGCCTCCTCGACGTCCTGATCGATGAAGTCGACGACGCCGTGGACGAGCGCGTGCGAGAGGCGCGCCTCCACCGGCGCCGCGCGCCACGCGAGGTCCTGCTCCGCCTTCTTGCCGCCGCCTTTCACCGTGGCCGCGAATTCGACGAGCCGCTCGGTCGCGTCCGGCCGCCGGTTGAAGATGACGTCCTCCACGTGATCCAGCAGGTGCTTCGGGATGTCCTCGTAGACGACCAGCTGGCCCGCGTTGACGATGCCCATGTCGAGCCCGGCCTTGATCGCGTCGTAGAGGAACGCCGAGTGCATCGCCTCGCGCACGACATCGTTGCCGCGGAACGCGAACGACAGATTGCTGATGCCGCCGCTCGTCTTCACGCCCGGGCACGTCGCCTTGATCTGCCGGATCGCCTCGATGAAGTTGATCGCGTACGCGTTGTGCTCCTCGAGGCCCGTCGCAATCGCCAGCACGTTGGGATCGAAGATGATGTCCGACGGATCGAACGCGGCGCGCTCGGTGAGCAGCCTGTACGCGCGCTGGCAGATCGCCACTTTCCGCTCGACGGTGTCCGCCTGGCCCTGCTCGTCGAACGCCATCACGACGACCGCCGCGCCGAAACGCCTGACGACCGCCGCTTTCCTGAGGAAGTCTTCTTCGCCTTCCTTCAGGCTGATCGAGTTGACGACCGGCTTCCCCTGCACGCATTTCAGACCCGCGGCGATCACCGACCACTTGGAGCTGTCGATCATGATCGGCACGCGCGCGATCTCCGGCTCGGTCGCGATGTAGTTGAGGAACTCCGTCATCGCCCGCTCGGAATCGAGCATCCCCTCGTCCATGTTGACGTCGATCAGGTTCGCGCCGCCGCGCACCTGATCGAGCGCGACCTGCGCCGCGGCCGCCCAGTCGCCGGCCCGCACGAGCCGCGCGAAGCGCGCCGATCCCGTGACGTTCGTCCGCTCGCCGATCATGATGAAGTTCGAATCGGGACGGATGGTGAGCCGCTCGAGGCCGGAGAGTTCCGTGAACGCCTGCCCCCCCTCCGCGCGAACGTCGGGAGCGGACGCCTGAGGTCGACGCGGCGGCAGCGATGCGACCGCCTCCGCAATCGCCCTGATGTGATCCGGCGTCGTCCCGCAGCAGCCGCCGACGATGTTCAGGAACCCGCTGTCGGCGAAGTCGCGCAGGGCGGCCGCGGTGTCGGCCGGCAGCTCGTCGTACTGGCCGAACGCGTTCGGCAGCCCCGCGTTCGGGTAGCAGCTGATGTAGCAGTCGGCGACGCGCGCCAGCTCGGCGACGTACGGGCGCATGTCCCGGGCGCCGAGCGCGCAGTTGACGCCGACGCTGAACGGCCCGGCGTGCCGGATCGAGGTCCAGAACGCGTCGATGGTCTGCCCCGAGAGCGTGCGGCCGCTGCGGTCGGTGATCGTGACCGAAATCATCAGCGGCAGCCTCTCGTCGGGCGGGGTGCGCCGCGCGTCGTACAACTCCTCGATCGCGACGATCGCCGCCTTCGCGTTGAGCGTGTCGACGATCGTCTCGACGAGCAGCAGGTCGCAGCCGCCGTCGATGAGCCCGCGCGCCTGCTCGGAGTACGCGGCGCACAGATCGTCGAACGTCATGTTGCGGAACGCCGGGTTGTTCACGTCCGGCGAGATCGACAGGATCTTCGTCGTCGGGCCCATCGAGCCGGCGACGAAGCGCCGCCGGCCGGGCGTCTTCTTCGTCCACTCGTCGGCGGCGGCCCGCGCGAGGCGGGCGCCCGCGACGTTCAGCTCGTAGCAGAGCGCCTCGAGGCCGTAGTCGGCCTGGGAGATCGCGTTGCTGCTGAAGGTGTTCGTCTCGATGATGTCGCTGCCGGCCTCGAGATACGCGTCGTGAATCGCGCTGATGATGTCGGGCCGCGTCAGCGAGAGCAGATCGTTGTTGCCGCGCAGCTCGCGCGCGTGCGCCGCGAACCGATGGCCGCGGAAATCCTGCTCGGACAGCTGATGCCGCTGAACCATTGTCCCCATCGCGCCGTCGAGGACGAGAATGCGGCGGCCGAGCAGCGCGGCGAGCGCCGTTTTACGTTCGTTTGACATGTGGTTTCGTTCCGCTCGCGATGAGCACCGTAAAGGGATCGCCCGACTTGCGCGCGCCGACGCCGACCTTGACGTCGGCCAGGCCGGCGCCGACGAGCAGCCGCTTCAGCTCCTCGTCCTCGAAGCCGAGACGGCGGTCGCCGAGTTTGCCGCGCACCCACTCCTCCTCGTGCCGGCGCAGGTCGAGCACGAGGACGCGCCCGCCGGGCGCGGTGACCCGCGCCGCTTCGGCGACCGCACGCGTCGGGTTCTGGGCGTGGTGCAGCGCCTGCGACAGCATCGCCACGTCGACGAGGCCGTCGGGGATCGGCAGCTTCTCCAGTTCGCCGCGCTTCCAGATCACGTTCGAGACCCGGCGGCGCCGCGCCAGCGACCGCGCGCGCTGCAGCACGGCGTCGGATCGATCGACGGCGATCACGCGAGCGGCCCATCGCGCCGCCTCGATCGTCAGATATCCCTCGCCGCAGCCGAGATCGGCGACTTTCAGCCTGGGCATCAGCAGCCCGAGCGCGCGCGACCACGCCGCCCAGCTCCGTCCGGGCACGAGCTGGCGCGCGTCGCGCGTGTCGGGCCCGGCGTGCGCGTCGAAGTTTTCCTTGCGCAGCCGCAGCACTTCCTGCAGGCGCGCCTCGTCGGCGCGGACGGCGGCGTCGCCCGTCGCCGCCTCGAACTGCGCACGCAGGACGCCGGCGAGCGGATGCTCTCCCGCGGCGAGCGCTTCGCTGAGCTGGTAGTAACTGAAGCCGCCGTCGCGCTGCTCCGCGACGAGGCCGGCCTCCTTGAGCAGCCCGAGGTGGCGCGACACGCCGGACTGGGCGAGGCCGAGCACGCCCGTCAGCTCGGTGACGTTCAGGCGCTCGCGCGCCAGCACGCGCAGGAGGCGCAGCCGCGCCTCGTCGCCGAGCAGCCGGTACAACGTCGACGCGTCTTTCACATCTATAAATCTACATGTATTGATTCATCGATGCAAGCCGTCACGGCGCCGCGGGATTCAGGGCCCGGGCGCGCTCGAGCTCGCGGCGCGCCTCGCCGGCGCGCCCCTCGCGCTCCAGCCACCGGCCGTAGTACACGTGCGTGCGCCAGTCGTCCGGCGCGAGGCGCTGCGCCGTGAGGAACTCGCGCTCCGCGTCCGCCTGGCGATCGATCTCGCCGTACGCGACGCCGAGATTGACGTGCACCAGCGTGTAGGCCGGCGCGAGCACGAGCGCGCGTTCGCAGACCTCCGCCGCGGCGCCGTAGTCGCCGCGGCCCATCAGCGCGACGCCGAGATTCATCCAGGCCCGCGCGTTTTCGGGGCTCTTCGCGGCGGCGTCGCGCCAGAGCGACACGTCGGTGCGCCACACCTCGTTGCGCGCGCGGACACCGGCGGCTTCGGCGATCGCCACCGCGACGATCGCGGCCGCTGTGCCGACCCTGACACCTGCCGACGCCCGCCGGCTCGCACCCTCGGGCCCGACCACGTGCGCCACCGCGCCGCCGACGGCGATCGCGAGTCCCACGAACGGCAGCAGCATCCGCCAGTCGTTCGCGACCTCGCTGAGCGGCACGATCGCCGTCGGCAGCTGCGCGATCAGGAACCACGCGAGCCCGAAGGCGGCCGTGCGCGTCGAGGTGGATCGTCGCAGCCGCCAGATCGCCACGGCCAGCCCGCCGATGAACACGACACCCGCGAGCACGCGTGGATCGCCGGCGCCGTCGACCAGGCTCCAGTCGTAGTCGACGCTCAGCGAGACCGGCGCCACGAACGTCCATGCGTACCGAAGCGCGACGAACGGCTGCGTCAGGCGGTACAGGATCGCGGGCGACGTGCCGTAGACCGTCGAAGGCGGCGTACGCGCCGCCACCCACGCCGCCGTCAGCGCGGTGACGACGGCCGACAGCGCCACGTCGCGCGTCCGGATGCGCTGCTCGGAGCTCCACAGATACGCCGCAAGCAGCGGCGGGAACACGACGGCGCTCTGCTTCGCCAGGATCCCGGCGACCACGGGCGCGAGATACCACCCCGCCCGGCGCGATGCGGGCGCGCGGACGAACAGCGCGAGGCCCGCCACGACGCCGAGCGCCGCGATGATCTCGCCGCGCTGGACGATGTAGTTCACGGTGTCGGCCACGGCGGGGTGAAGGCCGAACGCCGCCGTCGCGGCAAGCGCCGCCCCCGTGCTGCCGGTCAGCGCCGCCACGAGCACGCACAGCGCGACGAGGAGCGCCGCGAACCAGACGAACGTGTCGACGTGGAAGGCCAAAGGATCGTACCCGTGGATCGCGTAATCGATCGCGAAGGTGGTCTGCGTGACCGGGCGGTAGCTCTGGTTGGGCGGCAGGACGCTGAACGTCCGCGCGTCGACGAAGTAGCGCGGCACGAAACGCACGCTCCGGACGAACGGGTTGTCGACGATCGCGTGGTCGTCGTCGAAGTGGAACGCGTTGTGGAACGAGTTGCCGTACGCGGCGATCACGAGCGCGGCGAGCGCGAGCGCGACCCTCCTCGCAGCGCTAGAGGTCATCAATCGACCGCGGCCAGTCGTCCTTGAGCAGCCGCGACAGCGACCGATCCGCGAGCAGCCGGCCGTTCGTCTGACAGGTCGCGCAGTAGTTGCACTCGTTCTCGGCGTACACGATCCGCTGCACCGGCGCGCCGCACACCGGACACGGCTCCTTGAAGCGCCCGTGCACCGCCATCTCGTGGCGGAATGCGGTCACCTTTTCCGGAAACGCGCCGTTCGCGTCGCGGCGCAGGTGATCGATCCACACGCGCAGCGTCGCGCGCGTCGCGTCGTACAGCCGCAGCGCTTCTTCGTCGGAGAGCGAACGCGACAGCTTCATCGGCGACAGCTTCGCGGCGTGGAGGATCTCGTCCGAATACGCGTTGCCGATCCCGCTGAACAGATGCGGGTCGGTCAGCGCGCGCTTCAGCGTGTGGTTCTCGCGCGTCAGCGCCTCGCGGAACTCGTCGGCGGTCGCGTCGAGCGGCTCCACGCCGCCCGGATCGAGCGCGCGCAGCGCCGCCTCGCCGCGCACCACCTGGAGCGAGGCGCGCTTCTTCGAGCTCGCTTCGGTGAAGAACAGCGTGCCGTTCGGGAACTCGAACGACGCCAGCACGACCTTCGGTCCCATCCCGAGCTTCTGCTTCGGCGCACGCCAGCGAAGCCGGCCGGCGATCATCAGGTGGATGACGAGGAACAGATCGTCCCGGAACTCGAGGACGATGCGCTTGCCGACGCGGCGCACGCCGGCAACGGTCTGGCCGGTGATCGATTCGACCGGCGGATCGACCGATCGCAGGACGAACGGGCTGAGAAGGTTCAGGCGCTCGAGGCGCTGTCCGACGATGTGCCGCTGCAGCGCCTCGAGGTAGACGACGACATCAGGCAGCTCCGGCATCCGCCTCCGCGCCCTGCGCTTCGGCGCGACCCCTCAATCTTCGCGCAGCCACTCGACGATCTGCTCGCGCGTCCAGTGATGATCGTCGTTCAAGTGGAGGATGATCGCGTTCAGCGGCAGACGCTTCTTGCAGCCTTCGGGACAGCGACGCCGCACGTTCTCGAGGCAGTCGAAGAGGCGCTCCATCCGCGGACGGATCGCGTGCGCTTCGTGCGGATCCTTCGGCAGCGCGTACGCGCCCTCGTAGGCGGCGCCGAGCGCGCAGGAACCGCCGTTGTCGGAGAAGTACTCGCCGAACGCCTGCGTCGGACGGCGGCGAGCGCCGGCCGCAATCGCGTCAGCGAGCTCGAGCTGATCCTGCCGCGGCACTTGATGCGTCATGCTGCGCTCCTTCTTCTGAGGGAGATTCTACGGGAGCGCGCGCGCTTCGCGCATCTGTTCGGGAGCGGACGGTCCGTCCGCTGGCGCCAATCGTGCAGCGGCGCTAGGAGAGGCTCCGGCGGACCGGAAACGGCGCGGCCGAGTCTTATTGGCGTATGCCCCTCATTTCCCTGCTGTTAGCGGCCCTGCTCGCCCAGGAGGCGCCTGCGCCGCCATCGTCCGCGCCGCAGGACGACACGCCGGCGAATCAAGGACAGACGACCACGGAGCTCCAGTTGCCGGTGTCGCTCGACAAGATTCGCGCGGGGCTCGAGGCGACGCCGCCGACACCGGGGCTGCGGGGACTGAACGAGGTGCCGACCTTCAAGGTGGAGATCCACGAAAAGGGAAAGCCCTTCACGCTCGAAGAGCTAATCAAGAACATGGCGCCGGCGTTCAAGGCCGGTCCGGTGCCGGCCGGCGGCGTGTACGCGTACGAACTGAACCGCGTCACGAACAACGCGGTCAGCAATCCGCTGACGCAGCCGTACGCCGCGTTCAGCCAGCCCGAGCTGCTGACGGTCCTCGTCGAGAACCTGGTCGGAAAATATCTGGCGGGCAAAGCGATCGACGCCGTGAGCTCGGCCGAGCGCGCGCACGCCGAAGCGCAGGCGCGCGACGAAGTGCATCGCGCCGTCGCGGAGTACTGCGCGGCCCAGCCATACGGCGGCCGAGGGATCGAAATCTGCAACGCGCCCATCCAGTAGCAGGTGCTGGATGGCCCATCGTGTCCGCGCAGTCGCGTGCGCTCTTCTCCTCGCGTTCGGCGCCGAGCCGGCGTCGGCGCAGTATTTCGGCCGCAACAAGGTCCAATACAAGAATCTCAACTTCCAGATTCTGAAAACCGAGCACTTCGACATCTACTACTACCCCGAGGAGCGCGAAGGGATTGACGTCGCTGCGCGTATGGCGGAGCGCTGGCACGCGCGCCTCGGTCGTGTGCTCGAGCACCAGCTTCGCGGCCGCCAGCCGCTGGTGCTGTATGCGTCGCATCCCGATTTCGAGCAGACGAACGCGATCGGCGGCGAGTTGAGCGAAGGCACGGGCGGCGTCACCGAGCCGCTGCGCCGGCGCATCGTGCTGCCGCTCGGCGGGCCGCTGTCGGACACCGACCACGTCATCGGCCACGAGCTCGTCCACGCCTTCCAGTTCGACATCACGACGCCGCAGAACGCGCCGCCGGGGCAGAACGGCGCGGAACGCCTGCCGCTGTGGTTCATCGAAGGGATGGCCGAGTACCTGTCGCTCGGCCCGGTCGATCCGAACACGGCGATGTGGATGCGCGACGCGGCGCGGCAGGACGCGAACGGCAAGGAAAAGCTGCCGTCGATCGACGACCTGAACAACCCGAAGTACTTCCCCTATCGATGGGGGCAGGCGCTCTGGGCGTACATCGGCGGGCGCTGGGGCGACGACGTGATCCGGCGCATGCTGACGATCGCGGCGATGGCCGGCGACTACAACGTCGCCTTCGAACGCGTGCTCGGCGAGAAGACGAAGCAGGTGTCGAGCGAATGGCAGGACGCGATCCGCTCGACCTACGCGCCGGTGCTCGCGCACACGACGCCGCCGAACGAGATCGGCACGATCGTCATCAAGGCCGATCGGCAGATCGGCAGCGATCTGAACGTCGGCCCGGCGATCAGTCCCGACGGCAGGCGGATCGCGTTCCTGTCGACGCGGAGCGTCTTCTCGACCGATCTGTTCATCGCCGACGCGGCAAACGGCAGCATCGTCCGCAAGCTGACGAGCACCGCGACCGATCCGCATTTCAACAGCATCGAATTCATCTACTCGGCGGGCGCCTGGGACGCCGCCAGCAAGCGGATCGCCGTCTCGACCGTCGTCGCCGGACGGCCGGCGCTGGCGGTATTCGACGCCGACAGCGGCGACAAGCAGCAGGAAATTCCGCTCGCGCAGGTCGACGAGATCTTCAATCCGACGTGGGCGCCCGATGGCCACGCCGTCTGCTTCACCGGCATGAGCCACGGGCTGACCGACCTCTACATCTACGACTTCACGCGGTCGCAGCTGCGGCAGCTGACGCACGACGCCTTCGCCGACGTGCAGCCGGCGTGGTCGCCCGACGGCCGGCGGATCGCGTTCGCGACCGACCGCTTCACGAGCAATCTCTCGTCGCTGAGCATCGGCGACTATCGCCTCGCGTTGATCGATCCCGAGACGGGCGCGATCGAACAGGTACGGGCCTTCACGAACGGCAAGAACATCAACCCGCAGTGGAGCGCCGACAGCCGCGCGCTGCTGTTCATCTCGGATCGCGACGGCATTCCGAATCTGTATCGCGTGACGATCGACGGCGGCGACGTCACGCAGATCACCAACGTGGGCACCGGGTTGAGCGGCATCACGGCCACCAGCCCGGCGCTGTCGGTGTCGTCGCGCAACGTCGCGGCGTTCAGCGTCTACGAGAACGGCAAGTACGACGTGTACACGCTCGACGTCAACGAGGCCGGCCGGACGACCGGCCTGATCTCGCCGATCGATCAGAACGCCGCCGTGCTGCCGCCGGTCGATCGCAAACCGAGCGAGGTGCAGTCGCTGCTCCAGAGCGCCTCGCTCGGGCTGCCGATGGTCACCAACTATCCGACCGCGCCGTACCGCTCGTCGCTGTCGCTCGAAGGCATCGCGCAGCCGACGGTCGGGGTCGGCGCCAGCCGCTTCGGCGCGGCGATCGGCGGCGGCATCGCGCTGCAGTTCGGCGACATGCTCGGCAATCAGACGCTGATGACGGTGCTGCAGGTCAACTCGGGCACCGGCCTCACCAACGACTTCAGCTTCAAGAACACCGCCGCGGAAGCGGCGTACTACAACGCCGCGCACCGCTGGAACTGGGGGGTCATCGGCGCCCAGATCCCGTACTTGAGCGGCGGCTTCCTCAGCACCGTCGGCGCCTCCGGCAACGACATCGTTCAGCAGGACCAGACGATCATCTACCGCCAGACGGAACAGAGCGTCGCGGGCGTCGTCGCGTATCCGTTCAACCGGGCGCAGCGCGTCGAGTTCCAGGCCGGCGTCAGCCGGCTCTCCTTCGATCAGGTCGTCGAAACCACCACCTACTCGCTGACGTCCGGCGTGCTGCTGGACGATCAGACGCAGACGACGTCGCTGGCGCAGCCGCTGACGCTGGGCAACACGTCGGCCGCGCTCGTCTACGACACGTCGAACTTCGGCGCGACGAGCCCCGTCTCCGGCCAGCGCTACCGGCTCGAAGCGGCGCCGACGTTCGGGTCGATCGACTTCACGAACCTCCTCGCCGACTACCGCCGGTACTTCATGCCCGTGTCGTTCTTCACCATCGCGACGCGCGCGCTGCACTACGGCCGGTACGGCAGCGGCGCGGAGGACCCTCGCCTGTTCCCGCTGTTCGTCGGCTATCCGGACCTGGTCCGCGGCTACGACGTCAACACGTTCGATCCCACGGAGTGCGTGCCGAGCTCGCCGACCGCGAACGACTGCCCCGCTTTCGATCGGCTGATCGGCAGCCGCGTGCTCGTGGGCAACATCGAGCTGCGGTTCCCGCTGCTGCGTCCGTTCGGCGCGACGCAGCGGATGTACGGACCCGTGCCGGTGGAGGTCGCGTTCTTCGCGGACGGCGGCGTGGCATGGAACAGCCTCAGCCAGCCGACCGCCGGCAACGGCATCCTGACGATCGGCCAGAACCCGCAGCCGTTCCACTGGCGAAACGGCGTGAGCAGCGCGGGGGTGACGTTCCGCGTCAACCTGCTTGGCTTCGCGGTGGGACAGTTCGATTTCAGCAAGCCGTTCCAGCGGCCCGGACGCGGCTGGATCTTTCAGTTCAACTTGTCGCCGGGCTGGTAGCGATCGCCGCCTGATCCAGACGGCGCCAGACGAGCGTGACGGCGACGAACGCCATCAGCACGACGAGCCGGTCGGCGTTCTCCGCGACGATCGCCGCCAGCGACCCGGGCGTGAGCAGCGGCGCGACGTGGATCGGCGCGTCGACGACGAGGACGATCTCCATCGCCCCCGCAACCGCCCACCGCCAGATCCGCGACGGAGGGTCGTCGACCAGCAGCAGAAAGACGAAGGCGGGCAGCGCCAGCAGGAAGTTGTGCCCGTTGTGGAACACGGAGAGCAGCGACCACAGGCAGAACGTCGAGGCGGCGGCAAAACTGCGCGGCGAGACCGGCCGGCCGGCGTCGCGCCATGTCATCGTGCCCGGCACCACCACCAGCGCCGCTGCCGTCGCGACCCACGCCGCATCGTCCCAGTCGGTGCCGGGCACCAGCGCGGCGACGAGCGGCCTGACACTCGTCCGGCCGATCAGCGCGTCGGGTCCGCCGTACAGCGTCTGCAGCACGCCGACCCACCGCGCGATCGTGTCGAGCGGACTCGAAGTCACGCGAGCGTCGTAGATCAGCCACGCGACGAGCGCCACCGAGGCGGCGACGAGCACCACCCGGGTTCGCTTCATCAGCAGCGTCCAGAGCGCGATGGGCCCGGCGATGTGCGGTTTGGCGAGCGCGATCCCGAGACACGCGCCGCTGATGTCGGGGCGCGAATCCATCAGGATCATCGCGGCGAACGCGAACGTCAGCGACAGACACGTGAACTGCAGATAGAAGCGGGTGCCGCCCCAGCAGCAGAACAGCAGCGTCGCGATCGCGACGGCGGCGCGGCGCGCCGGGATGTTCGACGATCGGATCACGAACAGCGCGAGCACCGGCGTCAGCGCGAGCATCAGCAGCGACCAGAGCGGCACGGCGAGGTACGACGGGACGAGCGCCAGGGGCGAGAAGAACACGATCGCGTTCGGCGGATAGTCGGTGCCGCCGCCGACGACGCCGTAGAGACGGGTGCCGTGGAACAACCAATCGGCGCACCAGGCGCGCACCGTCTCGAAGTCGTCCGCAGCGCCCGGCCGAAGGATTGACAGGCCGAGGCCGGCGCCCAGGTTGAAGGCGGCGGCGGCCGACAGCGCGACGATCACGAGCGGGACGTTCGTGCGCCGGTCGCCAGTCACTGCCCGGCTTATCGGTCCGTGGTTCGCGGGGCTTGAGGACACGGCTTGACGCGGCGGGCGCGCACGTGTATCCTTGCATCCGGATATACGGATTAAATGGCGCTGACCAACGTCAAGGCCCCGGCGATCTTCGACCAGCTCGCGGCGCTCGCCGAGACCACGCGCAGCCGGTTGCTGCTGTTGCTCGACCGCCACGAGCTGACGGTCACCGAGCTGTGCGGCATCACGCAGCTGCCGCAGTCGACGGTGAGCCGCCACCTGAAAGCGCTGGCGGACAGCGGCTGGGTGGCCGCGCGCCCGGACGGCACCAGCAACGTCTACACGATGACGCGCGACGACCTCGACGCGAGCGCGCGGCGTCTGTGGCAGCTCGTTCGCGAGCAGGTGGGACCGACGCCGGCGGCGATCCAGGATCAGCGGCGGCTGCAGGCCGCGATCGCCGAGCGCCGGACGAAATCGCAGGAGTTCTTCGCGTCGGCGGCCGGCCAGTGGGACCGGATGCGCGACGAGCTGTTCGGCGATCGCTTCCACCTGGGGGCGCTGGCGGCGTTCGCCGACGCCGACGCGGTCGTGGCCGACCTCGGGTGCGGCACGGGGCAGGTGAGCGCCGCGCTCGCGCCGTTCGTCCGCCACGTCGTCGCCGTCGACGGATCGGCCGCCATGCTGCAGGCGGCGAAGCGGCGGCTCCAGGCGTTCGACAACGTCGAGCTGCGGCGCGGCGATCTCGAATCGCTGCCGATCGACGATGCGCGCGTCGACGCCGCGACGCTGATGCTCGTGCTCCACCACGTGCCGGAGCCGGTGAACGCATTGAAGGAGGCCGCGCGCATTCTGCGGCCGGGCGGCAAGGCGATCGTCGTGGACATGCTGCCGCACGACCGCGAGCACTACCGTCAGCAGATGGGTCACGTGTGGCTCGGGTTCAGCGAGGCGCAGATCGCGCGCCTGCTCGACGAGGCCGGCTTCACGCACCCGAGAGTCGTCGCGCTCTCGCCCGATGCGCGCGCGAAAGGTCCCGGACTGTTCGTAGCGCAGGCCTTCAGGCCTGCCGAGGAGACGTGAATGGCTGTTGTGACTGAGAAGCTGCACGCGTTCGACGCGGCGAGGGCCGCCGGCCGCGAGCCCTACAAGGTGAAGGATCTCTCCCAGGCCGATTTCGGCCGCAAGGAGATCCGGCTGGCGGAGCAGGAGATGCCCGGCCTGATGGCGCTGCGCGCGCAGCACGGCAAGAGCAAGCCGCTGGCGGGGGCGCGCGTCATGGGCTCGCTGCACATGACGATTCAGACCGCGGTGCTGATCGAAACGCTCACGGAGCTCGGCGCCGACGTGCGCTGGGTGTCCTGCAACATCTTCTCGACCCAGGACCACGCCGCGTCGGCGGTCGTCGTCGGCCGGCCGGAAACGGGCGGCACGCCGGAGGCGCCGAAGGGGACGCCGGTGTTCGCCTGGAAGGGCGAGACGCTCGAGGAGTACTGGTGGTGCACCGAGCAGGCGCTCGAGTGGCCGGACGGCAGCGGCCCGACGCTGATCGTGGACGACGGCGGCGACGCGACGCTGCTGGTGCACAAGGGCGTCGAGTTCGAGAAGGCGGGCGCGGTGCCGGCGTTCAACGCCGACAGGGACCCGGAGGAGTGGGGCGTCATCCTCGAATCGATCCGCCAGTCGATGGCGAAGGACAAGACGCGCTATCAGCGCATCGCCAGGACGATCCGCGGCGTCAGCGAGGAGACGACGACCGGCGTCCATCGCCTCTACCAGATGATGGAAGCGGGGACGCTGCTCTTCCCCGCCATCAACGTCAACGACTCGGTGACGAAGTCGAAGTTCGACAACATCTACGGCTGCCGTCACTCGCTGCCCGACGGCCTGGCGCGCGCGACGGACGTCATGCTCGGCGGCAAGGTCGCCGTCGTGTTCGGCTACGGGGAGGTGGGCAAGGGCTGCGCGCAGGCGCTGCGCGGCCAGGGATGCCGCGTCATCGTCACCGAGATCGATCCGATCTGCGCGCTGCAGGCGGCGATGGAGGGCTTCCAGGTGGCGACGATCGACGACGTGGTCGAGACCGCCGACATCTTCATCACGGCGACGGGCAACCACGACATC
>DASRGT010000019.1:0-18891 GCA_035650895.1 Vicinamibacterales bacterium
CGGCCGTGCAGCGCGACGAGTTCGTTCAGCACGCGGACCACACGGCGACTCGGCAGCGACACGCCCATCGCGATCTCCAGCCCTTCCCGGTTGCCTTCATCGATCACCGTCAGCAGGCGCACACGCCGGCCGTCGTAGAGCGTCTCGGTCATGAAGTCGAGCGCCCACGTTTGGTTCAGGACCGGTGGTGCCGTCAGTGGCTGGCGAATCCGCCGCGGCACCCGTCGCGTCGTGCGCCGGGGCAAATTCAGCCGCAGGGCGCAGTACACGCGATGGACATGCTTGTGGTTCCACGGTCGGCCTTCCACCCGTAGCCGGTCGA
This sequence comes from Vicinamibacterales bacterium, assembly GCA_035650895.1. Taxonomy (GTDB): domain Bacteria; phylum Acidobacteriota; class Vicinamibacteria; order Vicinamibacterales; family CAVVIG01; genus Gp6-AA45. Next base: position 323 of record DASRGT010000019.1, read on the forward strand.
AGAGCTTCCAGAAGCCCCACCGCGGATAGCGCGTCACCGCGTCCGTCAGCGCCGCAATCACTGCGGCGTCACGTCGGCTCGCCGGCACTGGAGGCTGGTAGTACGCCGTCCGCGAGAGCCTCACCACGCGACACGCTCGCTGTACCGGCACCTGATGCTCCCGCACCAGCACCTCGGCGATCTGTCGCTTCGCAGACGGCCTTATAGCTTTCGGTTCAGGACATCCTTGATGGCCGCGTTCTCGAGCGCGAGGTCCGCGTACATCCGTTTCAGCTTCGCGTTTTCGGCCTCGAGTTCGCGCAACCGCTTCACATCCGACACCGACGCGCCGCCGTACTTCCCGCGCCACTTGAAGAACGTGGCTTTGCTCACGCCGTACTTGCGCAGGAGGTCCGGCACGGGCACGCCGCTCTCGGCATCCTTCAGGATCCCGACGATCTGCGTCTCCGTGAACTTCGACTTCCGCATGACCGCTCCTAACCGCGGAGCAGTCTACCTTCAACTGTTCAGAGACCGGGGAAGCTTACGACACCTCGCGGCCGCCGGAGAAGATCGCAAGGGTCGGAATGGAGCGGATGCCGAACCGCTGGCCGAGATCCGCGAGCTCGTCGGTGTTCACCTTGACGACGAGCACGCGGCCGGCCTGGCGCGCGGCCACCTTCTGCAGCTCCGGCGCGACCATGCGACACGGGCCGCACCACGGCGCCCAGTAGTCGACGAGCACCGGCACCGACGCGTGCGCGACGAGCCGATCGAAGTCGGCGCTCGACGCGATCGCGATCGGCTCCGACACCGCCGGAAGCAGCTGCTTGCAGTGCGCGCATCGCACTTCGCTGCCGAGACGCTCGTACAGCCGCCGGTTCTTCTGGCCGCAGGCCTGGCACGGCACGATGAGCCCGCGATCGTCGAAATTAGCGTCCACGAGTCGATTGTACGCCGATCCGGTCGGCCAGCAGCCCGACGCTGAGCGCGTAGGAATGCGCGCAGTTGTAGTCGAGCAGCGCGTCGTAGTTCTCGTAGACCAGAAAGTGGCGCTGCGAGCCGCTGACGAGCGAACCGGCGAGATCGCTTTTTGGCAGAGGTCGCCCGTTCGCGGCGCGCACGCCGAGCGACGCCCACTTCGACAGCGGGAGCGCCACGGTCATGTCGCGCGTCGCCTGACACGACCCCGTTCGCCGGGCCACGTCCGCGCGAATCTTCCGGTCGACGTCGGGCGCCACCTTCACCTCGCGGCCCCAGCTCTCGCCGGCGCGCCACCCATGGCCCAGCAGATAGTTCGCGATCGAGGCGAACACGTCGGCCGGCGTCGACCAGATGTCGCGGCGGCCGTCGCCGTCGAAATCTTCGGCGTAGGACAGGTAGCTGGACGGCATGAACTGCACCTGGCCCATGGCGCCCGCCCACGACCCCTTCAGGTGGTCCAGATCGATGTCGCCGCGGTCGAGGATCTCCAGCGCATCGAAGAGCTCGCTGCGGAAGAAGGTCGAACGCCGCGGATCCCACGCGAGCGTCGCCAGCGCGGCGATCGTGGGACGGATGCCGCTGAACCGTCCGTAGTTGCTCTCCATCCCCCAGATGCCGAGGATGATGCCCGGCGGGACGCTGTACGCGCGGGTGATCGACGCGAGCAGCGCGCGATGCCGCTCGAACATCTCGCGCCCGCTCTTGATCGTTTTCGCCGAGACGTGGCGCTGGATATAGCGTTCGAAGGGCTGGACGACTTCGGCCTGCGATCGATCGCGCTCGATGACCACCGGCAGCGGTTCGTCGATGTTCGACAGCGCGGCGTCGATCGTCTCCTGGCTGATGCCGCGCGTCGCCGCTTCGGCGCGCACATCGGCCAGCCATTCGGTGAAGGACGGCCGCGTCTCCTGCGCAGACGGCAGGGCAGGGCTCCGTGCGTGCGCGACGGCGACGAGCGAGACGCTCAGCGCGCCGATGGCGCAGCCTTCGAGCGCTGCTCTCATGCGCATCACGACCCCAGTTTACATGCGCTCGAGCGCGGCGATGGCGTTCTTCGGGATTCGCTGCCGGCTCCGCCAGTACTCCTTCCACGGGTCGGACCGCAACCGCGCCAGACGATCGGGCACCGTGCGGATCGTGAACCGGTCGGGCGTTCGCGAGCGGGACAACTCGGTCCACGTCAGCGGGACGGAGATCGGCGCGTCCGGCTTCGCGCGCGTGGAGTACGCGGCGATCGACGTGTTCGTGCGGTTGTTGCGCAAGTAGTCGACGAGGATCTTGTCGTGTCGGCCGGCCTTGCCGAACTGCTCCGTGAAGAGCTCCGGCCGCTGCCGGACGAGCGACAGCGCGAACGCGCGCGCGAACTCGAGGCACGCGCTCCAGTCATCGTCAGGCGTCAACGGCACCACGACGTGCAGCCCGCGACCGCCGGTCGTCTTGACGAAGCTGTCGAGACCCAGCACTTCCAGGAGCTGCCGCACGAGCCTCGCGGCCGACACGACCTGCGCCCAGTCGATGTCGTCTCCAGGGTCGAGGTCGACGACGATGCGATCGGGTTGTTCGACGCGGGCGAACCGCGAGTTCCAGGTGTGGATTTCCAGCACGTCCATCTGCGCGAGCGCGATTACCGCCGCGGTCGAGTCGGCGACGAGGTATTCGCCGACCTTCGTCTTTTCGCGGATGCGCACCCGCCGGAGCGCCGACGGCCCCCACGCCTTCGCGTGCTTCATGAAGACGCAGTCGACGCCCTTCGTCGCGCCTCCCGCCGGCACGCCCTTCGGGCAATGCACGAGCGTCAGCGGGCGATCGGCGACGTGCGGCACGATCCAGTCTCCCACCGCCTCGTAGTAGCGCGCGAGGTCGAGCTTCGTCGCGCGCGCCGCCGGAAACAAGAGACGCTCGGGGTGCGACACCGAGACGCCGCCCACCGTCACCCGTTCGGCCGCGTCGGCACGCGCCATGCTGAGATCGTATGCCATGGCCGGACCGCCGCGGCAGCGCGTCGCTCTCGACATCCCGTGGCGTACGCTCCTGAAGCTCATCGCGGCCGTCGCGCTCGTCTGGCTCGCACTGCAGCTCGTCCAGATCTTCCTCGTGCTCGTCGTCGCCGTGCTGCTGGCGGTGACGCTCGATCCCATCGTCGGCTGGTTCGTCGGCCGCGGCCTGCCGCGCTGGGGCGGCACCCTCGCGGTGACGCTCATTCTGGTCGTCGCCATCGGCGGATTCGTCTGGTTGACGTGGTCGTCGCTGAGCGACCAGGCGCAGTACGTCACCGGCCACTTCGCGCAGATTCAGCAGCAGGCGATGCGCGCGCTGCCCGCGTGGGCCCGCCAGGCGCTGGGCGGCGGCAGCGCGAGCGATCTCGAGAATCGCATCGCGCCGTACGCGCTGCGGTTCGCCCAGTCGGCAGTGTCGGCGGCCATCGTCGCGGTCGTCGGCTTCATCCTGACGATGTACCTGCTGCTCGAGGGGCGGCGAACCCGTGACTGGCTCGTCGCGTTCGTGCCGGCGGCGAAGCGGCCGAAGGTGGAGCAGACGCTGGCGGAGTGTCAGCGCGTCGTGTTCGCGTACGTCGCCGGCAACATCGCGACGTCGGTCTTCGCGACGGTGTTCGTCCTCGTCTCGCTGTCGATTCTCGGCGTGCCGGCCGCGCTGCTCCTGGCCGTGATCGCCGGCGTGTGCGACTTCATTCCGGTGCTCGGGTTCATCGCGTCGGCGATTCCGGCGATCGCCCTCGCCGCGACGGTGTCGGGAAAGACCGCGCTCATCGTGGCGGCGCTCTACGTCGCGTATCACACGGCCGAGAACTACGCGATCGCGCCGTACGTATACGGCGATCGCCTGCAGCTCTCGAACGTCGCCGTCGTCCTCGCCTTTGCGGTCGGCGCGGAGCTCGCCGGCGTGATCGGCGCGTTGATCGCGCTGCCGCTCGCCGCGATCTACCCGTCGGTCGAGCGCATCTGGCTCAGGACGGCAGTGGGAGAAGAGACGGTGCGCGAGCACCGCACGATCGAACGCCGCCGGGCCGGCTAGCGGCGGCTCAGTGCGCCGACACGTGTCCGCCGCCCTTCGGCCGCTGCATCAACAGCACGAGCGGCACGAGCACGACGAACAGGACGCCGAGCAGCTGGAAGATGCTGACGAAGGTCACCATCGACGCCTGACGCTGCACCATGCCGAACAGCGCGGCGTACGCGCGGTTGGTCGCGGTCACCGGGTCGGCGCCGCCGGCCATGAACGCCGATTTCATCTGCGTGAACATCGCCTGCGACGTGGCGTCGTACGCCGTGACGTTGCGGCCCAAAAGCGCCGTCGTCGTCTGCTGCTGGCGCGCGAGCATCGTGCCGGTTGCGGCGATGCCGAGGCTGCCGCCGATGTTGCGCATCAGATTGAACAGACTCGTCGCGTTGCCCATCCGCTCGCGCGGGATCGGATCCATCGACACCGTCGTCAACGGCACGAAGAGCAGCGACATCCCGACGCCCTGAATCAGCTGCGGCCAGAAGATGTCCCAGTAGCCGGCCTGAAGATTCAGCTCCGACAGCCAGATCAGCGTCACGCCGCCGACGATGAGGCCGGCGGTCAGCAGCTTCCGGTTGTCGAACTTGCCGGTCATGATCCCGGTGAGCGGCATCATCACGAACGAGCCGACGCCGCGCGGCGCCATCGCGATGCCGGCCTGCAGCGCGGGATACGCGAGCAGCGTCTGCAGCATGATCGGCAGCAGCACCATGCTGCCGTACAGCACGAAGCCGACGACCGTCATCAGGAACACGCCGACGGCGTAGCTGCGCATCTTGAACACGCGCAGGTCCACGACCGGATGCTCCGTGGTCAACTCGTGGATGACGAGCACGACCAGGCACGTGACGCTGACGAGGGCCAGCGCCGTCATGGCGTTCGACGCGAACCAGTCGCTCTCCTGTCCCTTGTCGAGCAGGATCTGCAGCGCGCCGATGCCGACCGCGAGCAGGCCGATGCCCCAGTAGTCGATGCCGCGCTGCTCCTGGCGCAGGTAGGCCGGGTCGAAGATGAACATCTTCGTCATCACGATCGACGCGATCCCCACCGGGATGTTGATGTAGAACACCCAGCGCCAGGTGTAGTTGTCGGTGAGCCAGCCGCCGAGCACCGGGCCCATGATCGGCGCGACGACGATGCCGAGCGCCCAGAAGGCCATGGCCTTGCCGCGGTCGCTCGGCGGGAACGCCTCGAGCAGCACCGCCTGCGACAGCGGCTGCAGGCAGCCGCCGGTCGCGCCCTGCAGGATGCGGAAGAAGACGAGGAGCCCGAGCGACGGCGCAAGCCCGCACAGGAACGACGAGGCGGTGAAGCCGACGACCGACAGCATCAGCAGGTTCTTGCGGCCGAACCGGCTCGCGAGCCAGCCAGTCATCGGCAGGATGATCGCGTTCGCGACGAGGTACGACGTCAGCGCCCAGGTGGCTTCGTCAATCGTCGCCGAGAGGCTGCCGGCGATGTGGGGCAGCGACACGTTGACGACGGTGGTGTCGAGCACCTCCATGAAGGTGGCGAACATCACCGAGAGGGCGATCAGCCACGGGTTGATGTGACGCTCTTCGCTCATGCCCGCACTCTCGACCTCAGCGCGTGTAGACGGTCGGGGTGACCGACATGCCGGGGCGCAGCAGATGCTCCGTGTCCTGTCCGGCGTCGAGGACGATCTTCACCGGCACGCGCTGCACGACCTTCACGTAGTTCCCCGTCGCGTTCTCGGGCGGCAGGAGGCTGAAGCGCGCGCCGGTGGCGCCCGCGATGCTGTCGACCTTGCCCTTGAACTCGCGGCCGCCGAACGCGTCCACCTCGACCGTGGCGCGCTGGCCCGGCCGCATGTCGGTCAGCTGCGTCTCCTTGTAGTTCGCCGTCACCCAGACGTTCTCGACGTCGACGATCGCCAGCAGCGGCTGGCCGGCCTGCACGACCTGGCCGACGTTGATCCCCTTCTTCGACACGATACCGCGGATCGGCGCCTTCACCGTCGTGTACTGCAGGTTCATCTCGGCCTGCTCCACCGCCGCGCGGGCGGTCTGCGCGCGCGCCGCCGCGGCGGACGCCTGCGCTTTGCTCATCGCGATGCGCTGCGGCGCGGTCTGCGCCGTCTGCAGTTCGGCGTGCGCCTGCTGCTCGGCGGCCCGCGCCTGGGCGAGCTTGCTCTGCGCCCCGGCGATGCCGGCCTGCGCCTCGGTCACCTGCGCGCGCGCCGAATCGACGGTCGCGCGCTGCGCGTCCGCGGTGGCAACGGCCGCGTCGAACTGCTGTTGCGATACCTCGTCCTTGGCGAGCAGGCCGCGCAGCCGCTCGACGTCCTTTGCCGACTTCGTGGCGTTCGCCTCGGCTTCGCGCAGCCGGGCCTGCGCCGTGTTGAGCCGCGCCTGCGCGCCGGCGACCTCCTGCTCGGCGCCCGATACGCCGCTGGTCGCCTGCGTCACGCCGCCGCGCGCCGTCGTGACGCCGCTCGTGGCCGTGGTCGACATCACGGGAACGTTCGACGCGGCGGCCTGGGCGGCGGCTTCGGCGTCGGCCAGCTCCGCCTTCGCGCGATCGAGGGCGATCTGATAGTCGCGCGGGTCGAGCTGGACGAGGAGCGCGCCGGCCTCGACGAGCTGGTTGTCGTCGACCGCGACCTGCGTAATCGTCCCGCCGACCCGCGCCGAGACCTGCGTCACGTGCGAATCGATCTGCGCGTCGTCGGTCGACTCGCGGCCGCGCGTGAGCCAGAACCAGGCCCCGACGGCGATCGCCAGGATGACGACGACGACGAGACCGATGCGAATTCTCTTGTCCCCCATCAGCGGGTGCCTCCCGTAATCTGCCGCAGGATCTGCTGCGATGCGCCGACGCCGCGGATCACCGATCCCTTTGCGAGCTCGTAGCCGAACTTCGCGTCGATGAACTGCTCTTCGGCGACGGCGACCGCCTCCTGCGCCTGGACGACCTCGATGTTGCTGCCGACGCCGGCGGCGAAGCGGTCGCGCGCCTGCGCGAGCTGCTGCGCGGCGAGATCGCGCGCGCGCGTCGCGACCTGCAGCTGCTCGTTCGTCGCCTGCAGGTCGAGGAACGCGCCCTGCAGCTCGTAGTGGATCGACGCCTTCAGGTCCTCGGCCTCGCTCTGGCGCTGCCGCAGGTCGGCGTCGGCCTGCAGGAGGCGTCCGCGCGTGCGGCCGCCGTTGAAGATCGGCACGTTGAGGGCGCCGGTCACGGTGTAGGTGGCCTGCGCCGATCCGACGGTGAGGCCGATCGCGCCGTAGTCGGCGTTGACGCGGACCGAGGGCAGCGCGTCGCCGACGATCGCCTGGCGCGCGGCTTCGGCGGCGTGCACGCGCTCGACCGCGGCCTGGTAGTCGGGGCGCTGCTGCAGCGCGCGCTCGACCGTCTGCTCGAAGGTGAGGTCGGCTGTGGGCAGCTCGGGCAGGTTCGGATCGATCGCGAACTTCTGGCCGAGCGGCAGGCCGATGATCCGCGCGAGCGCGAGCTTGCTCTTCTCGAACTCGTTGACCGACGCGGTAACGCGCTGCATCTGCGCGTTGAGCTGCACCTGCGCGCGCAGCACGTCGATGCCGGCGACGAGGCCGTTGTTCTTCAGATCGACCGCCTGGTTGTAGAGCGTCTGCGCCGTCTGCTGCTGCGCCCGGGCGGCGTCGGCGCGCGCCGAGTTCGCGAGCGCCTGGATGTAGGCGACGCCGGCGACGTGAATGACGAAATTGCGGACGCTCTCCTCGGTCAGCTTCGCCGCCGAGACGTTGTGGTTCTCGGCGCGGTTGCCGTTGATCGCGCCGAGGTCGAAGACCGACTGCTGCAGCGCGATGCGCGCGTCGAACACGTTGAACGGGCCGACAATCGTCGGGATGCCGGCGAACGGCCCTTCCGTTCCGCCGCCGAAGCCGAAGGCGGCGAGGTTGATCACCTGCCGCGTTTCGGACAGCCGGCCGCTGACGTTCGGCAGCAGCGCGGAGAGGGCCAGCCAGCGCGCCCCCTCGGCGCGGCCCATCTGCTCCTGCGCCGTGAGCACGCCCAGGTTGTGGTCGAGCGCGCGGCGGATGGCATCGATGACGGTGATGGTGATCGTGTCGGCCGTGGCGGTGCCGCTCGGCACGCCGCCGAGGAACGTCTGCGACGCGGGCGGCAGCTGCAGCGAGGTCGGACTGCGCATCGGCTGGCTGGCCGTCGGCTGAGCCGGTTCGCCCTGCGCGAGGGCGGACGCCGGCGGGGCGACGGCGGCAGCGACGAGCGTCAGGATCACCGGCACGACTCTCACGATGGCGGCCCTTTCCCATCCTGCATGCGAGAGCTCGACGAAAAGGCGTAGGACCGGCCGGGTCGAGTGGCGCACGCGGGACGCGCGTCCCGGGATCGCAAAGGGCGATCCCGGACGGACAAAGAACCAAGAGTACTACGGCTTGCGCGCGAACCGTTCAAACTGCCGCGCCCGTGATAGCGTCTAAGCGTCACCACCACATGCGGCGGCTCTGCGTCTGTGTCCTGTCGGCGGCGGCCATCGGTCAGGCCGCGCCAGCCGCCGCGCAGTCGTCCCTCGCCGGGACGACGCTCCGGATCGCGCGCGCCGCCGGCGCCATTCACATCGACGGCGACCTCTCGGACGAGGGGTGGCGCGGCGCCGCGCCGGTCACCACCTGGTTCGAGGTGAACCCGGGCGACAACACCGAGCCGCCGGTGAAGAGCGTCGCCTATCTCGCGTACGACGACCGCTTCCTGTACGTCGGGTTCGAGTTCGACGACCCGAACCCGGCCGCGATCCGCGCGCCGCTGGGCGACCACGACGCCGTCAACGGCAACAGCATGGACTTCGGCGGCATCTTCATCGATCCGCTCGACACCGGCCGCACGGCCATCGAGTTCTTCGTCACGCCGCGCAACGTCCAGTACGACGCCGTCACCGACGATGCGTCGGGCGAGAATTCGTCGCCCGATTTCTTCTGGGACTCGGCGGCGCGGATCCACGATCGCGGGTGGACGCTGGAGATGCGGATTCCGTTCTCGTCGCTGCGCTACCGCAGCCGCGATCCGCAGACGTGGGGCATCATCCTGTTCCGCAACTACCCGCGGAACTTCCGCTACCAGTTCTTCTCGACGCGGATGCCGAAGAACAGCAACTGCCTCATCTGCCGCGCGAATCGGCTCGTCGGCCTCGAGCGGCTGCCGCAGGGGGGCCACCTCGTCGCGGCGCCGTACGTCACCGGCACCGACGCGGCCCACGCGCGGGACGACACGGCGGGGGAGCCGCTCGTCCACGACGGCGCCTCGTCGCGGATCGGCCTGGATCTGAAATACACGCCGAACGCGAACAACGCGATCGATCTGACGATCCGGCCGGATTTCTCGCAGATCGAGACCGACACGGCGCAGATCTCGGCCAACGAGCGCTTTGCGCTGTTCTACCCGGAGAAGCGCCCGTTCTTCCTCGAGAGCGTGGATCTGTTCCAGACGCCGTTCCAGGCCGTCTACACGCGGACGATTGCCTCGCCCGACTGGGGCGGCCGCGTGACCGGCAAGGAGGGCGGCATCCGGTACACGGCGCTCGTCGCCGGGGACGCGGGCGGCGGCCAGGTGATCATCCCGGGACCCAACGATTCGACGACGGTCGATCAGGCGTCGGCGTCGACGGCGTTCATCGGCCGCGCGAAGAAGGAGATGGGGCTGTCGTTCGTCGGCGCGCTGCTGACCGATCGCGAAGCGACCGACGGCCGGTCGCACAACCGGCTGTTCGGCCCCGATTTCCAGTGGCGCCCCTCGGCGAGCGACGTCGTGACCGGCCAGTGGCTGATCAGCGACACGCGCACGCCCGACCGGCCGGACATCGCCGACGAGTGGACCGGCCAGGCGCTGCACGGCGGCGCATCGCAGGTGTACTGGAACCACAACACGCGGCACCTCGACTGGTTCACGAAGTATGCCGACGTCGGCAGCGGCTTCCGCGCCGACCTGGGGTTCGTGCCGCAGGTCGGCTACCGCGAAGGCTACGCACAGACCGGCTGGCAGGTGTACCCGAGCGGCTTCGTGCGGCGCGAGCGCACGTTCGTCAACTTCGACTATCAGGTCGACCAGGCCGGGGCGCTCATCACGCGCGACGTCGAGCCCGGCGTCGGCATGGATACGCGCTGGAGCGGATTCGTGCAGCTCCGGTACGTCGACAACCGCACGCGCGCCGGCGACCGGGTGATCGGCCGCCGTCAAGTCGGCTACATCGTGCAGTTCAGCCCGTCGCGTCGCATCGCCTTCGTCGGCGTGAACGGCACGCTGGGGCAGGACATCGATTTCTCCAACGCGCGGCCGGCGCGCGGCCCGACGATCAACGCCAGCGCGACGCTGCAGGCCACGGATCATCTCGCGTTCGATCTCGTCGCCAACGCGCGATGGCTGAACGAGGCGGATCGGCGCCTGTTCACGCAGCGCGTCTCGCGCGTCAAGACGACCTACACCTTCACGTCGCGGCTGTTCGTGCGCGTCATCGCGCAGTACGTCGCGACGGCGCGCGACGCGCAGCTGTACGTCGACAGCGTCGACGGCCGCGAAGGGGCGTTCGGCGGCTCGGCGCTCGTCGCCTACAAGATCAACTGGCAATCGGTGATGTTCGTCGGCTACGGCGACGATCGCGAGCTGGCCAACCAGCGCGACCTCCGGCCGCTCGATCGGCAGGTCTTCGTGAAGGTGTCCTACGCGTTCCAGCGGTAGGGTTGCACCTGGTGTTACACATGATGTATAAATCTGTGTGTGACGCACGAAGACTACCGCCGCGCGCTCGACGCGGCGACGCGCGAATACGAAGAGCTCGGCGCGCGGCGGCGCGACATCGACCAGCGGCTCGCGGAGCTCGGGCAGACGATCGGCACGCTGACGCGGCTGCTCGGGCTGACGCCGACCGTGCCGTACGGGCTGACCGACGCCATCCGCCTGGTCGTCCGCGGCGCCGGCGTGCCGATGACGCCGACCGACGTCCGCGATCGCCTCGTCGGCATCGGCTTCGACATGTCGAAGTACGCCAACGAGCTCGCGGCCGTCCACACCATCCTCAAGCGGCTGAATGACGGCGGCGAGGTGCGGTTCGTTCCGCGCCCGGGCGGCAAGCACCAGTACACGTGGAACCGGATGGTCACGCCGGTCGTGCTGACGAGGGACATCCTCCAGGCGATGCACGAGAACGCCGCGGAGCAGGCCGCGGCGCGCGCGACCGACGAACCGGCGCCGCCGCGCCGCACTCGGCGGCGCGCGCGGACGGAGCGGTCGACGAAGCGGAGCGCGCGATGAGCCGCGTCGATCTGGCCCAGCAGCGCCGCTTCTACGCCGAGGAGCTCGACGCGGTCTGCGCCTTCCGCACGCCGGGGCTCGCCGACGCGTTCGCGGCCGTCGAACGCGAGCGGTTCCTGTTGCGCGGGCCGTGGGACGTGTTGAGCCTGAGCGACTACACGCCCGGCCTGGCGCCGTCCGCGCGCAAGACGGCCGACGCGGATCCGCGGCACGTCTATCACAACGTCGGCATTGCCATCGATGTCGAGCGCCGGCTGTTCAACGGGCACCCGGCCACGCTCGCGTCGTGGATCGATGCGCTCGCGCTGACGGCCGGTGCGCGCGTCCTTCATATCGGCGCCGGCCTCGGCTACTACAGCGCCATCATGGCGCACGTCGTCGGGCCGTCGGGCGCGGTCGTCGCCGTGGAAGTCGACGAGGGGCTGGCGTCGGCCGCGCGCGCGAACGTCGAGTCGGTTCCGTGGGTCGACATGCGCCACGGCGACGGGACGCACCTCGGGGGCGGCACGTTCGATGCGGTGCTCGTCAACGCGGGCGTGACGCATCCGCTCGACGAGTGGCTCGACGCGGTCGCGCCCGGCGGCCGCGTCATGCTGCCGCTCACCGTGCAGATGCAGCCGACGATCGGCAAGGGCTTCATGATGCGGCTTGCGCGCGATCGGTCGGATGGCTGGTCGGTGCGCCCGGTCGGCGTGGTGGCGATTTACTCGGCGGTGGGTCTGCGCGACGCGGCGCTCGAACCCGCGCTCGGTCAGGCGATGACGAAGTCGCCCTGGCCGGCCACGAACGTACTCAGGCGCGATCCGCACGCGCCTTCGGCGGCCTGCTGGTTCCACGCCCCGAACTGCTGCTTCAGCACGTAGCCGCGGCTGCGGCGCGCTATCCGGCGCGCCCGTCGAGGACGTCGCGCACCTTGTTCGCGAGCGCCTCGGGCGTGAACGGCTTCTGCAGGAAGGCCGCGCCGGCCTCGAGGCGGCCTTCGCCGAGCAGCGCCTGATCGACGTAGCCCGACATGTACAGCACCCTCGATTCGGGATGCCGCTGCCGCAGCCGGTCGACCATCGCCGGCCCGCTGATGACCGGCAGGACGACGTCGGTGAAGACGAGATCGATCGGCGCCTCGCTGGAGCCCGCGTACGAGAGCGCGCGCTCCGGATCCTCGACGGCGTGGACGCGATAGCCGCGCCGCGAGAGCACGTTGCACACGTACTCGCGGACGAGCGGTTCGTCCTCCACGACGAGAATCGACTCGGCGCCGGCCGTCGGCGGCCGCGCCTCGGCCGGCCGCTTCGGCTGCGGCCGCTCCTCGGTCTGCGGCAGGTACACGGTGAACGTGGTCCCGCGTCCGACTCCGCTCGCGACCCAGATCGAACCGCCGGTCTGCTTCACGATGCCGTACACCGTCGCGAGGCCGAGTCCCGTCCCGCGATCCTTCGGCTTGGTCGTGAAGAACGGTTCGAAGATCCGCTTCTGCGTGGCCGGGTCCATCCCGCAGCCGGTGTCGGTGACCGCGATCTTCACGTGCGGGCCGGGCTGGACCGAGGGATGCTGGCGCGCGAACGCTTCGTCCAGCATCACGTCCGACGTTTCGATCGTCAGGCAACCGCCCTGGGGCATCGCGTCGCGCGCGTTCACCGCCAGGTTGAGCAGCACCTGTTCCAGCTGGCTCGGATCGGTCTTCACGAACGCCGCATCGCCCACGACCGTACTCAGCTGGACCGTCTCGCCGAGCAGCCGCTGGAGCATCGCGGCGATGCCGTTGACGACGTCGCCCACCCGGACGATCCGCGTCGACATGATTTGCTTGCGGCTGAAGGCGAGCAGCTGCCGCGTCAGCGCCGCGGCGCGGTCCGCCGCGCGCTGGATCTCGGCGACCTCCTCGGTGCGCTCGTCGTGCGGCGCGAACGACTCGGCGAGCATGCCAGCGAACCCCTGGATGGCGGTCAGCAGGTTGTTGAAGTCGTGCGCGATGCCGCCGGCGAGCTGCCCGACCGCCTCCATCTTCTGCGCCTGGCGCAGTTGATCCTCGAGCGACCGCCGGTCCGTCATGTCGAGGGCGATGCCGGCGCCGCTCGTCAGGCGGCCGTCCGCGCTGTATGTGTAGCGCCCGCTCATGGCGACGTGTCGCACCGACCCGTCCGGCCACAGCGCGCGATACTCGACCTGCGCCGCCCGGTGCTCGTGGCGGGCGCGCGCGAGCGCCGCCTCCACGTGCGGCCGATCCTCGTCGTGGATCGAGGCGAAGAACGCGGCGTCCGTGCCGCCGAACGTGCCCGGCGCGAGGCCGTGCATCCGCTCGGTCGTCTCGGACCAGTAGACGACCGGGCCGGGGAAGTGGGCTTCCCAGACGCCGACGCCGGCCGCGGCAAGCGCGAACGCCATCCGCGCCTCGGCGTCGCGGCGCGCTCGATCCGCGATGTGGCGTTCGATGCCGAGCGCGACGATGTCGCCGACGGCGGCGAGGCCCGTCATCATCGTCTCGCTGATGGCGCCGGACCGCGCGACGGTCATCTCGCCGACGACGTGCTTGTCCAGCGCGAGCTGATAGGCGAGGAGAGCATCCGCGTCCGCGCCGGCGCCGACGGCGACGTCCACGTCGAGATCGTCCGGCTGGGCGATCGTCCGGATGCGGACGAACGAGGTGTCGACGTGCGCCGCGACCGCTTCGGCGCAGCGGAGCAGGCAGCGCCGCAGGTCGTGGGAGAGGTTCAGCGAGACCCCGACGTCGGCGGCGAGCGCGGTGATCGAGGTGCGTTCCGCGAGCGCCTCCTCGGCGCGCCTGCGGTCCGTGACGTCGATCGCGGCGATCAGCTCCGCGTCGGCGCCGGCGAACGTGAACAGGTGCGAGGCGATCTCGACGTCGATGATCGCGCCCGACTTCAGGCGGTGGCGCCAGCCGCGCTCGCGCGCCCACGGCTCGCGGTTCGACGCGAGGTTCTCTTCGAGCCGGGGCACGTCTTCGACGGGCCGGATGTCGGCGATCCCCATCGCGAGGAACTCCTCGCGCGAGTAGCCGTACGCGCGGATCGCGGCCTCGTTGACCTCGAGGAACTGCAGCGTGTGGCGATCGTAGACCCACATCGGCTGCGGGTTGTTCTCGAACAGCTGCTGGTACCGCGTTTCCGTTTCGCGGAGATCGTCGGCCGCGCGCCGGTTGGCCTCGGCGAGCGCCGCGACCGGCTTCACCACGAGCACGTGGCCCATCACCGCGGCGGTGGTCAGCGACGCCAGCGACACGAAGGCGAGCAGCCAGAAGTAGCGGACGAAGACGTGGTTCGCCTCGGCGAAGATCGTCGTCGGCGCGACGCCGAGCCCCAGCACGAGCCCCGCATCCATGGCGGTGCGCACCGGGACGCCGACGTAGAAGCGCGAAATGCCGTCGATGCCCGGCTCGGTGCCGGCCGCCTCGCGCCCCGTGTTGATGATCGAGTCGAGCACCGGCGTGTCGCCGCGCCGCTTGCCGACCCACCTGTCGCCGTCGGGCACGCGCGCCAGAACCGTGCCGGTGCGATCCAGGAGCGTCAGCGTGCTGCCGCGGGGCAGCCCGGCGTCGGCGGCAATCTCGCCGAGGCGATTCAACGCCAGCGAGACGACGACGATCCGTTCCACCTGCCCCGCCCGGTCGAGCACGGGATGCGCGACGGCGATCGTCGGCTCGCCGGTGGCCGGGTTCACTTCGTACGTGCCGACCGCCGTCTGCCGCGACGCCATCACACGTTTGAACCAGCTGCGTTCGCGCACGACCGCGGGCGGCAGCGCGTCGACCGGGCGCGCGCCGCAGAGCAGCCGGCCGTCGGCGCGGCTGACGAGGACGTTGTAGTAGTCCGGCTGGTTGTCGGTGACGCCCCGCAGCACGTCGGAACAGTGCGCGACGTCGGCCCCGCGAATCGCGGGGAAGGCGGCGATCATCTGGACGAGCCGGCGCGCGCCGTCGAACACCGCGGCTTCCTGCGTCGCGGCCACGCGCATCAGCCGCAGGTTCTCCGACTCGAGCCGCTGCGCGGCGAGCGTGCGCTCGTGCGAATCCATGTACACGATCGCCGCCGCGGCGGGCAGGAGCGCAATCAACGCGACGAGGACGGCCCTCGCGCGCACGCGCGTCCGGACCGGTTCCGCCTGGACGCTCATTTCGTCTCCGCCATCAGCTTGTCGAAGCAGGTGGGGCAGATGCCGTGCGAGAACACGGCGTTCGAGTGTTCGGTGATGTAGCTCTCGACCTGCGTCCAGTAGTTGTCGTCCGATCGCACGCGCTTGCAGTAGCTGCAGATCGGGAGCAGGCCGCTCAACTGGATGACGCGCGTCAGCGCGTCGAGCATGCGGCGGCCGACGCCGACCCGCGCCCGCAGTTCGTCCGGATCGAACGGTTTGACGAGGTAGTCGTCGGCGCCGGCGTCGAGGCCCTCCACCACGTCGGCGCGGGCGGCGCGCGACGTGAGCAGGAGGATGTAGATCGGCGGATGCGCCGCGTCGGCGCGGACGCGCCGGCAGATCTCGGGGCCGTCGAGGCCCGGCATCATCCAGTCGAGGATCGCCAGCGTCGCGTCCTCCGCCGCCGCGAGCGCGCGCCACGCCTCGTCGCCGTCGTGGACGGTCGCGACGTCGAAATTCCAGCGGCGAAGCGCCGCCTCGAGCATCTTCGTGCTCATCCGATCGTCGTCGGCGATCAGGGCGCGCACGCGGCCTCCAGCGTCGATCGGTACCGCTGCAGCGCGTCGAGCAGCGTCGCCGAATCGGTGGCGAGCGCCCGCCACGCGCCTTCGGCGGCGTCGAGCCGCGATTCGGCGCCCAGCCGCTCGAGGACGGCGACATCCTGGAACACGAGCCTGGCGGAAAGGTTGCCCGCGGCGCCCTTCAGCGCGTGCGACGTGAGGCGGATCGCGTTCGCGTCCCGGCGCGTGACCGCGTCCTGGATCGCCGCGAGATGGCGCGGGCAGTCCTCGAGGAAGAGCTCGATCACGTCGCGCAGGACCGTGCGATCGCCGCCGACACGGTTGACGAGCTCGTTCTCGTCGAACGGTTCGGGGCGCCGCGGCGCGGGCGCGGGCGCGGGCGACGCCGCCTCCTCGACGCACGCGTCGGATTCGATCGCCGCGAAGAGCTTGGCTGGGTCGATCGGCTTCGACACGTAGCCGTCCATGCCCGCCTCGAGGCACTTGTCGCGGTCGCCGCTCATCGCGTGCGCCGTCATGGCGATGATGCGCAGCCGGCCGCCGGTCGCCTTCTCGGCTTCGCGGATCGCCGCGGTCGCTTCGAAGCCGCCCATGATCGGCATCTGCAGATCCATCAGCACGAGGTCGAACGTCTGTTTCGCGACGGCATCGACCGCTTCGCGTCCGTTGTTCGCGACGGTCACCTGGTGGCCGCGGCGCTGCAGCAGCCCGATGGCCACGCGCTGGTTCACGACGTTGTCCTCGGCGAGGAGGATGCGCTGCGGCCGCTCGGTCGTCGCGGCCGCCGTCCGCCGCGGCACCACGGGCCGAGCCGACGGGCGACCGGTCAGCGCCGCGCGGATGCCCTGCAGCAGATCGGCCGCGTACACCGGCTTGGTGAGATAGCAGGAGATCCCCACCTCGCGGCAGCGGGCGTGATCGCCGAACTGCCCCGACGAAGTCAGCATCATCACCGTCGCGCCGGCGAGATCCGGGTGCTCGCGGATCGCCGCGGCCACGGCGAAGCCGTCCATGCCGGGCATGTTCGCGTCGAGCAGCACGAGGTCGAAGGGATGTCCGGCGGCGGCCGCGTCCGTGGCCGCGCGCAGGCCGGCGACCCCGCCGTCGGCCGCAACGGCGCGAATGCCCGCGCGACTGAGTTGCTCGACCAGGATGCGGCGGTTGGCTTCATTGTCGTCGACGACCAGCACCGTCGTGCCGGCGAGTCCCGGCTCCTCGTCGGCCACCGGCGCTTCGGCGCCGACGTCGAACGCCACGGTGAAGTGGAAGGTGCTGCCGAGGCCCGGCGTGCTGTCCACCCAGATGCGTCCGCCCATCAGGCGGACCAGCGTGGCCGAAATGGTCAGGCCGAGGCCGGTGCCGCCGAACCGGCGCGTGGTGGATCCGTCCACCTGCCGGAACGGCTCGAAGATCAGGTCGTGCTTCTCGCTCGGAATGCCGATGCCGGTGTCGGCCACCGAGACGCGCAGCCGCGTGGCGCCGGGCGCGCGGGACTCCTCGCGGACGGTGACGAGCACCTGGCCGCGCTCCGTGAACTTGATCGCGTTGGCCACCAGGTTCGAGAGCACCTGCTGGAAGCGCACCGGATCGCCGATGACCGACTCCGGCACCGCCCCGTCGATGTCGCAGATCAGCTCGATGTCCTTGGCGTGCGCGCGGACGGCGAACGGCTTCAGCGCCTTCGCGATCACGCCGCGCGGCGAGAAGGTGGTCGATTCGAGCTCGAGCCGGCCCGATTCGATCTTCGAGAAGTCGAGGATGTCGTTCAGGATGGTCAGCAGCGTGTCGGCCGAGGCTCGGACGGTGTCGAGCCCGTCGCGCTGGTCCGCGGTCAGCTGGCTGTCGAGCAGCAGCTCCGTCATGCCGATGATGCCGTTCATCGGCGTGCGGATTTCGTGGCTCATGTTGGCGAGGAACTCGCTCTTCGCGCGGCTGGCGTCCATCGCGCGGTCGCGCGCCGCGGTCAGCTCGTGGTTGGCCGTGCGCAGCTCCGCCGTGCGCTCGTCGACCACCTGCTCGAGGTCCTGCTGCTGCAGCAGCAGCTGGGCGTCGCGCTTCTGAATCTGCGCGATCATGTCGTTGAAGTGATCGATCAGCTCGCCGACTTCGTCCTCGGTCGTCTTGCGCGCCCGGATGTCGTAGCGGCCGCCCTCGCGGACCTGCCGCGTGGCGTCGATCAGCTCCATGATCGGCCGCGACGTGGCGCGGGCGAGGACCGTCGAGAGCGCGAACGCAATCCAGAACGCGGCGAGCAGCACGCCGGCGACGATGAACGAGAAGTTGCGCAGCCGGCTCCGGATCTCGGTGGTGTCGCACTCGACGACGATGGTGCCGATGAATTCGGTGGCGAGGAACACGGGCCGCGTCACCTGCAGGCGGCCACCGCTGAAGCGCGCGGTCGGCACGGGCATGTCGAGCAGCGCCGCGTCGACGGCGAACGGCGTGGTCTCGCCGGCGCGCTGGTAGGCGGCGAGCACCCGCCGCCTGCTGGTGAAGACGCGCAGCGAGCGGATGTCGCGCAGCCGGGACGCCGCGCGCGCCATCTCCTCGGCCGCGCGTTCGTCGCCGAACTCGATCGCCGCCGTGCTGTCGGCGCCGATCACGTCGGCGAGCATCGTCACTTCGTCGACCAGGCGGGCGCGCGCCGTGCGG
>DASRGT010000020.1:0-84446 GCA_035650895.1 Vicinamibacterales bacterium
CACCCAAGCACCCAGCACCCAGCACCTTCACAACGGATACGACAGCGTCAGCCCGAACAGCCAGACGAGCGCGATCACGACCGGCGCGAGCACCAGGAACACGACCATCGTGTATCCCATCACGTCGCGCGCCGACAGCCCGAACAGCCCCAGGATCGGCAGCATGAAGAAGGGCTGCACGAGATTGGCGATGGCCTCGCCGAGGTCGTACGCCGACACGCACCATCCGAGGTGCACCTTCAGCGTGTGCGCCGCTTCCATGACGTACGGCGCGATGATCACCCACTTCGATCCGCCCGACGGGACGAACACGCCGAGGATCGCCGAGTAGACGGCGACGAGCGGCGGAAAGGTGCCGCGCGACGAGATCTTCACGAACGCGCCGGCGAGCTGATCGTTCAGGTGCGTCGCCGTGATGATGCCCGCGATCCCGGCGTAGAACGGGAACTGCAGGATCACGCCCCAGACCGCCGGCGTCGCATCCTTGAAGGCGGCCATCAGCCGCGCCGGCGTGCGGTGCAGCAGAAACCCGAGCAGCAGGAACGCGAAGTTCAGGACGTTGAGCGTCAGCGCGTTGAGCGGATCGGCGGCCGCCGCGAAGTAGCGCACCAGATACCAGCCGCCGAGCGCCACGGTGATCCACATCAGCAGCGGCGAGTGCTCGAGCCATTGGCCCGGGTTTCGCGCCGCCGGTTCCGTTCCGGATTCGGAGCTCACGGCTTTCAGCGCCGACGCCCCGGCTCGCACCGCGCGAGGCGCCGCGCGTCCTTCGCCGGCCGCCGGCGTCGCCAACCACATCACCGTCGTGACGACGGCGATCTCGATCGCGACCGACGCGAAACTCTGCCACAGGAAAATCGTGTGACGGAACGGAATCAGGCCGCCCGGCACCGCGCCGCCGTGCGCGACGATGTCGCGGACCTGCGGCTGCACGGCACCGGGCGTCGCCATCATCAGCGCGGCGGATCCGCTCAACCCCTGCGCCCAGATGCTGCCCGCGCCGAGAAAGCTCGCGGCGGCGAGCGCGCGGTAGTCGACACCGTCGACGCGCCGCGCCACTTCGAGGGCGAGCATCGCGCTGAAGATCAGGCTGAACCCCCAGTTGAACCACGACGTCACCAGCGAGAACACCGTCACCAGCGCGACGGCGCTCTTCGGCGACGCCGGCCACGACGCAATCGTGCGCACGACGCGCTGCATCGGCGGCGACGAGGCGAGCACGTGCCCCGTCATGATGATCAGCGACATCTGCAGCGTGAACGGAATCAGGTCCCAGAACCCGCGCCCCCACGCATCGACGATCTGGGGGACGGTGGCCGACGTCGCCGCGCCGGCGCCGAGCGCGACGATGACGGTGGCGAGGAGCGCGAAGATGAACGCGTCGGGAATCCAGCGCTCCGCCCAATCGGTCAGGGCCAGGGCGAGGCGCGCCAGCACGCGCGTTACGTTAGCATAGGGGCCCTATGGCCAACCGCGCGCTGCTCGCTCTCTTCGTCGTCGTCGCCGCCACCGCCGGCAGCCTGTCGGCGCAGGCCGCCAGAAACGATTACGCCGACCCGAAGAACTGGCTGTGCCGACCCGGCCAGCAGGACGCGTGCGCCGTCGATCTCGCGACGACCATCGTCGCCGCGGACGGCACGCTGACGCGCGAGGCGTTCACGCCGAACCCGAACCCGCCGATCGACTGCTTCTACGTCTATCCGACGGTGTCGACCGATCCGTCGCCGAACAGCGACATGTCGCCCGGCGCCGAAGAGACGCGCGTCGCCGCCGGGCAGGCGGCGCGGTTCCGGTCGCAGTGTCGCGTGTTCGCGCCGCTCTACCGGCAGGTCACGCTGCGCGGGCTGATGACCGGCCTGCTGACGAAGCCGGGCGGCACGCCCGAGCGTACGCTCGCGTACGGCGACGTCGTCGACGCGTGGAACTACTACCTGCAGCACGACAACAACGGCCGCGGCGTCGTGCTGGTGTCGCACTCGCAGGGATCGTTCCTGCTGCAGGATCTGATCGCCAACGAGATCGAAGGGAAGCCGGCGCAGTCGCGGCTCGTGTCGGCGATTCTGCTCGGCACGAGCCTGGCGGTGCCGAAAGGGAAGGACGTCGGCGGCGCGTTCAAATCGACGCCGCTCTGCAAGTCGGCGACGCAGACCGGATGCGTGATCACGTATGCATCCTTCCGCTCGACGATTCCGCCGCCGGCCACGTCGCTGTTCGGCCGCGTCGCGGGCGACGACATGATGTCGGCGTGCACGAATCCGGCCGCGCTGGGCGGCGGCAGCGCCGACGTGCACGCGTACCTGAACGCGACCGGCACGCCGTTTCTCCTCCCCGCCGCCCCGCAGCCGGCGTGGGTGGCGGGAAAGACGGTCGATACGCCGTGGGTCAGCGCGCCGGGCCTGTTGAGCGCGCAGTGCGTCAGCAACGAACACGGCTCGTACCTCGAGGTGACCGTCCACGGCGACCCGAGCGATCCGCGCGCCGACGAGATCGTCGGCGACGTGATGAGCGGGAATCAGCCGAACGCCGCGTGGGGCCTGCACCTGCTGGACGTGAACCTGACGCTCGGCAACCTGCTCGACGTCGTCGCGCAGCAGGCGAAAGCGTACGCCGCGAAGCGGGGATCGCGATAGGCCGGCGCGTCCGCGCATCTCCGCCGGACGTGCGTGAGGGCTCCGCTGCGCGTCCGGCGCGGCGCGCGGCCTACGCGTTCAAGGCGGGACGTCGATCGCCGACCCGCGTCGCGGACTCGAACGCGCGCGCGATCGCGAGGACGCCGGCGTCGTTGCCCCTCGCGCCGGCAATCTGCAGTCCGACGGGAAGGCCGTCGCGCGTGAAGCCGGCGGGCACCGAGATCGCGGGACCGTACGTCGCGCTGATCCAGTACGCGGACTTCATCCACGAAATGTAGTGGTCCATCGTCACGCCGGCGATGTCGTGCGGCCAGTCGGCCGACGCGTCGAAGGGCGGCACCTGGTTCACCACGCACACGACGAAGTCGTACCGGTCGTGAAAGCGCCGCATGCGGTCGAGGAACTCGCGGTGGCGCTGCTGCGCGATGGCGAGCTCCGCGTCGGTGATCCGCGCGCCCGACTCGATCTCCCACACCGCCTCCGGTTTGATCGCCGCTCGATGGCCGGCGAGCAGCGGGCCGAGCGTGCGCCACGATCGCGCCTGTCGAATCGTCATGAAGAAGTCGTCCACTCCGCTGAAGTCCGGGTGGGCGTCGTCGACGATGCATCCGAGCGATACGAACGTCGAGCGCTGCGCGTCGACGATCGCGCGGACCTCCGGGTCGACGGGCAGCGATCCGAGATCCGGCGACCAGGCGATGCGTGTGTCCGCGGCGAGGCCGTTCTCCGCGGCCGCGGTGAAGTCGCGATCGGCGAGCACCGACAGGAGCAGCGCGGCGTCGCCCACGGTCCGGGCCAGCGGCCCCTTGACGCCGAAGCCGACGCCAGGCAGCGGGTTCGGATCGTCTGGGACGAGGCCGAACGAGGGGCGCATCCCCACGATGTTCGTGAAGTTCGCCGGGTTGCGCAGCGATCCGCCGAAGTCGCTGCCGTCGGCGAGCGGGAGCATGCCGGCGGCGATCGCCGCCGCCGCGCCGCCGCTCGACCCGCCCGCCGTTTTCGTCAGGTTCCACGGGTTCAGCGTGGTGCCGTACACCTTGTTGTAGGTGTGCGAGCCCATGCCGAACTCGGGCACGTTCGTCTTGCCGATGACGATCGCGCCGGCGCGTCTGAGTCGCGTGACGATCGCGGAATCGCCGGCCGCCACGTCACGCTCGTACGCGAGCGATCCGCGCGTCCAGCGCAGGCCGGCGGCCGGTTCCAGATCCTTGATCGCGATCGGCAGCCCGTGCAGGGCGCCGACGGTCGCGTCCGCGCGAATCGCCCGATCGGACGCATCCGCCTCGGCCAGGCACGCGTCGTCGTCGCGGGCGGAGACGACGGCGTTGATCGTGGGGTTGAGCGCCGCGATGCGCGCGAGAAACGACGCCATGACGTCGCGCGCGGAGACCTCGCGCGTGCGGATGCGGCGTGCGAGATCCGACGCGGAGCCGAAGACGACGGTGTCCACGCTCACGGCTGGCGCGTCGTCGCCTGCGACACCGCCATCCGCCACGCGCCGTTGCGCCGGACGTACACGCGCGTGAAGTGCAGCGAGCCGCCCTGGCGCTGGCCGTTCAGCGTCACGGCCGATTCGCTCGACCCGGCCACGATGGCGGTGTCGCCGAAGAAGCGGACGGTGACGTCGCGCTCGGTCACGTCGCCGCCGAACGTGCGCGCACCGGATTTCAGGTCGGCGAGGTAGGTCGTCTTGGAGTCGGTCGTTCCGTTGGCGTGCGTCACCGTCCAGTCGTCGAGCAGGATGCGGTCGAGCGTCGCGACGTCGGCGTGTGCGCGCGCGTCGTTCCATTGTCTCTCGACGGCCAGCACCGCGGCGGCGGGACCGTCGGCGATCGTCAGCAGCAGGACGGCTGCGCAGAGCTTGATCATGAGAGCATCCTGAAGGCGCGCTCGACCGCCTCGGCCCGGTCGCGATAGTGCTGCTGCACTTCGGGGCTGAGGTGCGAGACGTTGGCGGGATCGTACTTCGCGACCGCGTCGTCGTAGGCGGCGCGTATCGCTTCCGGCGTCGCGTCCTTCGCGACGCCGAGCACCGCGTGCGGGTCGAACGCCGGTTCCGCGCCGGCCTCCGGCGACTCGGCCGCGTGCGCCTGGCGCGCGGCGACGTCGCGCTGCCGCGCCGCCTCTTCGGCTTCGCGGCGCCGCGCCTCTTCCGCGAGCGCCGTCTGGCGTGCCTGCTCCTGCTGAAGCCGTTCGCGCTCTGCCGCCGCTTCGGCAGCGTCCTGCTGGCGCCTGACGGCCTCCTGCTCTTCGGCGGCCCGCTCCGCCGCGGCGCGCCGCAGCGCATCGGCGGCCTGACGCCGGCAGTCGGCACACAGCGCGCCGGCGGTTGCGACCGGCGCGCCGCACGATCCGCACACGACGTGTGCGGCAGGGCGGCGCCGCTTCAGCGCGACCACTGCGCCGGCTGCTGCCGCCAGCATCGCGATCGAGCCGCCGGCGACGGCCAGCGCGAGCCAGCGGGACGGCGGTCGAGCGGGCGGCGCCGCCGGCGCGAGTGGCGCCGCCACCACGTCGCCGGCGGGCACGACCGGCTCGGCGGCCGCCGGCCGCGCGCGTCGAAGCCGTTCGCGCACCGGCGCGAGCTGCGCGCCGACGCAGTCGAGATAGGCGTCGCGCGTGACTGCGCCCTCGAGGTGACGGCACGCGGCGTCGAGCTTCTGGCGTTCTCCAGCCGAGAGGCGGCCCAGGTTCGCACCGAGATCCGCGCGCAGCGCCGCGAGCTGTTCGTCGACGCACTTCCCGTGATCGGTCGGCGGGATCGTTCGCGACATCACCAGCACGTCGCAGGCGCGATCGACGAGAGCCGTTTCGAGCGCAGAGATCGGTCGGTCCGTCTGCGCCGACACGCCGACCGCGGCCGCGAGGGCGATGGCGAGCGCCACGGTCGTCATTTCAGCTCGAAGATCGTCGCCTCGGAGATGACGCCGATTTCTTCTTCCGCGTGCATGGTGCCGGCCGGCACCCACTCGGCGTGGACGGCGCCGTCGACGATCCACACGACGACGGCATCGCGCGTGTGCGTGTGGCGCGGTCCGTTCATGCCGAATCCGTAACTGTAGGCCCAGATCGTCCCGCGCTCGCTGTCGAGGAGCTGCTTGAGCCCGATCGAGGCGAGCGCTGGCGGCTCGCCTTCGCGCGGCGGCGACACCTTCCCGGAGGGCGACGCCTCCTTCAACTCGACGAACACCGCGCGCAGCGGCTTGTCGCTGGTGCCTTCTTCGATGTGCGTGACCCCGCGGCGCTGGAAGATCGGCTGTCCCGCAGGGGTCGACACCGGGCGCTTCTCGCCCTCGGGCGAGATGATCATCCGGTCGCCGGGCTCGTAGTACAGCCCGATCAGGTCGTAGACGTGCCGGTGGAGCGGCGACGGCTGGCCTTTCAGCCACGCGATGTTCCACACCTGCACGCGCGCGTTGTCGAGTATCTTCGTCGCTCCGGCGCGCGGGTAGGCGGGCGGCAGATTTTGCGGCGCCGCCTGCACCAGCAACGGCAGGAGAGCGGTCAGGATCCAGCGCATGCGCAACTCCCTCGCAACGTGGGTCGCATTATACGCGGGCGTCGGCGGCTGGCTGCTCGCGCCTTGTGTGGCGCTCGTCGCCGGCCGGAGTCCGAAGGCGAAACGCTCTGCGACGCCGCATGCGCGCAATGCCACGACGCTCCCGCGCAGGGCTCGCGGGCGCCGGCGAAGGCGGCGCTGCGCGATCGATCGCGCGAGGCGATCGTCGATGCGCTGACCGGCGCCGCGAGGCGCTCGCCTTCGGCGTACAATGATCGCCGGGTGATTTCGTTCTCGAACGTCAGCAAGCAGTACGGCCGGCAGATCCTCTTCGTCGACGCCTCCTTCCAGCTGAACCCGGGCGAGAAAGTCGGACTCGTCGGCCCGAACGGATCGGGCAAGACGACGCTCTTTCGCATGATCGTCGGCGAAGAGGCGCCCGACGATGGCGAGGTGTCGGTGCCGAAGCGGATGACGATCGGGTACTTCCGGCAGGACGTCGAGGAGATGTCCGGCCGGTCGGTGATCGACGAGGCGATCCACGGCAGCGGCCGCGTCGGCGAGCTGCACCACGAGCTCGAGCAGATCAACCAGGCGATGGCCGATCCGGCGCGCGCCGGCGAGCTCGACGCCATCCTCGCGCGCTTCGGCGAGGTGCAGGAGCAGTACGAGCATCTCGGCGGCTACGCGCTCGAAGCGCAGGCGCGCGAAGTGCTGCACGGCCTCGGGTTCGACGACGAGCGGATCGACGGCGACGTCGGCGCGCTGTCGGGCGGCTGGAAGATGCGCGTCGCGATGGCGCGCGTCCTCCTCGGCAAGCCCGACGTGCTGCTGATGGACGAGCCGACGAACCATCTCGACATCGAGTCGATCATCTGGCTCGAGGCCTTCCTCGAATCGCTGCCCGGCGCGCTGCTGATGACCTCGCACGACCGCGAGTTCATGAACCGCATCGTCACCAAGATCGCGGAGATCGACGGCGGCGAGATCACGACCTACTCGGGCAACTACGATTTCTACGAGCGGGAGCGTGCGATCCGCGAGGCGAACCGCGAGGCCGCGTACGCCCGCCAGCAGGCGATGCTCGCGAAGGAGCAGCGGTTCATCGACCGCTTCGCGGCCCACGCCGCAAAGGCCGCGCAGGTGCAGAGCCGTGTGAAGGCGCTCGAGAAGATCGAGAAGATCGAGCTGCCGCGGAAGCGCCAGGTCGTCGCCTTCGAGTTTCGAACGCCGGCGCGATCGGGCGAGCAGGTCGCGACGCTCGAACACGTCCGCAAGGCCTACGGCCGGCGCGTCGTGCACGAGGACGTCAGCCTCGTCATCCGCCGCGGCGAGCGCTGGTGCGTCATGGGCAAGAACGGCGCCGGCAAGTCGACGCTGCTGAAGATGGTCGCCGGCCAGGTGCCGCCCGACGCGGGCGAGGTGAAGCTCGGCGCCAGCCTCAAGCTGGGGTACTTCGCGCAGCAGTCGCTCGATCTGCTCGATCCGGAGCTGACCGTCGAGGAGCAGCTCCGGAAGGACTTCCCGCACGAATCGATCGGCGCGCTCCGAAATCTCGCGGGCGCCTTCCAGTTCTCCGGCGAGGACGTCGACAAGAAGATTCGATCGCTGTCAGGCGGCGAGAAGACGCGGCTCGTGCTCGCGCGCATGCTGCTCGATCCGCCGAACTTCCTGGTGCTGGACGAGCCGACCAATCATCTCGATCTGACGACGAAGGAAACGCTGCTCGACGCGCTGAAGGACTTCGACGGGACGATGCTGTTCGTCTCGCACGACCGCGAGTTCCTGCGCGGCCTCAGCAACCGCGTCCTCGAGCTCGGCGGCGAGAGCGGCATCGATCCCCATCCGCACGCGTATCCCGGTTCGTACGTCGACTACGTGGCGCGCACCGGTCACGAGGCGCCGGGCGTGCACCGGTGAGCTAGCGCGCCAGTCTCGGCGCCGCGGCGATCAGACTCTTCGCGGTCGCCGCGACCGCCTGACGCAGCGCCTCGTCGAGCTGCGCGTCGCGTGACGCCGTCGCGCCGCTCGACAACGCCGCGGCCCCGGGCAGGCGGAAGAACCCCAGCGCGCCGATCGCGAGCCGCCGCCGCCGCGACTTGCCGTCCCCAATCCCCGTCGTCACCACCTCGCCGCTTCGTACGTCGACGACGCGTGCCGACAGCGACACGACGAGCTCGTTGGTCTGCCGGCCGTAGCCGCCGATGAGCGGCGCGCCAAAACCGCCGCCGCCGGGGTTCCGCCGGGTCGTCTCCGCCGAGAAGCGCGTCACCGATCCGAGCACGAGGTAGTCGACGCCCGATGCCTGCGCCGCGTCGCGCAGGCGCTCGAATCCACGGCCGCGGTTCTGCAGCGCGCCTTCGGGCTGCAGCCACCGACCGTCGAGCACGCGATAGGGAGCGGCGTTGACGAGCTGATCGAGCAGCAGATCGGCGGCCGTCGCGCCGACCTGCGGCGGCGGCAGCGTCCATCCACCTGGCGCCACCTCGAAGTCCAACAATCGCGAGCGTGGGGCCGTCGCCGAGTGCTCCCGCCGCTCCGGCCTGCGCGGCCGCCGCCGTCCACATCGTCGCGAGAACCAGAAGCACTGTTGCTGCACATCGCGGGCGCTGCATCGAATCCTCCTCGCCCGGGAATGCGCACGGCGCCGGCGAACCGGCTCACTCGGTCCGCAGCGCGACCAGCGGATCCTGCCGCGTGGCGCGGCGTGCCGGCAGATAGCACGCCACCGCGGCGACCAGCGCGAGCAGCACCGACACGGCGGCGTACGTCGCGGCGTCGGTCGGCTGGACGGCGAAGAGAACGGCGGCCATCAACCGCGTCAGCAGCGCGGCGCCGACGACGCCGATCGCCACGCCCCAGCCGGCGAGGACGAGGCCGGGGGCGACGATCAGCCGCTCGATGTCGCGCCGCTGCGCGCCGAGCGCCATCCGGATCCCGATCTCGCGCACGCGATGGCTCGCGGCGACGCGCATCACGCCGTACGTCCCGAGCGCGGCGAGCAGCAGCGCGACGGCCGCGAACGCGCCCATCAGGGAGAGCACGACCCGCCGACGCACCGTCGAGTCGGCGAGCAGCTCGGTCATCGTCCGCTGGCCGTACACCGGCAGCGTCGGATCGATGCCGTGAATCGCGCGCTCGATCGCGGCGTACAACGACGCCGGATCGGTCGACGTTCGATAGAACACGGTCAGCGCGTTGCCCGAGCGCTGGAAGATCGGGAAGTAGATGCGCGGCTGCACCGCCACGTCGAGTCCGTCGTCGTGGATGTCGGCGACGATGCCGACGATGCGGACGGTCTGGCGCCCGAGGGAGAGGCTGCGGCCGATCGGGTCGCTGCCGGGCGAGTGCATGCGCGCGAGCGTCTCGTTCACGATCGCGACCGGTTCGCCCGCGGGGCCGTCGGCCGCGCCGAACGCGCGGCCGCTCAGGATCGGCGCGCGCAGCGTCGAGAAGTAGTCGGGGCTCGCGATCTGGCCCTGCGCCCGGCGGACGTCGGCGGGCGCGGTCGATTCGCCGACGAACGTGAAGCGCTGCGTCACGGCGGCGCCGCTGAACGGCGTCCGCGCGTTGACGCCCATGCCGACCGATTCGACGCCGGGAAGCGCGCCGACGCGGCGGAGCACCTCCCTGATGTACGCATTGCGCTGGTCGATGGTGCCGTACGGGTTCTTCGCCGGATCGTTCGGGACCGGAATCCAGATCTGCGTGAAGCCGATGCGCGTCGGATCGAGCCCGGGGTTCACCTGCAGCATGCTCCAGAAGCTGCGCACCAGCAGCCCTGCGCCCACCAGGAGGACGAGCGAGATCGCGATTTCGGCCGAGACGAGGGCGCCGCGCAACCGCCGCTCGCGTCCGCCTTCCGCCAGGCCGCGGCCGCCGTCTTTCAGGTTCTCGCCGGGGTTGACGGCCGACACCTGGATCGCGGGCACGAGGCCGAACAGCAGTCCGGCCGCGATCGACAGCGCGAGCGCGACCCCGACCATCGTCGTGTCGAAGTGCACTTCGGTGAGGCGCGGCAGATCGGCGGGCATCATCGCGACCAGCCAGTCCTTCGCCCACACGAGCGCGACGAGCGCGGCCGCGCCGCCCGCGATCGCGACGACGAGGCTCTCCACGACCAGCTGACGCACGAGCTGTCCCCGTGTCGCCCCGAGCGCGCGGCGCACGGCGATCTCGCGCACGCGCGCCGACGATCGCGCCAGCGTCAGGTTGGCGATGTTGACGCACGCGATGATCAGCAGCAGTCCGACCGCCGCCATCAGCACGTTCAACGTCGGCCGGATGCGCGCCGTCAGCTCGTCCTGCACGTCGTCGAGCCGCAGCGTCCACTGCACGCTGGCGGGGTAGTTCGTCGGGTAGGCGGCCTGCAGCTGCGCGGCGAGCGCATCGAGACGGCTCTGCGCCTGCGCCAGCGTCAGTCCCGGCGCGAGGCGTCCGATGACGCCCGGGATGAAGTTCTGATCGCGTCGCGGCGGGCTGACGAACGGCGCCGCGGCGAAGCCGCACGCGCTCCACATGTCCACTTCGCCCTGCACCGTCTCTCCGGGATGCCGGAACCGCGCGGGCATGACGCCGACGATCGTGTAGGTGTCGGTGTCCATGACGACCTTGCGCCCGATCACGTCGCGCGCGGCGCCGAACGCGCGCCGCCACAGGCCGTCGCTGATGACCACCGCATCCGAGAAGCCCGGCACCGCGTCTGCCGGCCCGTACACGCGCCCGAGTTGCGGCGCGGCGCCGAGCAGCTCGAAGTAGTTGGCGCTGGTGACCAGCACCTCGATGCGTTCGGGCTGTGCGCCGCCGACGAACGACGCGCTGACGGGCCAGACCGCGCTGACCCCGTCGAACGCGCCGGTGCGATCGCGGAGGTCCTCGAGCTCCGGCTGCGACAGGCCGATGTTGCGTCCGCGGGTGCCGCGCGCGTCGGCGGCGACGCGCACGAGCCGGTCGGGATTGGGAAACGGCAGCGGCCGAATCAGCACCGCGTCGACGACCGTGAAGATCGCGACGTTCGCGCCGATGCCGAGCGCGAGCGTGAGGACCGCGATGGCCGCGAAGCCCGGCGCCGCGACCATGCGTCGCAGGGCGTGGCGAACGTCGCGGAGCAGTGGCGACATGGCGCGATCCTACGCGAGCGGCGCGGGGGCTGAATACTGTCCGGGAACGGACGCTGTGCGCCGCGTTGATTCCGCGCCGCCGACCGGTATACAGTCCGCCGCATGAAACTCGTCGTGCTCGCGGCGATGGCCGCGATGGCGTTGCAGGCGGGCGGGCAGACGCCGATGCCGCGCGGACAAATGCCCGATCTCGGCCGCCCGACCAAGCCGGGCGACGAGCTGCCGCCGTTCAACGCCGACGACTACTTTCCCGGCCAGTGGCGCTTCGAGTGGGACGTGCCGGAGGGCGCGCTCGGCGACGCGGGTCGGATCGAAGGGTTGACCACCTACAAGGCGCTCGGCGGCGGCAGGTTCGACGCGACGACGGCCGCGACCGGGGCGTGGGGCAACTTCACGGTCCACGAAGTGCTGACGTACGACAAGCAGCAGAAGACGGTCGCGCGTTCGGTCGAAGACAGCCGCGGCTTCTCCTATCAGCAGACCGGGACGATCGGCGGCGATCTCGGCGGCTTCTGGAACGTCTACCTCGAAGGGACGCCCTTCACGTTCCACGGGCATGCCATCCGGATCAAGCACAACCTCCGGCTGCTGTCGCCGTTGAACTACAAAGTCGGCGTCACCGTGTCGGTGGACGGCGGCCCGTTCCGGAACTACGGCAACCCGTGGTGGCGAAAGGATCCGACGGCATGAAACGCATCGCTCTCGTTCTCGTGATCGGCGCGCTCGCGCTCGCGTCGCGTGCGGCGCAGGCACAGGGAGACGGCGGCTACAAACTGGTGCCGAACTGGCCACACCTCCCGGCCGGCATGTACTTCGGGCTGAAGGATGCGCCGCCGCCGCCGGCCGAGCGCGAGGCCCAGGCTGCCGCGCGCCGCGCGCGAGGCGGCGCACCGGGTGGCGCGGGACGGGCCGGGGGAGCGGCAGGCGACGGGCCGACCAACCAGCCCGGCATCTCCGGCCTGGCGATCGATCAGCACGATCGCATCTACGTCTTCAACCGCGGCGTCAAGCCGGTGATGGTGTTCGATACCGACGGGAATCTGATCCTGGCCGGCGCCGATCAGGCGATCAACGGCAAGACGATCAATCCTTCGTGGCAGCACTCGGGCGGCGTGGACTGGGACGGCAACGTGTACGTCATCGAGCGCGACGCGCACCGCATCATCAAGCTGGCGCCGAAGCTGGACAAGGTCCTGCTGCAGCTGGGAACGACCAACGAGAAGGGGAACGACGCGACGCACTTCAACCTGCCGTCGGGCATCGCGATCCTGCACAACGGCAACATCATCGTCACCGACGGCTACGGCAACAACCGCGTCGTGATGTTCGACAGGACGGGCAGGTTCATCAAGCAGGTGGCGAAAGGCGCCGGCGGGCCGAGCGACAAGGGCACCGGACCGGGCGAGTGGAACCTGCCGCACAAGCTGGCCGTCGACGCGAAGGAAAACCTCTACATCATCGACCGCGAAGGCCACCGCATCGAGGTGTTCGACAAGGATCTGAACTACATCCGCGAGCTGAAGAACGACTGGAACCCGTGGGACGTGAACATCTCGCGGAAGGGCACCGAAGACTACGGCTGGATCGCGGATCACAAGGACGAGCGCGTCCTGAAGTTCTCGTTGAAGGACGGGACGATCCTCGCGAAGTGGGGCCGGCAGGGGTGGGGCCCCGGCGAGTTCGACTGGGTCCACGGCATCGTCGTCGATTCGAAGGGCGCGGTGTACGCGGCCGACACCTACGGCCAGCGGCTGCAGAAGTTCGTGCCGGCGTCCGCCGGCTCGGCGGCGCAGCGCTGACGTGAAGCTCGCCGTCGCGCTGGCGGCAGCGGTGATCATGACGGTGCAGACGACGGCGCCGCCCGACGCGCACCGGCGCATCTACGAGCTCGGCGACTTCCCGCTGGAGAGCGGGACGACGCTGCCGAAGGCGACGCTCGCGTACGCCACCTTCGGCGCGCTGAATGCCGCGCGTGACAACGCCATCCTGATTCCGTCGTGGTACGGCTCCGACCACCACGGATACGATTTTCTGATCGGACCCGGCCTGGCGCTCGATCCGGCGAAGTACTTCCTCGTCGCGACCGAGATGTTCGCCAACGGCTTCTCCTCGTCGCCGAGCAATACGCCGCCGCCGTTCGACGGGCCGGCGTTTCCGGCGATCGCGATCCGCGACAACGTCGAGGCGGCGCGGCGCCTGCTCGCGAAGGAGCTCGGCGTCGCGCATCTGCGGGCGGTCGTGGGCTTCTCGATGGGCGCGGAGCAGGCGTTCCAGTGGGCCGTGTCGCACCCCGACGATGTGACCGACATCGTCGCGTACTGCGGCACCGCGAAGACCTATCCGCACGGCGTCGTGCGCCTCGAGAGCGCGATCAGCGCGCTGACGGCGGACGCCGCGTTCGCAGACGGGCGATACACGTCGCCGCCGCTGCGCGGGCTCGAGGCCTGGTCGCGCCACTGGCTGGCGTGGGTGTGGTCGCAGGAGTGGTGGCGGCGGGAGCTGTTCAAGCCGCAATCGGCGACGGTCGACGACGTCGTCGCCGCGCGGATCGCGCGCGATCGCGGGCGGGACGCCAACAACATGATCGCGCAGGCGCGGACCTGGCAGCGGCACAACGTCGGCGACACTCCGGGATTCCACGGCGACCACGAACGGGCGCTGCGCGCGATTCGCGCGCGCGTGCTGTACATGCCGGGCGAAACCGATCTCTACTTCCCGGTCGGCGACGCGGCCTACGAACGCCAGTTCATCGCCCGCGTCACGTTCGCCCCGATTCCGTCGCTGTGGGGGCATTCGGCCGGCAGCGGCGCGAACGCCGTCGACAACGCGTACCTGAACGATCGCATCCGAGAGTTCCTTGAAGGAGGACGACCATGAAGCGCACGATTGGCGCCGCCCTGTTCGGCGTCGTGCTCGGGATTGCGTGGCAGGGCGTGCGCGCCCAGCCGCAGGCGCCGCCGCCGACTCCGGATTCGGCGCCGACCGTGGCGTTCGACATCACGAAAGCCGACATCGACTACGTGCTGAAGAACGCGCCGGCGAATCCGCCCGATCGCCAGCTGCGCGTCGTCAACATGGGGAAGTACAACCTCGGCGTCGGCGTCATCCACCGCGGCGCGACCAACGACAAGGCGGGCGATCCGATCCCGGTCATCTACCACGACTACACGCCGGAGGTGTACATCATCACGTCTGGCACCGGCGTGCTGACGACCGGCGGCGTCATCGAGAACCGGCGCGCCGGCGGCGGCGTGCCCAACGTGATGAACGGGCCGAGCGGCGGCGGCACCGCGGGCGCGGGCGCCTACAGCCGGCGCGTGCAGGAGGGCGACATCATCATCATCCCGAACAACGTGGCGCACGGCTGGAGCCAGATCACCGATCACGTGACGTACCTGAGCGTCCGTCCGGATCCCGACCGGGTGCTGCCGGCGGGCTACGTGTACCCGCTGATGCTCAAGAACCTGCCGTCCGCGGTGACCTCGGCTCCGACGCGGCGCCCCCAGCTGGACGAGTAGCGCGCGCGGCGACGACGCGCGCGACGAGCGCGAGCGCAAACAGCAGCACGAGCAGCGCAATCGGCAGCTGGCGCTCGATCGTGGCGCGCCACGGCGGCACGAACTGCCCGGACAGATCGATCGGACCGCTCCACGCGTCGCCCAGCACCGTTTCGGTGACGCGGCGCCCGTCGGCGCGCGCGATCGTCAGCGGATAGGGATCGCCGACCAGGCCGTAGTACCAGCGCAGCGTCCGCGCGTTCGACGGCATCCGCCCGCGCAGCCGCCACGTGGCCGGCGCGTCCTCGCTGCGCGGCGGCAGGTACTCCGCCGACCGCGGCCGCACTTCCGCGCCGTCCACCCACAGGACGACGCGATCGACGAAGTCGTCGCCGAAGCGCTCCATGCGCAGCTTCAGCCAGTTGGGGTCGTTCGACACGTCGAGCACGAACGAGCCGTCGCGCTCGAACGTCAGCGTGACGCTCGTGCGCTCCGCGTCGTGCGCCGAGATACCGGCGGCCAGCGCCAGCCACAGGCAGAGCGACGCGCGCAGCGCGCGCCGCGGCGCGGATCGTCGTGGCACCGCGTTATCATACGCGGCATGAAATTTTCGCTGGCGGTGGTCGCGGCGCTGCTCCTGCAGGCGGCGCCGAAGAAGGTGGACATCGTGAGCGTCGCGGGCTGCCTGCGCCAGCCGAGCGCCGACACGTGGATGCTCGTCAACGCGACCGACCCGGTGCCGAGCCGCGCGAACGCGCCGGAGAAGAAAGAACTCCCGGCATCGGCGCCCGTCGGCCGGAACCAGTTCCGCCTGATCGGCGTCTCCGAGTTCAACCTGCCGGCCTACAAGGACCACGCGGTGATCGTGAAGGGGCTGCACATCAAGGCCCAGCCGATCGCGCGGCTCAACATCACGTCGGTGACGACGATTTCGCCGTCGTGCCCGGCGGGCAAATAGGCTACGATCGCAGGCCTGTCTGGAGGGTTCATGAAGCGCGTTGCCTGGCTCGTCCTCGGAACCCTGGGAATCGCCGCCTCCACCACCGTTCACACCGCGCAGGCTCCGGCCGGCGTGCCGACGTTCGCGAAAGACGTCGCGCCGATCGTGTACGACAAGTGCGTCAGCTGCCATCGCGCGGGCGAAGTGGCGCCGATGACGCTGATCTCGTACGAGGACGTGCGGCCGTGGGCCAAGGTGATCAAGACCAAGGTGACGTCGCGCGAGATGCCGCCCTGGGGCGCCGACCCGGAGCACTCGCTGAAGATGCGCAACGATCGCAGCCTGTCCCGGCAGCAGATCGACACGATCGTCGCCTGGGTCGACGGCGGCGCGCCGCGCGGCAACGACGCCGACCTGCCGCCGGTGCCGACCTTCTCCGAAGGCTGGACCGCGGGCAGCGATCCCGACGTCGTGCTCGAGATGCCGGTCGAATTCTCCATCCCCGCCGAGGGCGAGCTCGGCGTGCAGATGTTCTACTCGAAGATTCCGTTCAGCGAGGACAAGTTCGCCGAGATGCTCGAGATCCGGCCGGGCAACCGCGCCGTGCTGCACCACGCCGGCGTCTTCGTGGTCGACATCCCGGAGGGCGCGAAGATCGTCGACGGACGGCTCGTGTCGGCCGATGGCAGCGTCGCCGACGATCGCGCGCGGTCCCAGTTCCGCGCCGAAGCGGCGATGGGCCTGCCCGGATCGAACAAGCTGCTGTCGTGGGTGCCGGGCCGCGGCGTCGATCGGCATCGCGACGACATCGGCAAGCGGATCCCCGCGGGCAAATATCTGAACTGGCAGCTGCACTACAACCCGACCGGCAAGCCGGAGAAGGATCGGACGAAGCTCGGGATCTGGTTCAACAAGAAGCCGGTCACGCACGAGCTGTTGATCCGCCAGGCCGGCGATGCCCTCGCGACCACGAAGGACGGCCTCTCGCTGTACCGCGCCGAAGGCAAGGAGATCGAATACACGGCGGACGAGGGCAGCACGCGCCGGCGCACCAAGACGCCGAACATCCCGGCGTACGCGGAGAACTGGCATCTCACCGGCATCACCCCGGTCACCGAGGACATCACGCTGTACGCGATGTCGCCGCACATGCACCTGCGCGGCAAGAGCTTGAAGTGGGTCATCGTCTATCCGGACGGCCGCGAGCAGACCATCCTCGACGTGCCGAAATTCGATTTCAACTGGCAGATCCAGTACGAGCTCGAAGAGCCGCTGCACATCCCCGCGGGCAGCAAGATCCTCGGCATCGGCGTCTACGACAACTCGCCGAAGAACCGCTGGAACCCGTCGCCGAACCTCGAGGTGTACTGGTCCGAGCAGAGCTGGGACGAGATGTACCAGCCGTTCACCGAATACTCCGTCGACAGCCAGACGCTGACGGAGCTCACGATCACGAAGAGCTCGAAGCAGTAGCGCGCCGCGCTATTTCCGCAGCACCGGGTGGACGTACCCGCGCGGCAGCACGCCCGCCACGTCGGGCCGGATGCTGAGGTACGTCACCTGCTCGGCGATGTCGTCGAAGCCGTGCGGCACCCCCGCGGGCACGACGACGACGTCGCCCGGCCCGACCCGGCGGCGCTCGCCGCCGGCGAACGTGCCGCCGCTGCTCGGCCCGACGGCGAGCCGCACGAACTCGGTCTCGGGCGGAAACGGCCGCTCGTCGTTCACGGTGCCGCCGGTGACGAGCGTCGCCGCGCCGGACAGGAAGTAGAACACTTCGGTCACCCGGCTGTGGCTGATCGCGCCGACCGGCGCGCCGGCGCGCGTCGCGCCGCGGTGCAGCACGCCGATGCCGAGCCGGTACTGGCCGAGATCCACCACGCGGATCTGGCGATCGGCGCCGGCGCCCTCCGCTCCGGAATAGTTCAACACGGCCTCGATCTCGCCGCGCGTGATCGCGACGACGTTCGAGGCCGCGCCCTGCGCGCCGAGCCACGCCGTGCCGGCGACGAGCAGTCCCGCGACGAAACCTTGCAGTCGATGCATCACTTCACCGGGCAGCGATGGACCGTGCCTCGCGGCGACGGCGCCTTCGGGTTGGCTGGGATCGGCGACTCGGCGGCGAGCTCGTCGAACGCGATCTGCTGCAGCGCCGCGGCCTGCGGCTTCGACAGGCCGAGCTCCATGCCCGCGCATTCGTCGTCGCCGAGCGAACGCGGATCGCGTCCCGTGACGCGTCCGAACACCATCAGCGCCTCGAGGTAGTACCCGAACGTGCTCGCGTGATAGTGATCGAACGTCCACAGATCGATCTTGCCCGCGTCGATGCCGTCGTACGGGTTCGCGTCGGCGAAGCCGGTCGACATCGCGCGGTTGAACGCGTCGCCGACCGGGATCACGGTCGCGCCGATACGCGCGGCCGCCCGATCGTAGGCGGCGCGGATGTCGCTGGCCATCGTCTGGATCGGCCTGCCCGCCCACGCGCCGTTCTCCGGAAACACCTGGTCGGGACGCGACCACGTCGAGGTGAGGAACAGTTGCACCTTCGGATTGTGCGCGCGCATCAGGTCCGCGAGCTCCTGGCTCGTGTCGACGAGCTTCGCGGGGTCGCGCGGCTTCTGCTGGTCGAGCGTGCTGTAGCCGTGCGCGACCACGATGTCCCACCGGCGGCTCGTGATCTCGGCTTTCTTGTTCTGCAGATGGAAATCGAGGCCGACGCCGCCGCGGGTCTCGAGCGCGACGTCGAACGTCAGCCCCGTTTCGTCGGCGAACACCTTGAACAGCGCCGGCACGCCGCCGATCCCTTCGTCGTTGAGGTCGGTGACCGTCTGATTGCGGTAGTAGCGCACCGCCGATCCCGAGCCGAACGTGAAGCTGTTGCCGACGAACAGGATGGCGCCCCCGTCGGCTGCATGGCCGGCGGCGGCGCCGAGCGCCAGGCCCGCGACCGCGGCGCCCACACGCGCCAGGCTGCGCAGCATGAGTTGTCCTTTCCGCAAAGCGCGGTGATGTTATACCGTATCCGTTCGAGGAGCTGTCATGAACAGACGCACGATGATGACGACGCTGGCCGGCGGCGTGGTGGCGGCCGGCTACGCCGGGCGCGCGGACGCGGCGGCGCCGGCGCCGGCGGACGCGACGCTACCGGTGGCGAGCGCGAACGCCGCGAAGGATTTCGCGGGCGCGAAGGAGCTGCCCGATCCGAACACCGACTACAAGGTCGTGTTCTCGGTGTCGGCCAAGGCGAAGGAGGACGAGGTCCATCCGACGCTGAAGATGATCGGGCTGTATCTCAACACGCTCGCGCACAACGGCGTCCCGGCCAAGAACCGCCACATCGCGGCGATGTTTCACCAGGGCGGCGGCGACGCGGTGTTTTCCAACGAGGTCTACAAGGCGCGCCACGGAGTGGACAACCCGAACATCGCGGCGCTCAAAGAGCTGCACGACGCGGGCGTCACGCTGCACGTGTGCGGACAGGGGCTGATCGGGAAGAAGGTGGATCCGTCGCAGCTGCTCCCCGGCGTCCAGGCCGATCTCTGGGCGATGGTGACGATGGTCAACCTGCAGTCGCGCGGCTACGTGCGCGTCGGCTAGACGCTCACTCGGCACGCAGCGCGATCATCGGATCGACCGAGGTCGCGCGGCGTGCCGGCACGAAGCTCGCCGCGAGCGCCACCGCGATCAGGCACACCGACATGCCGACGAAGCTGATCGGATCGGTCGCGCTCACGTTGTAGAGCAGCCGCGTCAACACGCGCGTGATCGCCGCGGCGCCCGCGACGCCGCAGCCGATGCCCGTCACGGCGAGGACGAAGCCGTCCCGCAGCACCAGCACGAAGACATCGCGACGGTTTGCGCCGAGCGCCATCCGCACCCCGATCTCCTGCTTCCGCAGCGTCACCGCGTACGACAGCACACCGTAGACGCCGATCGCGGCGAGCGAGAGCGCAATCGTGCCGAAGATCGAGAACAGCCACGTCATGAGCCGCGACTGCCAGTAGCTGTTCGCGCGCGCGTCCTCGCCGCTCTGCTCCTGGAACACGGGCAGCCGCGCGTCGGACCGGTGGATCTCCTCGCGCGCTGCCTGGGTCACCAGGCCCGGGGCGCCGCCGGCGACGCGAATCGTCAGGCCGGTGTTGCGGAACGCATCGTAGGGATACGGCACGAACGCGTAGGGCACCGGCTTGTCGTCGCGCGACGTGAAGACGCGGAACTCGCCGACCAGGCCGACGACCGTGAGCCATTCCCGCCGCGGATCGTCGAGCAGCCGGATGCGCTGCCCGATTGCGTCGGTGAGATTCGGCCAGAGCCGCTTCGCGAGCGTGGCGTTGACGATCGCGACGCCCGATCGCCGCTGGCCTTCGTCGTCGGTGAAGTTGCGGCCCGAGACGATCGGCACGCCGAGCGTCTGCATCGCGTGCCCGGTGACGCCGAAGTACCACGAGCTCGGCTCCTGCCCCGGCGTCACGGTCGTTCTCTCGGCGACGAGCCGTCCGAAGTTGCCGCCGGCGGCGAGCGGTACCAGGTTCGACGCAAACGCGGACTGCACGCCTGGCAGCGCCTCGACGCGCCGGACGATGTCGTTGACTCGCCGCACGATCGCGTCGGGCGGATCGTAGGCGTCGCCGCCCATGTAGAACCGCAGCGTCATGAGCGCGCGCGTCTCGATGCCCGGGTTCGCCTGTTGCAGGTTCACGAAGCTTCGCATGAAGAGGGACGCGCCGACGAGCAGCATCAGCGACAGTGCGATCTCGGCGACCACCAGCGCGCTGCGCAGGCGGTTGCGCACGGCGCCCGCGCCGGCGCGGCCGCCGTCCTTCAGCGCGCCATGCACGTCCGTGCGCGCGATCTGCACCGCGGGCGTGGCGCCGAACAGCAGGCCGGTGAGGATCGTGATCGCCGCCGTGTAGGCGAGCACACGCGGGTTCAGGGTCCAGTCCAGGTAGTACGGCGCCTGCGCCTGCGGCGGAATCGACGCCGTCAGCCAGTCGAGGCCGAGGTACGCGATCGCGATGCCGAGCGGTGCGCTGACCGCCGCCATCACGACGCTCTCGACGAGCAGTTGAAGGGCGATGGCCGCGCGGCTGGCGCCGAGCGCCGTGCGGACCGCGATCTCGCGATGCCGGATCGTCGCGCGCGACAGCAGAAGGGTTGCGACGTTTGCACAGGCGATCAGCAGCACGAGCGACACGGCGCCCATCAGCGTGAACGCGACCATGCGCATCTCGCCGGGCACCAGCGCGTCGCGCAGCGACCAGACCGTCATCCCGCGTCCCAGGTCTTCGAGGTATTCCCGCTCCAGCTGCGCGCCGACGCCCGAGAGATCCTGCCGCGCCTGCGCGAGCGTGGTCCCGGGCTGCAGCCGCGCGACGACCTGGACCGATCTGTTACCGCGCGCGCTCGCGTGCTCGACCGGCGTGAGCGGCAGCCAGATCTGCGCCTGCGCCGGGTACTGGAAGCGTGGCGGCATCACGCCGACGATCGTGTACGGGTCGTTGTTGATCGTCATCGTGCGGCCGACGATCGCCGGGTCGCCGGCATAACGGCGCCGCCACAGGCCTTCGCTGATCAGCGCGACGCGCGCCGCGCCGACAGCGTCCTCGTCCGCGCGAAAGACGCGCCCGCGGATCGGCGCGATGCCGAGCGTGGGAAAGAGGTTTGCCGTCACTGCCGCCCCCAGGATGCGTTCGGGATCGCGCCCGGCGTCGGCCACCGAAAGGCTGCGGCCGGTCGACGCCGCGATCGCCGCGAAGGAGCGCGTGCGCGCCATCACATCCTGCAGCTCCGGAAACGACAGCGCCACGTTGTCCTGTCCCGTCGATCGATCCGTCGTCGCAATTGCGACGAGCTCGTCGGGCCCGCGGAAGGGGAGCGGTCGGACGGCAAACGTGTCGACGACGCTGAAGATCGCGCTGTTGACGCCGATGCCGAGCGCCAGGCACAGAACGCCGACGGTGGCGAACGCCGGATTGGCGCGCAGCGTGCGCCAGGCGAAGCGGACATCGCGTCCGAGGCGATCGACGAGGCTCGCCATCATTTCACCGTCCAGAGGCGAATCAACAGGCTGTTCACGTCGCGTGTCTCGTCCGGCTCCCAGTCGGGTCCCATGTCCCACATGTGCGACACGACGCGGGAGCCGGGCTTCAGCGCCTTCAGCTTCGGCATCAGCGCCTCGTTCACCTTCGGCATCAGGAACAGCGTGACGACCGTCGCGCTGCTGAAGTCGGTGTCGAACAGGTCGCCTTCGACGAACCAGACGCGATCGGCGACGCCCGCCTGCCTGGCGTTCTCGCGCGCCTGCTGGACCAGCTGACGATCGATCTCGACGCCCACGCCGCGCGCGCCGAACGTCCGCGCGGCGGTGATCGGAATCCGGCCGTCGCCGGATCCGAGGTCCCACACGATGTCAGCGGATGTCACGCGCGCCATCGCGAGCATCTCCTCGACGACGTTCTGCGGCGTCGGGACGTACTTGACGTCGGGCAGCTTCGCGTGGCGCGCCTGCGTCGACGCGGCGACGAGCAGCGCGGCGGCGACCGCGGCAGCTTTCATCAGCGCGGGATCATAAGCGAAAATACTGCGGACTCCGTTGAACGCCTGCCGTCCCATCCTCGCGGCCTGCGCCGCGACCCTCATCAGTGTGGCCGCCCACGCGCTCGCCGCCGCCGCCGACGCGGATCCGGCCGCGCTGTTCGAGGCGCACTGCGCGTCGTGCCACAACGGCGACGACGCGCGCGCGCCCTCGCTCGAGCTGATGCGCGGGCGCGCGCCGCAGGCGATCGTCGACGCGCTCACCTCCGGTGCGATGCGGTACCAGGGGCTGCCGCTCTCGGGCGCCGAGCGGCGCGCGCTCGCCGAGTACATCACCGGCAGGAAACTGCGCGGCTCCGTCACCGGCGCCACGCTGGGCCGCTGTCCGAAGCCGGCGCCGTTCGGCGATCCGCTCGCGTCCCCGAACTGGCTCGGCTGGAGCCCGACGGCCCGCAACGCGCACTTCCAGCCCGCGGAACAGGCGGGCCTGACGGCGCGGCAGATCCCGCACTTGAGAGTGAAGTGGGCGTTCGGGTTCGCCGACGCGACGTCCGCGTGGGCGCAGCCGACCATCGCCGGCGGACGCCTGTTCGTCGGCAGCCAGAACGCCTCCGTCTACGCGCTCGACGCGGCGACGGGCTGCATCGAGTGGACGTTCGCGGCGCACGCCGGCGTGCGCACGTCGATCGTGATCGGCGGCGCCGCGTCCCGCGCCGCGTACTTCGCCGATCAGAACGGCTACGTCTACGCGGTCGATGCGGCGAGCGGGCGCGAAATCTGGAGCCGCAAGGTCGACGAGCACCCGCTCGTCCGCCTCACCGGCTCGCCGGCCTACTTCGATGGCCGGCTGTACGTGCCGCTGTCGTCGTACGAGGAGGGCGGCAAGCCGCCCGGGTACGCGTGCTGCACCTTCCGCGGCGGGGTCGTCGCGCTCGACGCGCGGACCGGCGAGACGATCTGGCGGGCGTACACGATCGCCGATCCGCCCACGCTGGTTCGGACGTACGCGGACGGCACCCAGGTGTGGGCGCCGTCGGGCGGAGCGGTCTGGTCGGCGCCGACCATCGACGCCAGGCGCGGCGCGCTGTACGTCGGCACCGGCAACACCTACAGCGGTCCGTCGCAGCCGGCGACCGACGCCGTCGTCGCCTTCGATCTGAAGAGCGGCGCGATGCGGTGGGCGCGGCAGATGTACCCCGGAGAGCGCGACGTGTTCGGCTGCCGGCCGGGCGAGGTCAACTGCGGCGAAAAGGCGGGTCCCGATTTCGATTTCGGCGCGTCGCCGATTCTGGCGACGCTGCCGAACGGACGCGACGTGATCGTGGCCGCGCAGAAATCGGGGGTCGCCTACGCGCTCGACCCCGATCGCAAGGGGCAGCAGCTCTGGCGCTATCGCGCGGGCGGCGGCAGCGGCCTCGGCGGCATCCAGTGGGGCATCGCCGCCGACGACACTCAGGTGTACCTGCCGGTGGCCGACATCTACAGCGATCCACCCGGCGGTCTCCACGCCGTGTCGCTCGCGACCGGCACACGCGCGTGGATGACGCCGGCGCCGGCGCCCGTCTGCGGCAGGCCGACTCGCGGCTGCAATGCCGCGCAGTTCTCGGCGGTCACGGCGATCCCCGGCGTGGTCTTCTCGCCGTCGAACGACGGGGCCGTGCGCGCGTACGACGCGCGGACGGGCGCGATCGTCTGGACGTTCGACACGAACCGCGACTTCCCGACGCTGAACGGCGTCAAGGCGCACGGCGGCTCGATGAACGGCCCCGCGCCGGTCGCCGCCGGCGGTATGCTCTACGTCAGCTCGGGCTACGGCACGTTCGGCCTGCGTCCCGGCAATGTCCTCCTCGCGTTCGCACCGGAGTAGCGCCATGAGAGCGATCGTGTTCTGCGTCTTCTGCCTCGTCTGCGGCTGCGGCTCCGCTGCCGCCGCCAGCTTCGACGAAACCATCGCGCCGGGCGCGAACTTCGACAAAGCCGAGTTCCGACTGTGGCTGCCGGACACCGCCGGCCCGGTCCGCGCGCTCGCGATCCTCGTCCCCGGCTCGAACGGCGACGGCCGCGGACAGGTCGACGATCCCTTCTGGCAGCAGTTCGCCACGAAGCAGCACGTCGGCCTCGTCGGCGTCCGTCTGACCGACAAGCCGCACGACCAGATGTTCATCGAGCACTACGTCGACGTGTCGAAGGGCAGCGGCCAGGCGCTGCTCGACGCGCTCGCCTCGTTTGCCGCGAAATCGAATCACGCCGAGATTGCCGGGGCGCCGCTGCTGCTCTGGGGGATGTCGGCCGGCGGGGAGTTCAACTACGAGTTCGCCGCGTGGAAGCCCGAGCGCGTCGTCGCGTTCGTCGTCAACAAGGGCAACGTCTATTACACGGCGCTCGCGCCGGACGCGGCGCGGCGCGTCCCGGGGATTCTCTTAACCGGCGAAAAGGATCTCGCGTTTCGCGTCGACGCCATCGCCGGCCTGTTCGCGATCAACCGCCGGGCGGGCGCGCTGTGGGGATACGCGCAGGAGCCGGGAGTGGGCCACGAGGTCGCCCATTCGCGCGAATTCGCGGCGGTGCTGTTCGAGGACATGCTCGACGCCCGCGTCGGCAGCGACGGACGGCTGAAGCCGCTGGACGAGAAGAGCGGCCTCTTCGGCGACGCGCGGACACAGACGGTCCAGCCGGCGGGCGACGCGAAGCCGCCGTCGAACTACCCGGTGTCGTGGCTGCCGACGGCGCGTGTGGCAC
Organism: Vicinamibacterales bacterium; assembly: GCA_035650895.1. Classification (GTDB taxonomy): domain Bacteria; phylum Acidobacteriota; class Vicinamibacteria; order Vicinamibacterales; family CAVVIG01; genus Gp6-AA45. The sequence continues at coordinate 24,960 of DASRGT010000020.1, forward strand.
GCGCGTGGCAAGCCGTGATCGCCGGGAAGACGGTTGAGCCCTGAAGGCTTCCGCTACTTTGCCGACGTCCTGAACGCCGCCGAAGAGCAGCAGCTCCTCGGCGAATTCGCATCGCTGCCCTTCGCGCCCTACGTCATGCGCGGCTATCAGGCGAAGCGCCGCATCGTCCGCTATGACGCGGTGCCGGCGTTTCTGCGACCGGCACGCGATCGCGTGATGCGGCTGGCGGACCTCGACGCGGAGCCGTTTACGCACGCGCTGGTCACCGAATACCCGGCCGGCGCACAGAACGGCTGGCATCGAGACATGCCGCAGTTCGGCCCCGTCGTCGTCGGCGTTTCGCTCGGCAGCGCGTGCCGCCTGCGATTCCGGAAGATCGGCGCCGAGCACGAGCGGACCGCCCTCGTCCTCGAGCCGCGGTCCGCGTACGTGATGGGAGGCGAGTCGCGATCGGCGTGGCAGCACAGCATCGCGCCGGTCGAGTCGCTTCGATATTCGATTACGTTTCGAACGGCCCGCGGGTCTGGACGTCCGCGGACCGCGGGCTACTGAGGATCATGCGGCGAAATATCGGCGTGGGGCTCCTGGCAGTGAGCGTCGTCGACAGCGTGTTGTGGCTGTCGGGGTGGTTTCATCCGGTCGCGCTGCGGTGGCGGGCCGCCGGCGGCGCCGAGCGCATCATCGCCGTCGTGCTCGGGTCGCTGACGTTCAAGGCGACGCTGCTCATCGTCGCCGTGCTGCTGGCGTTCTGGCCGGACCGAACGCAGAGCTGAAACGTCAGAATTTCTGCTGCCGTTCCTCGAACCGGTGGCCGCGCAGGGAGTTCTCCATCGAGTAGTTCCCCTCGTGGCACGCGTATTCGAGGATCGGCTGCGTCGTGGCCTTGAACGGGATCGCCGCCGTCCACGGAACCGCCCACGTGTCGGGGTCCTCGACGGTGACGCGGTAGTCGATGGTGTTCTTGTCCGTGCGTTCGAATCGCTCGACGACGTGCAGCCGCTCGCTGGATCCGCGGAAGTGCGTCTTGCCCGTGAAGTTCGTCGTGTCCACCACGAGCGTGTCGCCTTCCCAGTGCGCGATCGAATCGCCGAGCCAGGAGCGCACCGACGCCGGGACATGCGTGCCGCCGATGCGGACGATCCGCGCGTCGTGCACGACCTCGGTGTAGATCATCACGTAATCCGCGGTCTGCACGATCTGGTAGAAATTCTGCCCGAACGGATTCGGCACCATCGGCGGCGCGGCGTTCGACGATCCGAACGCCGTCTCCATCAGGCAGCGCTCGTCCAGATCGAGGCCTTCCGGATCGTCGTAGTTGGCCGGACGACGCTTCGCGTTCCGCTCCTTCGCCGCCGGTAGCTGCGGCGGCAGGAGGCCGTCGACAGGGTCGACGATCAGCGACGTGCGGTCGCCCTCGGCCAGCTTCAGGCCGAGCGTGTCGAGGTAGACCTCGTTGAGATCGCCGTTGGTCGCCACGTGCTCGGGCGGGATCGCCTTCAAGAGGCGCGGCAGCGCGTTGGCCTCGTACTCCGCCGCCTCGGTCGGCGTCAGGAACGGCTTGTCGCGGAACTCGGCCGGCCGCGTCAGCGGCGTCAGCGTGCCGTTGGTCCAGAGCCCTTGCAGGTCGGGGTGCGACTGCGCCGAGACATGCGCCAGCGCGACGACCACGGCCGGGACGAGCACGGATCTTCGCACGCGGCATTATACGGCTGGGCTCGAGCTCCGGATTCCGAGGTCGATGACCTCCGCGAGGTGAAGCGCGTGCCGGCCGGTCGCCTGCTCGATCTGCGTCCGGCAGCTGAACCCGTCGGCGATCACCAGCGCGTCGTCCGGCGTGCGCCGGAGCGCCGGCAGCAATTCGTGCTCGGCGACGCGCATCGAGATGTCGTAGTGGTCGCGCTCGAATCCGAACGAGCCGGCCATGCCGCAGCAGCCGTTGTCGAGGACGTCGGCATCGAGGTGCATCGCGGAGACGGCGCGGCGCTCGTCGTCGAGCTTCATCACTGCCTTGTGATGACAGTGGCCGTGCACGATCGCCTTCCGGGCGATCGACGGGTACTCGAAGCCGTGGTCGTTGAGGAATTCGGCGAGCGTGAACGTCTGCCGTGCGAGGCGCTTCGCGCCTTCGTGGTCCGGCAGCAGCTGCGTCATCTCGTCGCGGAACACCGCGACGCAGCTCGGCTCCAGGCCGATCACCGGCGCGCCCTGATCGATTTCGACGGCGAGCGTGCGGAGGATGTGCCGCAGCCACCGTTTCGCCGTGGAGAGGAATCCGTAATCGTAGAGCGGACGCCCGCAGCACATCGGCTGGCGCGGCACGACGACGTCGAATCCGGCGTGTTCCAGGACGTGGACGGCCGCGATCGCGGTGTGCGGGTGGAAGTGGTTGTTGAAGGTGTCGGGCCACAGCATGACGCGCGGACGCTTCTCGCGGCGCCGCGGCGGTCGGCTGTGGAACCAGTCCTTGAAGGTGAACGGCGCGAACGCGGGGACGCGCCGTTCGGGGGCCATGCCGGCCAGGCGCTTGGCGACGCCGGCCAGTCCCGGCGTCTGCGTGACGGCATTCACGATTGCCGGCGCGAGCGATCCGAGGCGCGCCCAGTAGTGGATCAGGCCGAACGCATACGCCGTCACGGGGCGGCGGTGTTTCTCGAAGTAGTGCGAGAGGAACTCGGCCTTGTAGGTGGCCATGTCGACGCTGACGGGGCAGTCGCCCTTGCAGCCCTTGCAGGCGAGGCACAGGTCGAGCGCCTCTTTCACGTGTTCGTCCTGCCATCCGCCTTTCAGCGGATCGCCCTGCAGCATCTCGAACAGCAGCCGCGCGCGGCCGCGCGTCGAGTGCATCTCCTCGCGCGTCACGCGGAAGCTGGGGCACATGGTGCCCCCCTCCAGCCGCCGGCATTCGCCGACGCCGACGCAGCGCAGCGTCTCCTTCGCGAAGCTGCCGGCGGCGTTCGCGAAGTAGAAGTGCGTGGTCACGTGCGGCGGATGGTACGTCGTCCCGAGCCGGAGGTTCTCGTCGAGGCGATAGGGCTTCAGCACCTTGCCGGGATTCATCTTCCACGCGGGATCCCAGATCGACTTGAACTCGTGGAACGCCTCCATCAGCTCGGCGCCGTACATCCGCGGCAGCAGCTCGCCGCGCGACTGGCCGTCGCCGTGTTCGCCCGACAGCGATCCGCCGAGCGAGATGACGAGATCGGCGGCCGATTCGACGAACGACCGGTAGTTGCGGATCCCGTCGACGGTCTCGAGGTCGAAGTCGATGCGCGTGTGGACGCACCCCTGCCCGAAGTGGCCGTACAGATCGCCCTGCAGCTTGTGCTGGTCGAGCAGCTTGCGGAAGCCGCGCAGGTACTCGCCGAGGCGTTCGGGCGGCACCGCGGAGTCCTCCCAGCCTTCCCACGTGGGCCGCGCGCGGTCGACGTGCGCCGTCGCCCCGAGGCCCGCCTCGCGCACCTTCCACACCTTCTTCTCCTCCGCCGCGTCGTCGAAGATCTTCATCGACGGCGGGTGCGGACCTCGCTTGAGCGCGTCGGCGAGCGCGCGCGCCCGCGCATCGGACTCTTCCCGCGTCTCGCCGCCGAACTCGACGAGGAGCCATCCCTGGCCCTGCGGCAGCACCTGCAGCGTCTGGGACTCGTAGCCGATCTCCTCGATGTCCTTCACCAGCAGGTCGTCCATGCCCTCGCAGCCGATCGGCTTGTGCTGCATCACCTCGGGAATGTGATCGGCCGCTTCGTACACGCTCGGATAGCCGAGGACGATGAGCGATCGGGCTTTCGGGTTCGGCACGAGGCAGAGCGACGCTTCGAGGACGAGCACGCAGGTGCTTTCGGTGCCGACCAGCGCCTGCGCGACGTTGAACCCGTGTTCGGGCAGCAGCGCCGTGAGGTTGTAACCGGAGACGCGGCGCGGGATGTTCGGCATGCGCCCGCGGATCTCGGGTTCGTAGCGGTCGACGAGCGCTTTCAGCCGGCGGTAGATGTCGCCGACTCGGCCCGGCTCCGCCATCAGCCGATCGAGCTCGGGTGGAGCGGTCGGGCCGACGCGCAGCCTGACGCCGTCGTAGGTGAGGACGTCGAGCCAGTCGACGTTGTCGGCGGTCCGCGGCCCCGGGCCGTAGAACTGCGCCATCACCGAATGCACGCCGCACGAGTTGTTGCCGATCATCCCGCCGATCGTGCAGTGGTTGTGCGTCGCCGGATCGGGACCGAACGTCAGGCCGTGCGCTTCGGCGGCATGGCGCAGGTCGTCGAGGATCGTGCCCGGCTGCGCGCGGCCGTGGCGGCGCGCGGTGTCGATCTCGAGCACGCGATTGAGATACTTCGACATGTCGAAGCAGACCGCCGCGTTGCAGCACTGCCCGGCGAGGCTCGTGCCGCCGCCGCGCCCGAAGATCGGCGCGCCGTGCCGGCGGCACACGTCCACGGCTCGCACCACATCGTCGACCGTGCGGGGGATGACGACGCCGATCGGCGGCTGACGGTAGTTGGAGCCGTCGGTGGCGTAGAGCGCGCGGCTGCCGGCGTCGAACCGGACTTCGCCGCTGATCGCATTCTGAAGGTCGGAAACGAGGGTCATGCCGAGTATCGCTCCGCGTCGCGCTGCTTCAGGGTGATGCCGAGACCGGGTCGGGATCGATCCGGCCACAACTGGCCGTCAACCGGTTCGAGCGCGCCGTCGAACAGCATCCACTCGATCCTGACGTGGTCGTGAAAGTACTCGAGATGCCGCGCGCGCGCGGCGGCGCAGCACAAGTGAGCATGGAGGGACGGGGCGGTGTGCGAGGAGAGCGGCAGGCCCGCGGCGTCGCACACCGCCGCGGCGCGGAGGAAGCCGGTCGGCCCGCCGCAGCGGGTCGCATCGGCCTGGAGGACGTCGACGGCGCCGGCGTCGATCATGCGCTTGAAGTATCGCGGATCGTAGCCGTACTCGCCGGCGGCGATCTCCATCGGCGCGGGCGCGCGGTCGCGGATCAGGCGCAGCCCGTCGAGATCGTCCGACGACACCGGCTCTTCGAACCAGACCACCTCGTCCCGCGCGAACGCATCGGCCTGCGCGAGGGCCACCTTGCGATCGTAGGCGCCGTTGGCGTCGACGAAGAGCTGCGCGTCGCCGATCGCTTCGCGCGCCAGATGCACGCGCGCGCGATCGGCCGCCGCGTCGCGGCCGATCTTCATCTTGACCGCGCCGATGCCGACGTGGACCCACCCGCTGAGCTGATCGACGAGCCGGTCGTTGCCGTAGGAGGTGAAGCCGCCGCTGCCGTACACCGGGATCGCGTCGCGGACCGCCCCGAGCAGCGCGACGAGCGACACGTCGAGCAGCCGTGCCTTGAGATCCCACAGCGCCGTGTCGACGGCCGAGACGGCGGTCGCGGCCAGTCCCGCGCCGCCGAGATTTCTGACCCGCTGCCGCATGGCGACGTACGCCGATTCGATGTCCATCGCGTCCCGGCCGCACACGGTCGGCGCCAGCACGTCCTCGATCAGGCGGGCCGCGGCGGCATGCGTGTAGCTGTAGCCGACCCCGACGCGTCCGCCCGCGGCGGCGTGCGCGACCACGAGCGTCGTGCTCGACCAGTCGAGCGTGCCGTCTGATTCGGGTTCGTCGGTCGGAACGGTGTACGCGGCAGCGGTGACGCTGCCGATCGAAATGGCCGGGGCCGAAGCGGGCACGCCGCTACTGCTGGACGCGCACGCTGCCCGCGCGCGGGCCCTTGTCCGACCGCTCTTCTTCGAACGCGACCTGCTGACCTTCCGTCAGTCGCGTGAAGTCGCCGTCCACCGCCGAGCGATGGAAGAAATACTCCTGGCCGCGATCGTCCCGGATGAAACCGAATCCCTTGTCCTTGACCACGCGCTTGATGGTTCCGGTAGCCACTTCGTCGCCTCCGCGGCTCGTGTCTGCAATCGCGACGCCGGGTCGCTGCAGCTCGACCGTAGCGCGCGAACGAATCGAGTAGACTGACGCTCTTCCATGGGTCGTCTGTCGTGGGCGTCCGCAGGCCTCCTCGTCGTGGTCTTCACGACCGTCGCGTCGGCCCAGCAAACCACCAGCACGGAGGACCTGAAGCGCATGTCGCTTCAGGAAGTGCTGCAGATCGAAGTGACCACGGTGTCGCGCGTGCCGGAACCGATCGCGACCGTGCCGGCCGCCGCGTTCGTGATCACGCAGGAAGACATCCGCCGCTCGGGCGCGACGTCCATCCCCGAGCTGCTGCGGATGGTCCCTGGCGTTCAGGTCGCGCGGCTCGGCGGCGGCACGTGGGCGATCGGCATTCGCGGCTTCGCCGATCGACTGTCCCGTTCCGTGCTCGTCCTGATCGACGGCCGCGCCGTCTACAGCCCGCTGTTCGCCGGCACGTACTGGGAAACGCAGGACACACTGCTGGCCGACATCGATCGCATCGAGGTGATCCGCGGTCCCGGCGGCACGCTGTGGGGCGCGAACGCGGTCAACGGGATCATCAACATCATCACGAAGACGGCGAAGGAGACGCAGGGCGCGCTCGTCTCGGCCGGCGGCGGTCCGGTCGAGCGCGGCTTCGGCGAGTTCCGGTACGGCGGCTCGACACCCGACGTGAACTACCGCGCGTACGCGAAGGCGTTCGATCGCGGCGCCGAATACCACCAGGACGGCAGCGCGTTCTCGACGTGGCGCGCGGCGCAGGCGGGCGCGCGCGTCGATCGCCCCCTTCCGGGCGACCGCATGGTGACCGTCGAGGGCGACGTGTACGACGGCCGACTCGGCGAGCGGCCGACGCTGTCGAGTTACACGCCCCCCTTCACGCGTACCTTCGAGACCGATGCGCCGCTGTCGGGCGGCAACGTCGTGGCGCGCTACGCCGGCCCCGATTTTCAATTCCAGACCTACTACGACCGGACGAACCGCCGCGAGCAGCCGGTCGCCGAAGATCGCGACACGTTCGATCTCGATTTCCAGCAGACGCTCCGGCGCTGGACGCACCAGGTGGCGACCTGGGGCGGCGAGTACCGCCTCACGAGCGGCCGCATCACGGCCGTCGCGCCGACCGCCTTCACGCCGGCCGACCGGACCGACAACCTGTTCACCACGTTCGTGCAGGACGAAATCGCCGTCGCGCCGGCCAGGCTGCGCCTGACGCTCGGATCGAAGTTCGAGCACAACAGCTACAGCGGATGGGAAGTGCAGCCGACCGCGCGCGTCGCCTGGACGCCGCACGCGCACTCGATGATCTGGGGCGCCGTGACGCGTGCGGTCCGCACGCCGTCGCGCGTCGAAACCGACTACACGACGATCAGCGTGGCGGCCGTCGCGCCGCTCCCGACGATCGTCCGCCTGACGCCGGACCCGGGCTTCAACCCCGAGCGGCTGATCGCGTACGAAACGGGCTACCGGTTTCGGCCGATCGACCGCGCGTACTTCACCGTGTCGGCGTTCTACAACGACTACGCCAACACCCTCGGCACCGATCTGCTCGGCTCGTTCGTCGAAACGTCGCCGCTGCCGCCGCACCTCGTCCTCCCCGTCGAGTTCACCAACAGCCTGCACGGCAGCAGCGCGGGTGTCGAGACGTCGGCCGACGTCCGGCCGAAGCCGTGGCTGCGCCTGACGACCAACTACTCGTACCTCGACGTCGCGTTCTCGCGGAACCCGGGCAGCCGCGACGTGTCGCAGGAGCGGCATTACGAGCAGGCCATCCCGCATCACCAGGTGCAGGCCGGCGCGTCCTTCGACGTGCGTCGCTGGTCGTTCGACTACTGGCTGCGCTACGTCTCGCAGCTCGCGGCCGGACCGGTGCCCGCCTACACGGCCTCGGACATCCGCATCGGATGGCGGCCGACGCGCGAGCTGGAGCTGTCGCTCGTCGGCCAGGATCTCTTCGACGATCACCACCTCGAGTGGTTCGCGGGCACCGGCGTCAACGTCGAGGTGCGGCGGAGCGTCTTCGCGCGTGTGACGTGGCGTCGCTGAATGTCAGGGCGATCGGCGCACTCGTCGCCGCCGCGGCGCTCGCGGCCTCGGCGACCGTGCGCGCGCAGGCCTCGCTCCAGGACAAACTGAAGGCGGCGATCGTCTCCAAATTCCCGCAGTTCGTCGAATGGCCGCCGGACGCGCTCGACGGCCGGACGAGCGTCGACGTGTGCGTCGCCACGCCCGATCCGTTCGGCAGCGATCTCGAGGAGCTCGTGGCCGGCGAGACGCTCGACAACCGCAAGGTGTCGGTCCGCCGCGTGGCGCGCGAACAGGACGTCGACGGCTGCCAGCTGCTCGTCATCCCGAGCGGCGCGACCGCACGGCGCGCGCTCCTGCAGCGCGCCGCGACGCAGCCCATCCTGACGATCGGCGACGACGCGCGCTTCCTCGACGAAGGAGGCATCGTGCGGCTGCGCCTCGTCGAGGGCCGCATGCGATTCGACGTCAACGCCGCCGCGGCCCGCCGCGTCGGCCTGCGGATCAGCGCACAGCTGCTCCAGTTGGCGGCCAGCGTGCAGGGAGCCGAACCGTGACCGGCTGGTTCGACGCGCTGCCGCTCCACCGGAAACTCATCACCATGGCGCTCGCCGTCAGCACGGCGGCGCTGTCGGCGGCGCTGATCGGCCTCGTCGCCTTCGACGTGCTCCGCTTCCGCCAGTCGGCGGCCGACGATGCGCTGGCGCTCGCGCAGGTGATCGCCGAGAACGCGGCGGCGACCATCGTGTTCAACGACGCGCAGAATGCGCGGCAGATGCTCGACAGCGTCCAGGTCCGGCCGTTCATCTCGCGGGCCTGCCTGTACCGCGCCGGCGGATCGCTGCTGGCCGGCTTCGAGCGCCCGGGCTCGGCGCCGTGCCCCGTCGTGCCGGCCGACGCGCGCACCTGGCGCGCGGTCGCCAGCCGCGTCGCCGTCGCCCGGAACGGACGCGTGGTCGGGTCGATCTTCGTCGAGCGTCGCCTCGACGATCTGCCCGGTCGCGTCATCGCCACCGCGAGCGCGGGTCTGTTCATGCTGCTGGTGGCGGGCGTGGTCGCCTTCGGCGTCGCGCGGCGCCTGCAGGCCACGATCTCGCGGCCCATCGTGTCGCTCGCCAACGCGGCCCGCGCGATCGGACGCGACCAGCATGCGCCGATGCCGACCATCGAGGCGCCGCCCGACGAAACCGGCGCGCTCGTCGACGCCTTCTCGGAGATGGTGCGCCGCCTGCTCTCTTCCAACGAAGCGCTGACGATGGAGGTGGAGGAGCGCCGGCGGATGCAGGCGGAACGCGAGGCGCTGCTCGTCCGCGAGCGCGAGGCGAACCGCCTGAAGGACGAATTCCTGGCGGCGGTGTCCCACGAGCTCCGCACCCCGCTGAACGCCATCATGGGCTGGACGCAGGTGCTCGCGAACATGAAGCCGGAGGACCGCGGCGGGCCGACGCTGGCGAAGGCGATTGCGAGCCTCTCGCGCAACGCCCACGCCCAGAGCCGCGTCATCGAGGATCTGCTCGACGTCTCGCGCATCGTCACCGGCAAGCTGCAGCTGAAGGTGGCGGCGGTCGACCTGCGCGCCGTCATCGAGTCGGCGCTCGACGTCGTCGCGCCGATCGCGGCCGCGAAGCGCGTGCGGCTGGACGTCGATCTGCCGCCGGCGGCGTCGATGATCCGCGGCGACGTCGATCGCGTCCGCCAGGTGCTGTGGAACCTGCTCTCGAACGCGGTCAAGTTCACCCCGCCGGACGGCACCGTGTCGGTGCGCGTGTCGGGCGACGCGGCCCATTACACGCTGGTCGTGTCCGACTCGGGCATCGGCATCGCCCCGGCGTTCCTCCCGCACGTCTTCGAGCGTTTCCGCCAGGCCGACGGTTCGACGACGCGCGAGCACGGCGGGTTGGGCCTGGGGCTGGCGCTGGTGAAGGAGCTGACCGAGCTGCACGGCGGCACGGTGCGGGCCGACAGCCCCGGCGTGGGCCACGGCGCCACGTTCACGGTGACGCTGCCGGGGCTCGCCCGGACGTCGGCCGGGCAGCCGTTCGCCCCCGCGCCGCAGATCGCCGCGCCGCGGCTCGACGGCGTCGAGATCCTGGCGGTCGACGACAGCCCCGACGCGCTCGACGTCATCGCGGCGGCGCTCGGCGACGCCGGCGCCACGGTGCGGATCGCCTCGTCAGGGTCCGAGGCGATGGCGCAGGTGCGCCGGAGCCTGCCGCACGTGATCCTGTGTGATATCGCGATGCCGGGGATGGATGGGTTCGCACTGCTGGACGCGATCCGGCAGGACGCGCGCGCGAAGGCGATTCCGGTGCTCGCCGTCACCGCCTACGCGTCGGAGGATTCGCGCGAGACGTGCGCCCGCGCCGGGTTCCAGGGCTACATCTCGAAGCCGTTTGCGATCGCCGAGCTCGTGCGCGACGTCGCCGCGGCGCTGTCGCGGACGTGACCGCGTCGGACGTCAGTCGCGCGACTCGGTAATCGAGAGAAAGATCTCGCCGTCGAGGTCGCAGCGGATCGTCAGCTGTTCGCGGGGCGGCGGTCCGGCGATTTCGATCCGGAAGATCACGCTGCCGTCGACCGCGTCGATTTCGGGCAGCACGCCCGGCTTGAGATCGAGTTCTTTGCGAGTCACGCCGCCACCTCCGTCGGTCCGCCCGTCTGTCGCGCCGCCACCCAGCCGCTCTGGCGAAATCCCGTCGCGAGCTCCGCGTGCCGCCGCATGGCGTCCGCGGCGCGATCGTAGGTTTCGATGACCGCCGCCTTGACGTCCCACAGGGGCACGACGCACACGTCGAACTGGCGGCGATCGACGACGCGCACTTCGCACGTCAGCGCTCGTGTGCCGCGCAGGAAGACCCAGCGAACGAAGGATGCCGATTCGGCAGTGTGTAGCGGGCGCATCATGACCTTGCGACTAGGCAACATCCTTGCCAGGTCCGATTCGGCTGGAATCCCGGGGAAAACTGCCGGGCGGCCCGGTTGCGGCGACCTCGATGGGGGAATTCCCGTGAGGCCCGTGTCGAAATCCCGACCGGTCGATGCCCGATGGCCGGCGCGTGCGGAATCAATTGCAGCCACACACGATCCGGCACCACCGTGTGTCAGGAGCCGGTTGCGCGCGTGACGCTCGCCGCCCGCAGCACGAGGCCGGCGACGCCGATTGCCACCATGCGGGCGCCCACCCGTCGGCGCGACCGCCGCTGCCGCAGAATCGAGCCCGTCGTGGACTGGGCACGCCGATACACACGTGAGGCGCGCAGTGCACTCGGGCGTCCGAACCGCGAGGCGGTCCACCGGAATCCGCGAGGGGAGCACGAACAGGGTCCGGTTCGACGCGGTATGACGGCGGTCATAGGCGCCGACGGACGGCCGCGCGATGCTTCGTCCATGGAGCTGCGGGATTCTTCGCGCCGGCACGGACAACTCCCCGGTCGGTCCGACCCCGTCGGAACGAAAACGGACAAATACAGGCGTATTGCGTTCGGCATACCCGTTGCCATCGAGGACGGCTTATGAAACTGAAGTGGATCGCGTTTGTAAGCGTGATTGTGTTGTCGTTTGCCGTGCTGCTGGCGGTCGGCGCGCGGATTTATCAGCAGGCGCCGCCGATTCCCGCGGCGGTCGTGACGCCTGACGGCGACGTCGTCCTTTCCGGCACCGACATTCAGGAAGGACAAAACGTCTGGCGGTCGATGGGCGGCATGGAGATGGGTTCGATCTGGGGTCACGGCAGCTACGTGGCGCCCGACTGGACGGCCGACGCGCTGCACCGCGAGCTGACGACGATCCTCGACGAGTGGGCGCGGCGCGAGGGCGCCAGCGGCTACGACGCGCTCGGCGCCGAACGGCAGGCCGCGCTCCGCCAGCGGTTGACGACGAGCATTCGCACGAACACTTACGACGCGTCGACCGCGCGGCTGACGATCGCGCCCGAACGGGCGCGCGCGTTTGCGCAGAACGCCGCGTACTACACGGCGCTCTTCCGCGACGGGCGCACCGAGTACGCGATCCCCGCCGGGACGCTCACCGACGCCGCGCGCGCGCGGCAGCTCGCGTCGTTCTTCTTCTGGTCTGCGTGGGCCGCGAGCACGGATCGGCCCGGCGACACCGTCACCTACACCAGCAACTGGCCGCACGAGCCGCTCATCGCCAACCGGCCGACGGGCGATGCGGTCGTCTGGACCGGCGTCAGCGTCATCCTGCTGCTCGCGGGGATCGGCGTGATGGCGTGGTGGCATGCGTCGAAGAAAGACGACGAGCCGCTCGGCGAGGTGCCGGCCGACGATCCGCTGCTCCGGTCGACGCCGACACCGTCGCAGCGCGCGGTCGTGAAGTACTTCTGGACGGTCAGCGGCCTCATCCTCGCGCAGATCGCGATGGGGATCGTGACGGCGCACTACGGCGTGGAGGGCGGCGGGTTCTTCGGCATTCCGATCGCGACGATCCTGCCGTACGCGGTGTCGCGCACGTGGCATCTGCAGCTGGGGCTGTTCTGGATCGCGACCGCGTGGCTGGCGGCGGGGCTGTACATCGCGCCGGCCGTCGCGGGGTACGAGCCGAAGTTCCAGCGCGCGGGCGTCAACGTGCTGTTCGGCGCGCTGCTCCTCGTGGTCGTCGGCTCGATGACGGGGCAGTGGCTGAGCGTGAAGCAGATGCTGTCGGACACGATGTGGTTCTACTTCGGCCACAGCGGATACGAGTACATCGATCTCGGGCGCGCCTGGCAGATCGCGCTGCTCGTCGGCCTGTTCCTGTGGCTCGGCCTGATGGCGCGCGGCATCGTGCCGGCGATTCGGCGCCGCGACGAACAGCGGCCGATCCTGACGCTGTTCCTCGTCGCGAGCGTCGCGATCGCCGGGTTCTACGGCGCGGCGCTCGGCGCCGGACGCCACACCAACCTGGCGATGGCCGAGTACTGGCGCTGGTGGGTGGTCCATCTGTGGGTGGAGGGCTTCTTCGAAGTGTTCGCGACGGTGGTGATCGCGTTCCTCTTCGCGCGGCTGAAGCTGGTGCGGCTGCGGACCGCGGGCGCGGCGACGGTCGTGTCGTCGACGATCTTCCTCGGCGGCGGGATCATCGGCACGCTGCACCACCTGTACTTCGCCGGCACGCCGACGGTGGTCCTCGCGCTCGGATCGGTGTTCAGCGCGCTCGAGGTCGTGCCGCTGCTCTTCATCGGGTTCGAAGCGTGGGAGAACCTGCGGCTCTCGCACGCGACGCCGTGGGTGCAGCACTACCGCTGGCCGATCTACTTCTTCGTGGCCGTGGCGTTCTGGAACCTGCTCGGGGCCGGCGTGTTCGGGTTCATGATCAACCCGCCGGTGGCGCTCTACTACATGCAGGGCCTCAACACGACGCCGGTGCACGGCCACGCGGCGCTCTTCGGCGTCTACGGCATGCTCGGCATGGGGCTGATGCTGTTCGCGCTGCGGGCGATGCATCCGGGGCGCCAGTGGCGCGACGGGATGATCGGGTTCGCGTTCTGGGCGATCAACATCGGGCTGCTGGCGATGGTCACGTTGAGCCTGCTGCCGATCGGCCTCATCCAGACGTGGGCGTCGGTCGAGCACGGATACTGGTACGCGCGCAGCGCCGAATTCCTGCAGGGCGATCTCCTGCAGCGCCTCCGCTGGATGCGCGCGTTCGGCGACGTGATCTTCGCGACCGGATCGCTGACGTTCGTGCTCTTCGTGCTCGGCCTGTCGACCGGCCACTCCTACGAGTCGGCGGTGCCGCGCACCACGACGGCGGAGGGACCGCTGAAGGACACGCTGATCGCGTCGTAGTCGACGCGCACCTGCGGGGTGGACGCCGCGTTCGTCGCGAACGCGGCGTCCTCGGTCGTCATCACGAGCGCCCACTGGCGGCGGCCGCACGCCGCGGGGAAGGGGGCCGCCACCTCCGCGGGGCCGCCGGACAGGCGCGCGATGACCGCCAGCGGGCCCTCCGTCCCCGGCACCCGCCACAACGCGATCGTCGACGCATCGAGCGCCTCGACGACGACCTCCCTGCGCGATCGCGCGCGCATCGCCGGCGCGGTGCGGCGAAGGGCGAGCAGGGCGCGGTAGAGGCGCAGCAGCGAGCGATGCTCCTCGCCGCCGATCTCCGCCCACTTCAGCACGCTTCGACAGAAGGTCGCCTCCGCCTGCGGATCGGGGATGGTGTCGCGAACGGCGGGATCGCGGAACGCCTCGAACGCGGCGAACTCCTGGCGGCGTCCGCTCGTCACGGCGCGGCCGAGCTCCGCCGCGTGGTCGGTGAAGAAGAGGAACGGCGTCGACGCGCCCCACTCCTGCCCCATGAACAGCAGCGGCGTCTGCGGCGCGCACAGCAGCAGCGCCGAGACCGCGCGATAGGCGGCTGGCGACACGGTCGCCAGGAGGCGGTCGCCCATCGCGCGGTTGCCGACCTGATCGTGGTTCTGGATGCAGAAGACGAACTGCTCGAAGTCGAGCGGCTCGGGATCGGTGCCGCGGGCTTCGCCCGAATGCGGCGCGACCTGGCCGGTGTAGAACCAGCCGCGCCGCAGCGTCTCCGCGATGTCGGCGGCCTCGCCGGAGTAGCTGCGGAAGTAGCCGTCGCGATCGCCGGCGACGGCGCGGCGCACCTCGTGGTGGAAGTCGTCGGCCCACAGCGCATCGAGGCCGATGCCGCCGGCGAGCGGCGAGAGGGCGAGCCGCGCGCAGTTGCGGTCGTCTTCGGCGATGAGCAGCGGCCGCGTCGGAGCCGCCGCATGCACCGCCGAGGCGAGCTCGTGGAGGAACGGCCGGTCCCCTTCGTCGTGCAGGGCGTGCGTCGCATCGAGCCGCAGGCCGTCGATGTGGTACTCGTGGATCCAGTGCAGCGCGTTCTCCACGAAGAACGCGCGCACGTGCTCGGACCGCGGTCCGTGCAGGTTCACCGCGGGTCCCCACGGCGTGCGGCGCGCCTCGGTAAAGTAGGACGCGCTGAACGCCGAGAGGTACGCGCCCTCCGGGCCGAGGTGGTTGTACACGACGTCGAGGATCACGGCGACGCCGAGCGCGTGCGCCGCGTTGACGAGATGTCGCAGGTCGTCGGGGTGCCCGTAGTTCTGCGACGGCGCGAACAGATCGACGCCGTCGTACCCCCAGTTGCGCCTTCCGGCGAACGCGGCGATGGGCATCAGCTCGATCGCCGTGACGCCGAGGTCTTTCAGGTATCCGAGGCGTTCCTCCACGCCGCGGAAGGTGCCGGACGGCGTGAACGTGCCGACGTGCAGTTCGTAGATGATCGCGTCGGCGAGCGGCAGGCCCGGCCACCGCTCGTCGGTCCAGTCGAACGCCTCCGGGTCGACGACCAGCGACGGGCCGTGGACGCCGTCGGGCTGGAAGCGGGACGCGGGGTCGGGCACCAGCCGACCGTCGGGCAGGCGGTACTTGTACCGCGTGCCCGGCTCGATCGCCGGTACCCATCCCGAATGCGTGCCGTCGGCGCTCTTCTCGAGCCGCCGCGACGCTTCGGCGCCGTCGCGCCAGAACACCACGTCGACCGACGCGTGGTCGGGCGCCCACACGCGGAACCGCGTGCCGTCGAATTGCCGCCAGGCCCCGAGCGACGGGTGCCAGCGGTTCAATCGCGCGGGATCACGCAAATGGTTCCGCTCCGCTCGGCATGGGGTACCTGAGGTCCTCGTCGCGCATCACACGTTCCTGCGCGCCGGGGCCATACGTCGTAAACGTGCCGCCGCGCGCGCCGCACCGCGACGTGGTTCGAACCGTCGCTCGTGCGCATGCGAGCACGACGAGGCCGATGGTCCACATCGTTGTCTCGACGCGCCACCAGCGATTCTCGAACGGCTCGTCGAACCGATGAGCGCGCAATCGCGAGGAGAGACCGACACCACGGCGGGCAGTGGGTGCAAGCGATTTGCCCGTGCAGGGGGCCGCAATCGGGCATCCACCCGCTCAGCCGTGGTGCGGCGAGAGACGAGCGGCGTCGCGGTTCGCGACGTTTCTCAGCGACCGAGTGAGGACTGCAGCTGCCTGGCGTGCTCCAGGTGCGCCACGAACGCCGGCCGCACCTTCACGAGCAGCGCCTTCAGCTGCTCGTTCTTCGCGTTCGGAATCAGCGTCTTGTCCATCGCGTCGAGGACCTGCTGGTGATACGCGACCTCGTGATCGACGTACGCCTTGTCGAACGCGGCCCCCTTCAGCTGCTCGAGGTGCGCGACGTTCTCCTCGCCGCCTTTCTTCAGGCTTTGCGCCGTCGGGTTGTCCTCCGGCTTCACGCCCAGTTTCGTCACGAGCTCGGTTGCCTGCCTGTTGACGCCCGTGTGGTCCGTCACCATCTGCCGGCCGAAGTCCTCGACCTTCGGATTCGACGCGTGCGTTTCGGCGAGCCGGCCCGCGTCGATGTCCACCTGGTTGGCCGTCACGACGATCGCGGCAATCTGCGCGTCGTTGGGCCCCTGCGCCAGCATGGTCGCCGAGAGGGCGGCCGCCACGACGCCAGTCATCCACACCTTCGAATTCATCATCACTGCTCCTGTCGACGTTTACGGTTTGACGATCAGCGTGCCGTTCATCCCCGGATGCAGCGTGCACGCGTAGCGAAACGTGCCGGCGGTCGTGGCACGGAACGTCCACCCGCGATCCGGCTCGAGATCGCCCGAGCGGAAACCGCCGTCGGTGGACGCGACGTTGTGCGGAAACGGATCCTTGTTGATCCATTCGACCGTGTCGCCGACGTGCACCGTCGCGGCGTTCGGGTCGAACGAGGTGCCGTCCATCGCAATCGTCACGTCCGCATGGCCGACCCTCGCGTCGTCGTGGCCGTTCGCCGCGCGGCGAAGATCGCCGGCCGCGAGGTGCGGCACCTGCCGAAGGAACGAGACGAGCCGCCAGGTGTCGTCCTCGTCGTGTGAGGAGGCGAAGGCGGGCATGCCGGTCCAGCGGACGCCATGCTGGATGATCGCGAACAGCGCTCCGTCGCTCAGCTGCTGGACTGCGTCCGATGCCAGATCCGGCACCGGCGGATACATCGTCGACGCGAACGGCGTGCGGCCGCGTCCGTCGGCGCCGTGGCAGATCGCGCAGTGGTCGGCAAAGTGATCGGCGCCGCTCTTCCACGCGTTCGGATCGCCGGCATGCGGGTTCGTCCTCGACCGCGCGTCACGCGGGATCGACAGCGCGACGAGCCGCCGCGCGACCGCCGTCTCGACCGCACCGGGTCGCGCGTCGGCGGCCAGCCCGTTGCGCAATACGAAGACGTACGCGAGCGTCAGCGCCGCGACACCAAGCGCCGCGACGGCGACCGCGATGCGCCGCATGCTTCATTGGAGGCGGCGCGTCGAAATCGGTTGCAGGGCACGGCGTTTGTGTACAGCGACCTCAGCAGAGGAGGCCTATGGATCAGACAAACGTGCTCGCGACCGTGACGGATCAGCCGGCACTCGATCGAATTGCCGAACCGCTGAGCCGCGCCGTCAGGGACGTCTACGAAAGCGCCGGGCCGGCCGGGGCGCAGATGAAGAACGCGATGCACGGCGTGTGGCTCGGACACCCGCTGCATCCGGTGTTCACCGACATCCCGATTGGCGCCTGGACCACCGCGCTCGCCATCGATGCGTGCGCGAACGGCGACCGCGGCATGCGGCGCGCGGCGACGATGGCGTTCGGCGTCGGCCTGGCGGGGGCGGTCGCGTCCGCGGCGACGGGGCTGACCGACTGGAGCGAGACGTCAGGCCGCGCGCGCCGCGAGGGATTGCTCCACGGCCTGCTCAACGTCGCGGCCACGGCGCTGACGGCCATCGCCTACGTGCAGCGGCTCAACAGCGCGCGGGATCGGGGACGCGCCTGCGCGTGGGCCGGGTACGCGATCGCGCTCGGCTCTGCGTACCTCGGTGGCGATCTGGTCTACGGCCATCGCATCGGCGTGACGCACGCGGCGGTCGATCAGCCGGAACAGTTCACCGACGTCGCCGCGGTCGCCGACGTGCCGGACGGATCGATGCGGCGGGCGCGCCGCGACGACACCGACGTGCTGCTCGTGCGTCAGCGCGGGCGCTTGTGCGCGCTGGCGCATCCGTGCTCGCATCTCGGCGGACCGCTGTCGGAAGGCGAGTTGAAGAACGGATCCGTCGTCTGTCCGTGGCACGGCTCGGAATTCGGCCTCGACGACGGCCACGTGATCAACGGACCGGCGACGCAGCCGCAGCCGGTGTTCCGGGTGCAGGAACGCGACAAGCGGATCCTCGTCAAAGAACCGGACTGACGCGCCGCCGACGCGTTGCGGGGTGCGGCGGATCGAAAGGCGCCGCCGGATCGCCGGCGGCGCCTTTCGCGCGATCGCTGCTCACGCAATCCGGGCTTCGCGATCCTCCATCGCCATCGCGGCGCGCGATTCGTCGACGAAGGCCTGCAGCGCCGACTCGAGCGGCCGCATGATCCGCGCGCGGTCGCTGGCGAGCGGCGTACAGCGCGGCCGGATGGCGGGCGACCAGACGCGGCTCGTGTCGACCGGCTGGATCCGGTCCGTCGAGCGACCGCTTGCGACGGCGGCCTTGCACGCGAACTCGAACCAGGTCAGCGCGCCGTCGTTGGCCAGGTGCCAGATCCCGTCGGCGCCGTCGACGAGCAGGTCGAGCGAGGCGTGCACGAGGTCGGGCACGTAGGTCGGCGAGATGGTGCAGTCGTTCGGCGCGGGGAACACGGCGCCGGCGTCGAGCGCGCGGAACGCGCACACCGCGAAGTTGTAGTCGTCCCACGGACCGAAGAAACTGCTCGTGCGAACGACCATCGCGCCGGGGTGGGCGTCGAGGACGCGCGCTTCGGCCTCCGCCTTGGAAGCGCCGTAGACGTTCAGCGGCGACGGCGGATCGCTCTCGACGTACGGCGCCCCCTTGCGCCCGTCGAACACCAGGTCGGACGAAAAGGTGACGAGCGGCAGGCCGTGGCGGCGGCAGGCGTGCGCCAGCGTGAGCGGACCGACCACGTTCCCGCGGCGGCACGATTCGACGTCCGACTCGGCGCTGTCGACGCGGACGTAGCCGGCCGTGTTGATCACGGCCCACGGCGCGTGGCGATCGATCGCCGCCGCGACGGCCCGGGCGTCGGTCACGTCGACCTCCGGCCGGCCGACGAGGCGGTAGGCGAGCCCGCGCGCGGCGCACACGCGCGCGAACGCGCGGCCGAGCGTGCCGGTGGCGCCAGTGATCAGCAGCGGCTGGGCGCGGGTGGGTTGCGGCGGCGCGGCGCTCCCGCGGCTCGCGCGGCGCTCCGCCGTGCGCGAACTGACGAGCGAGCCGCAGGTGAGCCGGTCGGCCCGCCTCCACCACGGCGCGCCCGCGAGCACCGGGTGCGCCGGCTCTTCGCCGCGCGACAGCGCGGAAACGATCCCCGCCAGCGCCGTCGCGCGCGGCCGCGGCGCGCGCACGTCGAACACGCCCGGCTCGTAGTGGCCGGCATCGCACGTGACGAGCCGGTGCCAGTTGAACGATCCGAGCAGCGCCCAGGCGGTGATCGCGCGGACGTCGGCGCCGAGCGCGCGCGCGCACTGGGCCGCGCGCCAGCACTCGACGATCCAGTGCATCTGATCTTCGCGCGAGCCGCCGAGGTGCACTTCAGTGACTGCCACGGGCCGTCCGTAGCGACGCCACGCCGCCAGCAGGTGCGCGGCGTGACCGGCGATGCCGCGCGGGCGCGCCCGCACCGCCTCGACGTCGGCGTACGCGATCGACCCGTTGCCGCCGTGCGTCGACGGAGGGTACCGATCGACGCGTTCGTCGAGGAACCTGTCGCTCGTCAGGTAGTAGTTGAGCCCGATGACGTCGGGCGCGCATCGCGCGTTCAGAAAGAACGCTTCGTCGTCGGACGTCATGCCGGCATCGGTGAGGAAGCGGTGGAGCGGGTGACGATCGTCCACGCGCCCGGTGAGCAGGTCCCACGTGAGCTGCTGGCGTGCGCGCTCGTGCGCCGCCTGCGCGCGCGTGGCCATCGTGGCGAACGTGCGTCCGCAGTCCTCCGTCTGCACCAGCCGCGCCGCGGGCGCGACCTGGCGGATCGCGTCCATCGCGAGCACGACGCCGCGCAGCTGGTGGACGAGGGCGCGGACGAACGACCGGTCGCTGCGCGCGTGCGGATACCAGTGGCCGTACAGCGCGCTGAAACGCGCGGTCGTCATCGGCTCGTTCACCGGCGTCACGTCGGTGATCCACGGGTAGCGGCGCGCCACCGCCCCGGCGAACCGCGCGAGCTGTTCGGGGAACGCCGGATCCAGCAGCGACGTGCCGCGCGGCCCGCTGCCATGGTGGACGAGGCCGACGATCGGCCGGATGCCGTGCGCCCGCAGCGCGGCGAGCCGCGCGTCGGTCCAGCGCCAGTCGATGTCGTGGATGCCCGCCGGCGCGAGGCGCTCCCACAGCACCGGGTACCGGATGGCCGAGAGGCCGAGCGCGCCGAAGGCGCCGATGTCGCCGTCGCGCGCGTCGTGGCCCGACCAGGCGAGCTGGTCGAACCAGCGATCGCCGACGCGGTTGTGCGTGCACTCGACGCCGCCCCAGATCTCGAGCGGCGCCGCCGCCGTCATGCCGCGCTGACGACAACGTCGCGCCGTGTCGCCCCCGACAGCTTCCCGTAGAGCCGCAGCGCCTGCGCGACGACCTGATCCATGTTGTAGTACTTGTAGGTGCCGAGCCGCCCGATGAAGTGGACGCCCTCGGTCTGGTCCGCGAGCTCCTGATACGTCTTGTACAGCGCGGCGTTCTCCGGCTTCGGCACCGGGTAGTACGGATCGCCGGTGCTCCGCGCGAACTCGTACACCAGCGTCGTCTTCGGATGCTCCTGCCCGGTGAGGTACTTGAACTCGGTGACGCGCGTGTACGCGTTCTCGTTCGGATAGTTGACCACCGGCGCCGGCTGCGCCACCGCCGCGTTGTGCGTTTCGAAGGTGAACTCGAGCGATCGGTACGGCAGCCGGCCGAACCGGTAGCCGAAGTACTCGTCGACCGGACCGGTGTACACGACCGCGCGGTGCGGGATGCACGCCTGCACCTCGCGGTAGTCGGCGTTCAGCAGGATCTTGATGTTCGGGTGCGTCAGCATGCGCTCGAACATCCGCGTGTAGCCGTGTTTCGGCATCACCTGGTACGTGTCGGTGAAGTACCGGTCGTCGCGGTTCGTCCGCACCGGCACGCGGGCGGTGACGGACGCATCCAGCTCGGACGGGTCCAGCCCCCACTGCTTCCGCGTGTAGTTGCGGAAGAACTTCTCGTACAGCTCGCGGCCGACCTTGCTCACGATCACGTCCTCGGAGGTGCGCACCGCTTCCACCGGTTCCGCGACCGATCGGAAGAACTGCTCCAGCTCGAACGAGGTGTAGTTCGTGCCGTACATCCGGTTGACGGTGTCGAGGTTGATCGGGATCGGCAGCAGCTGGCCGTCGACGCACGCCAGGACGCGGTGCTGGTACGGCCGCCACTCCGTGAAGCGCGACAGGTAGTCGAACACGTCGCGCGAGTTGGTGTGGAAGATGTGCGGCCCGTACTTGTGGACGAGGATGCCGGCCTCGTCGTAGTGATCGTACGCGTTGCCGCCGATGTGCGGCCGCTTGTCGCAGACCAGCACGGTCTTCCGCCCGTGCGCGGCGAGCCGCTCGGCGATGGTGGCGCCGGCGAAACCGGCACCGACTACGAGGTAATCGAACATGGGGTTCTCTCGGTGACCGCGTCGTCGACGAGGCGGCAGATCCGCGACCACGTGCCGTCCCACGACATCCGGCCGAGAAACGCGTCGGCCCGCGCGAGGCGGGCGGCGGCGTCGTCGGCCATCGCGGCGGTGCACGCGTCGACGAACGTGTCGGGATCGTCGGCGATGCGTACGAGTCCGCGGTCGCCATACGGCCGGACGACGTCGCGGATCGAGGTGGAGACCACCGGGCGTCCGGCGGCCAGATATTCGGGGGTTTTCGTCGGGCTGATGAACCGCGTCGCCTCGTTCCGCGCGAACGGCAGCATGGCGACGTCCCAGCCGGCGATGTAGGACGGGAGTTCGTCGTAGGTCTTCGAGCCGAGGTAGTGGACATTCGCCCGCTGCGGCAGCGTCGCCGGATCGATCTTCACGACCGGGCCGAGGAGCACGATCTGCCAGTCGGGCCGCCGCGCCGCGACGCCGTCGACCAGCGCGATGTCCATCCGCTCGTCGATGACGCCGAAGAACCCGATGCGGGGATGCGGGATCGCCGCCTGGTCGGCCGGGTCGATCGCGATGGCGCGTGCCCGGGCGAAGTGCGGCACGTCGACGCTGCTCGGAAACGGATGGATGTTGGGGTGCTGGTGCTGTTTGGCTTCGAACAGCGACTGGCCGCCGGTCAGCACGAGCGACGCGCGCGCGAGCAGCGCCTGCTCGCGCTCCTTGAGGACGGCCGGCGCCCCCTTGAACGCCGACAGTTCGTCCATGCAGTCGTACACGATCGCGCGCGGCGTCAGGTGGTCCGTGAACGCCAGCGCCATCGGCGTGTAGTACCACGCGATGTAGTCGTCGACGGCCTCGCGCGCGATCAGATCGTCGACGAGCGCGCGCTGGGCTGCCGTCGCCTCCTCCGGCGTCAGGCCGTCGGGGATCCGGGGCACCACGACCGTTACCGACGCCGCCCGGTCGATCTGCAGACGCGGCGACGCTGCGCCGCCGATCGGCTCTTCGACGAAGAACACGCGGCGATCGCGGGCGCAGCGCGTCATCAGGTGCTGCGGACGCTGGAATACGAAGTGCCAGCGTAGATGCGAGAAGCAAATCAGGTCGGGAACGGGCGGCGCGATCATCGCGCGTCACCGTCCAAGAACCGTGCCCGGTACGAGCACGCGCCCAGCGCGGCCGGTCGCGTCGCGATACGCACGAGCGACGCGCGCGGCGATCGCCGCGCCGGCGCCGGCCGCCGCCAGCACCACGACCGCGCCGCCGAAGCCGCCGCCGGTCATCCGGCTGCCGTACACGTCGGGCTCCGCGTCGGCGAGGCGCACGAGCGCGTCGATGTCCGGCGTCGACGTCTCGAAGTCGTCGCGCATCGACGCCTGCGACTCGCGGAAGAGCGCGCCGAGCCGCGCCAGGTCGCCCCGGCGCAACGCCTCGACCGCCGCGAGCACGCGCGCGTTCTCGGTGACGATGTGGCGGGCGCGGCGGGCGAGCACGGGCGGAAGGCGCGCAATCGCCGGCAGCGCCTCGACGCCGACGTCCCGCAGCTTCTCGACGCCCAGCCGCGCCGCCGCCTCGAACGACTCCCGCCGTCGCTCGGCGTAGCGCCCGCCGGCGTGCGTGTGCGCCACCGCCGAGTCGATGACCACGATGTCGAGCGTCGAGGGAAGCGGCACGCGCTCGGTGACCAGCGAGCGCGTATCGATGAACAGCGCTTCGCCGTCCCGCCCGAGGCTGCTCGCCATCTGATCCATGATGCCGACCGGCGCGCCGACGAAGTCGGTCTCCGCCGCCTGCGCGACGCGCGCGATCGCGACGTCGTCGATCGCGAGCGCGAACGCGGTTCGCAGCGCGCGCAGCAGGCTGACCTCGAGCGCCGCGCTGGACGACACGCCGGCGCCGGGCGGGATCGTCGACGTGATCTCCACGTCGAAGCCGCCGATCGTGTGGCCGCGCGCGGCGAGGGCGTGCGTGACGCCCTGCACGTAGTCGATCCAGCCCCGCTGCCGCGACTCGCGGCCGAGCTCGTACGCCGCGGCGCGGCCCGCCATCGCGTCGCTGCGGGCCGCGACGCGGCAATCGTCCCGCGGCGTGAGCCGGACCTCGGTGCGCTGCGGGATCACGGCCGGCAGCACGTAGCCCTCGTGGTAGTCGGTGTGTTCGCCGATCAGGTTGACGCGGCCGGGCGCGTCGGCGACCACCGCGTCAGGCATCGACGTCCACCTCCACCGCCTGCAGCTGCGTGACCGTCTCTTCCGGCACGCTGTCGGCGGTGAACACGCCCGCGCCGATCTCGCTGCCGGCGAGGTACTTCAAGCGGCCGCGCATCCGGTAGGCCGGGTAGAGCTCGACGTGCAGGTGCGCCTCCGGGTGAAGCGCGCCATCGGTCGGCGCCTGATGGCAGGCGAGGATGTAGGGGAACGGCGTTCCCCACAGGCCGTCGTACTTCAGGAGGACCGTCTTCAGGGCGCGCGCGACATCGCGCCGCTCGTCCGCCGACAGCGCCGCGAACGACGGCGCCGCCCGGCGCGGCGCGATCCACACTTCGTACGCGTACCGCGCGCAGATCGGCATGAAGGCGGCGACGTGCGGGCCGTCGTAGACGATCCGCACGCGCTCCGCCAGCTCGCGGGCGCAGAGGTCCCCGACGAGGCTGCGTCCGGCGCGGTCCCAGTGCGCGCGCTGCTGTTCGAGCTCGCGCGCGGGCACGGGCGGCACGAACGGGTACGCGTAGATCTGGCCGTGAGGATGGTGCAGGGTCACGCCCACTTCGACGCCGCGGTTCTCGAACGGGTACACGTACGCGACGTCGTCCCGCGACCCGAGCTCGACGTAGCGGTCGGCCCACACGTCGACGATCAGTTCGACATGGCGCAGCGGGAGCCGCCCGAGCGACGCGCTGGCGTCCTGCGTGAAGACGACCACCTCGCACGCGCCGGTGGCGGGCGCCGTCGGCACGTCGAGCGCCGGCGGGTCGTGGGCGCCGGCCGCGAACGCCGGGAACAGATTCTCGAACACCGCAACCTCCCACGGCCCCGCGGGCAGCTCGGTCGGATGCGCCGGATCGGTGGTCGCCGCGAGCGGGTTGAATTCGGCCGGCGGCAGGAAGGTGCGGTGCTGGCGGTGGCCCGCGTACGCGACCCACTCGCCGCGCAGCGGATGCCAGCGCAGGTGCGGATTCGGCTGATGGCGGTCGGCGCTCGGACTGGGCGCGACGAAGTCGTCGGGCAGCGGCTGCCGCGCGTACAGGATCAGCCGTCGCCCGTCCGGCTTCGTCAGCACGCGACGGTGCATCAGCGCGCCTCGCCGGATTCCGCCGTGACGATCTGCTCGATCCCGCCGCGCGGCGGGCGCGGACCCGCGGTCGCGCGCGCAATCCGCGCCAGCGGGATCTTCGGGCGGCGGTCGGCGTCCAGCAGGCCGTTCGACTCCTGGTAGGTGTCGGCGAACTGCGTGTAGCAGAACCCCGCCAGCAGGCCGAGGCCGCGGACCGCCGCGAGCAGCCGCTCGTACAGCTCGGCGAACTGCGCCGGCGTCTCCGCAACCGTGTAGCCCCACGTGCGATCGCCCGTCCCGAGCGTGATGCCGCCGAATTCCGTGAGCATGATCGGCAGGTCTGCGTGCGGAGCTCCCTCGAGCACGAGCAGCCGCCCGCCCGGCCGTTCGCGCTTGAACAGGCGCGGCAGCACTTCGTCGGCGCGATACCGCCTCGACATGCGCTCGGGATCGTCGTCGTAGTCGTGGATGCCGATGATGTCGGTGGCGACGCTCTCCCAGCCGTCGTTGCCGATCACCGGGCGGGTCGGATCGAGCGTCTTCGTCAGATGGTAGAGCGCCTGCACGTAGTGTCGTTCGCGCGGGTTGTCGGGGAGGTTCGGCACGCCCCACGACTCGTTGACCGGGACCCACGCGATGATACACGGGTGGCTGTAGTCGCGCGCGATCGCCGCGGTCCACTCGCGCGACAGCCGTTCGACCGACTGCAGCGTGAACCGGTAGGCGCTCGGCATCTCGGCCCACACTGCGAGGCCGAGCACGTCGGCCCAGTACAGATAGCGCGGGTCCTCGAGCTTCTGGTGCTTGCGCACCGCGTTGAACCCCATCGCCTTTGCCAGCTCGATGTCGCGCTTGAATGCTTCGTCGTCGGGCGCGGTGAGGCCGCCGTCGGGCCAGTACCCCTGATCGAGGACCATGCGCAGCAGGTACGGGCGGCCGTTCAAGAGGAACCGGTCGCCTTGCACCGCCGTGGACCGGAGCGCGACGTACGAGTCGACGACGTCCACCAGCTCGCCGCGGTCGCCCCACAGCTCGACGTGCGCGTCGATCAGCGTCGGCGCGTGCGGGCTCCAGAGCAGTTCGTTGCGCGAATCGTCGATCCCCGGATCGGAGAGCGCGGCCCCGCGGTGCACCTCGGCGTTGACGATGTGATACGTGTCGTCGGCGATCAGCGCGCCGCGGCACGTCAGCTTGACCGACAGCCGGAGCGGCTCGCGACGTTCGCCTTCGAGCGCCGCGTCGATGCCGATCTCGTAGCGGGCGAGGTTCGGCGTGAACGCCAGCCGCCCGATGCGCGTCGCCGGCACGCGCTCGAGCCACACCGTCTGCCAGATGCCGGAGGTGCGCGGGTACCAGATCGAGTGCGGCTCGAGCTGCCAGTCCTGCTTGCCGCGCGGCTTGGCGAGGTCCGCCGGATCGTCTTCGGCGCGGACGACGATCTCGCAGTCGGCGCTCGACACGAACGGCGTGACGTCGAAGTGGAACGGCGTGTAGCCGCCGTCGTGGCGTCCGACGTACGCGCCGTCGATCCATACGGTCGCCGTCGTATCGACCGCGCCGAAGTGCAGCACCCATCGCTCGCGCGGCCCGATCGCCGGCAGCGCGACGCGGCGCTTGTACCAGCAGCCCCGGAAAAATCCGGTGGTGTTGACACCGCTCAGCGGCGCCTCGGGCGCGAACGGCACCCGGATCGTCGACGCCCAGGCCACCTCGGCGGGCGCCGACCACGCCAGCGAGGGGTCGAGCGCGAACTCCCACTCGCCGTTGAGCGAATACCACTCGCGCCGGCGGAGCTGCGGGCGAGGATAGCCGCGGCCGAATCGATCGGTCTCAGTCGAAGCAATCGCCGAAATGGGCATCGGTGCGCCTTCCGATGTGCAACGGAATGGCCAGCTCTCAGGCGATCAGCCCGAGCAGGTTGTCGCGGAGTTGACGCAGCCGGTGCGTCCGCTCCGCCTCGTCCTCGTCACGCTGGTTGACCGGACAGCAGAACTCGTCGCGTACGTGAGCAATGCCGGCGCCCCGCCGATGTGCGGCCCGAAACACGTACGGGCGCCAACCCCAGCCGAGATCGCCGCTCATGTGTTCGATGTCCGCCGCCACGCCGCGCTCGACCAGGAACGGTCCGTAGCAGTAGTCGCCGGTGATTCCGACCGCGTTCCCCACGAGGTGGTTCGCGATGCCTTCGGTGTAGCGCTGCATCGGCGGAAACGTGTCGATCGCCGCGTCGGTGCGCGCGGCGATCACGATCCCGGTGCGGGCATCGTCGGGCGCGCGCGCGAGGAACGATCGCAGGTGCCGCGCGAAAAAGCCTTCCTTGTCCGGCTCGGTGTAGAGCAGGAATCGCGTGCCGGCCGATGCGGCCGCCGCGAACGCCGCCTTCACCTGCGCGACGAGGCCGGTCGACGCCGCGCGCACGGCAACCGTGCGCGGCAGCGTACGCAGGAAGGCGGCGAACGGCGCGTTGGCGTCTCTATCGGCGACGAAGAGCGGCAGGTCGTGTCGTGCCAGCACGGCGAGCGCCGAGCGCAGCGTCGCCTCTTCGCGCGGCGTGCGCGCCCACGTCATCGTGACGACCGCGACATCCTCGGCGCGCATGCGCGGTCAGCGCCGCGCCGCGTCGACCGAGCGGGTGGGATCGGCGCCGCTCCAGGTGACGTCGGCCGTCGGTCCGTACACCGGGGGGACCGGCCGGTCGAGCAGCCGCAAATAGACCGTGAGCTGCGTGCGGTGATGCGCGGTGTGCATGACGCGCCGCCAGAAGATCCAGAGGCGCGCCCGTTCGACGTCGAAGAACGGCACCACCGTCTGCCACCACTGCGGCGTCGCCGCGGCGAGGTGGGGCAGGCGTGCCCGGGCCGATTCGACGAGCCGCGTCGTCGCGGCCTCGACGGTGATCGGATCGGGCACGACCGCTGCGGCGTCGGCCTCGGGGAGGCCGAGAAACCCGCCGAAGAACCGGCGCGCGGACAGCAACTCGTGCTTGAAGATGCCGCCGACCGTCGTCGACTTCGCATGCGGCCGGTAGTCGAGCGTGCCGTCGTCGAACGCCCGCCACACCGACAGCACCTTGTTGATCTCGCTCGCGTAGATGTGGAGCAGGTACTGCGCGGCCGGGTCGACCGCGCGCGGCACGTCCGCGTCGGCGATCATCGGTTGACCGTCGCCATGCCCGCCTCCGGGTACCGCAGGCCGGCGGCGACGCCTTTCGGCGCGACGCGATCGATGTCGTCGAGCTCCTGTGGCGTCAACGTGACGTCGACGGCTCGCGCATTCTCCTCGACCCGGTCCCGCTGCTTGGACCCCGGGATCGGGACGACGTCGTCGCGCGTCAGCAGCCACGCGAGCGCCAGCTGCGCGGGAGTGCACCGCTTCCCGCGCGCGATCGCTTCGATGCGCGCGACGAGATCGAGGTTCTTCCGGAAGTTGTCCCCCTGGAATCGCGGACTCTTGCGGCGGTAGTCGTCCGGCGGGAAATCGTCGGGCGAGCGGTAGCGTCCGGTCAGGAATCCGCGTCCGAGCGGGCTGTACGCGATGAAGGCGATGCCGAGCTCGCGGCAGAGCGGCAGCAGCTCGTCCTCCGGATCGCGGCTCCACAGCGAGTACTCGGTCTGCAGCGCGGCGATCGGATGCACCGAGTGCGCGCGCCGGATGGTGGCCGGCGCCGCCTCCGACAGCCCGAGGTGCCGTACTTTGCCCGCGCGAACGAGATCGGCCATCGCGCCGACCGTCTCTTCGATCGGGACGTTCGCGTCGACGCGATGCTGGTAGTAGAGGTCGATGACGTCGATCTGCAGCCGCTGGAGCGACGCATCGCACGCCTTGCGGACGTAGTCGGGCGATCCGTTGATGCCGAGGAACTCGCCGCGCTCGCCGCGCATGCTGCCGAACTTCGTCGCCACGACGACCCCGCGCCGCCGGTCCTTGATGGCCCGGCCGACGAGCCGCTCGTTGGCGAACGGACCGTACATGTCGGCCGTGTCGAGGAAGTTGATGCCGAGATCGAGCGCCCGGTGAATCGTCGCGATCGACTCGTCGTCGCTGCCGCCGCCGTAGAACTCCGACATGCCCATGCAGCCGAGACCGATGGCGGAGACGGTCAGGTCGCCGGCGGCGAAGGTGCGTTGCTTCATCCCTTCATCTTCGCCGATTCGCGCCCCGCGGCGATCCAGCCCAGCCTCGTCAAGAGCGATCCGACCAGCGCCATCGCGCCGGCGGCGCGCCGCCACCCCGGCCGCTTCGACGTCGCCCTCAGCAGGAGCGGCAGCGGACCGGAGAGCACGCCGCCCGCGCGAATCACCCATCCGGTCGGGCCGTGGCGCAGCGGCCGCGTGGCGGCCGACCGTTTCGTCTCGATGATGGCGCCGATGATCGTCTCCGCCGCCGCGGCGCCCATCGCGATGTCGTTCAGCGCGTCGTCGTCGTGGCCCATCAGCGTCAGCAGCGCGGCCGCCGACGCGACGCCGGACGCCGCGAAGTGGACCGGCAGCAGGCGCACGTTCTGGTTCCAGACCGGGATCGCGGTCGCGCCGATGAGGACGCCGGTGTAGGTCAGCATCACCGCGCCGAGCGCCGCGCTCGTCGGGCCCGCGACCGTCGTCAACGCGGGCACGAGCGCGCCGGTCGTCGTCGCGGAGAACGACGCGAGCGTCCACGAGCCGACCGACATCGCGCTCTGCGGCTTGAACACCCGCAGCATGTTGACGAAGCGCGCGGGGCGTCCCAGGTCGGCGGTCAGCAGCGCCGCGGACACCGGCGCGCCGGCCGCCGCGAGGATGCGCGCGTCGCGCGCGAGATGCCCGCTGGTGCCGGTCCACTCCGCGATCGATCCGATGATCGCCGCGCCGCCCGCCGCGCCGCCGACGAAGAAGTAGACCGGCACCTCCCAGGTCCACACGGGCGGCTTCAGCAGTTGAACGTCGTAGTAGGTCGTCGACATGGATGGATTGCGCAATCGGAGAAACTATCCGATCCCCGTCGTTCTCCTGGCGAGGAACGCGGCCGCCGTGCCGGCCAGCGCGATCAGCGCCGCCGCCGCCGCCGACCGCCAGCCGTCGCGCAGGTAAATCGTCGGCACTTCGGCGTTGGCCGGCAGGTTGTACGCCTCCGGATCGCCGCGGACGATGAACATCGCGTGCGTGCCGCCGACGCTCGTGTGCCCGGAATCCCAGAACACCGCGTCGTCGATGCCGCGGCTGCGGAGCGTGTCGAGCCGCTGCTGCGCGTGCGCGCGCAGGTCGTCGATCTCGCCGAACAGAATCGACTGCGTCGGACACGCCTTCGCGCACGCCGGCTGCTCGCCGTCGCGCTGACGGTCGTAGCAGAAGGTGCACTTGAACGCGCGCCCGTCCGACGGCCGCCGGTCGACGACGCCGAACGGGCAGCCGACGACGCAGTAGCCGCAGCCGTTGCAGACGTCGGGCTGCACGTAGACGGATCCCACGTCGGTGCGGACGATCGATCCGGTCGGGCACGCTTCGAGGCAGCCGGCGTGCTCGCAGTGCTTGCAGACGTCCGACACGAACGACCACGTGATCTGCTCGCCCGCGTTGCCGCCGACCCCGAGCGCCGTATCCATTTCGACGAACGCGACGTGGCGCCACGTCGAGTGCCCGAGATGCAGAGTGTTGTCGTACGAGCGGCCGGTGAAGACGTAGCCGTCCGCCGGCACGTCGTTGTACTCCTTGCACGCGACCTCGCAGGCCTTGCATCCGATGCAGAGCGTCGAGTCAGTGAGAAACGCGGTGGTGCGCAACGTGTTCGCCCCTCATCAACGATTCGAGATACGCGTTGGCGGCGCGCCCGCGCGGCCGCCGCCCGGGTGCGATGTGGCAGACGAGCCCCTTGGTTTCCATGATCCTGACGTTCGGCTCTTCGGACATCGCGACGAGATCGTTGGCCGAGTCGCCCGTCACGAGCCCGCGCGAGCCCCAGTGATAGGGGAGCCCGACCTGGTGCACGATCCGGCCGTTCACTTCGAGCGGCGGCATGCGCGACGTCACGAGCGCGCGCGCTTCGACCACGCCGCGGGGCGAGGCGACCGTCACCCAGCCGCCGTGCTCGGCGCCGATTGCCTTCGCGAGCGCCGGCGAGATCTCGGCGAAGAACTCGGGCTGCAGCTCCGCGAGGCGCGACACGTGTCGGCTCATGCCGCCCGCCGTGTGGTGCTCGGTCAGCCGGTACGTCGTCAGGACGTAGGGGAAGCGCTCGTCGCCGACGGGCACGTACCGGTTGTCGCCGCGCTCCTTCCTGTCGGCCGGCGGATTGGTCGGGTGCGCCGGGTAGAGCGGGTTCGCGAGCGGCGATTCGAGCGGCTCGTAATAGGTCGGCAGCGGGCCGTCGCGCAAGCCGATCGGCACCCAGATCCACCCGAGGCCGTCGGTGTGCATGATGAACGGCGCGTCGCCGGGCAGCGCGTCGTCGCCGACGGCGCCCTTTGGCGGCTGGTAGTCGGGCGCCTTGGTCGGCGTGAAGTCGGGCACGTCGAGGCCGGTCCACTGGCGCGTCGCCGAGTCCCACCACACGAGCTTCTTGCGCTCGCTCCACGGCGATCCGTCGGGGCGGGCGGACGCGCGGTTGTACATGATGCGGCGATCCGAGGGCCACGAGAATCCCCAGCCGTGGCCCAGGGCGTCGTGCGACTGGCGCTCGTTCGCGCGGTTGCGTCCGGGCTCCGGGAACACGCCGCTGTAGATCCAGCAGCCGCATTCGGTCGACCCGTCGGCTTTCAGCTCGCGGAAGCCGCCGACGAGCGTCCGGTCGGCCGTCGTGCGGCCGTTGATCTCCTGCAGCACCTCCCCGGCGTTCGGCTCGCGGATCGGGCCATCCTCGCGGTAGGTCCACGTCAGCGCGTTGAGGCCGGCGTTGCGCGGCCGCGGATCGCGGGCGGCCCTCGCCTTGAGGCGGCGGCCCAGGTGGTACACGAACCACAGATCGCTGCGCGCATCGCCCGGCGGATCGATCGCCTTCTCGCGCCACTGCAGCAGACGCTGCGTGTTGGTGAACGTCCCCTCCTTCTCCACGTGCGACGCGGCGGGCAGCAGGAACACTTCGGTCTTGATCGCCTCGGGCCGCAGCTCGCCGCGCTCGACTTCGGGCGAGTCGTACCAGAAGCTCGCCGTTTCGATCTCCACCAGGTCGCGCACGACGAGCCAGTCGAGCTTCGACAGCGCGCGGCGCTCCAGCCGCGAGTTCGGCGCGCCGACCGCCGGGTTCTGACCGAACACGAACAGCCCTTCCAGCTTGCCGTCGTCCATCTCGAGCCAGTAGCCCTGGTGCGAGTGATCGCCGGTGATCCGCGGCAGCCAGTCGTAGCCGTAGTCGTTGTCCTTCGTCGCCGCCTCGCCGTACCACGCCTTCAGCAGCGAGACGGTGTACTTGTCCGTGTTGTGCCACCAGCCGCTCTCGGTCCCGTTCTGCTGGAGATACGTCTGCAAATCGTGCGTCCCCGCCTCGAAGTTCGGCATCGGCAGGTAGCCGGGGAGGATGTCGTAGAGCGTCGGGATGTCGGTCGATCCCTGGATCGACGCGTGGCCGCGCAGCGCCATGATCCCGCCGCCGGGGCGTCCGATGTTGCCGAGGAGCTGCTGGAGGATCGCCGCCGCGCGGATGATCTGCACGCCGGTCGAGTGCTGCGTCCATCCGACGGCGTAGCAGATCGCAGCCGTCTTGTCCGGACCCGACGCCGCCGTGTACGCCTCGGCGACGCGGAGGAACTGCGCCTTGGGCGTGCCGCACCATTGTTCGACGAGCTCCGGCGTGTAGCGCGCGAAATGACGCTTCAGCAGCTGGTAGACGCACCGCGGATCCTGCAGCGTCATGTCGCGGTGCTCGGGCACCAGCTTCATCGGCTGGCCGCCGCGGCTCTTGCCCCACAGTCCGTGGGCGCTGCTCGACGACTCTTCGCTGGAGCTGCCGTCGGTCTGCAGCCCGTCGTACAGCCACGAATCGGTGATGTACTTGTGATCGTCCTCGTTCCACCCGGAGAAGAGCCCGGCGAGATCTTCCGTGTCCTGAAAGTCGGGGCGGATGATCGCCGACGCGTTCGTGTAGTGGACGACGTATTCGCGGAACTCCTTGCCGTTCTGCAGGACGTAGTTGATGAGCGCCCCCAGGAACACCAGGTCGGTGCCGGCGCGGAGCGGCACCCACAGATCCGCCATCGCCGAGGTTCGCGTGAACCGCGGATCGACGTGAATGATCGTTCCGCCGCGTTCCCGCGCGTCGACCACGAAACGGAAGGCGACGGGATGCTGCTCGGCCATCGACGATCCCATGATGAGGATCGCGTCGGCGTTCGCGAGGTCCTGCTGCGCGGTGGTCGCGCCGCCGCGCCCGAACGACGTGCCCAGACCGGGCACGGTGGAGCTATGTCATATGCGGGCCTGATTGCTCACCGCCACCATGCCGAGGCCCGCGGCGAACAGCTTCTTGATCAGGTAGTTCTCTTCGTTGTCGAGCGTCGCGCCGCCGAGATGCGCGACCGTGCGCAGCTGCATCAGCGGCTTGCCGTCGACCGCTTCGACGAAGCCGCGCTCGCGCGAAGCCCACACGCGATCGGCGATCATCTCCATCGCCGTCTCGAGGTCGAGCTCCTGCCACGAAGTGGCGTACGGCGCCCGGTACTTGACCCGCGTCAGGCGGTTGGCGTGCGTGACGAGCTCGTGGCTTGCCGCGCCTTTCGGGCACAGGTGGCCGGCGGAAATCGGCGACGCCGGATCGCCTTCGATCGCCACCACCTGGTTGTCGCGGTGAAAGACGAGCTGCCCGCAGCCGACGCCGCAGTACGGGCAGATCGAGCGTGCGACCGACGCGCCGGCGTACCGCGGTCGCAGCGATTCGGTACGGCGGCTCATCGACTCGCGGCCGTCGCCGTTGCGCGCGCCGGCAAGCTGAGCGATCAGCGGCCATTTCATGCGCGTGTCCTCGTGTCCGCCGTCGGCGCGCCCGGCTCGAACCTCAGCGCCGAGGGCGGCTGCGGCCGCCGCACCGTCAGCGGCAGCACGAGCGCGATCACCATGACGACGGCGATCGTGTAGATGGACTGGTCGTAGCGGCCCGTCGTCTGCCGCAGATGCGCGATCAGGATGGGGGAGGGGATCGCCCCCGCGCCCCAGGCGAGCAGGATCCATCCGTAGATGCCGCCCATGAACTTCGATCCGAAGAAGTCGGCCGTGAACGACGGCATCGTGCCGAAACCGCCGCCATAGCAGAGGCCGATCACCGCGAGCGCCGCGCTGAACATCGTGAGGTTCGTCAGGCTCGGCAGCATGAAGAAAATGACGGCCTGAATCGCGTACAGCAAAAGGTAGACCCGGGCACGGCCGATGTAGTCGGAGACCCACGCCCAGAAGACGCGGCCGGCGCCGTTGAAGATCGAAATCAGTCCGACCATGCCCGCCGCCGCGACCGGCGTCATGTGGACGAGCTGCTGCGCCATCGGCGACGCCTGGCTGATGATCATGATCCCCGCCGACACGTTGAGGAACAGCATCAGCCACAGCATCCAGAACTGGAGCGTGCGCATCGCCTCGGCGACGGTGAAGTCGTACGTGGTCGCCGATGTCGCGACGCTGCCGGTCGGCGTCCAGCCCGCGGGCCGCCAGCCCGAGGGCGGGTTGCAATAGACCTGCGCGGCCGCGACGACGAGGACGAGATAGACGATGCCGAGGATCGCGAAGGTCGCCGGCACGCCGCGCGCCGCGATCGATCGGGCCGCGAACGGGCTCATGATCAGCGCGCCCGCGCCGTACCCGGCGACGGCGACGCCCGTCATCAGCCCGCGACGATCGGGAAACCACTTCGTGATCGTCGCCACCGGCGTGATGTAGCCCATGCCCATGCCGATGCCGCCGAGAAATCCGTAGCTGACATACAGGCCGATCAGCGAGTGCGCCGAGGCGAAATAGGCGGCGAGCAGGTAGCTCGCGCCGTAGATCGCGCCGGCCGTCGTCGCGACGATTCGCGGGCCCGACCGGTCCTGCCACAGGCCGCCGATGATCGTGCCGACGCCGAGAAACGCGATCGCCAGCGTGAAGTTCAGCGACACCTGGGTGAGCGTCCAGTGCGTCGCCGACACGAGCGGCGTGACGAAGACGCTCCAGCCGTACGCCGCGCCGAGGCAGATCTGCATGACGACGGCGGCGATCGCGATGAGCCAGCGGTTTTGAGTCATGCGGGGAGCAGAAGATCTGCCGTCAACCCGTCCTGCCGGGAAGCGTCGTCAAGCACGTGCGTCCGTCGAAGCGGCTGTCATCGACTGGCCGGTGACCGCGCCAGTCCGGACGGGCAGGTCGACGAAGCCGTCGGCATCATACGCCCGATACGCTGCTGCCCGAGAGAGCCGCGGCGTCCACGTAGCGGTGGTTACGCGACGCCGGATCGGGCGCGCCCTGGAACGTCCACGAACACGCTCGTGGGCGTCGAGATCGTCGCGAACGCGTCCTGGGGGATGACGCTCGGCGTGACGTTCGTGTCGTTGACGGCTGACGTGCGCCCGAGGTTCGGAGGCCTCAGCAAGAAGGGGCAATCGCACGCACGCGCTTCACCTTCACCGTGCGGACCGGCTGCGCCATCGTGGGCAGATCGGGCGGCCGGGTCGTGACCTCGCGGCCGAGCGTGCCGGTGATCTCGACGCGCTGCCCGATCTTCGACTCGAGGTCGGCGCGCCCCTCGAGCAGGTACGTGACGCCGCCGGTCTCCTGGCGCGCGTCGGACTGGCCCGGCCGCCGCTCGATCGGTTCGTGCCCGCGCGCCGGCTCGGCCGGCGTCTCGGTCGTCGTGTCGACGCTGCCGCCCATCGGCGAGTTGCTCGCGTTCATCAGCACGAACGATCCCTGTTTGGAGAGGCTCGAGGGCGCGCGCTGCAGGCAGCCGGTGATCGTGGCGTCGGTCGTCGACGCGCGCTGGGCGGCGGCGGATGCGGACACCGCGGCGACCGCCAGCGCGGACAGAACGGAAAGGACTCGGGACATCACTCCCGGACGTTCAAGAGCCAGGCCAACCGTCGCAGCTCGTCGGCCGCGGCGTCATCGCTGTTCGGGAACGAGCACCACCTTCACGTAGCGGCCGGTATTCAGGTAGGTCACCGCCGCGTCGTGGATCGCCTCGGACGTCAGCGCGGCGATGCGATCCGGCACATGCTCGACGGCGCCGAGCGTCGCGACCTCGCCGTCGCGGTAGCGCCGTGCGATCTCGTTCAGGAGGTACCGATTGTCGGCGCTGTTGCGCTGGTAGTCGCGGACGAGGCTGTCGCGCAGCCGCGCCATCTGGTTCGGCGTGAGCGGCGTCGACTTGACGAACGCAATCTCGTCGAACACGCGCTGCACCAGCGCGTCGGTCTGCCCCGGATCGCACGTCCACTCGATGCGAATCGTGTACTGCGGCCGCGGCGCCTTGTCGATGTCGGGCGACACGGTGATGCTGTAGGTGCCGCCGAGCTCCTGCCGGATCGTGTCGAAGAGGCGCGACTCGAGGATCAGCGCCATCGTCTCGAGCGCGCTGCGGTGCGGCTCGTCGTAGTCCATCGGACCGTCGAACACGATGGCCACCTGGCTCTTCGGGGCGATCCCTTTTCGCACCGTGCGCTCCACGACGCCGGCGGGCGGAACGATGCCGAGATCGCGCCACGTTTCGTGCGCGTGCGTCGCGGGCAGGCTGGCGATGTAGGTCTCGACCAGCGGCCGGAGGCTGTCGACGGTGAAGGTGCCGACGAAGACGAACGTGAAGTTGCTGGCGTCCGCGAAGCGCGCCTTGTAGAACGCCATCGACGTCGCGAGATTCCAGCGGTCGACCGTCGCCGGCGTTTCCGGCTGCCGCCGCGGGTTGTTGCCGCTCAGCGCCTCTTCGATCGTGCTGTTGAAGACCACGTCGGGGCTCGCGAGCCGATTCGCCAGGACCGCCTTCGCCTGCGACGCCAGCGCGGCGAACGCCGTCGGGTCCGCGCGCGGCTGCGTGAAGCGCAGGTACAGCAGCTGGAACATCGCTTCGAGATCCTGCGGCGTGCTGCCGCCGCCCATCCCCTCGGACGTTTCGTCGATGAAGGGCGTCACCGCGACCGCCTTGCCGGCGAGCAGGCGATCGAGCATCACCGCGCTGAACTTGCCGGCGCCGCCGGCGGCGACGACGGTGTCGGCGACGCGCGCCGGGATGAAGTCGGCGTCCGGCGCGAGCGAGGTGCCGCCCGGCGCCGTCGCCCGGAACAGCACCTGATCCGCGCGCAGCGTCGTCGGCTTCAGCACGACGGTGGCGCCGTTCGAGAGCGTCCACTCGGTGATGCCCGCTTCGGGGTGCGGCGTCGTCTTCACGATGGCGCCGCGCGCGGGCGGCGCGTCCATCAGCTTTTCGTTGGCCGCGGTGTCGACGTACGCCGTCAGCCGCTTGTTCGCCGCGGCCGCCACCGTCGCCGCGAGCTGCGCCTCGGTGGGCAGCGTCACGCCCGCCGCATCGGGGGCCGAGACGACGACCAGCCGGTTGTCGGCCGGGAACCAGTCGGTGGTCAGCGCGTTGACCTCGGCGAGCGTGATGCCCGGGACGAAGCGGCGGTGGAAGGCGAGCTCCTCCCAGATCGTCGGCAGCGCTTCGTCCTCGAGGAAGTTGCGCGTGTACTCGTCGGCGCGGCTCGCCGACTCGCGATCCGGGCTCTCGGTGACCACGCGCTCCGAGCCCGCCATCATCGCCGCCTTGGCGCGCGCGAGCTCCGATGGCGTGAAGCCGAAGCGCGTGACGCGCTGCAGCTCGGTGAGCAGCGCGTCGAGGCCGCGCGTGACGCCGTCGCTCGCGACGATCGCCTGCAGGATCGCCTGGTCGCGCGTCCGCGGCGCGGGAAACAGCGACCGGTTCGCGGCGGCGCGGACGAACGGCGGGTTGGCGCCCTGCGCGAGCTCGTCGAGGCGGTCCCCCAGCATGTCGGCGAACAGCTCGTCGAGCATGATGTCGCGGTAGCCGCCGACCGAGCCCTGGTTGCGCGCCGGCCGCAGATCGCTGACCTGCACCGCCGTCCCCGTCGTCTCCTTGTCGGTGACGATCGCGTATTTCGTCGCGGGATGCTCCGGCACGTCGAAGAACGGCCGGGGCCGCTTCGGCGTCGGGCTCGTCAGCGCGGAGAAGTGCTGGCGGATCAGGCCGGCGACGGTGTCGCGGTCCACGTCGCCGACGACGATGACCGCCATCAGGTCGGGGCGATACCAGTCGTGGTAGAAGCGCGTCAGCTGCTCGCGCTGCGCTTTTTCGATCACGTCCGGCGTGCCGATCGGCGATCGATCGGCGTAGCGCGATCCTTCGAGCTGCGCGCGCAGCACCTTGTCCTGCGTGCGCTCGGCGGCGCCGAGATGCATGCGCCACTCGGCGAGGACGATGCCCCGTTCGCGCTCGATCGCCGCGGGATCGAACGTGGCGCCCTGCGCCCAGTCCTCGAGCACGGTCAGGGCGCGATCGATGACGTTGGGGACCTCGGTCGGCACCCGCAGCGTGTACTGCGTGTCGTCGTAGCTCGTGGCCGCGTTCGCGTCGGGGCCGATGCCGAGGCCGAGCGAGGCGAGGAACTCGGTGATGCTGTTGCCGGGGAAGTGCCGCGAGCCTTCGAACTCCATGTGCTCGACGAAATGCGCGAGGCCGCGCTGGTCGTCGTCCTCGAGCACCGAGCCCGCCTTGACGACCAGCCGCAGTTCGGCGCGCTGCGCCGGCTTGGGATTGGCGCGGACGTAGAACCGGAGGCCGTTCGGCAGCGTGCCGACGAGCGCCTCGGGATCCATCGGCATCTTGTCGGTGAGCGCGTAGCGCGCGACCGATTCCGCCGTCGTTTCGTGGCCGGGCGGGACGGACTGGCCGGCCGCGGTCGACGCGACCGCGGTGAGCGCGATGAGGGCCGAAACGACGAAACGCGGAAGCTGCATCCCTCAATCGTATCGTGAGGAGCGGCGATCGGCCGAGGCGGCGGGTGCCCCGAGCCGCCGGCCGCGCGGGCGGGGTAGAGTCAGAGGATGGCGATCGTCAAAAACCGGTCGGCTCGACGATTCGAAGTCGAAGAAGTTCCGGGCGCGTTCCTGCAGTTCGCCGAATCGCCCGGCCGCATCCGCTTGATCCACACCGAAGTGCCCGATCGCGCGCGCGGCCACGGCTGGGCGTCGGCGCTGGCGAAGTTCGCGCTCGACGAGGCGCGCGACCGCCAGCTGCGGGTCGACGCGCAGTGCCCGTTCGTGCAGAGCTACCTGCAGCGGCACCCCGAATACACGCCGCTCCTCGACCCCTCGCACCACCACACGCCCGCCGAGGAGCGGCGCAACCGCGAGGCGGCGCTCGACGACACGATCGCGGCGTCGTTCCCCGCCAGCGATCCGCCGTCGAGCGATCCCAACCCGGACGACGACGACGCGGCGCGCTGAATCAGAGCGGCCTGGTCGCCCGGACGAACGCGCTGGCGAACTTCCCCTCGACCTCGGGCGCGAGCCGGTCGACGTCGAGGCCCGCCTCGGCCAGGAAGGCGCGCGCCTCCTCGACCCGGTAGACGCGCCACGGCTCCACGCTGACGTCGCGGAACCCGGCCGCCTCGAGCTTGGCCGCGAACTCGGTGTCCTGCAGCGCACCGGCGATGCAGCCGATCCACAACTCCATGCTGCGGCGAACGTCCGCCGGCACGTCGCCCCGCACGACGACGTCCGACACGGCGAACCGCCCGCCCGGCTTGAGGACGCGGAACGCCTCGCGCAGCACCGCGTCCTTGTCGCCCGACAGGTTGATGACGCAGTTGGAAATCACGACGTCCACCGATCGGTCGGGCAGCGGGATCGCTTCGATCGTGCCCTTCAGGAACTCGACGTTGGTCGCGCCCGCCTGGCGCTGGTTCGCCCGCGCGAGCGCGAGCATCTCGTCGGTCATGTCGAGGCCGTACGCCTTGCCGGTCGGCCCGACGCGCTTCGCCGAGAGCAGCACGTCGATGCCGCCGCCGGACCCGAGGTCGAGCACCGTCTGCCCGGGCTGCAGATCGATCAGCGCCGTGGGGTTGCCGCAGCCGAGCGACGCGTGCACCGCGTCGGCCGGCAGGTCGCCGGTTTCTCCGGCGGAGTAGAGGTTGGACGTAATCGGATCGCCGGCGCCGGCCGCCGACGGCCCGCAGCCGCACGCCGTCGGCCCGCAGCACCCGCCGCCGCCGGCGGTCACCGAGGCGGCGATGGCGCCGTATTTCTCCCGCACCACATCGCGAATGTCAGCCATGCCCGCACTATATGCGTGTCGTGATATATTTGTCAAAGCGAATATGAAAACCCGGCCGCAGCCCGCCGCCCTGGCCCGCATGGACGCGCTCTTCAAGGCGCTCGGCGACGAGACGCGCCTCCGCATCCTCGGCCTGCTGCTCGCCGGCGAAGTCTGCGTCTGCGACATCCACGAGAGCCTCGACATCCCGCAGCCGAAGGCGTCGCGGCACCTGGCGTACCTGCGCCGCAGCGGCCTCGTCGACACGCGGCGCGACGGGTTGTGGATCCACTATCGCCTGGCGAGCCCGGCCGACCCGGTGATGGCCGCGCTCGTCGACGCCGTCAAGCACGCGCTGGCGCATCTCGCCGCCGTGCGCACCGACGGCCGGCGGCTCCGCCGCCGCACCGGCTGCTGCGTGCCGTCGCCCGGCGACGTGGCCGGCGCGGCGTGCTGCGCGCCGCCGCGCGCGACCGGCGCGGCGCGGCGATGACCGCACCGGCCCGCGTGATCTTCGCGTGCGTGCACAACGCCGGCCGCTCGCAGATTGCCGCGGCGTTCTTCGACGCGATGGCCGACCGCCGGAAGGCGGAGGCGGCCTCCGCCGGCACCGATCCGGGCGTCCGCGTGCATCCCGTGGTGGTCGAGGCGATGCGCGAGGTCGGCATCGATCTGGCGGGACGGACGCCGCAGCGCCTCACCGACGCACTCGCGCGCACGGCGACGCTGCTCGTCACGATGGGCTGCGGCGACGCGTGTCCCCATCTGCCCGGCGTGGCGCGCGACGACTGGCCGCTGCGCGATCCGAACGGCCTCGCGATCGAGGACGTGCGGACGATTCGCGACGAGATCCGCGATCGGGTGGCGGGGTTGATCGCCGCGCGGGGCTGGCGGCGCGGCGATCCCGAGTGACGGTCAGCGGCTCTCCGCAGCCGCCCGGCTGCGGACCGCCGCTATCGCGCGCCCAGCGGCTGCCACGGGCTGCTGCGGCCCGCCGCGTCGTGCGCCTGCCCGTAGACGGCCGGGACGCCGAACGCATCGTCGAGCGTGACGGCGATCGTCACCGTCACCTCGTCGCCGGCGATCGTCGCCGCGCTGGCGCCGACGTCGACCGTGCACTGCGCAGCGCGCAGCTCGCCGGCCGTGCCGAGCGGCACCGCCTCCGTCCATCCGCCTGACGCGTCGGCCAGCCGGATGCTGTTCGTGGCCGGCTCGTAGCCGATGCGGCAGCTGGAGGCGCTCGCGGTCTGCGAATCGATCAACACGTCGATCGTGTCGACAGGCGCCGCGTCGCTCGCGGCCGACGCCGTCAGCGCGAGGGTCTGGACGCCGCCGCCGGCCGGCGCCGCCGTGAGCGCGAGCGTCGGGCCGTCGGCTTGCGACGCCGTGCCCGCCGCGAAGGACCGGGCCGGGGACGCGTCGGCCGCGCCCGAGCGAGAGGCCGCCGACCCGACCGACGAGCTCGTCGCCGCCGATCCAGAGGCCGCCGCCGCGGACGGACTCGACGCCGGCCGCGCCGCGTTCGGCGTCGCGCGCGCGGTCGTCGCGGTCGCGGTGCTGAAGCGGAACGGATACGACGCCGGGTTGTGCGGTCGCGCCGGCGTGGCGATGTCACCCGACGCGACGCCGAGATTCGTGTTCATCAACGCGAGCGTGCCCGCTGCGTTGACGGCGTAGAACAAGCCGGTGCTCGGCCGGTAGATCGCCGGATCCACGGCGCCGTTGCCGTCGTAGTCGCCCTGGATCGGGATGTCGCCGTTCTGGCCGAGGATCGTCTGCGTCACGATCTGCGCCGCGCCGGTGCGCGGCCCGTACCACAGGCCCGTGCTCGGACGGAAGATCACCGCGTCGGCCTTGCCGTCGCCGTCGTAATCGCCCGGCACCGGGATGTCGCCGGCCGCGCCGAAGTAGATCTGGAACGCCGAGCCGCCGCCGCTCGGCACCGAGTACCAGAGGTTGGTGCCGCCCGGGCCGACGCCCGGACGCATGATGCCCGGGTCGCACTTGCCGTCGCCGTTGTAGTCGGCCGGCACCGGGATGTCGCCGGCCACGAGCCCGAGATTCGTGTTGATGACGACGACGTTGCCGGCTGCGTTGGTGCCGAACCAGAGACCCGTCGACGGGCGGTAGATGGCGGGATCGATCTTGCCGTCGCCGTCGTAGTCGCACGGCACCGGGATGTCGCCTGCCTGGCCGAGGCCGCTCAGCTGAATGACGATGGAGGCGGCGCCGGTGCGCGGGCCGTACCACAGGCCCGTGCTCGCGCGGAAGATGACGGCGTCGGACTTGCCGTCGCCGTCGTAGTCGCCGACCACCGGGATGTCGCCCGAGGCGCCGAAGAAGATCTGGAACGCCGATCCGCCGCCGCTCGGCACCGAGTACCACAACGCGTTGGGCGTCACCGACGGCCGGAAGATCCCCGGATCGGATTTGCCGTCGCCGTTGAAGTCCGACGTCGCATGGCCCAGCGCGAGGAGCGATTGGATGGCCTTGTCGGCCATCACGATGCCGGCGCCCGAGTTGCGATCGACGCCTGCCGCGTGGATGTCCACCACGCTGCTCAGGAGCGCCGCGCGGATCTGCATCGCCGTCGCCGACGGCTTCTTCGACTTCATCAGGGCGGCGATCGCCGCGGCGTGCGGCGCGGCAGCCGACGTGCCGAAGAACGGAGAGCCAAACCCGCCGACCCCGGTGACGGATACGCCGTCAGCCGCCGTGATGTCCGGCTTGCTCAGGACCTGTCCGCCGCTCGACGACACGTTGCCGGGCGTAATCGCCGCGCCGGTCGACGTGAAGAAGATGTGCCGCGGCCCGTCCGAGCTGAACGGCTCGGTGACGTTGGCGGAATTGAACGGGTTCGGATACGGACCGGTGGGATACCCGGTCGTGAAGGGATTCGCGGCCGGCGTGGCCGCGACGCTGAACGACGTCAGCGACGTCGTGTCGGCGTGGCCGTGCGTGCTGCCGGCCGTGGCGATCGACAGCCGCCCGCGGTTCGTGTCGAGGTGCAGGAACCGGGCGGCGCCCGAAAATCTTACGACGACGATTCGATCGCCGGCGACGCCGCCGTTCATGATTTCGAACGGATCCTGCGAGCCGTTTTGCACGCCGGCCGAGAAATACTTAAGGGTAGTGCCCGTCGAGTCGAGCAGGAAGATGTCGTAATCGTTCGCCGATCCGCCGAGCGGATCCGACCAGTGGAGCGAAATCGGGCCCGTGGCAGCCAGCACCGTGTCGTAGGTCGCCGAACCGAAGCTGTGGACTTCGCCGGTCTCTCCCGCGGACGCGATCGGGCCGCTGACGGCGCCGCCGTCGACGAAATCGCCTTCCCAGGTTCCCGAGGTTCCGCGGTCGAGGCTGCCGGAGTTCGCGGCGGACGAAAAATAGAGCACGCCCGCCGCCGTGACGTCCTTTACCGCCTGCGCGACGACGCCGCCGTTGGTCGCCGACACGACGCCCGGATCCTGGCCGTCCTGGAACGGCGACTCGACGAAGTAGCCCACGTCGTCGACGATGACGGTGCAGCCGGCGGCCGCCAGGTTGCGGATGTTCGTCGCGAACTGCGCCGGCGTGTTCA
Source organism: Vicinamibacterales bacterium (assembly GCA_035650895.1). Taxonomy (GTDB): domain Bacteria; phylum Acidobacteriota; class Vicinamibacteria; order Vicinamibacterales; family CAVVIG01; genus Gp6-AA45. Next base: position 68,586 of record DASRGT010000020.1, read on the forward strand.
ACGCCGTGGCGAAGTACAGCTGCGCGCCGGGCGCGAGGTCGTGGATGATCTCCATCATCGCGATCCCTTCGTCCTCGCCGGTGCCGGTCTGGCCCGGGAGAATGGTGACGCTCGGAGGGAGATCGCCGGTCGCCTGGCTGTCGGACACGTGGATCGCACTGTCGGAGAGCACGCCCACCTTCACGCCGGTGCCGTCGATCGCGTAGGTGGACCGCGCGATCGCCGCCTTGTGCGTGATATCGCCCTGCGACAGCACGGCGCCGGCGTTCGTGATCGCTCCCTGCCCGCCGAAGAAGGCGCGCAGCGAGCCGACGGCGGGGCTGAGCGCTTTGCGCTCGCGGCGCGCGGCGCGACCGATGGCCGACCCGTCGGTCGACGCGGCGTGATGGCCGCCGACGGCCTGGGTGATGTAGCCCGGTTTCGGCTGGACGAAGTAGACGTCGGGCAGCGTCGCGATCTGCTCGATTTGCAGCAGGTCGGCGTCGACGAGGACGCTGCGTCCCAGCGCCTCCGTCGCGACGACGTCCACCTGCATCGCACGCAGCGAGTCGAGCAGCGATGCGGACACGTCGGCGCGCAGTTCCATCTGCACCTTGCCGCTCGCGGCGCGCGGCAGCTCGATGTTCGCCGTCATCACGCTCGTTTCGCCCGTGAGCATCCGCTTCGCGTGCAGCAGCTGCGAATCGATTTTCCGCTGCGTCGGCGTCAGCGCCGCTTTCTCGGCCAGCAGCGCGGCGATCTGCGCGCGGCCCGCGGCGGGCAGGTCGTTCTGCGCGAACTGCGGTCCCTGCGCGCGGGCGGGAATGCCGCGGCCGGCGTTGGACATCAGCGCAATCAGCGCGGCTACGATCATCGCGCGACGAGTCATCGTCCGTTCTCCTTCGGTTTGTTCGTGGTGGCCTGCGGCGCGGGTTGAATCGCGTAGACGTCGTCGCGTGCGGCGAGCGCCTCGAGCTGCGTCAGCGGAACCCAGGCGAGAATCGACCGGTACTCCGGCAGCACCGACACCGTCGTCGCGTGCGCCCGGCGAAGCTGCCGCTCGACGCCGGCGGTGACGTCGGCGCGGAGCTCGACGAGCGCGCGGCCCTTCGCGTCGATCCGCACCAGCGGCTCGTGCAGCGGCGCGGCGCCGCTGCGCGCGCGTTCGATCGCGCGCAGCAGGTGGCTGTCGATCTTCGTCTGGGCCGGCGTCTGGCGCTCCTTGGGCAGCTGCGCGGCCGCGGACGTCGGCCGCGCGGGCGCAGAGACGCCGAGGGCGATCACGATCGTCGCGAATGCCAGACGCAGCAAAGTTGGGGTCCGAGGGAAGAAGTCTCGGCTACCTCAGCGGCACTGTCAAGGAAGACAAGAGTCCGTCGCGGGCGCGACTTTTCGCGGGTCGACTGCTCAAGAACGGGACAGCACGTCCTGCAGTTGCGAGAGGTCGATCGGCTTGACCAGGTGGCTGGCGAATCCGGCTTCGAACGACCGGCGGCGGTCGTGTTCCTGCCCGTACCCGGTGACCGCGATCAGGCGGATCCCGTTCGCGAGCTCGGCGCGCAGCCGCTGCGCCACCTCGTAGCCGTCCATCACCGGCAGCCCGATGTCGAGCAGCGCGATGTCGGGTTTGAACGCGCGCGCGCGTTCGAGCGCCGCGGGGCCGTCGGTCGCCACGTCGACCGTGTATCCGAGGTGCTCCAGCGCGCCCTGCAGCATCTCGGCCGCGTCCTCGTTGTCGTCGACGACGAGGATCCGCTCGGCGCGCGGCTCCACGACGATCGGCTCCGCCGCGGCCGCGGCGTTCGGCGCATCGGGGACCCGCGCGTACGGCAGGCGCACGACGAACTCGCTGCCGCGTCCCGGGCCGGCGCTGGTGGCGCGCACCGTGCCGCCGTGCTTCTCCACGAGCGTGCGGACGATGGTGAGGCCGAGGCCGAGGCCGCCCTGCGAGCGGTCGATGGTCTGCGGCTGCTGCGTGAACGCGTCGAACACGCGATCGAGCATGTCGCCGGGAATGCCGACGCCGTGATCGCGCACGCGCAGCTCGACCGCGTCGCCGATCTTCGCGGCGCGCACCGCGATGGTGGATCCGGGGTCGCTGTACTTGGCCGCGTTGGTCAGCAGGTTGACGACGACCTGCGCGAGGCGATCGGCATCGGCGCACACGCCGAGGCCGCGCGGCGCGACGTCGACGACGACGCGGTGCTTGCGCTGTTCGAGCAGCGGGCTGGCGAGCTCCATCGCGCGCGCGACGGTCGCCGCGATTTCGATTGGCTTCAGCGCGAGATCGATCTTGCCGCGCGTGATCCGCGACACGTCGAGCAGGTCGTCGACGAGCCGCGTCAGGTGTCCGACCTGGCGGCGGATGATGTCCTGTTCGCGCGACGTGTGGCCGCGGAGGCGCATCAGTTCGAGCGCGGTCAGGATCGGCGCGAGCGGGTTGCGCAGCTCGTGGCCGAGCATCGCCAGGAATTCGTCCTTCGCGCGCGTCGCGGTCTCCGCCTGCTCGCGCGCGGCGACGAGCGCCGCCGTCTGCTCGTGGACGCGTTTCTGCGCGAGGACCTGGTCGGTGACGTCGATGTCGAACGTCATCACCCCTTCGACCTCGCCCTGCGCGTTGCGAACGGGCACGAAGGTGACGTTCCAGTAGCTGTCCTCCAGCGTCCCGGTGTTGGTGCGGTCGAGGCGCGCCAGCACCTCGCGCGCGGCGTACGGCTCGCCGGTCTCGTAGACGCGCCGCACGATGTCGATGAACGGCTGCCCGGCGTGCTCGGGCATCGCGTCGAGGAGCGCGCGCCCGAGGAGCTCGCGTCCGCCGAGCGCCTTGGACGCGAGCGGGTGGACGAAGTCGAACACGAAGTCGGGCCCCTTGAGGAAATTGACGATCGCCGGCACCTGCGACAACATCGCGCGGAGCCGATCGCGCTCGGTGGCCGCCGCCTGCCGCGCGCGCGCGAGCTCGAGCTGCGTCGACACGCGCGCGACGAGCTCCCGCGCGGAAAACGGCTTGAACAGGTAGTCGTCGGCGCCCGCCTGCAGCCCCTCGATCCGCGCATCGTCGCCGGACCGGGCCGACAGGACGATCACCGGCAGCGCGTGCAGCGCCGCGTCGCCGCGGACGGCGCGCAGCAGCTCGAGGCCGTCCATCTCCGGCATCATGACGTCGGTCACGAGGACGTCGACCTCGCCCTGTCTCAGCGCGTCGAGCGCCTCGCGGCCGTTGGCGACCGTGTCGACGCGGGAGATCGGCGCGAGGAGGCGCGCGATGTACTCGCGCATGTCGGCGTTGTCATCCGCGACGAGCACGCGGGAATCGACGGGGACGGCGCGCGGCGCCGGCACCGGTTCGCGGTCGCCGCCGATCCCGTCGGGCAGCCAGCGCAGCGCTTCCTCGACGAAGGCGCGGGCGCGCGGCCTGGCGGCGTCGGCCGGTGTCTCGGCCGAACGACGCACGTGGTCGGCCGGCAGGTGCGCGTCGCCGAAGGGGATCGCGACGACGAAGGTGGTGCCGTTGCCGGGCTCGCTCGTCGCCGAGATGGTTCCGCCGTGGAACCGCACGAGCTCGTGGACGAGCGCGAGGCCGATGCCGGAGCCCTCGTGCGTGCGGGCGCGCGCCCCCTCGACCCGGTGGAAGCGTTCGAAGAGCCGCGGCAGCTCGTCGGCGGCGATGCCGATGCCGCTGTCGCGGACCTCGAGCTCCACGTGATCGTCGTGCGCGGTCAGCGCGAGGCCGATCTCGCCGTCGAACGTGAACTTGAAGGCGTTCGACAGCAGGTTCAGCACGATCTTCTCCCACATGTCGCGGTCGACGAAGACCGGCGCCGGCAGCGCCCGGCACTCGACGCGGAAGGAGAGCCCGGCCCGTTCGATCGCCGCGCGGAACGCGCTGGCGAACTCGGCGGTCAGCGACGCGAGGTCGGTCGGCTCGAACGTCGCGCGGATGCGTCCCGCCTCGATGCGCGCGAAGTCGAGCAGCGCGTTGACCAGCTTCAGCAGCCGCAGCGCGTTGCGGTAGCTGGTGTCGAGCGCCGCGCCCTCGAGGCGGCGAGCGGGATCGTTCAGGGCGTCTTCGAGCGGGCCGAGGAGCAGCGTGAGCGGCGTGCGGAATTCGTGGCTGACGTTCGAGAAGAACAGCGTCTTGGCCCGATCGATCTCGGCCAGCGCCTCGGCGCGCCGGCGCTCGGCTTCGTAGGTGCGCACGTTGCCGAGGCCGCCGGCGATCTGGCCGACGAGCAGCTTGACGAAGCTGCGGTACGCGTCGTCGACCGCGCGGAACGGGTTGACGCCGCCGACGAAGAACCCGGCGGGCCGCGACTGGCCCTGCGCGGCAATCGGCACCAGCATCGCCTGCGTGGGCGGGCGATGCCACGGGCCGTTCGGCGCCGGCATGCCGGGCGGGAGATCGACGACCACCGGCGCGTCCGATTGCCACACGTCGGCGACGGGCCAGTCGACGCGGGCGAGCGCATCGTCGGGTGCAATGCCGTTCGCCGTCCAGAGGCGCGGCTGCGCGTTCGGTTCGTCGACGAGGTACGCCAGCGCAAACGGCAGGTCGTGCGCGTGCGCCGCGAGCGACTCGGCGGTGGCGAGACCCAGCTCGGGCTCGCGGTTTGCCGACGCGGTGGCGGCGGCGACGCTGCGGAGCGCGGCGAGGCGCCGCTCGCCGATGACGCGCTCGGTGTCCTCGGTCACCACGCACAGATGCCCGCGGACGACGCCGTCGTCGTCGGCCAGCGGGCTGTACGAGAAGGTGTGATAGGTCTCTTCGGGATAGCCGCTGCGCTCGAGGAAGAGGAGCAGCGCCTCGTCCCACGTGGCCTCGCCGGTGGCGAGGACGCGGTCGATGCGCGGACCGATCTGCGGCCAGATCTCGGCCCACACTTCGCGCGACTGCCGCCCGAGCGCCCACGGGTGCTTGGCGCCGAGCGTCATCGCGCCGTAGGCGTCGTTGTAGAAAAAGGTGAGCTCGGGTCCCCATCCCATCCACATCGCGTAGCGCGAGGTGAGGAGGACGCGCACGACGGTGTGGAGGCTGCGCGGCCAGTCGGACGGCGGACCGAGCGGCGTGTGAGACCACGCGTAGGCGCGCATCAGGCGCGCCATCTCGCTGGTGCCGACGAAGGGGTCGTCCGACTGCACGCGACCCATAGCTTCGCACGAACGAGGAGGGACGTTCGAGTGTTGCCGCGCGTCGAAGCTCGGCAGTTCGAGGAATTGACTCAACGCGCGGCTCGACTGTGTGGCGTGCGAGCGTCGTTCGCCGCCGCGCTTGCGTCGGGAGCAGTGCCGGACGCGAGGATCACCGCGTCGGTTCGAGCGGAGCCACCGCGACGGCGATCGGGACGAGCATCAACGCGACAACGAAGATGACGATCAGCGGCGCGATCGGTTGAAAGAAACCCTGGCCCAGACGATCAGGGGACACGAGTGATCGTGGCATTGTTCGTGTCGGGGCACGTGAACGATGTGCCCTGCCAGGTCACGACCGAACCGCCGTCGACCTTCTGATCGATCTTCACCGTCCCGTTCGGCGCGAACAGGGTCGCCTGGCTCGGACCGTCGATCTTCTGGCCGATGTGGATGCTGCCGTTGGCGGACTTGATGTTGGCCTCCGAGTTGCCGTCGATCTTCTGGCCGATCTCGACGTTGCCGTTGCACTGAATGGTCACGTTGCAGTGCTGATCGATCTTCTGGCCGATCGTGACCGTCGTCGCCGCCTTCAGGTTGACATAGCAGTGCTGATCGCACTTGTCGTTGATGGTGATGCTGCCGTGACGGCTCTCGATCGTCACGTTGCAGTGCTGATCGATCTTCTCGATGGTGATGTCGCCGTCGAAGACTTCGTCCACGATCACGTTGTTCTCGTAGGTGCCGAGATAGACGGGCGGCCACGGACCGCCCCCGCCGCCCCCGGGTCCGCCGCCGCCGCGCTCCGGCGGCCTGAAGCCGACGAACATCCATTGCGCCACCGACGGGATGCCGTCCGCGGTGAGGAAGAAGATCATGTACGGGCCGGGAGGGGCGAGCGAGCGATCGGTGGGAACCGCGAAGGCCGTCTTCCCCTTCGCATCGGTCGTCATCTTCAGCCACACGGCGCGCTGATCCATGTCCTGCGTGTGCGTGACCGCGCACGGACGCATCATGATCGCCTTCGTGATGGCCGGACCGGCCGACGCCTCGAAGGGAACGACCTGCCCGTAGTCCGCGCTCGGCGGAAGATTCTTTGCGGCCGGCCGCGGTCCGCGCGACAGATACGGCGGATTGAAGATCTCGATGCTCGTGTCGTCCACCGGCGGGGGCGCGCCAGGGTCGGGATTGTTGTAGAGCGCGGTGTTCCCGGCGATCGCCACGCGTCCATCCGGCAGAAGCACGGCCGTGCTGTGGTAGGCGCGCGGGTGCTTCGTGCTCTGCATCGGCATCACGGTGAACGTTTCGCCGGCGGGATCGAACAGTTCGGGCTCGAACACGTTGTTGGCCGAGTGCCCCGACGCGGCGCCCGTTGCAATCCCGTTCACCACGAACACCGTGCCGTCCGGCAGCAGCACGGTGTCGCTCAAGAGTCGCGCGTGGTTGGGAGGATTGACGGTCGTCCGCCAGAACGAGTCGACGGGCGACGCGCGGTTGAACTCGAAGATGAACGCGCCGCGAACCGCCGGCGCGTCGCTGTGGGTGTTGTAGTCGTAGCCGGTGGCCGTGCTGCCGCCGACGATGAGGATGCGCGGGTCTTCTCCCTCCATCTGCGGAAGCACGCAGTAGCCCGACTGCATCGGGTACGTCTGACGGCCGACGGGACTCGGGGGCAGGAATTCGGCGCCGGGAACGAAGCTCGACGCATCGAGATCCCAGATGTACGTCGTGCGATGCCAATGCACGAAGAGCTTCCGGCTTCCGGGCAGGAGCCGCAGGATCGGATACTGATCGCAGGTCATGAAGTGCTTCTGCGGCGTCGGTCCGAGTCCGAGAAGGCCTTCCGTGTACATCTCCCACTGGTCGTTCTGACACCAGTTCGAGCCGGAGAACACGAACTGCTGCAGATTCGAGAGCCCGCCGGCGATGAACAGACAACCGTTGTCGAGGATCTGGACGGTGGGGTAGTAGCGCCCATCCTGCATGTCGGGCCAGCGCGTCCAGGTGTCGGCGACCGGATCGTAGGTGTTCACGTCGAGCTGCGCGCCGTTGTCCGAGCCGAACTGCGCGGCGAACCACTTGTCGGTCTGGCCGGTGAGATCGACCGCGCCCGCGCCGTCCTGCCCGCCGGCGAGGAAAATGGTGCCGTCGGCATTCGTGCACTGGCCCGCGCAGAACACGTTCCGCCCGACTGATTTCACGGGACCGGCCGCGCCGCTCACCGGATCCCAGATCTGGTAGCTGCCCAGCATGGGATTGTTGAAGAAGACGAGATTCTCCTTGTGGTTGACGCAGCGCGCGTCGAAGCACCAATACAGCACCTTGCCCGTGCGCAGGACGACGGCGTGGACGCCGACGATCTTCAGTGCGTCTTCGAGCGGCTGATCCCAGGATGCGCTCATGATCAATCGCCTGCCGTGACGTTTGCGGTCACCGTGAGGCCGCCCCAGGTGAGGCGGATCTGCCCGGTGCCGCGATTGCCGGGACGATAGACATACGTATTCGACTTCGAGCGGGCGGCGATCGTGCCGTTCGTCGCGCTGATCGCGAGCGGCGCGTTCGCCTCGCTGCCCGGCGGATACACCGAGCAGGTGACGGTCACCGGCTCGTTCACCTTCACGTTTCGCGATTCCGCACGCCGCCCGTCGGCGTCGAAGACCTGGACGTTCGCGCTCGCCGGCACCTGCGTCACGTGGATCCACGGCGAGTCTGTGAACGCGATCGGATAGCACCACTCCTGCAGCGGAATGAAGCTGAACACGCCGAGCATCCACTCGGCTTCGAAGTCGGCCTCATAGTTCTGCACGAGCGCGTTCACCTGCGTGAACTGGTCGGCGCCTCGGCGCTGCACCACCGCCACGTGGCCGGAGTGCGCGCCGGCGGGAATGACGACGTACAGTTCCCCCGTCCCTTTCTGCGTTCGCACGATGTTGGCTGGCACATGCGGAGTGAACATCGCCACGAGCGACGCGGGATCCACCGACTGCATGCCGAGCGACAGCGTGAGCACGCCGCCCGCGCTGCCGCTCGACGGCCGAAGGGTGATGGCTGTTTCGTCCAACGTCGGCCCGGTCAGCGCGTCGAACAGCGCCGTGACCGGATTCGCCTTGATCCATCGGCGCGCGAGCGTTTCGAGCCGTGCGGTGAATCGCGCGGGCGCGGCGGGCGTGCAATCGGTGTCGTTGCTCAACAGCCGCCGGGTGGCGTTGGCGATCGCGCGGCGCGCCAGCGCCGGCGGCATCGCGCCGGCGCTCTCTCCCAGGAAACAGGCCGACTCGTCGGCGAAGGCGAGCGGAAAGGCGACGGCCATCTCGATCGCGCGCACGATCGCCGTCACGTAGCGCGTGAGCTGCGCGGTGTCGCCTTTCGACACGAACGCGGCGCCCGCGAACAGATCGAGCGCCGCCGCGAGCTGCCAGTTGTCGTTCGGGGCCGCCACGCCCATGCCCGACTCGGCGGGGCCGAGTGGGTTGTCGGGGAAGTCGATCGCGATGCACTCGAGCTCGTCATGCGCCCGGCAGAACGCACGCGGCTCGCCGCGCGCGGCCAGCCGGCAGACGCTCGCCACGTCGCAGAGGTTCTGCAGCGTGTCGCGCAAGTCGCGCAGTTTGGCGTTGGCTTCGTCGAGGCGCTGGAGCGAACCCGCGTGAGCCTGGACGGCGCGCCGGAAGCGTGAGAAGACGCGATCGTCGACGAGCGGCGGAACGTAGAGCGTGTCGAGCGCGTGCTCCATGTTCATCCCGCTCATATCGCCCGGGATCCCGGGACCCGTCGTGCCGTTGCCGGTGCCGGTCGTCGTGGGGAACGCAGGCGCGTTCGGCGTGCCGACGGTCGGTGTCGTGCCGGTCATGGGTGGAGTGCCAGGCATGGGTACCGTACCGCCCGTCGGCGTGATCCCAGGCGTCGGCGTAGTGCCCGCACTCGGTGGCGTGCCTGGGACCGTCCCGGCGCCCGGCGGGTTGTTCGCTCCCGGATTGGTGGTCGCGCCAGATGCCGTCGTGCCCGACGGACTCGGCGCCGGGTTGTTCACCCCGGGACCGCACGCGATCGTGCTCTGTCTCTGCGTCATGAACGATCGCGCGGGGCGGCTGATCGTCGACCGGCCGCGTCCGAGCGCCTCGAGGTCGCGGATTCTGACATCGCTCTCCGGTGGAACCGGCGACAGAGCCGTCGAGAACGCCGCCGGCCTATACGCCGATTATGGGCGGGCTGCGTCGGTCCGGCCTCGCCGGCGCGCGAGGTTGCACGCAATTCGTTGTCGGCGACGCCGCCAGCTCGGCCGCAACGTCTGAAAGGCGGCGTCGACGCGCTGCAGCTCGCGGCCCGCGGCACTCCGCTCAGTCAGCGATCGGTCCCTGCTTTCGTCTACACCGTTCGTCCTCAAACGACCATCGTCACGAGTCGACGGTACGTCTGAGTCCAGGCCTCGTCCGGCGGCAACGCAACCATGCGAGCGCACGATCGAATAGGTTACATTCTGGCGATGCAACGCTTCGAGCGGCCGGCGAACAAGCTGCTTCGGCTGCTGGAGCCCGCTGCATACGACCGGGTTGTACGAAAGCTGAGACCAGTCAAGCTTCAAGCCAGGAAGATTCTCTACAGGCCGAATGAGGCCATCCACACCGTGTATTTTCCGGAAAACGCGGTGATCTGCCAGATGACGGTGATGCGCAACGGCGATACGCTCGAAACCGCGACCGTCGGTCTCGAAGGTGCGTCGTGGATCTCCGCGAGCATCGGTGCGCCGAGCATGCCTTGCGAGACGGTCGTCGCCATCGGCGGCCAGGCGCACGCCCTCGACATCGATGCCCTGGACGAGGAAATGCGAGAGAACAGCCATTTTCGCGATGTGCTGACACAGTATTCACATGCGCTGCTGATTCACAGTATGCGCATGACCGGCTGTACCGGCCTGCATACGCTGGAAAAGCGATGCGCGCGTTGGATTCTCGAAACCCTGGATCGCGTGAGTGCCGATCGCTTTTCGATCACCCACGAATTTCTGGCCATGTTGCTCGGCGTCAGCCGGCCGGCGGCCAGCATCGTCATCGAGGAATTTGTTCGGTGCGGCGCCCTGCGACTCGAGCGCGGACGTATTCTGGTCGTGGATCGCACACGTCTGCTGGACATGGCGTGCGATTGCTACGGGGTCATCAAGAAGAACTACGAGCAGGTGGGAAAATAGGCCGACCAGCCCGAGGCGTCCGAACCACGCCCGGCCCGTGGCGATCCGGGCGGCAGACGCGCCGGTCAGCGTGTGCGGCGTCCTGGCGTTTTGCCCCGCCCTGTAGCGCGCCGCCGCAGCCTGCAGGCCGGACTGTCATGTAGTTGACAGTCCGACGTCAATCCAGCCTCTACACTACGCCTCCTGTCGTTTTCCTGAGTCTGCCCGGCCGCCCGCCAACAGGCGTCGACGCGACGATCTCTCCAAACCGACACGCTGATCCGATCCGAGAGTGGACCATGCCGAGAAAAAGCCAGTCGTCCGCCCGAACGTCCCGCGCTGAACGTCCGCCGTTGCCGAATCGACGGCCCAAGAATCGATTGCTCGCGGCCCTGCCGGCCGAAGATCTCGGCCGCATCCTCCCGTATCTGAAGACCGTGCCGATTCGGGTGAAGCGGGTACTCCACAGAAGCGGCGAACCGCTCCGGGCGGTGTACTTTCTCAACGGCGGTGTCGCGTCGATCACGACCACCCTGTCCGATGGGACGACCGTGGAAGCGGCGACCGTCGGCGACGAAGGCATGCTGGGCGTCGAAGCATTCCTCAGCGACGATGCCGTCGCGCCGGGCGACACGTTCATTCAAGTCCCGGACACGAGCGCAGAGATGATGAACGTCGACGACTTCCGGCGCGAGGTCGGCCTCCGAGGGCCGTTCCGGGAGCTCGTTGGACGCTACACGCAAATCATCATCGCGCAGATGATGCAGTCGACAGGCTGCAACGCGCTGCACCAGGTGCCGCAACGCGCGGCGCGGTGGCTGCTCATGACACACGACCGAATGCACGGCGAAGACTTCCATCTGAGCCACGAATTCCTGGCGATCATGCTCGGCGTGCAACGTCCGACGGTCAGCGCCGTCGCCGCCTCGTTGCAACAGGCAGGACTCATCCGCTACGTCCACGGGCGGGTCACGGTCCTGAATCGCAAGGGGCTCGAAGCGGTGTCGTGCGAGTGCTACCAAGTCATCCGCGCGCACTTCGACAAGCTGAGATAGCGACGGGCGGCGCATCGGACGCGCCAACTGTCTGGAACATGACAAACGGGGCGATCTCCTGCGCCTACACTGGCACCGTCTCTCGGGCGACATCGCCCGATCCTCGAGAGTCGATAGCCGATGAAGAGCACGACGATGCCCGACGAACAACAGGCAGCCGAACACCATTCTTCGTGCGCGCTGATCGTCGACGCCGACGCCGACACGCGCGCGCTCTTTCACACGGCCCTGGCTCTCGCCGGATGGGACGTCGTGGAAGCGCTGGATGGACGCGACGCCATGACGAAGGCGTTGACCGAACCGCCCTCCCTGATCATCACGGAGTGGCGCTTGCCGATCGTGGACGGCCGCGCACTGTGCGACATCCTTCGTCGAGACGACGCCACGCGTTCGGTGCCCATCCTCGTGGTGACGTCAGAGGCGCGCTCGAATGAATTGGATCTGATCAAGCGAGCCGGCGCGAACGGCGTTTTCGTCAAGCCGACGCCGCCTGACGCCGTCGTGCGCGAAGCGCGGCGCCTCGTCACGCGCGCAGCGAACGCGCCCGACACGTCGGATCGTACCGCGGCGCCGGCGGCGCCGCCGCGGACGCCGGAGCCGCCGCGCTCGTCACCCCGCCGAACCGCGCTGGCACGGTCACATGCGCGTTTCAGTACGACCACACCGCCGCTGGTGCCGCCTGCGTTGAGGTGTCCACTGTGCGACCGAGCGATGAAATACGAATGCAGCCACATTGGTGGTGTCAGCGCTCGTCATCCAGAGCAGTGGGACGACTACAACTGCTCGACGTGCGGCATGTATCAATATCGTCAGCGCACCCGGAGAGTCCGCCGCGTCCAGTAGAACGACTCGGTCAGATGCCGAGTCGCCGAACGCCGAGCGTCACCGGTCAGACGCCGACGGAGCGACGACAATGGGCCGAGTTGGAACACGAATGGAGCAAGCAGCACGGCCGCCGCACGCCGACGCCGCGTCGCAAGCCTCAGGGTCCCTTGGCCAGGCGGCGCTTCCGCTTTTCACGGTCGAGCTAGCCCGAAACATTCGCGACGAAACATAGGTCGGTCGAGTCGCCACCGATACGGCAGAACTGTGGCAACATGGCCCGACCGATCGCCTCACTCACAATGTTCACGTTCAGGCGTCGATCAGCGTTCGGTACCCCGCTCCGCAGGCGGCTGTTCCTCCTCAGCGCCGCGGGAGTGGTCCCACTGGCCGTGATGGCCGGACTCGGACTGAGAGCGCTCGAAGAGCAGCAGCGGCGTCAGTCGGCGCGCGTCGGCCTGGAGCTGTCGCGCTCGGTCGCGAACGCCGTCGACGCCGAGCTGCGAAGCGCCGTCGCGATCCTCGAAACGCTCGCCACATCTCCAACGCTCGACGGCGATATCGATGCCGAGTTCCGCCGGCGGGCCGAGCGGGTGCTGCACCTGCGACCCACGTGGGCGGCCATTGTGCTCGCAGACCCGCATGGCACGCCGCTCGTCGATACGCGGAGTTCGGCCGCGGGGACGCTGCGACCGATCCTGGATGAGGAGAGCTTCGAACGCGCCGTGCGCACCAGATCGGCGGTCGCCGGCAACTTGACACGCGCGGCGCAGACCGACTGGTACTTTCCGGTCCGGGTCCCGGTGATTCGGGGCGGCGCGGTGAAGTTCATCCTCTCGGCCATCATCACGCCCGAGGCGATCCGCAACGTGCTCGAGCGCCAACAGCTCCCGTCGGATTGGGTCATCTCGATCGTCGATGCCCGAGGCGTGCGCGTGGCGCGCTCGCGAGGACACGAACAGAACCTGGGAGGCCGCCTGTCCGACACCGCGCAGCGCGTGGTCGCGCAAGGCGGTGCCGAGGGCTTCGGGATCTCGTACACGCTGGAGAACGAGCGTATCCTCACGCCGTATACGCGCCTGGCGAGCGGCTGGATGGCCGTGCTCGGCCTGCCGACGGCGCTCGCCGACGCGGCCGCCTATCAAGCGCTCGCCATTTACGGCGGCGGCCTTCTCCTCTCGATTGCGCTCGGCGCATTCGCGGCGGTGTGGGTCGCCCGGACGATCACACAGCCGATCGACGCGCTGCGAATCGCGGCGCAAGCCCTGGGCGAGGGGCGCCGGCCCGTGCCGCCCATGACAGACCTCCAGGAGATCCGTGACGTCGGGGACGCCCTGACGTCGGCGGCCGAGGCTCTCGATCGCGCCAGCGCCGAGCGTGAGGATTTGCTGCGGAAGGAACGGGTCGCGCGGGAAGCCGCAGAATCGGCGGATCGCGCCAAGGACGAATTCATGGCGGTGCTGTCGCACGAGCTGCGCACCCCGCTCAATGCGGTCTTCGGCTGGGCAAAGATGCTCCAGGACGGGCAGTTGCGCGACGCCGCGGCAGAACGCCGTGCGAAGAGCGCCATCGTCCGCAACGCCGACATCCAGATGCAGTTGATCGACGATCTGCTCGATCTGTCGCGCATCGCGCGAGGCAAGCTGCGTCTCGAACTCGGGCGCGTCGAGTTGCCGCAGGTGATGCAGGCCGCGCTGGACGCCGTGCGGCCCGCGGCGGCATCGAAGAACGTGGCCCTCCAGACCTCCATCGATCCCGATGCGGTGGCCTGCGCCGATCCCGGCCGCCTGCAACAGGTCGTCTGGAACTTGCTGACCAACGCCGTGAAGTTCACGCCGTCGGGCGGCACCGTCGAGTTACGGCTCGAGCGCTGCGGATCGCACGTGGAGATCGTGGTGCGCGACACCGGGCAGGGCATCGCGCCAGAGATGCTGCCGCACGTGTTCGAGCGGTTTCGTCAGGGCGACAGCTCCAGCACGCGGCCGCACGGCGGCCTCGGGATCGGACTGGCACTCGTCAAGCATCTCGTCGAGCAGCACGGCGGGACGGTATCGGCCCAGAGCCCTGGGGCCGGTCAGGGCGCCACATTCCGTGTCACGCTGCCCCCAATCCCGCACGGCCTCACCGAATCCACGCCGACGCCGGCCATGCCGAGCGGAGCGCCCGCCGACGTGACGCGCCTCGAGGGCATGCGCGTGATTGTGGTCGATGACGACGCTGACGGACTTGCGCTGGCAGAAGACATCCTGTTGCGTGCCGGCGCCGACGTTCGCGCGTGCACGTCGGCAGCGCCGGCGTTCGACATCGTGCGGAATTGGATGCCCGATGTGCTCGTCGCCGATATCGAGATGCCGGGCGAGGACGGTTATTCGTTGATCCAACGAGTGCGTTCGCTATCGATCGCCGATGGCGGCGCCACGCCCGCCATCGCGCTGACGGCGTACGGTCGGCCGACAGACCGCGCGCGAGCACTGGCGGCCGGCTTCAACATGCACGTGCCCAAACCAATCGATCCCATGGAACTCACGACGATTGTCGCGGGCATCGCGGGGCTTGCCCAACGATCTCAAGCCGCTCAAATTCCCTCCGCGGATTGATTCGCTGATCGCAGGGCCGGTGGCACGCCGCCGCGCGCGCTGCACGGGCAACAAGGCACGCCGGATGGCGTCGCGGAGGGTCGACCGAAGATCAAGATGTGAGGAAAAGGGTCAGTCGGGCGCGCGGCGGCGCCGAGGCACGCATCGCACGCGAGGCCGCTGCGTTGCGCACGGATCCGGTGATCCGAATTCGAGAACTCACGGCGGCGCTGTCGGATGACGACCGGCAGGAGATCGAACAGTCCGGCGGAGTGATGACCGATGACGGCGGACCGCCGGGGAAAGAAGAAGAAGATCTCACACGTGCGATCGGACTCGACATCGACGAGTGGATCGATGTCGCGACCGGCGCCGCTGTCGCCGCGCGCACAGAAAAGTGGTGGAGGCGGCGGGAGTCGAACCCGCGTCCGAGAGTACGCCCTCGAAGGACTCTACATGCGTAGCCGCTCTTGAAGTTTCGCGACCGCCGTCAAAGCGCGACGGAAACCGGCGATCGCTAGCTCCGATGGATCTCGTCGCCGCCCGTCGGAACCGCCAACGGCGACCAGCCTGCATTTATGACATCCGGCCCCCATCCCACAGGCGGGGACGAGGCGGACGTCGCTGACTTAAGGGTTAGTTAAGCAGCGAGAGCGAGCTGCGTGTCCGCAGTTACGTTGTGTTCCACCGGATTTACGAGGCGATGGCGCTCGGCATGCATCCCGCGATTCCTTACCCCCGTCGAAACCGAATCGCCCCCATATATAGAGGTGTGGCGGTCGACGTGCTCGCGCGATCTTCCCTTTCAGTATAAACCATTCAGCAGCTTGAGGTTGTATAATTCCAGGCATCCCACAGATGACGTTCGACGACGACCTGAAGCGGGCGTTCGACGCCCTGAGCGACCGGCTGCACGCCGAAGTGCAGCACCAAATCGACGCCGCGATGGCAGAACTGCGCGCCGCCGCGCCGCCGGCGGTCGAGCCGCCGCCGCCCCCTCCGCCCCCGGAGCCGCCGCCCGCGGTGCAGGACACGACCGTCCCCGACCTGGCCGCCGCGATGCGGCAGATGGACGAGGCGCGTTCGCTGACCGACGTGCTCGACGCGCTGACGAGCGGCGCGGCCCGCCAGTCGCGCG
>DASRGT010000021.1:0-18599 GCA_035650895.1 Vicinamibacterales bacterium
TTAGCAAATGTCCGATACGCGTCGCGCCGCCGCCGAGCTCTCCCGGCTCATGGAGATCATGGCCACGCTGCGAGGACCTGACGGCTGCCCGTGGGATCGCGAGCAGACGATCGACACCCTCAAGCCGTTCGTGCTCGAAGAGACCTACGAAGTGCTCGAGGCGATCGACCGGCACGACCACGCCGCGCTGTGCGAAGAACTCGGCGATTTCGTGTTCGAGGCGGTCTTCCTGGCGCAGCTCGAATCCGAAGCGGGCCGCTTCTCGATTGCCGATTCGCTCCAGCAAATCGCCGACAAGCTGGTGCGCCGCCACCCGCACGTGTTCGGGCGCGGCGACGGCGAGGCGGCGCTCGAGTCGGCCGGCCAGGTGCGCGTACGGTGGGAAGAAATCAAGGCGCAGGAGAAGGCGGCGGCCGGCGAACGCGCCGTCCGGAAGACGCTGCTGAGCGGGATCTCGCCGGTGCTGCCGGCGCTGCTGCGCGCGTACCACATCGGCGTTCGCGCCGCCTCCGTCGGGTTCGACTGGACCAGGACCGCCGATGTCGTGGACAAAATCGAAGAAGAAGTGCGCGAGCTGCGGGAAGTCGTGGACGCGCCGGGCGCCCGCGACGAGGCGCGCGCGGAAGAAGAGATGGGCGACCTGCTCTTCTCGATCGTTCAGCTCGCGCGACAACTCGGGATCGAGCCGGAGACCGCGCTGCGGAAGGCGAACGACAAATTTACCGGGCGATTCTCCGCAATGGAGACCGCGATCGCCGCGAGCGGACGGACCTTCGGCGACATGACGCTGGAACAGATGGAAGCGGAGTGGCAGAAGGTGAAGTAGCGGTTCGAGTTCACCTGGCGGCGAGGGCACCCGGCGCCAGCGAGAGCCGCCGGCCCGAAAACGTGGCCGCGCTCAACGAGCGGCCGTCGGTCTCGATCGTCACGGCCCCATCCTGGTCCGTCCGGAAAATCCCGGCGCCGATCTCCCGATAGCGCTCCACGACCTCCGGTGCCGGGTGCCCGAAATGGTTCCCCCGCCCGACGCTGAACACCGCCACCTGCGGACGGAGCCGCGTCACGAACGCCTCGCTGCTCGACGTGAGGCTGCCGTGATGCGGCACCTTGACGACACGCAGCAGCGCCGGCGCAATCGAGCCGGCGATCTCCGGCTCGACCGACTTGCCGACGTCGCCCGTCAGCAGCACCGACACGTCACGCCACCGCAGTTCGACCACGAGCGAGTCGTCGTTGCGCACCTTCTGCCGCTCCCAGTCCGGCGGACGCGGGTGATGCGCGATCACGTCCACCCCGTCGACGCGGATCCGATCGCCGGCGTACACGTTCGCCCATCGCGCGCCGACCTCCTGCGCGGCGGCGCGCAGGATCGCGAGCGGCGCCGACCGCGGCACCGGAATCCCCTCCCACACTTCCCGCGGCCGGAACTCGCGCACGATCGATCGCGCGCCGCCGATGTGATCGGGATCGCCGTGGGTCAGCGCGACGTAGTCGACGCGGTAGAAGCCGGCATCCCGCAACACGGGCGCGACGACGCGGTCGCCGACGTCGAAGGCGGAGGCGAACGACAGGCCGCCGGCGTCGACCAGAAGCGTCGACCCGCGCGGAAACCGGACGAAGGCCGCGTCGCCCTGCCCCACGTCGACGAAGGTGACGCGAAGGCGGCCGTCGCCGTGCGCCGCGCGGAGCGAATGCGGATCGATCAGGATCCAGATCGCCGCGGCGCCCGTCACCGCGCACGCCGCCCGGCGCAGCACGGGCGTGCCGCCGCGCCGCCACTGCCAGCACGTCGCCGCAAGCGCGACGTAGTAGATCGCCGCCGCGGCCGGCGCCGGCGACGCCACACGGTATGCGACCGCTGGCGCGAAGCGGACGAGATCCGCCGACCAGACCAGCCCTTCGGCTCCGATCGCCGCGATCGATCCGGCGGCCATCGCGAGCGGCCGCGACACGACCGCGAGCGGAACGACGGCCATCCCGGCGACCTGCGCGACGGCCATGAGCGGAATCGCCAGGAAGTTCAGGCCGAGTCCCGCGAACGTGATCCGCGAGAACACGAGCGCCCCGACGGGGAACAGCATCACCTCGGCTGCAAGTGATGCCACCAGCATCGGCAGCGCGGTTCGACGCGCGATGCTCCGGATCCACGACCACCACCGCGGCGCCACCGGCGCGGCGGCATCGGAATCGGACGCGCCGCCGGGGACTTTCGCCGCTTCGCGACCTTCGCGGCCCCCGAGCGCCGCCGCCGCGACGAGGATCGCCAGCGTCGCCCCGAACGTCAGCACGAACGCGGGATCCGCGACCGACAGCGGATCGGCGGCGACGATCAGCGCCGCCGCGACCGCAAGCGTGTTCAGCGGCGCGGTCCGGTGATCGATCGCGCGGCCGCCGAAGTAGATCGCCGCCATCAGCGTGGCGCGGTCGACCGACGCCCCGCCGCCGACGAGCGCGGCGTAGGCGGCGAGCAGGAGAATCGACGCCAGCATCGCCGCGCGGCCGAACCAGCCGGCGAGGCGGAAGCCGCCGATCATCAGGCCGGCGAGGATGGCGATGTTGCCGCCCGAGATCGCGATCACGTGATACGTGCCCGCGTCCTGCAGTTTCCGCTGGACGTCGGCGTCGAGGCCCGCGCGGTCGCCGATGACGATCGCGGTGACGATGGCGGCCGCCCGCGCGCTCCACCGGCCCACGTCGTCGACAATCGCGCGCCGCGCAAAGGCGCGCGTCGCCCCCAGCGTTTCGTCGATCCACGATCCGCGCGCCACGAGGTCGACGAGCGCGCCGCTCTTCACGGTGCCGACGAGCGTCGTCCCGCGCCGCGCGAGCGCCCGCTCGTTGTCGGGCACAGCCGGATCGAGGTAGACCGACGGACGCCGCAGCGTCGCAGGCGCGCGGATGCGTCGGCCCGCCCGCCACCCGTCGGCGCGATCCCGCGCGATCGCGCCCACGATGGTGAGGATGACGCCCGACGGACGGGACCGGAAGGAGGGACACCCGCGGCAGGATTCCACCTCCACACTGACCGACACGCCGGACGCCGACGGCTCCGCGTCCGTCCGCAGCGTGCCCTCGAGCATGAGGAACGCTTCGCCGTTCGACTCGGCGCGCTCGAAGGCGGCGCGCAGCGGCGGTCGCCATGCGCGCTGCCACGCGCGCGCGCCCAGCACGCTGCCGCCGGCGAAAAACGTCGCGGCGACGGCGGACGCGAGCAGCAGCGGCCGCCGCGATCTCCACGCGCCGAGCACAACGATCCACGCGGCGACGAGCAGTCCCGCGCCGATGCGGAAGTGCGGTTCGGGAAGGAACATGCCGAGCGCGGCGCCGGCAATCAGCGCGGACGCGGGGAGGGCGGCGACGGTTCGCATGCGGCCGAGCCGCCATGCAAAGCGTCGACCTTCGTCACGCGACGAGGATCACGAAGGCATGACGATCGCGAAAGCCGCTGCGAACAGGCAACTTGTTCGCGACCTTCGCCGCGTCCCGATCGTCGGAGCGACGCTGACTGCGGGCAGAACGTGCCCGGCGCCTACGACCGCGCCGCGGCAATTCCGGCGTAGTAGTCCTGCAGCGCGCGCACTTCCAGCCCTTCCTGCCGCAGCGCGCGGATCGCCTGCACGGCCGCGGCCGCGCCGGTCAACGTCGTGATGCAGGGCACCTGATGCATCATCGCCGCTCGTCGCACCGTCCGGTCGTCGAAGAACGACTCCCGGCCCAGGGGCGTGTTCACGATGAGATCGACCTTGCGATTGACGATCTCGTCGGCGATGTTCGGCCGGCCTTCGTTGACCTTGTAGACCACGTCCACGTCGAGACCGTACGCGCGCAGGTAGGCCGCCGTGCCGCGCGACGCAATCAGCCGGAAGCCGAGCTGCACGAGATCGCGCGCGATCGGCACCAGGTTCGCCTTGTCGTCGTTGTTGACGCTGACGAACGCGGTCCCGCGCTCCGGCAGCCGTTGCCCCACCGACAGCTGCGCCTTCGCGAACGCGACGCCGAAATTCGTCGAGCCGCCCATCACCTCGCCGGTCGACTTCATCTCGGGCCCGAGAATCGTGTCGACGCCGGGGAACCGCACGAACGGGAACACCGGGCTCTTGACGAACACGCCGGCGACCTGGAGATCGTCGGTCAGGCCGAGCTCGGCGAGCGATCGACCCGCCATCACTTTCGCCGCGATCTTCGCGAGCGAAACGCCGGCCGCCTTCGACAGGTACGGCACGGTCCGCGACGCGCGCGGATTCACCTCGAGGACGTAGACGACGTCGTCCTTGATCGCGTACTGGACGTTCATCAGGCCGACGACCTTCAGGGCGCGCGCCACGCGGCGCGTGTAGTCGCGGATCGTGTGGAGATGGCGCTCGGGGCAGATGAACGGCGGGACGACGCACGAGCTGTCGCCGGAATGGATGCCGGCCTCCTCGATGTGCTCCATGATGCCGCCGATCACGACCGCGCCCGAGGCATCGGCGACGGCGTCGACGTCGAACTCGAACGCGTCCTCGAGGAACTTGTCGACGAGAATCGGATGCTCGGGCGACGCCTCCACCGCGTGGGTCATGTAGCGGTCGAGCGCCGTGGAGTCGTACACGATCGCCATCGCGCGTCCGCCGAGCACGTACGAGGGGCGCACGACCACCGGGAATCCGATGGATGCCGCCGCGGCCTGCGCTTCCTGGCGCGATGTCGCGGTGCCGCTGGCGGGCTGCGTGATGTCGAGATCCGCGAGCAGCTTCGCGAAGCGCTTCCGATCTTCGGCGAGGTCGATCGAATCGGGCGACGTCCCCAGAATGCGCACGCCGGCGCCCTGCAGCGCAAGCGCGAGCTTCAGCGGCGTCTGCCCGCCGAACTGCACCAGACACGACACCTCGCCGCCTCCGGCGCGCTCGACGTCGATGACCGCCATGACGTCCTCGAAGGTGAGCGGCTGGAAGTAGAGCCGGTCGGCCGTGTCGTAGTCGGTCGACACGGTCTCGGGGTTGCAGTTGATCATCACCGTCTCGAGGCCTTCTTCCTTCAGCGCGAAGGCCGCGTGGCAGCAGCAGTAGTCGAACTCGATGCCCTGGCCGATCCGGTTCGGCCCGCTGCCCAGAATCACCACCTTGTCGCGCGCGGTCGGGTTCGCTTCGCACGTCGGCTCGTACGCGCTGTAGAGATACGGCGTGAACGATTCGAACTCCGCGGCGCACGTGTCGACGCGCTTGTAGACCGGCTTCAGCCCGTGCTCGGCGCGCTTCTCGCGCACCGCGCGCTCGGTCGCGCCCGTGGCGAGCGCCAGCTCCTGGTCGCCGAAGCCGGCGCGCTTCGCGCGTCGCAGCTGCTCCGCCGACATCTTCGCCACTCCGGTCGCCGCCGCGTCGCGCCGCAGCGCCGCGATCTCGCTGAACTGGCGCAGGAACCAGGGATCGATCCGCGTGATCTCGTGCAGCTGCTCGACGCTCCACCCGCGGGCGATCGCGCGGAAGAGATCCCACATCCGGCGGTCGTTGGGGATCGCGAGCCGCTTGCGCAGCGCCGCGTCGTCTTCGTCGTCCATCGGCGACGGCGCGAACAGCAGGCCGCTGCGCCCGAGCTCGAGCGAGCGGATCCCCTTCATGAACGCTTCCTTGAACGTGCGGCCGATCGCCATCGCCTCGCCCACCGACTTCATCTGCGTCGTGAGCGTGCGGTCCGCCTGCGGGAACTTCTCGAAGTTCCACCGCGGGATCTTGACGACGACGTAGTCGATCGTCGGCTCGAAGGAGGCCGGCGTCAGGCGCGTGATGTCGTTCGGGATCTCGTCGAGGTGATAGCCGAGCGCGAGCTTCGCGGCAATCTTCGCGATCGGAAACCCGGTGGCCTTCGACGCGAGCGCCGACGAGCGCGAGACGCGCGGATTCATCTCGATGACGACCATCCGGCCGTTCGTCGGGTTGATCGCGAACTGGATGTTCGACCCGCCGGTCTCGACGCCGACCTTGCTGATGATGCGGCGCGCGGCGTCGCGCATCCGCTGGTACTCCTTGTCGGTCAGCGTGAGGATCGGCGCCACGGTGATGCTGTCGCCGGTGTGGACGCCCATCGGGTCGATGTTCTCGATCGAGCAGATGACGACGAAGTTGTCGGCGACGTCGCGCATCACCTCGAGCTCGAATTCCTTCCAGCCGATCACCGATTCCTCGACGAGGATCTCGTGCACCGGGCTCAGCTCGATGCCCCGCTCCGCCAGGTCGCGGAACTCCTCGATGTTGTAGGCGATGCCGCCGCCGACGCCGCCCAGCGTGAACGACGGACGGATCACGAGCGGAAACCCGAGCGTCTTCGCGAGCTCGATCGCCTCCGCCAGCGATCGCGCCACGCCGCTCTGCGGCACGTCGAGGCCGATCTCGCGCATCGCGTCCTTGAACAGCTGCCGATCCTCGGCCACCTTGATGGCGGCGATCGACGCGCCGATCAGCTGGACGCGGTACTTGTCGAGGACGCCGGCGGCGGCGAGGTCGACGGCGAGGTTCAGTGCCGTCTGGCCGCCGACCGTCGGCAGCAGCGCGTCGGGCCGTTCGCGCGCGATGATCTGCTCGAGCACTTCCACGGTGAGCGGCTCGACGTAGGTCCGGTCCGCCAGCTCCGGGTCGGTCATGATCGTCGCCGGGTTGCTGTTGACGAGGATCACCTCGAGCCCCTCGGCGCGCAGCGCCTTGCACGCCTGGCTGCCGGAGTAATCGAACTCGCACGCCTGGCCGATGACGATGGGCCCCGAGCCGATGATGAGGACGCGTTTGATGTCGGTGCGCTTGGGCATCTCTGAAGGGACTGGCGGCGGGAGCGCCTAGCCCCGGTTCTCCTCGATCAGCGACAGGAAGTCGTCGAACAGGTAATCCGCGTCGTGCGGGCCTGGCGAAGCCTCGGGATGATACTGCACGCAGAACACCGGCCGATCCTTGTGACGCAGCCCTTCGACGGTGCCGTCGTACAGATTGAGGTGCGTCACCTCGACGTCGGCCGGCAGCGTCGCGGGATCGACGGCGAAGCCGTGATTCTGCGACGTGATCTCGACCCTGCCCGTCTCGAGCTTCTTCACCGGGTGATTGCCGCCGCGGTGGCCGAACTTCAGCTTGAACGTGCGGCCGCCCATCGCGAGGCCGAGAATCTGGTGGCCGAGACAGATGCCGAACACCGGCACGTGCGCGTCGACCAGCTGCTTCGCGTTGGCGATCGCGTACGGGACCGCCGCCGGATCCCCGGGGCCGTTGCTCAGGAACACGCCGTCGGGCTGCATCGCGAGGAGATCGGACGCAGGCGCCGACGCCGGGAAGACGCGCACGTCGCACCCGTGCGCGCTGAGGCGCCGCAGGATGTTCCACTTCATGCCGTAGTCGTACGCGGCCACTTTGAAGCGCCTGTTCGCGCGCCGCGCCGGCGTGATCCCGAACTCGTCGGGATCTTCTTCGGGCCAGTCGAACACCTCGCCGGTGGTCACCTGCTTGACGAGATCGGATCCCTCCATCTGCGGAATCGCGCGCGCCCGCTCGACGAGCGCGTTCGGATCCAGCTGCCGGCCGGTCGCGATCACGCCGCGCATGACGCCGGCCGACCGCAGCTGGCGCGTCAGCGCGCGCGTGTCGACGTCGGAGATCGCGACGATGCCGTTCTCGACGAGGTACTCGCGAAGCGTGCCGCTGGCGCGCCAGTTGCTCGCCATCGGCGACTCGTCGCGGATGATGAAGCCCGCCACCTGCGGCTTGCGCGACTCGACGTCCTCGTTGGCAACACCGTAGTTGCCGATTTCGGGACAGGTCATCGTGACGATCTGCCCGGCGTACGACGGGTCGGTGAGGATCTCCTGATAGCCGGACATGCTCGTGTTGAACACGACCTCGCCGGCCGCCTCGCCTTCGGCGCCCGCGGCCTGGCCGCGCACCCACGTCCCGTCTTCCAATGCGAGCACTGCTTCCATTCGCTACTTCTCCAACGACGCGGTGACGCGATTCTGTTCGCCCGCGACGACGCGAACCGAGGACGTCCAGCGGCGATAGCCGTCATATTCGAGGCGGACGGCGTGCTCGCCGGCCGCCACCGACGCCATCCCGAGCGGCGTCGTGCCAATCAGCTTCCCGTCGAGAAACACCTTGGCTCCCGCGGGCCGCGAATCGATGAACAGCCCGCCGTTGAATCCGCCGGAGGTGCCCTGCGACGCCCGACGCTCGCGTTCGAGCGAGACGTTCAGCGTCTGCGCCGGCCGCTTGGCGGTGATCACCACGCGCTGGTCCGCCGCAGTGTAGCCCTCCCGTGTCACGCGGACGCGGTGCGTCCCCGTCGGCAGTTCGCGCACCACGGCGGGCGTCGTGCCGGCCTCCTTGCCGTCCACCGTCACGCGCGCGCCGGAGGGCAGCGAATGGATCAGCAGCCGCCCCGGAGCGGTCGCCGTGTCGGGTTCGCGCGCCGCCGGCGGAGAGGCCGGACGCGGTTCGGCGGGCGCCGGTCGCGACTCGCGCGGCGGCGGAACGGCGCTCTCGGTGAATTCCCTGCCGGCTGTCCGCGGCGGCGGCGCCGGCACATCCGACGGCCGCGTCGCGACCGAGTCGGCGGCGGTCGACCGATCGCGGTTGCCGACGCCGTAGCCGGCGGCGAACCCCACGGCCACGCCCACGATCAGCGCGAGCAGGATCGGCCACACCGCCGAACGGCGCCGTTCGGCACCGGGACGCGCATCGGGCGCCCACGCCGGCGGCGCTGCGGCCGCCGACGTGACGACGTTGTACTTCTCGGCGTACTTTTCGTCCGCGCCGTCGCCCCCATCGTGCTTCCCGCTCGCATCGTCACCGACATGGTCGACGGTGGCGGCGAGCGACGATGCGGCCACCGGGCCCGGTTCGACATCGGCGTATCGCTGCTCTTCGGCGGCGGCGAGCTGCAGATCCGGCACCGATTCGTGCACCGACGGGTCGGCGGACACTGAGGGCTGCGGGAGCACGATCGGCAGCTCGACGTCGGCGCGATCGGACGCTTCCGGCACGTCGAACGGCAACGACACGGGCGCGCGCGGCGGCTCGTCACGGATGGGTTCGACGTCGCTGCTCTTCCGCGTCTCGACCTTCGATCGCCTGCCCGGCGGCTGAGGGCTCGCGATCGACGAGGCCGAGAATGCCTGCTTCAGCGCTTCGACGAATTCGAGCGCCGTGTCGAAGCGATCCGCCGGCGATTCGGCAAGCGCACGCGCGAACACCTGCCGCAGCGCCGCGACGTTGGCGCCGGCGACGCCGGCGACCGCGTCGCCGACGTGCTGTCCCGTCCCGGCGATCCGCTTGCCCGTGAGCAGCTCGAAGACGACGGCGGCGAGGCTGAACAGATCGCCGCGCGCGGTGATCGCGGGATCGTCGAGCCGCTCGGGCGCGGTGTAGGGCCGACGCACGGGAACCGCGACGCCGACTTTCTGCAGCGCCTGCGCGATGCCGATGCCGGTCATGCGCGTGTCGTCGGGCGACAGCAGCACGTCGCGCGGGTGCAGGGCGCCGTGGTGAATCTTGACGACCGCCGCAAAATCGAGCGCGCCGGCGACCTGCGCCGCAACCCGCAGCGCGTCGGATGCCGGGGCGGGCCCGTATTCCCGGATGGCGAGATCGAGCGACTCGGCCGCGACGTAATCCTGTGCGAGGTACGCGGAGACGCCGCTGATGCCGGTGGCAAGCGGCTTCGCGAAACCGGGGTGGTTCAGGTCGGCGACGATCAGCCCTTCGAGCTCGGCGACCAGCTGGTGGACGCGCTCGGGCGGGAGGTCGAGTTTGAACAGCTTGACTGCAACGAGGCGCTCGCGCTCCGCGTCATAAGCGCGGAACACCGGGCCCAACGTCCCCGCCCCTACCTGATGAAGAACACGAAACGGTCCGAACGCGTCTGGAGGCGCAGTGCCGGTGGGTTCCGTGTGCAGCGAAGGACTCCTGGAGTGCGAAATGTGTTGTAAGTCTAACATGGTTGACAGTTTCCGCGACGCTGGGAGAGAGTAGCTTTTCCTGTGCAGGTGAACTCATCGAAGTCGTCGTCGGCGACCGAAGAGTCTTCGGCGCGCATCCCGGTTGACGTCCGCCGCTTCCCGTGGATTCGGCGCCTCGCCGCGGACTACGCGTACGACTTCCGCAGCGTCGCGCCGTTCTTCTCCGGCGATCCCGCGGACCGCAACGCCTGGGCCGACGTCATCCGGCGCACGCAGGCGCACGACCGGAGCCGCGCGGCGATCGCCGCCGTGCTCGAAGCGCAGCAGGAGCGCCGCGGCGCGCCGCCCCGCGCGCGCGAGGCCGCCCGGCTGCTCGCCAATCCGAACGCCGTCGCCATCGTCACCGGGCAGCAGGCGGGACTGTTCGGCGGTCCGCTGTTCACGCTGCTGAAGGCGCTGACGGCGCTGAAGCTCGCCGACCAGGTTTCGCGCGATCATCAGGTGCCGGTCGTCCCGATCTTCTGGATCGACGCCGAGGATCACGACTGGGAAGAAGTCCGGTCGTGTACGGTGTTCGGGGCCGAGCTCGCGCCGCAGACCGTGTCGCTGCCGGCGCGGCCTGGTGTCGAGCCGGCGCCGGTGGCGAACATCAGCCTCGACCGCTCGATCGTGCAGGCGCTCGGCGATCTCGACGCCGCCCTCCCCGACTCTCCCTTCAAACACGAACTGCTCGACGCGCTGCAGCGAGCGTACGCCCCGAGCACGGGGATGGCCGACGCGTTCGGCCGCTGGCTCGAGCACGTCCTCGGCGACCGCGGGCTGGTGGTGTACGACTCGTCGGATCCCGCGTCGAAGCCGCTCGTCAGCCGCGTGTTCGCGCACGAGCTGTCGCATCCCGGCGAAACGGTCAAGCGCGCGTCGCTCGCCGGATCCGATCTGATCGCGCGCGGTTACCACGCGCAGGTGCACCTGCAGGACGACGGCGCCGCGCTGTTCCGGCTGGACGGCGGCCGCCGGGCGATCAAGAAGCACGACGGCCAGTTCGTCGTCGGGAACGAGCAGTTCCCGGTCGACGCGATGCTGCAGCAGGCGACCGACCGGCCGACCGCGTTCAGCCCGAACGTGCTGACGCGTCCGATCGTGCAGGACACGATCTTCCCCACGATCTGCTACGTGGCCGGACCGAACGAGCTCGCGTATCTGGGCCAGCTGCGCGGCGTGTACGAGCATTTCGGCGTCCCGATGCCGCTGTTCTTCCCGCGTGCGTCGGCGACGCTGCTCGATTCGGCCGCCATGCGCTTCATGACCAAGTACAAGCTGCCGATCGAGTCGCTGCAGGCGCAGGACGAAGCGGCGCTGAACGACCTGCTGCGCGCCCAGATCCCGCCGGCCGTGGAGGAATCGTTCTCCCGCGCCGAGAACACGATCGAGGCGCAGATGCAGCAGCTCATCGGTGCGATCCCGGCGCTCGATCCGACGCTCGAGGGTGCGGCCCGCTCGACGCTGAGCCGCATGCAGCACGACCTGCAGAATCTCCACGGCAAGATCATCTCGGCGGCGAAGCGGCGCGACGAAACGCTGCGGCGCCAGTTCATGCACGCCCGCGCACTCGCCTTCCCCGGCGGCCATGCGCAGGAGCGGACGATCGGGTTCGTCTCGTTCCTGAACCAGTACGGCCCGGCGCTCGTCGATCGACTGGACGAAGAGCTTCCACTCGACCTGGGCAGGCACTGGATTGTCAGTATCTAAGAAACCAAAACCCCGAAGCGGCGCGGGACGCGGGGGCCGGGGCGCCATCGTGCGCGTCCGGCGCCTGTGGCAGCATCGCTGGTTCCGCTACGCGGCCGCCGCCGCGGCGGTGCCGTTCGTGCTTCTCGTGCTGCTCGGCGGGTACTATTGGGTGACGTTCGGGCGGCTGATCGATGCGCGTCTGCACGGCGAGCGCGACACCGTTCTGCCGCGCGTCTTCGCGCGTCCGCTCGAATTGCGCCGCGGCCAGTCGCTGACCGACCGGCAGCTGATCGATCGCCTGAACGATCTCGGCTACGCGCAGCGGCCGGCGATCGAGAAACCGGGCGAGTTCACGACGGGTCCCGGCGTCGTCGCGATCGCGCCGCGCGGATCGGAGTTCAAGGGGAAGATCGCGCGGGTCGTCTTTCAGCGGCAGACGGTGCCGGACGTGCGCGCGGCGGCCCGAAAGCCCGCGGCGCCGCGCCCGGCCGACCGCGTGCTGCAGCTGGATCTCGGCGATCAGGCGAGCGAACGCCTGACGCTGGACGCGCCGGTGCTGACCGCGCTCGGCCACGCCGCGGAGCGCGAGAAGAAGCGCCCGGTCGCGCTGTCGGTCATCCCGCAGTCGATGGTGCAGGCGGTGCTCGCCATCGAGGATCGTCGCTTCTACGAGCATCCGGGGGTCGACCCCATCGGCATGATGGGCGCGACGTTCTCCTACATGACCGGCCGCCGCACGTACCTCGCCGGCGGCAGCACGATCACGCAGCAGCTGGTCCGCAACGTGTTCCTGCCGAAGTTCGGCATGACGCTGCAGGGCGCGCGCGAGCGGACGCTGCGCCGCAAAGCGCTGGAGATCTGGGTGTCGATCGTCCTGACGCAGCGCGCGTCGAAGGACGCGATCCTCGAGATGTACCTCAACGACATCCCGCTCGGGCAGCGCGGATCGTTCGCCATCTACGGCGTCGCGGAAGCCTCGCGGCTCTTCTTCGGCAAGGACGTCAGCAACCTGTCGCTCGCCGAAGCGGCGACGATCGCCGGGGTGATCCAGTCGCCGTCGGCGCTGTCGCCGTTCAACAACCCGGCCCGCTCGAAGGAGCGGCGCAACGTCGTGCTCGGCGCGATGGTCGAGGCCGGCTACATCACGCCGGACGCCGCGACGCGCGCGTCGCGCGAACCGCTGACCGTCGTGCAGCGCGCGCTCGAAGCCGAGGCGCCGTACTTCGTCGACTACGTCGGCCAGACGCTGGCCGATCAGTATCCCGGCCTCACGACGACGACCAACGAGGCGGTGGACGTGTACACGACGCTCGACCTGCACCTGCAGCGCGTCGCGCAGGACGCGGTCCGCGACGGCCTCACGCACGTCGATCAACTGCTGTCGCGGCGCCGGCGCAAAGGAAAGGCCGAAGCGGCGCTGCTGGCCGTCGACCCGAAAACCGGAGAGATCCTGGCGTTCGTCGGCGGGCGCTCGTACAACCAGTCGCAGTACGACCGCGCGATCGTGTCGCGGCGCCAGCCCGGATCGGTCTTCAAGCCGTTCGTCTATCTCACCGCGTTCGAGCAGGCGCTCGCCGCCGGCCGCAGCGACGTCACGCCGGCGTCGATCACCAACGACGAGCCGGAGACCTTCGAGTTCGACGATCAGGTGTGGACGCCCGAGAACTACGAGGGGACGTACGACGGCGCGATCACCTACCGCCGCGCGCTCGCGCACTCGCGCAATCTCGGGACGATCCACGTCGCCGAGCAGGCGGGCTACGACAATATCGCGAAGTTGTGGAAGTCGCTCGGCGTCGGCAATCCGCCGAAGGCGTATCCGTCGATCACGCTCGGCGTCTTCGAGGCGACGCCGTTCGAGATCGCCACGGCGTACACCATCTTCCCCAACGGCGGCGTCATCCGCCCGCTTCGGAACCTGCTCCGCGTGGTCAAGGGCGGCAGCGACGTCACGAAGAAGATCGCCGCCGAACCGAAGCGCATCGCGCGCGCCGACACGACGTTTCTCGTCACCAACATGATGCGCAGCGTGCTGAACGAGGGGACCGCCGCCAGCGCGCGAGCGAACGGCTTCGCGCTGGACGCGGCCGGAAAGACCGGCACCACCAACGATCTGCGCGACGCGTGGTTTGCCGGCTTCACCCCCGATCTGCTGACCGTCGTCTGGGTGGGGTTCGACGACAACCAGCCGGTCGGCCTGAGCGGCGCGCAGGCGGCCCTTCCGATCTGGACCCAGTTCATGAAAGTCGCCACCGCGGGCAGGAGCAGCGTCCCGTTCGACGTGCCCGACGGCGTCAGCTTCGTCGACATCTGCGCCGAGAGCGGCAGGCTGCCCACGCCGACGTGCCCCAAGACCATCCGCGAGGCGTTCGTCGCGGGCACCGAGCCGACGCAGCCGTGCGAGCTGCACCGCGCGGCAGGCGCCGGCGGCGTGGGCGCGTTCGGCGCGGCGGGCCGTTGAGATGCGCGGCGTCTCGCTATAATCGCTTCAGTGAACAAAGAGGTGTTCGCGGCGGTCTCGCAGGCGCTCGAGCAGGGCGAGCCGGCGGCGCTGGTCACGATCGTGTCGACCACCGGCTCGACGCCGCAGCGCATCGGCGCGAAGATGCTCGTCTACAGCGACGGGCGGACCGTGGGCACGATCGGCGGCGGCTGCTACGAGAACGACGCGTTCTGGAAGGCGCGCGAGGCGATCGCGCAGCGCAAGCCGCAGCTCGTCCACTACGAGCTGACCGACGACTTCGCGCAGGACACCGGGCTGATCTGCGGCGGCCAGATGGACGTGTACATCGAGCCGATTGAACCGTCGCCCGAGCTCTACGTTATCGGCGCCGGCCACGTCGGGTATCACCTCGCGCGCGTCGCCCACGAAGTCGGCTTCGTCGTTCACGTCGTCGACGATCGCGAGAAATTCGCGAACGCCGAGCGCTTCCCCACCGCCGCCGAGATCGTCGTGGACGACATCCCGCAGTGGATCGAGCGGACCGCCCTGCCCCCGCACGCGTACGTGGTGGTCGTCACGCGGGGACACACCAACGACCTCGACGCGATGCGCGCGCTCGCGCCGCGCGAGCTGCGCTACATCGGATTGATCGGCAGCCGCGCGAAGGTGGCGCGCATCTACGACGAGCTGCTGAAGGACAGCCGCGTCGCGCCGGATCGCCTCGCGCGCGTGCACGCGCCGATCGGCCTCGACATCGGCGCCGTGACGCCGCAGGAGATTGCCGTCAGCATCCTCGCGGAGCTGATCGCGGTCAAGCACGGCAAAGACAACCCGGCGGCGCTTCGCTGGTCGCCTCCCAGCCTCAAATCCGAAGCCACCAGCCTGAAGTAGATGTCGTCGCTGCTCATTCGCGGCGGCACCGTCGTGACGATGAACGACCGCTTCGACGTCGTCGACGGCGACGTGTCGATCCGGGACGGACGCATCGCGGCGGTCGCGCCCGCGATTGCCGACCCGCACGACCGGACGATCGACGCCGGCGGCGGATACGTCCTGCCGGGACTCATCCAGACGCACATCCACCTGTGTCAGACCGTCTTCCGCGGCCACGCCGACGACCTCGAGCTGATGGACTGGCTGCGGATGCGCGTCTGGCCGATGGAAGCCGCGCACACGCCGGCGACACTGCGCGCGTCGGCGCGCCTGGCGGCGGCCGAGCTCCTCGCCAGCGGCACGACCGCCGTGCTGACGATGGAGACGGTGCACGACACCGACGTGGTGTTCGACGCAATCGCGTCGAGCGGGCTGCGCGCGACGATCGGCAAATGCATGATGGACTTCGACGCGCAGGTGCCGCCGCGGCTGCGCGAAGAGACGCGCGCGTCCATCGACGAAAGCGTCGCGCTGCGCAAGCGCTGGCACGGGGCGCGCGACGGGCGGATCCGCGCGGCGTTCGCGCCGCGGTTCGCCGTCTCGTGCTCGCGCACGCTGCTCGAGTCGGTCGCCGATCTCGCGCGGGAGCACGATGCGCTCGTCCACACGCACGCGTCGGAGTCCCAGGGGGAGATCGCGATCGTGCGGCAGATCTCCGGCAGCCGGAGCAATCTCGAGTACCTCGATCAGGTGCGGCTCGCGTCGCCGCATCTGTGCGCCGCGCACTGCGTCTGGGCGGACGAGGCGGACCAGCGGCTGCTCGCCGAACGCGGCGTGAACGTGATGCACTGCCCGGGGTCGAACCTGAAGCTCGGATCGGGCATCGCTCCGGTGCCCGAGATGCGCGCGCGCGGCATCACGGTATCGCTCGGGGCCGACGGCGCCGCCTGCAACAACCGGCTCGACATGTTCGAAGAGATGCGGCTCGCCGCGATCCTCCAGGCGATGCGCCGGAAGCCGGGCGCGCTGCCGGCGCGCGACGTGCTGTGGATGGCGACCCGCGCCGGCGCGCGGACGCTGGGCCTCGAGGCCGAGATCGGCTCGCTCGAGATCGGCAAGCGCGCCGACGTCATCGTCGTCGATCGCGATCGCCCGCACCTCGCGCCGGGGCCCGATCCGTACTCGACGCTCGTCTACGCGGCGCGCGGAAGCGACGTCAGGACGACGATCGTGGACGGCGAGCTGCTCGTGCACGACTTCACGCCGTTGCACATCGACCGGCGCGAAGTGGTGGCCGAGGCGCGGCAGGCCGCGCGCGACCTCGCCGTGCGCGCCGAACTGCGTTAGAGTCAGCCATGGCCCGCATCCTGATCGTCGACGACGAGCCGTCGATTCTGAGCTTCGTCCAAAAGGCGATGCGGATTGCCGGGCACCAGACCGAGACCGCCTCGAACGCGAAGGCGGCGCTCGCGGCGTGCGACGCGAAAGGGCTGCCGGATCTGCTCCTCACCGATTACAAGATGCCGGAGATGGACGGCGACGTGCTCGCCGCGCAGCTGCGGCAGCGCGAGCCGGATTTGAAGGTGCTGTACCTGACGGGCTACGCCGATCAGCTCTTCAACCAGCGGGGCAACCTGTGGCGGTCGGAGGCGTTTCTCGAGAAGCCGTGCACCGTGCAGGGGCTGCTCGAAGCGGTCTCGATGATGCTCTCGGGGCAATACGACGACTATCAGGACCGTGTATAATCGCTTTTAGCAGTCCCTCGGTCCGAGTGCTAATGGAACCCCAGGATCGATCAAAGCGCGTGCTCGCGGCGCTGGTTCGCGCCCACATCGCGTCGGGCGAACCGGTCGCCTCCTCGTATCTCGTCAATGCCGCCGGGATCGGTGTGTCCTCGGCCACCGTGCGCAACATCCTCGCGCAGCTCGAAGAAGACGGCTACGTCCAGCAGCCGCACACGTCGGCCGGGCGCGTGCCCACCGATCGCGGCTACCGGTTCTTCGTCGACCTGCTGCTCGAGTCGCGGCGGAGCGGCCGGGCCGTCACGGCGGTCGAGGCGCGGCTGCGCCGCGAGAGCCCGGGGCGCCTCATCGACGGGATCCTGCCGCAGGTGTCGCACGTGCTCTCGCAGGCGGCGCGGACCGTCGGGTTCGCCGTCGGGCCCGCGCACGAAGCGGCGGTGTTCGACCGCGTCGAGTTCGTGCCGATTGCCGGCGCGCGCGTGCTCGTCGTCATCGTCGCGCGCGGCGGACACGTGGTGCAGAAGGTGATCGATACGGGCGAGGCGCTCACGGCCGACGAGCTGCGTCAGGCGGCGAACTACCTGAACGCGGAATTCGCCGGCCTGCCGCTCCACCGCGCGCGCGAAGCCGTGCTCGAGCGGCTGCGCGAGGAACGCACGCTCTACGACGAGCTGGTCGGCCGGGCGATGCGGCTCGCCACCTCGACGTTCGCCGATCTGCCCGACACGCGCACCGTCTACGTCGACGGCACCGCGTCGCTGCTCGACGACGACAGCGGGCTGACGCTCGCCACGCTGCAGACGCTGCTGCAGATGATCGAGGAGAAGCAGCAGCTCGTCCAGCTGCTGAACGCCTACATCGACGGTCCCGGGCTGACCGTCGTCATCGGCGCGGAGCATCTCGATCCGTCGCTCCGGCCGTTCAGCTTGATTGCGTCGCCCTTCAACGACGGCACCGGGACCGGCACCGTCGGCGTCATCGGTCCGACGCGCATGCGCTACTCGCGCGCGATCGCGGCGGTGGACGGCGCCGCGCAGGCGATCTCGCGCGTGCTCACCGATCCCAACTAGGGCACCCTCGCGAGGACGTTACTGTTATGGCTGATGAACCAGTCACTGCGCCGGAGCAGCCGGGCGGCGACGCGATCGTTTCGACCGATCCGCTCGCCGACGCGCAGCGCGAGCGCGACGACTATTACGACCGCTGGATGCGCAAGGCGGCCGAGTTCGACAACTACCGCAAGCGCGTGGAGCGCGAGCGGCGCGAGCAGTCGGATCAGGCCGTCGTCAACCTCCTCCTCGATCTGCTGCTCGTGGTGGACGACTTCGATCTGGCGCTGACGGCGCACGGGAGCGAGAGCGGCGGCGCGTATCGGAAAGGCATCGAGCTGATCCACGCGAAGCTCTACGACGTGCTCAAGCGGTACAACGTGCGGCCGATCGAGGCGCTCGGCGCCGACTTCGATCCGAACATCCACCAGGCGGTGATGCAGGAATCGAGTCCCGATCATCGCGAGGGCGAAGTGATAGCGGAGCTGCGCAAGGGATACATGATTGGCGACCGGCTGCTCCGGCCGGCGATGGTGAAGGTAGCGAAAGCGTGAGCAAGCGGGATTACTACGACGTGCTCGGCGTCGGCAAGACGGCCAGCGACAGCGAGATCAAGAGCGCCTACCGCAGGCTCGCGATGAAGTACCACCCGGACAAGAATCCGGGGGACAAGGCCGCCGAGGACAAGTTCAAGGAAGCGGCCGAGGCGTACGGCGTCCTCGCGGATGCCGAAAAGCGCAGCGTGTACGACCGCTACGGCCACGCCGGGCTCAAGGGTGCCGGCGCCGGCGCCGGATTCGACCCGAACATGTTCGCGGAGTTCGGCGACTTCGCCGACATCCTCGGCAACATGT